>NZ_JBGDXS010000006.1:114576-328834 GCF_046550535.1 Salmonella sp. SAL04213 | reverse complement strand
CGGTGGAGCTGCATGACAAAGTCATCGGGCATTATCTGAACATAAAACACTATCAATAAGTTGGAGTCATTACCCATCTCCAGCACCGAGCGCTGCATTAGCCAGGCGGTCGTTGGCGCCAGTATCGCAGTCGCAATACCTTCAAAACAGACAGCATGGAAAATACGCTCCGGCAGCGAGCGACGTTGTATGGCGTCATGTTGCATAAACGAAAAAACCTTACTCTTAATCAAACTAAAGAAATTTCCGCTATTTTATCGTTTAATGTGATACCTAAAAGATAATATCCATCGATAAAGTAGATAGGTTATGCGTTACTCACCTGAAGCGTTAATGGCATTTGTTGAGACCGTTTCTTGCGGTTCATTTTCTGCGGCGGCGCGCCGCCTGCGTAAAAGCCAGTCCACCATTAGTACCGCCATTGCGCATCTGGAGGCGGATCTGGGATTTTCATTATTTGATCGATCATCGCGCCAGCCCGTTCTGACCGAAGAAGGAAAACGGGTGCTTAGCTATGTTCAGGCTATTTTATCGGCGAGCGACCGTCTGGATGAGGTGGCGCTGACGTTATCCGGCGAGACGGAGGCAAGACTCACGTTCGTCCTCTCTGATACCCTGCACCCTGACAGTCTGGAAGAGTTAATGGCGCAGTTTGATCGTCAATTTCCGCATACCGAGTTTGAATGTTTGATCGGAGAAAATGATGATGTCATCGACCTGCTGCAAAAAGGGCGCGCCCAGATAGGCCTGATTGAAGCGCGTGATGACTATCCCACAGACATTGGCGCGACGCGTCTGCCTGTTCAAAGCTGGATGGGAGTTTATGTGGCGACCACGCATCCGTTGGCGTCGCAGACGAACCTGCAATGGGAACAACTGCATACCTGGCGCGAGCTGCGTCTGAATACCTACCTTGACTCTAACGCCAACATTACGCGCGGCCCGGCCTGGTCAGCGCCAAACTATTTATTGCTGTTGAGCATGGCGGTTCAGGGATTTGGCTGGTGCGTATTGCCCTGCGCGCTGGTGGAAGAGTTTGCGGCGGAAAAACCGCTGGCGCAGCTGGATGTTCCTGGCTGGCCGAGGGCGATTGCTATTGATTTGCTGTGGAACAAGAAGACGCCGCCCGGAACGGCAGGGAACTGGCTTCGCTACCATTTGCAGCAGAAATAAGCTGCGTCACCGTCAAATCAGCGTCATTTCCTTTGTGATAAAACTCACTTTTTTTAAACAATCAAGATAACTAATTTTAACAATGCTCTACTATGGCGGTGTCATTTTGCGCTGAGGTGGTAATGAAAGAGGTTGTGATAGTGGGGGCTTTACGGACACCCATCGGCTGTTTTCAGGGAACGCTGGCCCGTCATTCCGCCGTCGAGCTGGGGAGCATGGTCGTAAAAGCGTTAATTGAGCGCACCGGCGTGGACGCTAACGCTATCGATGAGGTCATCCTCGGTCAGGTGCTGACGGCTGGCGCCGGGCAGAATCCGGCGCGCCAGTCAGCCATCAAAGGAGGGCTGCCGACTACCGTTTCCGCCATTACCATTAATGACGTTTGTGGTTCCGGTTTAAAAGCGTTGCACCTGGCGACGCAGGCTATTCAGTGCGGCGAAGCGGACATTGTTATTGCGGGCGGGCAGGAGAATATGAGCCGTGCGCCGCATGTCCTCAATGACAGCCGTAGCGGCGCGTTGCCTGATGCCGACAATCTGGTGGATAGTCTGGTACATGATGGCTTATGGGATGCCTTCAACGATTATCACATTGGCGTGACGGCAGAAAACCTGGCGCGGGAATATGGCATCAGCCGCGAGTTACAGGATGCTTATGCGCTCAGTTCGCAGCAAAAAGCCAGGGCCGCGATTGATACCGGGCGTTTTAAAGATGAGATTGTCCCCATCGTCACGCAACGTAATGGGCAGACCGCAATTGTCGATACGGATGAACAACCGCGGGCCGACGCCAGTGCGGAGGGGTTAGCCCTGCTGCATCCGGCGTTTGATAGTTTAGGTTCGGTGACGGCGGGTAATGCCTCCTCAATCAACGATGGCGCCGCCGCGGTGATGATGATGAGCGAGGCGAAAGCCCAGGCGCTGGGGCTGCCGGTGCTGGCGCGCATCCGCGCGTTTGCCAGCGTCGGCGTCGATCCTGCGCTAATGGGGATTGCGCCGGTATATGCTACCCGGCGCTGTCTGGAGCGTGCCGGCTGGCAACTGACGGAGGTCGACCTTATCGAAGCCAACGAAGCGTTTGCCGCCCAGGCGTTGTCGGTAGGAAAAATGCTGGAATGGGATGAGCGACGGGTAAACGTTAATGGCGGCGCGATTGCGCTGGGGCATCCCATTGGCGCTTCCGGTTGTCGAATTCTGGTTTCACTGGTGCACGAAATGGTTAAACGCGACGCGCGAAAAGGTCTGGCGACGCTGTGTATCGGTGGCGGCCAGGGCGTTGCTTTAACCATTGAACGCGACTGATCCTGCGCCAGCCATCCTTTTCCTGCTTCAGTATTCCGTTGTAAAAAGCCCTCTATCACGAGGGCAAAGCCAGTGACAGAACCCCCTTTTTCGTTATAGCACAGAACGTTTTGCCGCGTCGGGCATTGCAGACGCATACCGCTTTTAATTCAATTCGCACATCAGACCTCGTTCCAAAACAAGCTCCAATTTTTATCTGAGTAACCGCATACAGCATCTGGCGCACATGTCTGAAAATCAGACAAGTGCGTAAGTTTTAGCGCCGATCGTGATCGCTACAGCAGTTTTAAAAATAACCAGACATAAAAATGAAACGTTATTTTATTTATTGTTGAAAACCTTTATCCAGGCGACTATGATGCCGTTAAATAAATCAAAACAGTGTTTTGATTTTATGCCATTGCGATCGATTTATCATTGGAGGGAAAGGTGGACGTAAGGCAAAGTATCCATAGCGAGCACGCTAAAACGCTGGACACCCAGGCGCTGCGACGCGAGTTTTTAATAGAAAATATTTTTGTCGCTGATGAATATACGATGGTCTACAGCCATATCGACCGTATTATTGTCGGCGGCATTATGCCCGTCAGCCATTCTGTTGAAATCGGCGGAGAGGTGGGTAAACAGCTTGGCGTTTCCCGGTTACTGGACCGCCGCGAGCTGGGCGTCATTAATATTGGCGGCGCGGGCGCCATTATCGTTGACGGGCAGCGCCATGATATTGGTCATCGTGATGCTCTGTATATTGGTAAAGGGGCGAAAGAGCTGGTCTTCGTCAGCAATGAGGCGAGCAGACCGGCGAAGTTTTATTACAACTGCGCGCCAGCGCATACCGCTTATCCGACGAAAAAAGTGTCGCCTGCCGACGTTGCGCCCGTCACCTTAGGCGATAACCTCACCAGTAACCGTCGCATTATCAATAAATACTTCGTACCGGATGTACTGGAAACCTGTCAGCTCAGTATGGGACTCACCGAACTGGCGCCCGGCAATCTATGGAACACCATGCCATGCCATACCCATGAGCGCCGTATGGAAGTGTACCTCTATTTCAATATGGAAGAGGACAGTTGCGTTTTCCATATGATGGGGCAGCCTCAGGAAACCCGTCATATTGTGATGCGTAATGAACAGGCGGTTATTTCCCCAAGCTGGTCAATACATTCCGGCGTTGGCACCAAAGCCTATACGTTTATTTGGGGCATGGTGGGAGAAAATCAGGTCTTCGATGACATGGATCACGTTGCGGTACAAGATCTGCGCTAGTCGCGACCGGTGATAACGCCTGTGCGTGACAGGCATGACAAAAATAAGGATTAACAATGATTTTGAATGCATTTTCTCTTGAAGGTAAAGTCGCGGTTGTGACGGGGTGCGATACCGGATTGGGGCAGGGGATGGCGTTAGGGCTGGCGGAAGCGGGCTGTGACATTGTCGGTATTAACATTGTTGAACCGACGGAAACTATTGCGCGCGTCACCGCTCTGGGACGTCGTTTTTTAAGCCTGACAGCCGATCTGCGTCAAATCGATGGTATTCCGGCATTACTGGAACGGGCGGTGGCGGAATACGGTCATATTGATATTCTGGTGAATAACGCGGGTTTAATCCGTCGTGAAGATGCGATTGATTTCACGGAAAAAGACTGGGATGACGTCATGAACCTGAACATCAAGAGCGTGTTCTTTATGTCTCAGGCGGCGGCAAAACATTTTATTGCCCAGGGCAACGGCGGCAAAATTATTAATATCGCGTCTATGCTTTCCTTCCAGGGCGGCATTCGCGTTCCGTCTTATACCGCGTCGAAAAGCGGCGTAATGGGAATAACGCGTCTGATGGCGAACGAGTGGGCGAAACACAATATCAATGTAAACGCCATCGCGCCGGGCTATATGTCCACGAATAATACCCAGCAATTGCGCGCTGATGCACAACGTAGCGCCGAAATTCTCGACCGTATTCCGGCTGGACGTTGGGGGCTACCGGGCGATTTAATGGGGCCGGTAGTCTTCCTGGCATCCAGCGCCGCTGATTATATTAACGGCTATACCATAGCGGTAGATGGCGGTTGGCTGGCGCGTTAATCCGCTACTGACAAATGCGTTTCTGGGAAAATCGACGCTTTGGCCGAAAAAACTGATAAAGCCCTGTCCTCGTACAGGGTTTTTTTATGATCTCATTAGCATAGTCCATATTGTGGGTTTAACTTAATCCATATATTGTTAAATAATAGCTATGATCAATGCTTTAACTTATTGAAATATTGGTGGTTTGAAAAAATACCCGGCAACGGCGTTAAATTTAAAAAGTGTAATATCCATCACATATCGCTATAGCGTAGCCATTTAATCCATATTTATGCCGTTTCCAGCCTGACACTTGAGGAAGAGTATCCCGTACTTTCAGGCTATGTCTTACTCTGTTGTGGCAGGAAAATATGGTCTCTATTAATCATGACTCTGCTTTAACGCCGCGTTCGCTTCGCGACACACGACGTATGAATATGTTTGTTTCGGTTTCTGCAGCGGTAGCGGGACTGTTATTTGGTCTGGATATCGGCGTTATCGCCGGGGCGCTGCCTTTTATTACCGACCATTTCGTACTGACCAGCCGGCTGCAGGAGTGGGTCGTCAGCAGTATGATGCTTGGCGCGGCAATTGGCGCATTATTTAACGGCTGGCTTTCATTCCGGCTGGGGCGTAAGTATAGCCTGATGGCTGGCGCGATTTTGTTCGTGCTCGGCTCGCTGGGGTCGGCGTTTGCTTCCAGCGTGGAAGTATTGATTGGCGCCCGCGTGATACTGGGCGTAGCAGTAGGGATTGCGTCCTATACCGCGCCGCTTTATCTCTCTGAAATGGCAAGTGAAAATGTTCGCGGCAAAATGATCAGTATGTATCAACTGATGGTGACGTTAGGCATTGTGCTGGCTTTTTTATCCGATACGGCATTCAGCTACAGCGGCAACTGGCGCGCGATGTTGGGCGTGCTGGCGCTGCCTGCGGTGTTGCTCATTATTCTGGTGGTATTCCTGCCGAATAGTCCGCGTTGGCTGGCGCAAAAAGGTCGCCATATTGAAGCGGAAGAGGTGCTGCGTATGCTGCGCGATACCTCGGAAAAAGCCCGTGATGAACTGAATGAAATTCGGGAAAGCCTCAAACTCAAGCAGGGCGGGTGGGCATTATTTAAAGCTAACCGTAATGTTCGCCGCGCCGTGTTCCTCGGTATGTTGCTACAGGCAATGCAGCAGTTCACCGGCATGAACATCATTATGTACTATGCGCCGCGCATTTTTAAAATGGCCGGTTTTACCACCACGGAACAGCAAATGATCGCTACGCTGGTGGTCGGACTGACCTTTATGTTCGCGACGTTTATCGCCGTCTTTACGGTCGATAAGGCCGGGCGTAAACCGGCGTTAAAAATCGGTTTCAGCGTAATGGCGTTAGGGACATTGGTGTTGGGCTACTGCCTGATGCAGTTTGATAACGGTACGGCATCAAGCGGTCTCTCCTGGCTTTCCGTTGGGATGACGATGATGTGTATCGCCGGTTACGCGATGAGCGCCGCTCCGGTGGTGTGGATACTGTGTTCGGAAATCCAGCCGCTGAAATGTCGTGATTTTGGCATTACCTGTTCAACCACGACAAACTGGGTATCGAACATGATCATCGGCGCGACATTCCTGACACTGTTGGACAGCATTGGCGCGGCAGGTACATTCTGGCTCTACACCGCGCTGAATATCGCTTTTATCGGTATCACTTTCTGGCTGATTCCGGAAACCAAAAATGTCACCCTGGAGCATATCGAACGCAAGCTAATGGCGGGCGAGAAGCTAAGAAATATTGGCGTGTAATCCCCCCTCCCATGCCGGATAACGCCTGTTATCCGGCATGATGAAAAATAGACTGGAAACGGATGTGTAAGTTTGCTTCACTGCCATAATGCTTTACAAAAAGGAGAGCGCAGTGAAAACGATCGGACTGTTGGGTGGTATGAGCTGGGAATCGACTATCCCTTATTACCGTTTAATCAATGAAGGCATTAAACAGCAGCTGGGAGGCCTGCACTCGGCGAGCTTACTGCTGCATAGCGTAGATTTCCACGATATTGAAGTATGTCAACGCCGCGGCGAGTGGGATAAAGCGGGCGATATCCTGGCGCAGGCCGCCCAGGGGTTACAGCAGGCGGGCGCAGAAGGCATTGTGCTGTGTACCAACACCATGCATAAAATCGCGCACGTTATTGAATCTCGTTGTTCTCTGCCTTTCCTACACATCGCGGATGCTACCGGGCGAGCTATCGCCCGTCAGGGGTTGCATCGCGTGGCGCTATTAGGGACCCGCTATACGATGGAGCAGGATTTTTATCGCGGGCGGCTGGAACAGCAATTTGCGATTGAGACCATCGTGCCGGAGGCGGACGATCGGGCGCGTATCAATCAGGTCATTTTTGACGAGCTCTGCCAGGGGACATTCACTGACGCGTCGCGCCACTATTATTTACAGGTTATCGAACAACTGGCTGCGCAAGGCGCGCAGGGCGTTATTTTTGGCTGCACTGAAATAGGTTTGCTTGTTCCCCAGACGCAAAGCGCGCTACCGGTTTTCGATACCACGGCAATTCATGCCGCAGATGCCGTGAGCTTTATGCTTTCGTCATCGGCCCCAGAATAACCTCCAGCGGTTCGACCAGGCGCGAAAGATGCGTTTGTAAATGCTTACTGAAGGCGTCAACCAGCGCGGAGGCGGGGCGGTGTAGCGGGCGAATCAGGCTGACGGTAAAGGGCACGTCAATGCTGAAGCGGCGAACGGTGACGCCGCTGGCGGCATAGTCCAGCGCGGTCAGCGGGTTAACGATCGAAACGCCCGCCCCGGCGCGCACCATCGCGCAGACGGAGGCCGCGCTATGCGTTTCCACCACCATTCTGCGCTTCACCTGATGTTCGGCAAATAACGTATCCAACAACTGTCGATAGCTGTCCAGGCGGGAGAGGCTGATAAAGTTTTCCCCCTGAAAATCGTCTGGCGTCAGTACCGTTTTGGCGGCAAGCGGATGGTCGCAGGGCAGTACGCACACTTCATTTAGCGTTAGTAACTCGGTACGGGTTGTTCCTGCCGGGGCATGAAGCGTCTCCGTCAGCCCTAAATCGTGGCGCTGAGCGGAGAGCCACTCTTCCAGCAACGGCGACTCCTGCGGCACAATATTCAGGCTGACATCCGGATAACGCGCCAGAAAAGGCGGTAGTAGCGGCGGCAAAAAGGATTGTGAAAAGACCGGCAGGCAGGCGATAGAGAGTTCGCCCTGACGGAACTCGCGCAGACTTTCCGCCGCGCTGACGATACGATCCAACCCATACCAGGAGCGTTGAACCTCTTCGAACAGGCGTAGCCCTTGCACCGTCGGATGTAAGCGCCCGCGTGTGCGCTCAAACAGCGTTAATCCCAGCACTTTCTCAAAACGCGCCAGCTCGCGACTGACGGTAGGCTGCGAGGTATGCAGCAGCCGCGCCGCTTCGGTGAGATTTCCGGCAGTCATTACGGCGTGAAAAATTTCAATGTGACGTAAATTAACGGCAGCCATACGTTTCCCTGAATCATTTATCCCATATCATTTTTGCATAGACTGACAATAAAACGATATTTTTTATTCTTTCTAAGGTATGGCGTAATCGTTAAAAAGCCTGTTCCGGAGTTTGTTATGTCATTGCCGCATTATCACGCTGAAACTGACCTTAACGCTGAAAATTTGCTCAGATTGCCTGCTGAATTCGGCTGTCCGGTCTGGGTTTATGACGCGCACATTATTCGCCGTCAGATAGCCGCCCTGCAGCAGTTTGACGTCGTGCGTTTTGCGCAAAAAGCCTGTTCGAACATTCATATCCTGCGCTTAATGCGCGCGCAGGGTGTCAAGGTGGATTCTGTTTCATTGGGGGAGATCGAACGTGCGCTGGCGGCGGGCTACGATCCGCAAACGTGCCCTGATGATATCGTTTTTACCGCCGATGTGATTGACGCCGCCACGCTGGCGCGCGTCAGTGAACTGCATATTCCGGTCAATGCCGGCTCGGTAGATATGCTGACGCAGCTTGGTCAGGTTTCGCCTGGGCATCGCGTCTGGTTGCGCGTGAATCCTGGCTTTGGTCACGGCCACAGCCAGAAAACCAACACCGGGGGCGAAAACAGCAAACACGGCATCTGGCATAGCGATCTTCCGGCGGCGCTGGCGGTAATGCAGAAATACCGACTGAAACTTGTCGGTATCCATATGCACATTGGTTCCGGCGTCGATTATGGTCATCTGGAGCAGGTTTGCGGCGCGATGGTTCGCCAGGTGCTGGAATGTGGTCAGGATTTGGACGCGATTTCGGCAGGCGGCGGACTCTCGATACCTTATCGTGAGGGAGAAGAGCCCGTTGATACGCGCCATTACTATGGCCTGTGGAACGCGGCGCGCGAGCAAATCGCCCGCCATCTGGGACATGCGGTCAAACTTGAGATCGAACCCGGACGTTTTCTGGTGGCGCAATCGGGCGTGCTGGTAACGCAGGTGCGTAGCGTAAAACAGATGGGAAGCCGCCATTTCGTGCTGGTAGATGCGGGTTTTAACGATCTGATGCGCCCGGCGATGTACGGTAGCTATCACCGTATTTCGGCGCTGGCGGCGGATGGTCGCGCGCTTGAAAATGGCCCGTGGGTCGAGACGGTGGTCGCCGGGCCGCTATGCGAATCAGGCGATGTTTTTACGCAGCAGGAAGGGGGAATGGTTGAAACACGCGCCTTACCTGCGGTCATCCCCGGCGATTACCTCGTATTGCACGATACCGGCGCGTACGGCGCGTCTATGTCATCGAATTACAACAGCCGCCCGCTCCTGCCGGAAGTGCTGTTTGACAATGGACAGGCGCGGCTGATCCGCCGTCGTCAGACCATTGAAGAGCTGTTAGCGCTGGAGATGCTCTGAAGCGCATCATTAGGCCGGACGTTGAAAAAACGGGCCTGCGGCGACGGACTCGCGCAGAATCAGCGTGCCGGTAAAGGGTGGGATCGGGGCGACCGGCTCGCTGTTCGCCAGACGAACGGCCTGATCGATCGCGGTGGCTATCATATCCTCGATGGGTAAATAGACTGTTGAAAGCCCCGGTTCAAGCCAGGTTGCGCCCGGCGCATCGTCAAAACCAAACAGCGACACATCCTGCGGGATGCGTAATCCGGCCTGGCGCAGCGCTTTTGCCGCGCCCAGCGCCGTGTCATCATTACAGGCGAATAGCGCGCTAAACGTGACGCCTTCCTCCAGTAATTCCCGGCAGGCGTCATAGCCGCGCGTCAGCGTGTAATCGCCGTATTTCACTTTTGCCGGTTGCCAGGGAATACCATACTTTTCCAGCGCCTTGCGATAACCCGCTACGCGTGATGTGCCGGTGGGAGTATGAACAGGCAGCGTAATACAGGCGATATCGCGATGGCCCTGCGTAATCAGGTATTCCACCGCCTGGAATGCCGCCGTCTCCTGCTCGAAGAAAATAGCGCGATCGCGGGCCTGAGTGACGTTGCGATTAATAATCACCAGCGGCATTTCCGTGGCGTCAATCAACGACAAAATCGCCGGCTCATCCATATAGCGAGTGTAAAGAATAATAGCGTCGCACTGTCTGTCGGCCAACATTTGTACGGCTTTCTGCTCTCGTTCCGGCGTATCGTGACCATCGGTGACGATCAACTGCTTGTTATGAAACTCCGCCTGGCGCGACGCCCGGCGCAACAAACTGCCAAAATAGAAGCCGTCAAACGTAGAGACGACCAGACCGATGCTGTTGCTGGTGCGATTTGCCAGCGAGCGTGCCAGCAGGTTGGGGCGATAGTCCAGAGCCTGCATCGCCGTAAACACTTTCTGGCGCGTGCTTTCTTTTACCTGCCCCGTCCCATTCAGCACTCGTGAGACGGTGGCCTTTGATACGCCCGCATGGCGGGAAACATCCAGCATTGTCGCCATCATGCTACCCTGATTAATCGGTTGTCGACAGGTGCCCGGTATCCGTCGGCGTGGACACCGAATGTCGGCGTACCAGTGTCGGACTAAATACATGAGTTACTTCTGGCGTAGGGCATTTCCCTGCCAGCGCTAAGGCCAGCTCCGCCGCCTGTGTCGCCATGGTGACGATCGGATACCGAATGGTGGTCAGTCGGGGACGCACATAGCGTGAGACCAGTACATCATCAAAACCGATGAGCGATACTTCGCCCGGCACCCCCACGCCATTATCATTTAATACTCCCATCGCGCCGGCCGCCATCGAGTCGTTATAGCAGGCCACCGCGGTAAAATGTCTGCCGCGGCCTAATAACTCAGTCATCGCCTGCTCGCCGCCGCTTTCATCCGGTTCGCCGAACGTCACCAGCCGATCGTTAGCCGGGATATGGCTTTCCGCCAGCGCATCGTAATAGCCCCTCAGGCGATCTTCGGCATCAGAGATGGTGTGGTTGGAACAGATATACCCAATACGCGTATGACCTTGCTGGATCAGATGTCGGGTCGCCAGCCATGCCCCGTAACGGTCATCCAGCGCGACACAGCGGTGTTCTAACCCCGGTAAAATGCGGTTAATCAGCACCATGCCGGGGATTTGCTTCATTAATGAGGCCAGGTCCGCATCCGGAATCATTTTGGCGTGCACCACTAACGCTGCGCAACGATGACGAATCAACTGTTCAATAGCCTGACGCTCTTTTTGTTCGTTATGATACCCGTTGCCAATCAGTAAAAAATTGCCGGTGTGATACGCCACCTGTTCAACGGCTTTCACCATCGCGCCGAAAAAAGGATCGGAAACGTCGCCGACCACCAGACCGAGGGTTTCCGTTGCCTGCTGTGCCAGCGCGCGCGCGTTGGCGTTAGGGTGATAGCTCAGGGACTCCATTGCGCTGGTCACCGCCAGCCGGGACGCTTCGCTGGCTTTTGGCGAATCGTTAATAACGCGAGAAACGGTGGCGACTGAAACACCGGCCAGTCGGGCTACATCTTTTATGGTCGCCATGATAATACCTATAGTGGGTAAACGCTTACATTACGCCAGTTTTACGGAAAATGAACGTCTGTTCAAGCCTCTTGCCCCGCCGTGTCGGGCAAATGTGACCTGTACGGGAGAAATGCGTCTGTAAAGTGACAATACAAATCTTTCGTTACAGTTTGCGAAGCGCTGTTGCGATTGTCTGCTGGCAGGCCAGCGAGTCAGGTTGATAGAGTGGTGATCCCAGAGGTATTGATAGGTGGAATCAACGTCATTGTTGATCACACGAATTACACCAACCTGCGTAGAGATGCGCAGGTTTTTTTTTGTTTCGCCTGAACCTGTAACAGTAACGGATAATTTACACAACTCGTTGCATTTCCGTTTATTCCTTTGCGTTTTCGGACTGGCGATGCAGACGCGCGAAGCCCACAATCAAGATCCCAGAGGTATTGATTGGTGAGATTATTCGGTACGCTCTTCGTACCTGTCTCTTGCACCAACCTGCGCGGATGCGCAGGTTTTTTTTCGAACCTATTTTGCTATCGCTCCTGTTACGCAACTCGTGTAATCTGCCACAATTCATGTTTTAGCGAATTGTCGGCCAAAGGGAGTTGAAATGCTGTTTGGATTTTTCCGTAACCTGTTTCGCGTGCTTTATCGTGTGCGCGTCACTGGCGATGTCCGGGCGCTACAGGGGAACCGGGTCTTAATTACCCCCAATCACGTTTCATTTATCGATGGTATGCTACTGGCGCTGTTTTTGCCGGTACGGCCTGTCTTTGCGGTATATACCTCCATCAGCCAGCAATGGTATATGCGCTGGTTAACGCCGCTGATCGATTTTGTACCGCTCGATCCCACTAAACCCATGTCCATTAAACACCTGGTACGTCTGGTGGAACAGGGGCGTCCAGTGGTGATTTTCCCGGAAGGGCGGATTTCCGTGACCGGCTCGCTGATGAAAATTTATGACGGCGCAGGCTTTGTGGCGGCAAAATCGGGCGCAACCGTCATTCCGCTCCGCATTGACGGCGCGGAGCTTACCCCTTTCAGCCGCCTGAAAGGTCTGGTTAAACGGCGCTTATTCCCCCGCATTCAGCTTCATATTTTACCGCCGACGCAAATACCGATGCCGGAAGCGCCGCGCGCGCGCGACAGACGTAAGATAGCGGGTGAGATGCTGCACCAGATCATGATGGAAGCGCGTATGGCGGTGCGCCCGCGCGAGACGTTATACGAATCGTTGCTGGCGGCGCAATATCGTTACGGCGCGGGTAAAAACTGTATTGAGGACATTAACTTTACGCCGGATACGTATCGTAAGTTACTGACCAAGACGCTTTTTGTTGGCCGGATTCTGGAAAAGTACAGCGTTGAGGGCGAGAAAATCGGTTTAATGCTGCCGAATGCCGCCATCAGCGCGGCGGTGATTTTCGGCGCGGTTTCTCGTCGCCGCATTCCGGCCATGATGAACTACACGGCGGGGGTAAAAGGGCTGACCAGCGCGATTACCGCGGCGGAAATTAAAACGATTTTTACCTCCCGCCAGTTCCTCGATAAAGGTAAATTATGGCACCTGCCGGAACAGCTAACGCAGGTTCGCTGGGTTTACCTGGAAGATTTAAAAGCGGACGTCACGCCCACCGACAAGCTGTGGATTTTTGCCCACCTCCTGGCGCCGCGACTGGCGCAGGTAAAACAGCAGCCGGAAGACGCGGCGATTATTCTTTTTACCTCCGGCTCGGAAGGGCACCCGAAAGGGGTGGTGCACAGCCATAAAAGCATTCTGGCGAACGTCGAGCAGATAAAAACGATTGCGGATTTCACCGCCAATGACCGTTTTATGTCGGCGCTGCCGCTCTTTCACTCGTTCGGTTTGACGGTGGGCCTGTTTACGCCGTTGTTGACCGGCGCGGAAGTGTTTCTTTATCCAAGTCCGCTGCACTACCGCATTGTGCCAGAACTGGTCTATGACCGTAACTGTACCGTGCTGTTTGGTACGTCAACCTTCCTCGGCAACTATGCGCGCTTTGCCAATCCGTATGATTTTTATCGCCTGCGCTATGTGGTGGCCGGTGCGGAAAAACTTCAGGAGAGCACCAAACAACTGTGGCAGGATAAATTCGGTCTGCGCATTCTTGAGGGCTACGGGGTAACGGAATGCGCGCCAGTAGTCTCGATTAACGTGCCGATGGCGGCTAAGCCTGGCACTGTTGGCCGCATTCTGCCTGGCATGGACGCGCGTCTGCTGGCGGTGCCCGGTATTGAAAACGGCGGTCGGCTACAGCTGAAAGGGCCGAATATCATGAATGGCTATCTGCGCGTGGAAAAACCGGGCGTGCTGGAGGTGCCGTCAGCGGAAAACGCCAGAGGCGAAACCGAGCGCGGCTGGTACGACACGGGCGATATTGTACGCTTCGATGAAAATGGTTTTGTGCAGATTCAGGGGCGCGCGAAACGCTTTGCGAAAATTGCTGGCGAAATGGTCTCGCTGGAGATGGTCGAGCAACTGGCGCTTGGCGTTTCGGCGGACAAAATGCACGCTACCGCCATTAAAAGCGATGCCAGCAAAGGTGAAGCGCTGGTACTGTTTACGACTGACAGCGAACTCACCCGAGAAAAATTACAGCACTATGCCCGTGAACACGGTATTCCGGAACTTGCCGTCCCGCGTGATATCCGTTATCTGAAACAGCTTCCCTTGCTTGGCAGCGGGAAACCCGATTTTGTGACGCTGAAAAGTTGGGTGGATGCGCCGGAACAACATCATGAGTGAGTCAGTACGTACTAACACCTCCATCTGGTCGAAAGGGATGCTGTCGGTGATTGTCGCGCAGTTTCTCTCGGCTTTTGGCGATAATGCGCTGCTGTTTGCGACGCTGGCACTGCTGAAAGCTCAGTTTTATCCGGACTGGAGCCAACCTGTTTTGCAAATGGTGTTTGTGGGCGCTTACATTCTTTTTGCGCCGTTTGTCGGCCAGATAGCGGACAGCTTTGCCAAAGGCCGGGTGATGATGGTCGCCAATGGTCTTAAACTGGCGGGAGCGGCAGGTATCTGCCTCGGCATAAATCCTTTTGTCGGTTATACGTTGGTCGGGATTGGCGCGGCGGCTTATTCTCCGGCGAAATACGGTATTCTGGGCGAACTGACGACGGGCGATAAGCTGGTGAAAGCCAATGGCCTGATGGAAGCCTCTACGATTGCGGCGATTTTGCTCGGTTCCGTCGCGGGCGGCGTATTGGCCGACTGGCATGTCATCGCCGCGCTGGTTGCCTGCGCGTTGGCCTACGCTGGCGCAGTGGCGGCGAACCTGTTTATCCCGAAGCTTGTGGCGGCGCGTCCAGGACAATCCTGGCGGTTGTCGGCGATGACGCGTAGTTTCTTCAGCGCTTGCGTTGTCCTTTGGCGTAACGGTGAAACGCGGTTTTCGCTGGTGGGGACCGGGCTATTCTGGGGCGCAGGCGTGACGCTGCGTTTTCTGCTGGTGCTGTGGGTGCCGGTGGCGCTGGGTATTACGGATAACGCCACGCCGACTTACCTGAACGCCATGGTGGCGGTAGGCATTGTGGTCGGCGCGGGCGCGGCGGCAAAACTGGTGACGCTGGAGACCGTATCGCGCTGTATGCCCGCCGGGATTTTGATTGGCGTTGTGGTTGCGATCTTCTCATTACAGCACGCATTGCTGCCTGCTTATGCCTTGTTGCTGTTGATAGGTATGCTGGGCGGCTTTTTTGTGGTGCCGCTCAACGCCTTGCTCCAGGAGCGCGGTAAGAAGAGCGTTGGCGCCGGGAATGCCATTGCCGTACAAAATCTGGGCGAGAATAGCGCCATGCTATTAATGCTGGGACTGTACTCGCTGGCGGTGCTGGTTGGCGTTCCGGCAGTGGCGATAGGTATCGGCTTTGGCGTGCTGTTCGCGCTGGCGATCGCGGCGCTGTGGATCTGGCAGCGCCGGCAGGCATCATACTGAGTGAATATGCCGGGCGGCGAGTGCGCGTTATCCGGCTTACATTGTCTCTGTAAGCCCGGAAGCGTAGCGCCACCGGGCACTGACTATCACGGCGCCGGGTAGGTATAAACCTGATGCGCCGCCTCAATCTCCGCCAGGACCTCTTCGCTTAACGTCAGATGCAGACTTTCCACATTCGTCTTGAGCTGCGCCATCGTGGTTGCGCCCAGTAACGTACTGGCGACAAACGGCTGGCGGCGAACAAAGGCCAGCGCCATCTGCGCCGGATCAAGATTGTGACGCTTCGCGATATCGACGTAGGCGGCAACGGCTTTTTGCGCCTGTTCGCCGCTGTAACGTGTGAAGCGGCTGAACAAGGTATTCCGCGCGCCTGCGGGTTTGGCCCCGTTCAGGTATTTACCGGTTAATGTGCCAAACGCCAGACAGGAGTAGGCGAGCAATTCAACACCTTCATACTGGCTGACTTCCGCCAGTCCGACCTCGTAGCTGCGGTTTAACAGGCTATAGGGGTTCTGGATCGTGACAATACGCGGCAGGTCATGTTTTTCCGCCAGATGCAGATAGCGCATAACGCCAAACGCTGTCTCATTTGAAACGCCAATATAACGAATCTTACCCGCTCGCTGAAACTCACTTAGCGCGTCTAACGTCTCCAGTAGACTTACTACTGGCGTGGAGTCTGTCCAGTTATAGCCGAGTTTACCGAAGCAGTTAGTGGAGCGCTGCGGCCAGTGCACCTGATACAAATCCAGATAGTCGGTCTGCAACCGGGTCAAACTGTCGTGTAGCGCTTCGCGAATATTTTTACGATCCAGCGCCTGATGAGGCCGGATGCCTTGATCATTATTACGTGCCGGTCCGCTGACTTTGCTGGCGATGATCAGTTTTTCACGGTTGCCGCGTTTGGCGAGCCAGTTACCGATATAGGATTCCGTCAGCCCTTGTGTTTCCGGGCGCGGCGGTACCGGATACATCTCGGCGGCGTCGATAAGGTTAATGCCATTTGCGATGGCATAGTCGAGCTGTGCGTGAGCGTCGGCTTCGCTGTTTTGTTCACCAAATGTCATTGTGCCCAGCCCTAGCGTACTTACTTCGAGCGAGCTGTGGGGTATACGGTGATAGTGCATAGCCGTTTCCTTTTTATTATGAAGTCAGAAATTCCCGACAAAGGACAATAAAAATGGCAGAGGGAAGGCAAAAGGGAAAGTAAAATTGCAGGCTGCGCGGCGTAATTGTTACCGGGCGTGGTCACCACGCACCGTTACGGGACGCAGCCTGAAGGCTTGCAGAACGCTGACCTCGATCACAGGCCACCGCTTAACGTTCGATGATTTGAGACACTTCGTCACGGTTGATTTGCATCTCGTTTCCCTGTGCATCGGTATAGCTGACCAGACCGGTATCATCGTCAACTTGCGGTTTTCCATCGGTCAGGATCATACGACCATCTTTCGTCGCCATTACATAATCGCTGCTGCATCCGGATACCGCAAAAGCCAACCCTACTGCGGAAATTACAACTGCCCACTTTTTCATCCGTTTGTCCTCACGTAGCCTGCATCTGATAATAGTCTGTTAATCATATGTCTGATAATAGTCTAGTAATAACGCGCAGCTCTGCATGTCGGAAGCAGCAAAATCTTAATCTGTGAGAAGAAAGGAAATAAAGTGAGTATTCGCTCCCCGGCGGGGGAGCGAGACAGGATTACAGCGGATTCTTTTTATTACGCAACAGGTTCAGGCTCTCTACTGCGATAGAGAAGAACATGGCGAAATAGATATACCCTTTCGGAACGTGAACGTCGAAACTTTCCAGAATCAGGGTAAAGCCAACCAGGATCAGAAAGGAGAGCGCCAGCATTTTTACCGACGGATGGCGATCGACAAACTCGCCGATGGGCCGTGCCGCAAACATCATGACGCCCACGGCAATAACGACTGCCGCCATCATAATAAACAGATGATCGGAGAGGCCAACCGCTGTGATAACTGAATCAAGGCTGAAAATAATATCCAGCAGCATAATCTGTACAATTGCGCCCAGGAAAGAAGAAACCCGGGTTTTTAACCCTTCTTCTTCGCCTTCGATGGACTCATGGATCTCCTTGCTGGCTTTCCAGATTAAAAATAACCCGCCCAGTAACAGAATGAGATCGCGGGCGGAAATCGCTTCGCCGAAAAGCTCAAACAGCGGATTAGTCAGACGAGTGACCCAGGCGATTGACGCCAGCAGCGCCAGGCGCATGACCATCGCCGCCGCCAACCCAAGCCGCCGTGCGTGGTTCCGTTGCGCCGTAGGAAGTTTTGCTACCACCAGAGAAAGAAAAATAATGTTGTCGATCCCAAGTACAATCTCCAGCAGCGTCAGCGTACCGAGCGCCAGCCAGGCATTAGGATCGGTTATCCATGCAAATAACATCGAACAAAGTCCTGCCAAAAAAAGAAGCGGTAATTATAGGCCCGTCGAGTGACGGGCGAAAGCCCAGGCTGAATTTGCGCAACCAGGAACGGTGTAAAATAGCGGCGACAATACGCTTACGTTTATCGAGCGTCGGTCCGACGCGTAGCCATAGCGGAGGCGCATTTGCGTGTAATGGACGTTACGGATTTTGCAATAAAAAATGGCGAGCCAGCAGCGCCTGCGTAAAATTTTTTTTCAGATAAAATCCACGCGGTAGCGTCAAAATAGGTTCCCCGCGCGCGCCGATAGCCTCGGTGAGCGCCCTGGCATTGGCGGCTTTGGGTCGCAGTTGCAAGACTTCGCCATGACGGGCGGTAATGCGTTCCACCTGGCCCAGCACTATCATGTCCATCAGCTCTTCCCAGTCGAGGCGTAGCTGCCTGTCCTCTTCTTCACTCGGACTCCAGAGTAGCGGCGAACCTACGCGGCGTTCGGCTAACGGTATGCTGCGATCGCCTTCGACAGGCACCCATAGCACGCGCTTCAATTTATGCCGTACGTGACTTGTCTCCCAGGTCACGCCGCTGTTACCGGTTAACGGCGCCACGCAAACAAAGGTTGTTTCCAGAGGACGACCCAGACTATCCACCGGGATGGTTTTCAGTTCTACGCCTAACGCGGCGAAATCCTGCTCCGGCTTGCTCCCGGCGCTGGCGCCGAGCCAGATCTCCAACAAGACGCCGATCCAGCCTTTGTCTCGCTTCAAATCTTTAGGCGTGGTAATGCCGGCCATCGCCGCCAGCTCGCCTAACGTATAGCCGGAAAGCTGCCGCGCCTGGGCTAACAGCAATGCTTCCGAAGCAGGCGGAGTCAGTAGCGGACAAAGAGCGGACATTACCATTACCTTAGATTAAAAAATGAGCAGTGATTTTATACCGTATGGGCAGAGTTTATCTTTTTCTGTGTCTTATATTCAATAGACTGATTTTTATTGCCTTTTTTGTGTTTTTTCTTCGTGTTGCGCAACGCTGAAGCGGGTTTTCCAATTCTGGTCACTGACAATAAACAGGATCTTACACTATGTTATCCACAGAAAGTTGGGATAACTGTGTAAAACCGCCACTACTGTTTCCATTTACAGCCTTGACGTGCGACGAAAATCGAAAATTCAGACAAATAGTGCGTAAGTTATTGGCACAATCTGTGGATAAAACCGACGCTGGTTGATCTTTCATCAGCATAAGGATCTTAGATGTGATGCTGGTCACGCTTTATGAAGGTAGCATGTAAGATTTGTCTATAACACAATGAATATAAGGCACTATTTTTACTGTTTTCCGCATGAGGAATTCAGACTGTTCTGGGTTTTCCCGTGGTAATTCCATACTTCTTCACAACTATATCCACAGAAAAGGTGAATAAAATGGCGCAAGGGCGCCATCATCTGTTTATAACTCGGCTATTTACTGTGAGTTATTCAATTGTTATTAGGCTGTGTCACTATTACAGAGTGGTTTACCGTCTCACTGGAGTATGAAACAATCGTTCATATATAAGGTTTATGTTGAGGTAGTCCGGTGATTGATGACGATGGCTACCGCCCAAATGTAGGTATCGTAATTTGTAATCGTCAGGGGCAGGTGATGTGGGCCCGGCGATTTGGTCAGCACTCCTGGCAGTTCCCGCAGGGCGGGATAAATCCAGGGGAGTCGGCAGAACAGGCGATGTACCGGGAACTGTTTGAAGAAGTTGGGTTAAGCCGTAAAGATGTGCGGATCCTTGCTTCTACTCGCAACTGGTTGCGTTACAAGTTACCAAAACGTTTGGTGCGTTGGGACACAAAGCCGGTATGTATCGGCCAGAAACAAAAGTGGTTTCTTTTGCAGTTAATGAGCGCCGACGCCGAAATCAATATGCAAACCAGCAGTACGCCGGAGTTTGACGGCTGGCGCTGGGTAAGTTACTGGTATCCGGTTCGACAAGTGGTGTCATTTAAACGCGATGTCTACCGCAGGGTAATGAAAGAGTTTGCAAGTGTTGTCATGGCGCTTCAGGATAATCCCCCTAAGCTACAAAGCGCGCCTGCTTATCGACGTAAAAGAGGTTAAGCCACGCAAATTATGCTCACTCGCCTGCGCGAAATAGTCGAAAAAGTGGCCAGTGCGCCGCGTCTGAACGAGGCGCTGAATATTCTGGTCACGGATATCTGTCTTGCGATGGATACTGAGGTTTGCTCGGTTTACCTGGCCGATCATGACCGACGCTGTTATTACCTGATGGCGACGCGGGGATTGAAAAAACCGCGTGGTCGAACCGTTGCGCTTGCGTTTGATGAGGGGATCGTCGGTCTGGTGGGCAGACTGGCGGAACCCATTAACCTTGCCGATGCGCAAAAACATCCCAGCTTTAAATACATTCCTTCGGTAAAAGAGGAGCGTTTTCGCGCGTTTCTCGGCGTGCCGATCATTCAGCGTCGCCAACTTCTCGGCGTGCTGGTCGTACAGCAGCGCGAATTGCGCCAGTACGATGAAAGCGAAGAGTCTTTCCTCGTCACGCTCGCTACGCAGATGGCGGCTATCCTGTCACAGTCGCAGGTCACAGCGCTGTTCGGGCAATACCGGCAGACGCGAATCCGCGCGCTTCCTGCGGCGCCGGGCGTGGCTATCGCAACGGGCTGGCAAGACGCGACCATGCCGCTGATGGAACAGGTTTACGAAGCGTCTACGCTGGATACCTCTCTTGAACGCGAACGACTGACCGGCGCGCTGGAAGAGGCGGCGAACGAATTCCGACGATACAGCAAACGCTTTGCCGCCGGCGCGCAAAAAGAGACGGCGGCCATTTTCGATCTGTACTCACACCTGCTTTCAGATGCCAGACTGCGTCGCGAACTCTTCGCCGAGGTCGACAAAGGCGCTGTTGCGGAGTGGGCCGTTAAAAAAATCATCGAAAAATTTGCCGAGCAATTTGCGGCGCTAACCGATAACTACCTCAAAGAACGTGCGGGAGACTTACGCACGCTGGGGCAGCGGCTGTTATTCCACCTTGATGATTCAGTTCAGGGGCCAAACGCCTGGCCGGAACGTTTTATTCTGGTCGCGGATGAGCTGTCGGCGACCACCCTGGCGGAGCTGCCGCAGGACAGGCTGGCGGGCGTTGTGGTGCGCGACGGCGCGGCAAACTCGCATGCGGCGATTATGGTGCGCGCGCTCGGTATCCCGACCGTCATGGGCGCTGATATCCAACCTTCGGTGCTACATCGCCGTACGTTGGTGGTGGATGGCTATCGCGGTGAATTACTGGTCGATCCTGAACCCGTGCTTATTCAGGAATATCAGCGGCTCATTAGTGAAGAGATAGAACTCAGTCGTCTGGCGGAGGACGACGTCAATCTTCCCGCCCAACTGAAAAGCGGCGAGCGAGTCAAAGTGATGCTGAATGCCGGGCTCAGTCCCGAGCATGAGGAAAAGTTAGGCAGTCGGATCGACGGTATCGGCCTGTACCGTACTGAAATTCCCTTTATGCTGCAAAGCGGGTTTCCCTCGGAAGAAGAGCAGGTGGCGCAGTATCAAGGGATGCTGCAAATGTTTAACGATAAACCGGTGACGCTGCGGACCCTGGATGTGGGAGCGGATAAGCAACTGCCCTATATGCCGATCAGCGAGGAGAACCCGTGTCTGGGCTGGCGCGGGATCCGCATTACGCTGGATCAGCCGGAGATCTTTTTGATCCAGGTCCGCGCGATGCTGCGCGCCAATGCGGCGACTGGCAACCTCAGCATTTTGCTGCCGATGGTCACCAGTATTGATGAAGTCGATGAAGCGCGGCGTCTGATCGAACGCGCCGGGCGCGAGGTCGAGGAGATGATCGGCTATGCGATCCCGAAACCGCGTATCGGCATTATGCTGGAAGTACCGTCCATGGTATTTATGCTGCCGCATTTGGCTAACCGGATCGACTTTATCTCGGTCGGCACCAACGATTTAACGCAATATATCCTGGCGGTAGATCGCAACAATACCCGCGTGGCCAGTATTTACGACAGTCTGCATCCGGCTATGCTGCGCGCACTGAGCATGATTGCGCAGGAAGCCGAAAAAAATGGCCTCGATCTTCGCTTGTGCGGCGAGATGGCGGGCGATCCGATGTGCGTGGCGATTCTTATCGGTCTGGGATATCGCCATCTTTCGATGAATGGCCGTTCGGTAGCGCGTGTGAAATATCTGCTGCGGCATATCGATTTTGAAGACGCGCAAACCCTTGCCAGACGCAGCCTTGAGGCGCAGATGGCGACCGAAGTGCGTCATCAGGTGGCGGCGTTTATGGAGCGCCGCGGGATGGGGGGATTGATTCGCGGAGGGTTGTAACGACTGGAGCGGGAAAAGAGAGTGACTGTGGATTCACGGCGCAGACAACACGCCTGCAAGATGAAAGACAATGCGTATACATATCTTTTAACGGTAATCGGCATCTCGCTTTTAACCCTTGTGCTATTATTCGCACCTTTGGAGCGTCTGCAACGCGCAGGCGCACTTATCAATCGCTATCTCTTCAGCGAAATAACAAGAAATTGTGGTGACAGATGACCAGTAGCTATCTGCATTTTCCGGACTTTGATCCGGTCATTTTCTCAATTGGGCCCGTCGCGCTTCACTGGTATGGCTTGATGTATCTGGTGGGGTTCGTTTTCGCGATGTGGTTGGCGGTGCGTCGCGCTAACCGTCCGGGAAGCGGTTGGACCAAAAACGAAGTTGAAAATTTACTCTATGCAGGTTTCCTGGGGGTCTTCCTGGGAGGACGTATTGGCTATGTCCTGTTTTATAACTTCCCTCTGTTTCTGGATAACCCGCTCTATTTATTCCGCGTCTGGGACGGCGGCATGTCCTTCCACGGCGGGCTTATCGGCGTGATACTGGTGATGATTATCTTCGCCAGGCGCACGAAGCGCTCGTTCTTTCAGGTGTCTGATTTTATTGCGCCGTTAATTCCGTTCGGCCTGGGCGCCGGGCGTCTGGGCAACTTTATCAACGGTGAATTGTGGGGGCGCGTCGATCCTGATTTCCGGTTTGCCATGCTCTTTCCTGGCTCACGCGCGGAAGATATTGCGCTGCTGCCGTCACATCCGCAATGGCAGCCTATTTTTGATACCTACGGCGTATTGCCGCGCCACCCTTCCCAGTTGTATGAACTGGCATTAGAAGGCGTGGTGCTGTTTATCATCCTTAATCTCTTTATTCGCAAACCGCGTCCGATGGGCGCAGTCTCCGGATTATTCCTGATTGGCTATGGCGCGTTTCGTATCATTGTTGAATTCTTCCGCCAGCCGGACGCGCAATTTACCGGCGCGTGGGTACAGTACATCAGCATGGGGCAGATTCTCTCTATCCCGATGATTATCGCAGGCGCGATCATGATGGTTTGGGCATATCGCCGCCGCCCGCAGCAACACGTTTCCTGAGGAACCATGAAACAGTATTTAGAACTGATGCAAAAAGTGCTGGATGAAGGCACACAGAAAAACGACCGTACCGGCACCGGCACGCTTTCCATTTTTGGCCATCAGATGCGTTTTAACCTGCAGGAAGGCTTTCCTCTGGTGACGACAAAACGCTGCCATTTACGTTCAATTATTCACGAACTGCTATGGTTTTTGCAGGGCGATACCAACATCGCTTACCTGCACGAAAATAATGTCACCATCTGGGACGAATGGGCCGATGAGAACGGCGATTTAGGCCCGGTTTATGGTAAGCAGTGGCGTGCATGGCCAACACCGGATGGCCGCCATATCGATCAGATCGCCACGGTCTTAAGCCAGCTTAAAAACGACCCGGACTCTCGTCGTATTATCGTTTCTGCGTGGAACGTCGGCGAGCTGGATAAGATGGCGCTGGCGCCGTGTCACGCCTTTTTCCAGTTTTATGTCGCAGATGGAAAACTCTCCTGTCAGCTTTATCAACGCTCCTGCGATGTGTTCCTCGGTCTGCCGTTCAACATTGCCAGCTACGCGTTACTGGTGCATATGATGGCGCAACAGTGCGACCTGGACGTCGGCGATTTTGTCTGGACCGGCGGCGACACGCACCTGTACAGCAACCATATGGAGCAGACGCACCTGCAATTAAGCCGTGAACCGCGCGCGCTGCCGAAGTTGGTCATTAAGCGTAAACCCGATTCGCTTTTTGACTACCGGTTCGATGATTTCGAAATTGAAGGCTATGATCCGCACCCCGGTATTAAAGCGCCGGTCGCTATCTAAGCGCTGACGATCCTGCCATAACCGACGTCATTGCGCGTCGGTTTTTTTACCCTTCGTCTCAATCTTCGGCGCGGATTCCTGAAATTTTGCAACGCGCTGCAAGACATGAACTTTTTTCCGTAACGCGCCGAACAATCTGTATTTGGCGCTCGTTATTTTTCTTCCGCCCGCCATACTGCCGACATGAAAAAACAACAGGGCTATACGCTCATTGAAACGGTGGTCGCGATGTCGCTCATTATCATTCTCAGCGCCACAGGACTTTATGGCTGGCAACGCTGGCAGCAGCAACAGCGCCTGTGGCAAACCGCATGTCAGGTGCGGGATTACCTGCTGCAACTTCGTGAGGACGCTCACTGGCATAACCGCGATCACATTCTTCGCGTGGTTAGCGAAGGCGGTTCATGGTGCTTTGTCAGCTCTGTTGCTACGCAAACATCGTGTACGTCATCTTCCCCCTTTGTGTTTACGCCCGACTGGCGTGATGTCTTCCTCGCCGATATCACGCCGTCGTTAGCCTTCTTTGGCCTGCGCAATACGGCATGGGCAGGGCACATCGTACTGAAAAACGCTGCCGGAGAGTGGCGTCTGGTCGTCTCTTCCTGGGGGCGAATCAGGCTATGCGAGCGTAACGAGGCCGCCACGTGTCAATAACCACGCGGGGGTTCTCGCTACTGGAGGTTGTGCTGGCGATGGCGATAGGTTCCATTTTACTGCTTGGGTCCGCACGATTTTTACCGGCGCTACAGCGTGAGATCTGGCACAACACGCGACAGTTATCGCTGGAAGATGAAATCTGGCAGCGAACCTATACCGTAGCGAAGCATCTTCAACGTGCGGGTTACTGCCATGGCCACTGTATTGGCGAAGGGTTACATCTTGCCGAACAGGGGCAATGCGTCATCGTTCAGTGGGACGGGAATAATAACGGTGTCTGGGATACCATACCGGCGAAAGAGGCCGACCAGACCGGGTTCCGTATGAAGGATAACGTTCTGGAAACATTACGCGGAGCAACATCTTGCCAGGGTAAGGGATGGGAAAAAATGACCGATCCCAATACGGTACTCATCACGGCGTTTACCGTTGAGCGCCGGGATATAACGGGATTCTCGCCAGTGCTCATGCTGCATCTGCGTGGCGCCAGCAAAGCCGAGCCTCAGACGGTTATTGACGCGCAATACAGCGTAACGGGATTTAATCTGTGAATCGGGAACGTGGCGCTTCTTCGCTAATACTGGCGCTTTTAATACTGATTCTGGGTAGTCTGCTACTGCAAGGCGTAAATCAGCAGCAGGCCAGCTATGCCGCCCGCGTGACGACGCAGAGCCTGGCGATACAACGCCAGGCGCTCGTACAGTCGGCGCTGGAATGGGGGCGGGGGCAGCTATGGTCAGGCGTAACCGAAATGGAATGTCGGCGCTATTCCCCTTCAGGAGCGAGGGTCTGTTTGCGGAGATTATCGGAGGATGAGGTGGTGATGGCGGCGCAAGATGACGGCATGACGTTATGGCGTTTGGGCAACGTCATTCAGGGAAGCATTGTCTTTTCTCCCCACGGCTGGAGCGATTTTTGTCCGTTAAAAGAGGTGGCGTTATGTCGCATCCCCTGAATTTACAACGCGGGTTTAGCCTCCCGGAAGTTTTAGTGGCGATGGTTCTAATGGTAATGATCGTCACCGCGCTGTCAGGCTATCAGCGGGTATTAATGCACAGTTTTGCATTACGACACCAGTATCTCCAGATCTGGCGGCAGGCGTGGCAGCAAACGGCGCTGTATCCATTTTCGCCTGCTGAAGGCTGGAAGGCCAACCGGATGCAGACAACGCAATCGGGATGTGTCAGCATCAGCGTCACGATGGTTTCACCCTCTGGCAGGCAGGGGCAGATGACGCGCTTGCATTGTCCAAATCGTTAATCGTCAGGAGTAATTATGTTAAGGGTCTACCACTCCAATCGTCTGGATGTGCTGGAAGCGTTGATGGAGTTCATCGTCGAACGCGAGCGGCTGGATGATCCCTTTGAACCAGAAATGATTCTGGTACAAAGCACGGGTATGGCGCAGTGGCTGCAGATGACCCTTTCACAAAAGTTTGGTATTGCGGCGAATATCGCTTTTCCGTTACCGGCGAGTTTTATCTGGGAGATGTTTGTTCGCGTGTTGCCGGATATCCCCAAAGAAAGCGCTTTCAGCAAACAAAGCATGAGCTGGAAACTGATGACCTTGCTGCCGCAGTTGCTGGATAAGGATGAGTTTGTACTGCTGCGCCATTATCTGACCGACGACACCGATAAACGCAAACTCTTTCAGCTTTCCGCGCGCGCCGCCGACCTGTTCGATCAGTATCTGGTTTATCGGCCTGACTGGCTTACGCAGTGGGAAGCGGGAAAAACCGTGGAAGGTCTGGGAGAGGCGCAAAACTGGCAGGCGCCGCTGTGGAAAGCATTGGTGGAATATACCGCCGCGCTGGGGCAGCCGCGCTGGCATCGCGCCAATCTCTACCAACGCTTTATTCAGACGCTGGAGAGCGCGACCGCCTGCCCGCCAGGGTTGCCGTCCCGCGTTTTTATTTGCGGCATTTCCGCGTTACCGCCAGTGTATCTCAGAGCATTGCAGGCGCTGGGTAAACATATTGAAATCCATCTCCTTTTTACTAATCCGTGTCGGTATTACTGGGGGGACATTAAAGACCCAGCCTGGCTGGCAAAACTCATGGCTCGCCAGCGTCGTCACAGTTTTGAAGACCGTCATTTACCGTTGTTCCGTGAAAACCAGAATCCGGAAGCCTTATTTAACAGCGACGGCGAACAGGATATCGGTAATCCGCTACTGGCCTCATGGGGAAAACTGGGGCGGGATTATATCTACCTGCTATCTGAACTGGAAAACAGCCAGGAGCTGGATGCGTTTGTTGATATTACGCCAGATAATCTTTTGCATCGGATTCAGGCGGATATTCTTGAACTGGAAAGCCATGCGGTGGCGGGCGTAAATCTTGAGGAGTATTCGCGCAGCGACAATAAGCGTCTGCTCGATCCTGAGGATAACAGTCTCTCTTTTCACGTTTGTCACAGCCCGCAGCGCGAGGTGGAAATACTGCACGATCGCCTGCTGGCGATGCTGGAAGCCGATCCGACGCTAACGCCGCGCGACATTATCGTTATGGTGGCTGATATTGACAGCTATAGCCCGTTTATCCAGGCGGTATTTGGTAGCGCGCCAACGGAGCGCTATCTGCCTTATGCCATTTCCGATCGGCGGGCGCGTCAGTCACATCCGGTGTTACAGGCATTTATCAGCCTACTTTCGTTACCGGACAGCCGCTTCGTCTCCGAGGATGTTCTGGCGTTGTTAGACGTACCGGTATTGGCTGCCCGCTTTACGATCAACGAAGAAGGGCTGCGTTATCTGCGCTTGTGGGTCAATGAGTCAGGCATTCGTTGGGGAATTGACGATGACAACGTACGCGAGCTGGAACTTCCTGCCACGGGGCAGCATACGTGGCAATTTGGCCTGACGCGTATGCTGCTGGGGTATGCGATGGAAAGCGCCCAGGGCGAGTGGCAGTCGGTTCTGCCTTATGACGAATCCAGCGGTCTGATTGCTGAGCTGGTCGGGCATCTGGCTTCGCTGCTGATGCAGCTTAATATCTGGCGGCGCGGTCTGGCGCAGGAGCGACCGCTGGAAGAGTGGCTGCCCGTTTGTCGCGATATGCTCAATGATTTCTTCCTGCCCGATGCGGACACGGAAGCGGCAATGACATTGATTGAACAGCAGTGGCAGGCCATTATCGCCGAAGGCGTCGCGGCGGAATATGGCGACGCGGTACCGATTTCGCTACTGCGGGATGAACTGGCGCAGCGTCTGGATCAGGAACGTATTAGCCAGCGCTTCCTGGCGGGCCCCATCAATATTTGTACGCTGATGCCGATGCGTTCCATTCCGTTCAGAGTCGTTTGCCTGCTGGGAATGAACGACGGCGTATACCCGCGCCAGCTTGCGCCGTTGGGCTTTGACCTGATGAGCCAAAAACCCATGCGCGGGGATCGAAGCCGTCGCGACGATGACCGCTACCTGTTTCTGGAAGCGTTAATCTCGGCGCAGCAGACGTTGTATATCAGCTACATCGGTCGCTCCATCCAGGATAATAGCGAACGCTTTCCCTCTGTACTGGTGCAAGAATTGGTGGATTACATCGGACAAAGCCACTATTTGCCGGGCGACGAAACGCTGACCTGTGATGAGAGCGAAGCACGAGTCAAAGCGCATATTACGCGTCTGCATACCCGTATGCCTTTTGATGCGCAAAATTACCAACCCGGCGAACAGCAAAGTTATGCCAGAGAGTGGTTGCCTGCGGCGAGTCAGTCGGGGAAAGCGCATTCTGACTTTGTGCAGCCGCTTCCTTTTACGATGCCGGAAACATTGACTCTGGAAAGTCTGCAGCGTTTTTGGGCCCATCCGGTACGCGCATTTTTTCAGATGCGGCTTCAGGTTAATTTCCGCTCGGAAGAGAGTGAGATTCCTGATGCGGAACCGTTTGAATTAGAGGGATTGACGCGATATCAACTTAACCAACAGTTGCTCAATACGCTGGTTGAAGAGGACGACGCCGAACGCTTGTTCCGCCGTTTCCGGGCTGCGGGAGAGTTGCCTTACGGCGCGTTTGGCGAAATATTCTGGGATGCGCAATGTCAGGAGATGCAGCAACTGGCAAGCCGGGTCATCGCCTGCCGTAAGCCGAGCCAAAGCCTGGAAGTGGATCTGCTTTGCAATGGCGTTCAGCTAACCGGCTGGCTACCGCAGGTACAGGAGGATGGATTATTGCGCTGGCGTCCCGCTTTAATCAGCGTGGCGCAAGGTGTGCAACTTTGGCTGGAACACCTTGTCTATTGTGCCAGCGGCGGGAGTGGCGAAAGTCGCCTGTTTTTGCGCAAAGAGGGAGAGTGGCGATTTCCGCCTCTTGATAAAACGCAGGCAATGGCTTACCTGGCGCAACTGATTGAAGGCTACCGGGAAGGCATGTCTTCTCCGCTATTGGTACTGCCGGAAAGCGGCGGCGCATGGATAAAAGCCTGTTATGACGCTGAAAATGATGTCATGTTAGACGACGATGATACCTTACAGAAGGCCAGGACAAAGTTTTTACAGGCTTATGAAGGCAACATGATGGTGAGCGGCGAAGGCGAAGATATCTGGTATCAACGTCTTTGGCGTCAGCTGGAATCTGAAACGTTGCAGGCTATCATTGCGCAGTCCCGACATTACCTGTTACCGCTGTTTCGTTTTAATCAGTCTCGTTGATTGTATGAAAATCGCGCAATTAAAAGGCTTCGACTATGATGCGCTCTTCGTCACGGACTGATTACTGATAAAAAGATGCTGCCTGGTTCAGCACAATAATATCCCGTTCCGCTCAGGTCGATGGTTTACGTGACCATACAGATGAGTGGGAATGAAAGTTAATGATGAGGTCCGTGAATGCCCCGCAGCACCTGGTTCAAAGCGTTATTGTTATTGGTCGCCCTCTGGGGGCCTGCAGTTCAGGCGGATATCGGTTGGCAACCGCTGCAAGAAACTATCCGTAAAAGCGATAAAGATACCCGGCAGTATCAGGCGATACGTCTTGATAATGACATGGTGGTGTTGCTGGTATCCGATCCGCAGGCTGTAAAGTCGCTTTCTGCGTTAGTGGTGCCCGTTGGATCGCTTGAAGATCCTGAGGCTCATCAGGGGCTTGCTCATTATCTTGAGCATATGTGCCTGATGGGGTCAAAAAAATATCCGCAGGCGGATAGCCTTGCCGAATACCTTAAAAGACATGGCGGTAGCCACAACGCCAGCACCGCGCCTTATCGAACAGCCTTCTACCTGGAGGTTGAAAACGACGCGCTTCCAGGCGCCGTAGATCGCCTGGCCGACGCCATCGCCGCGCCATTGCTCGATAAAAAGTATGCCGAACGCGAACGAAACGCGGTGAATGCCGAGCTGACGATGGCGCGCACCCGCGACGGTATGCGTATGGCGCAGGTAAGCGCCGAAACCATTAACCCGGCGCATCCAGGCTCGCACTTTTCTGGCGGCAATCTGGAAACGCTAAGCGATAAGCCGGGCAATCCGGTGCAACAGGCGTTGATCGCTTTTCATGAAAAATACTATTCATCTAATCTGATGAAGGCGGTGATTTACAGTAATAAACCCTTGCCGGAACTGGCGAGTATTGCCGCCGCAACCTATGGTCGCGTGCCGAATAAACAGATTAAAAAACCGGAAATTACCGTACCTGTCATCACCGAGGCGCAGAAGGGCATCATTATTCATTACGTGCCGGCGCTACCGCGTAAAGTGCTGCGCGTGGAGTTTCGTATTGATAACAATAGCGCGCAGTTCCGTAGCAAGACCGATGAACTGGTCTCTTATCTGATTGGCAATCGTAGCCCGGGGACGCTCTCTGACTGGCTGCAAAAACAAGGACTGGTCGAAGGTATTAGCGCGGATTCCGATCCGATTGTTAATGGTAACAGCGGCGTATTTGCCATTTCGGCAACGCTGACCGATAAAGGTTTGGCCAATCGTGATGAAGTCGTCGCAGCTATCTTTAGCTATCTCAACACGTTACGTGAAAAAGGGATAGATAAACGTTACTTTGACGAGCTGGCGCATGTGCTGGATCTCGACTTCCGCTATCCGTCGATTACCCGCGATATGGACTATGTCGAATGGCTGGCGGACACTATGATCCGCGTCCCGGTAGCGCATACGCTGGATGCGGCGAATATCGCCGATCGTTACGATCCTGCCGCTATCAAAAATCGCCTGGCGATGATGACGCCGCAGAATGCGCGCATCTGGTACATCAGTCCCCAGGAACCCCATAATAAGATTGCGTATTTTGTGGATGCGCCTTATCAGGTCGATAAGATTAGCGAACAGACGTTTAAAAACTGGCAGCAAAAAGCACAGGGCATTGCGTTGTCGCTACCGGAGTTAAACCCCTATATTCCTGATGATTTTACGCTTGTTAAGAATGACAAAAACTACGTGCGGCCAGAACTGATTGTCGATAAAGCGGATTTGCGCGTGGTTTATGCGCCGAGTCGTTATTTCGCCAGCGAGCCAAAAGCTGACGTGAGCGTGGTATTGCGTAACCCGCAGGCGATGGACAGCGCCCGCAATCAGGTACTGTTCGCCCTTAATGATTATCTGGCGGGAATGGCGCTCGATCAGCTCAGCAACCAGGCGGCAGTGGGCGGCATTAGCTTTTCTACTAACGCCAACAATGGTCTGATGGTCACTGCGAACGGTTATACCCAGCGTTTGCCGCAGCTTTTCCTGGCGTTGCTGGAAGGATATTTTAGCTACGACGCCACGGAGGAACAGCTGGCGCAGGCGAAATCCTGGTATACGCAGATGATGGATTCTGCGGAGAAGGGAAAAGCCTACGAACAGGCGATTATGCCGGTGCAGATGATTTCGCAGGTGCCTTATTTTTCCCGTGATGAACGTCGCGCTTTGCTGCCGTCCATTACGTTGAAAGAGGTGATGGCCTATCGTAATGCGTTAAAAACGGGCGCTCGTCCGGAATTTCTGGTTATAGGGAATATGAGCGAAGCCCAGGCGACCTCTCTGGCGCAAGATGTCCAAAAACAGCTCGCGGCGAACGGATCGGCGTGGTGTCGTAACAAAGACGTGGTGGTTGAGAAAAAGCAGTCCGTAATATTTGAAAAAGCGGGCAGTAGCACCGACTCCGCGTTAGCCGCGGTCTTTGTTCCGGTCGGCTACGACGAGTACGTCAGCGCCGCCTACAGCGCGATGTTAGGTCAGATTGTTCAACCGTGGTTTTACAATCAGCTACGAACCGAAGAGCAACTGGGATACGCCGTTTTCGCCTTTCCGATGAGCGTTGGCCGTCAGTGGGGAATGGGATTCCTGCTACAGAGCAACGATAAACAGCCCTCTTACCTGTGGCAACGCTATCAGGCATTTTTCCCTGACGCCGAGGCGAAGCTGAGGGCGATGAAGCCAGAAGAGTTCGCCCAAATTCAGCAGGCGATCATTACGCAAATGCGCCAGGCACCGCAAACGTTGGGCGAAGAAGCATCCCGTTTAAGCAAGGATTTCGATCGGGGTAATATGCGCTTTGACTCGCGTGATAAAATCATCGCTCAGATAAAATTGCTGACGCCACAAAAGCTTGCCGACTTCTTCCACCAGGCGGTGGTGGAACCACAAGGTATGGCAATATTGTCACAGATTGCTGGTAGCCAGAATGGAAAAGCAGAATACGTGCATCCGACAGGCTGGAAAGTGTGGGATAACGTCAGCGCATTGCAGCAAACGTTACCTCTAATGAGCGAAAAGAATGAATGATGTCGCCGAGACTCTTGATCCTCTACGCTTGCCCCTGACAGGCGAGCGTCTGATTGAAGCATCAGCGGGCACAGGCAAAACGTTTACTATCGCGGCGCTGTATCTGCGGTTATTGCTCGGTTTAGGCGGCAGTGCCGCATTTCCCCGTCCGTTGACCGTTGAAGAACTGCTGGTGGTAACCTTTACGGAGGCCGCCACTGAAGAGCTGCGTGGGCGAATCCGCAGTAATATCCATGAGTTGCGCATCGCCTGTCTGCGGGAAAGCACGGATAATCCGCTGTATGCCCGCTTGCTGGAAGAAATTAGCGACAAAAAGCAGGCCGCACAGTGGTTATTACTGGCGGAACGACAAATGGACGAGGCCGCGGTTTTTACCATCCACGGTTTTTGCCAGCGTATGCTCAGCCTGAACGCTTTCGAATCCGGTATGTTGTTTGAGCAACAGCTTATTGAAGACGAATCTTTGTTGCGTTATCAGGCCTGCGCCGATTTCTGGCGGCGTCATTGCTATCCGCTGCCGCGCGACATCGCGCAGGTGGTGTTTGACGTGTGGAAGGGACCGAAGGCGCTCTTAAAGGATATCGATCGTTATCTGCAGGGCGAAGCGCCGGTCATTAAAGCGCCGCCATCGCAGGAGGAGACGCTGGCATCGCGTCATGAACAGATCCTGGCGCGTATCAACCAGGTGAAGCAGCAGTGGTGTGAGGCGGTTAGCGAGCTGGACGCGCTGATCGAATCATCCGGCATCGATCGCAGAAAGTTCAACCGCGGCAATCAGGCGAAATGGATCGAAAAGATCACCGCGTGGGCGCAAGAAGAGACTAAAAATTATCAATTACCTGAGGCGTTGGGAAAATTTTCACAGCGTTTTTTAGCTGAGCGCACCAAAGCTGGCGGCGTGACGCCCCAGCACCCATTGTTTGTCGCCATTGATAACCTGTTGGGCGAACCGCTATCGATTAAAGATCTGGTTCTTACCCGAGCGCTCTCAGAGATCCGTGAAACGGTGGCTCAGGAAAAACGCCGGCGCGGCGAGCTGGGGTTTGACGATATGCTCAGCCGTTTAGATACCGCGCTGCGTAGTGAAAGCGGCGAGGCGCTGGCTGCGGCGATTCGTACCCGTTTTCCGGTGGCGATGATCGATGAATTTCAGGATACCGACCCACAACAGTACCGTATTTTTCGCCGTATCTGGCGACATCAACCCGATACGGCGCTATTGCTGATTGGCGATCCTAAACAGGCGATTTATGCGTTTCGTGGCGCGGATATCTTTACCTACATGAAGGCTCGCAGCGAAGTGAGCGCGCACTATACCCTTGACACTAACTGGCGCTCCGCGCCGGGGATGGTGAATAGCGTTAACAAGCTGTTCAGTCAGATGAACGACGCCTTTATGTTCCGCGATATTCCCTTCAGTCCGGTAAAGTTTGCGCCCAGAAACCAGTCGCTGCAATTTAAAGTGAATGACGCGCCTCAACCGGCGATGACCCTGTGGCTAATGGAGGGAGAAAGCTGCGGTTCGGGCGATTATCAAAGTTATATGGCGCAGGTGTGCGCCACACAAATTCGCGACTGGCTGCGTGCCGGGCAAACGGGCGACGCGCTGCTGACGAACGGCGATTCGTCGCGGCACGTTCGCGCCTCGGATATTAGCGTGCTGGTGCGCAGCAGGCGGGAAGCCGCGCTGATACGGGATGCGCTGACCTTACTGGCGATCCCCTCCGTCTATCTTTCTAACCGCGACAGCGTATTCGAAACGCTCGAAGCGCAGGAGATGCTGTGGGTGTTGCAGGCGGTGATGGCGCCCGAACGTGAGAATACGCTGCGTAGCGCTCTGGCGACATCAATGATGGGCCTTACCGCGCTGGATATCGAAACGCTTAACAATGATGAAAATGCGTGGGATGCGGTTGTCGAAGAGTTTGATGGCTACCGACAGATTTGGCATAAACGCGGCGTGATGCCTATGCTGCGCGCGCTAATGTCGGCGCGCAATATTGCTGAAAACCTGCTGGCGACGGCGGGAGGCGAACGTCGGCTGACGGATATTCTGCATATTAGCGAACTGTTACAGGAAGCCGGTTCGCAGCTGGAAAGCGAACATGCGCTGGTGCGTTGGCTGGCGCAACATATCCTTGAACCCGATAGCAATGCTTCCAGCCAGCAACTACGTCTGGAAAGCGATAAGCATCTGGTGCAAATCGTCACCATTCATAAATCGAAAGGTCTGGAATACCCGCTGGTCTGGCTACCTTTTATCACCCATTTCCGCGTGCAGGACCAGGCTTTTTATCACGACAGGCACTCCTACGAGGCGGTGCTGGACCTTAGTCACGCCGAAGAGAGCATAGCACTGGCGGAAGCCGAACGCCTGGCGGAAGACCTGCGCCTACTTTATGTCGCGCTGACCCGTGCAGTGTGGCATTGCAGCCTCGGCGTCGCGCCGCTGGTGCGGCGTCGCAGTGATAAGAAAGGCGAGACGGATGTGCACCAAAGCGCGCTTGGGCGACTCCTGCAAAAAGGCGAACCGATGGATGCCGCAGGCCTTCGCGCCTGTATTGAGGCGCTATGCGACGAGGATATCGTGTGTCGAACGCCAGGCAATACGGATAACGACCGCTGGCAAATTGCCGCTGCATCGCACGCGGAACTCAGCGCCAGAACGTTGCAACGCCTGCTTTATGATAGCTGGCGCGTCACCAGTTATTCCGGTTTGCAGCAGCGGGGACATAGCGTGGCGCAAGATCTTATTCCTCGTCTCGACATTGACGCCGCAGGCGTTGGCGAAGCGGCGGAAGCGCCAGCAATGACGCCGCATCACTTTCCTCGCGGGGCATCGCCGGGAACATTTTTGCACAGCCTGTTTGAAGAGCTTGATTTTACTCAACCGATAGACCCCCAATGGGTACAGGAAAAACTGGAGCTGAGTGGTTTTGAAACGCGATGGGAGCCCGTACTTACCCGCTGGCTGGACACCGTGTTGCACGTTCCCCTTAACGAGACGGGCGTTAGTCTGAGCGTGCTGACCGAGCGTGAAAAACAGGTCGAAATGGAGTTTTATCTGCCGATTGCCCAGCCGCTTACCGCCGGAGAGCTGGATGCGTTGATTCGTCGATACGACCCGCTTTCAGCAGGTTGCCCTGCGCTGGATTTCATGCAGGTTCGCGGCATGTTAAAGGGCTTTATCGACCTGGTTTTCCGTTATGAGGGGCGCTATTACCTGCTCGACTATAAATCTAACTGGCTAGGCGAGGATAGCGCCGCTTATACCCAGACGGCGATGGCTGCGGCGATGCAGGCGCATCGCTATGATTTGCAGTACCAGCTTTATACGCTGGCATTGCACCGTTACCTTCGTCATCGCATGGCGAATTACGACTATGAACGCCATTTCGGCGGCGTCATCTATCTCTTTTTACGCGGGGTGGATAGCGAACGTCCGCAGCAGGGTATTTTTACCACTCGTCCTGCGGCGGCGTTAATTAACCAACTGGATGATATGTTTGCAGGTGAAATGAGTGAGGAGGCGCAATGACAATCCAGGAGCGGTTGCTGGAGGCCGTTGAACAAAAACTCTTACGGCCCATTGATGCCCAGTTTGCTTTAACCGTCGCCGGTAACGACGATCCCGCCGTGACGCTGGCGGCAGCGCTGCTTAGTCATGACGCAGGTGAAGGTCACGTGTGTCTGCCGTTGTCGCGTTTAACGTTAACGGAGGAGGCGCATCCCTTACTGGTCGCCTGGATAAGCGAAACGCCTACGCCAATCGACTGGAAAAAGCGGTTACTGGCGTCTGCGGCGGTTAGCTGCGGCGATAGCCCCGCGCCGTTAATTCTGTGCGGCGATCGTCTCTACCTGAATCGCATGTGGTGCAACGAACGTACGGTTGCGCGCTTTTTTAACGAGGTTAACCAGGCCATCGCCGTAGATGAAGATCAGTTATCCCGTATTCTGGACGCGCTATTCCCTCCGACAGAGGAGGTGAACTGGCAAAAGGTGGCCGCCGCCGTAGCGCTAACTCGCCGTATCTCCGTGATTTCAGGCGGTCCCGGCACCGGTAAAACCACCACCGTCGCGAAGCTGCTGGCGGCATTAATTCAAATGGCGGATGGCGAACGTTGCCGTATCCGGCTGGCGGCGCCGACCGGGAAAGCGGCCGCACGCCTGACGGAGTCGCTCGGCGCGGCGTTGCGTCAGCTTCCTCTTACCGATGCGCAGAAAAAGCGTATACCGGAGGACGCCAGTACGCTGCACCGACTGCTGGGCGCACAGCCCGGCAGCCAGCGATTACGCCATCATGCGGGCAACCCGCTGCATCTGGACGTGCTGGTGGTCGATGAAGCATCAATGATTGATTTGCCGATGATGTCACGTTTGATTGACGCTCTGCCGCCGCACGGGCGGGTCATTTTTCTTGGCGATCGCGATCAGTTGGCATCCGTTGAGGCGGGCGCTGTGTTGGGCGATATTTGCGCCTATGTCAACGCAGGGTTTACGGCGGAACGCGCCCGACAGCTAAGTCGACTAACAGGGAGCGCCATTCCGGCGGGGGCCGGAACGCAAGCCGCATCTTTACGCGATAGCCTCTGTTTGTTGCAAAAGAGCTACCGTTTCGGCAGCGATTCTGGCATCGGCAAGCTGGCGGCGGCGATTAACTGCGGCGACAGGTCGGCAATCCAGGCTGTTTTTCAGCAGGGGTTTAGCGATATAGAGAAGCGTACATTGCAAAGTAGCGACGATTATGCCGGGATGCTGGATGAAGCGCTGGCGGGCTATGGTCGCTACCTGCGGTTGCTGCATGAAAAAGCAACGCCGGAGGCAATCCTTCAGGCTTTCAATGAGTATCAACTGCTTTGCGCGCTGCGCGAAGGCCCATTTGGCGTGAGGGGACTGAATGACCGCATTGAGCAGGCGATGGTGCAGCAACGAAAAATTCAGCGGCATCCGCACTCTCGCTGGTATGAAGGGCGTCCGGTAATGATTGCGCGCAACGATAGCGCGTTGGGGCTATTTAACGGCGATATTGGTATTGCGCTCGATCGCGGACAGGGGTTACGCGTCTGGTTTGTGATGCCGGACGGCACCATCAAGTCCGTTCAGCCCAGCCGTCTGCCGGAACATGATACAACCTGGGCGATGACGGTACATAAATCACAGGGGTCTGAATTTGATCACGCCGCGCTGATTTTACCCAGCCAGCGTTCGCCGGTCGTGACGCGGGAGCTGGTGTATACCGCTGTTACGCGGGCGCGGCGGCGGTTATCGCTGTATGCCGATGAACGGATCCTGGCAGGCGCGATTGTGACGCGTACGGAGCGGCGCAGCGGATTAGCCACCTTATTTGATGAAGTCAGTCGTACCGGATAAGACGAGTTCTCGCCGGATGGCGACGCGTAGCGTCTTATCCGGCCTCCAAATGATGCTTTCGAGCATAGGCCTGATAAGCGCAGCGCCATCAGGCCCACCTTGTTATCCTAAATCCGCCATCAGCACCTTTGAACGTCGCTGATAGTTATACATTTTTTTCTTGCTCTCAGGCAGTAACTCAATATCGACAGGCGTGAAACCGCGCTCCTGGAACCAGTGAATACTGCGCGTCGTCAGCACAAACAATTTACGCAGCCCCATTTGCCGCGCCTGGGCGGCAACCCGCTCCAGAAGCACTTCTCCACGCGATGAGCTGCGGTAATCCGGATGTACCGCTACGCAGGCCATTTCGCCTATTTTCTCTTCCACAAAAGGATACAGCGCCGCGCAAGCGATAGTCATATTATCGCGCTGAATAATGGTAAATTTATCGATCTCCATCTCCAGTTGTTCACGGGAACGGCGTACCAGAATGCCCTGCTGTTCCAGTGGGCGGATAAGCTCCAGAATACCGCCAATATCGTTGATGGTAGCGCGGCGGATCTGCTCGGCGCTCTCCATGACGATCTGCGTACCGATACCGTCACGCGAGAACAATTCCTGTAATAGCGAGCCATCTTCCTGATAGCTGATCAGATGGCAACGACGAACGCCGCTACGACAGGCTTTTACCGCGCCGCGCAAAAAACGTACGGTTCCGGAGTTGTAATCGCCCTGCGCTTCCAACTCTTCCACCCGCGCCTGTGCTTCATTCGGGAAGAGTTCAGAAATGATGCCGCCCTCGCTATTGGTAACGCCCTGAGAAGAACAGAAACCGATCATTTTTTCCGCTTTCAGTTTAACGGCGAGTTGAGTGGCAATCTCTTCTGAGGTCAGATTAAAACTTTCGCCGGTCACTGAGACGGCGACCGGCCCCATCAGAACGATCGCGCCGTTATCCAGCTGGCGGTTGATCGCATCTTCATCAATGCGCCGGATACGGCCGCTATGACAGTAGTCCACGCCATCATCAACGCCCAGCGGCTGCGCAATGGTGAAATTGCCGCTGACGACATTAATGTGCGCGCCCTGCAACGGCGTATTGTTCAGACTCATCGACAGACGGGCGGTAATATCAAGCTGGAGTAAACCGGCGGCCTGTTTCACCAGCTCCAGTGCTTTGGCGTCCGTCACCCGCGTGTTTTTGTGGTAAATCGGTTCATGATGATGCGCGGCCAGATTGGCGTCGATTTGCGGTCGCGCGCCATACACCACGACAAGGCGAATACCGAGGCTATGCAGTAGTCCGATATCGCTAACGATGCTGGAAAAATTGTCATGCTCAATGGCTTCGCCGCCGAGCATAATGACAAAGGTTTTTCCGCGATGGGTGTTGATATAGGGAACTGAATGGCGAAACCCTTCTACCAGTTCGGTTTTACGTTCCTTTATCATTGTGCGCCCCACTAATGAATTATTATTCGAAATTAGTGTATTTTTATTCTGTTTTTGCCCTCTGTGCAAGCGTAAATTTTATGCGGTCCGATCGCTTTTCTTAGTAATGCCGTGAATATAAAAAGAATGTTTACCCTTTTATAGATGACAGATTATGCGTCATTCGCTAAAGTTTCCGGTCAATTTGGATGAACTTTGTATGATCTCTATTTAGTTTTTGCTCGGGAGAAGCATGTCGGGAGCCAATTCAGCAATCAGCCGTCGCCGTTTACTACAAGGCGCGGGCGCCATGTGGCTATTAAGCGTGAGCCAGGTCGGGCTGGCTGCCGTAAGCCAGGTCGTTGCGGTGCGTATCTGGCCTGCGTCCAGCTATACCCGCGTCACGGTAGAGTCGAATCGTCTGCTGAAATATAAACAATTTGCCTTAAGTAACCCGGACCGCGTGGTGGTAGATATTGAGGATGTGAATCTGAACTCGGTGCTTAAAGGCATTGGCGCGCAGATTCGCAGCGACGATCCGTATATCAAATCCGCAAGGGTAGGGCAGTTTGATCCTAAGACTGTGCGTATGGTCTTTGAGCTAAAACAAAACGTGAAGCCGCAGCTATTTGCGCTGGCGCCTGTAGCAGGCTTTAAAGAACGACTGGTGATGGATCTTTATCCTGCCAATGCGCAGGATATGCAGGATCCGCTGCTGGCGCTGCTGGAAGACTACAATAAAGGCGATCTGGATAAACAAGTGCCGCCTTCGCAAAGCGGGCCGCAGCCCGGTAAAGCGGGGCGCGACCGCCCCATTGTCATTATGCTTGATCCGGGACACGGCGGCGAAGACCCCGGCGCGATAGGCAAATACAAAACGCGTGAAAAAGACGTGGTGCTCCAGATAGCCCGCCGCCTGCGCGCGTTGATCGAAAAAGAAGGCAACATGAGGGTCTATATGACGCGCAATGAAGACATCTTCATTCCGTTAAAAGTCCGGGTGGCGAAAGCGCAGAAACAGCGCGCCGACCTGTTTGTCTCTATTCATGCGGATGCCTTCACCAGCCGGCAGCCTAGCGGTTCATCCGTATTCGCGCTATCGACCAAAGGCGCCACCAGTACCGCGGCGAAATATCTGGCGCAAACGCAGAACGCCTCGGACTTAATTGGCGGCGTGAGCAAAAGCGGTGACCGTTATGTCGACCATACGATGTTCGATATGGTGCAATCGCTGACCATTGCCGATAGTTTGAAATTCGGTAAAGCGGTGTTGAAGCAGCTTGGTAAAATTAATGATCTGCATAAAAACAAGGTCGAGCAGGCGGGGTTTGCGGTGTTAAAGGCGCCCGATATTCCGTCTATTCTGGTCGAGACGGCGTTTATCAGTAACATTGAAGAAGAACGCAAGCTCAAGACCGCGACGTTCCAGCAACAGGTCGCAGAGTCGATTCTGGCGGGCATTAAAGCGTATTTTGCCGATGGGGCGACGCTGGCGAGAAGAAGTTAACCTGAGATGACGGCGAGTTTATTGCGCGGGTAAGTAGGATGCTGCCCGCACTGTCGTTGCGGACCAGACGACAGATACAAAAAAACACCCGTAAGGGTGTTCATTAAGTTGGTTGCGGGGGCCGGATTTGAACCGACGACCTTCGGGTTATGAGCCCGACGAGCTACCAGGCTGCTCCACCCCGCGTCCGTCTAAACTTGCATTCTCATTGTAATTGGTTGCGGGGGCCGGATTTGAACCGACGACCTTCGGGTTATGAGCCCGACGAGCTACCAGGCTGCTCCACCCCGCGTCCGTGGATGCGCACTATACTCCGCTGAGCTTTTGTTGCAACCCTTTTTTCATATAAATCGCTAATTTCTCATGAATTGCGCAAATACACCGCAGATAGCGCGATTTTTAAACGAATTTACATAATGAGATCGCGATCGCATTTCATTACTCCGGACGGTTTGTTATCTTCACCGGGCACTTTCGATTACGCAGAAGACGAGACACCATGAAAGGACGTTGGGCAAAATATGTGGCGACAGGCGTAATGCTGGCAATGCTGGCTGCCTGTTCATCAAAACCGACCGATCGCGGTCAGCAATATAAGGACGGGAAATTTACCCAGCCCTTCTCCCTGGTAAACCAGCCGGACGCGGTGGGCGCGCCGATTAATGCTGGTGACTTTGCCGAGCAGGTCAACCAGATCCGTTCCGCGTCGCCGCGTTTATACACCAATCAAAGCAACGTCTATAACGCTGTCCAGAACTGGTTACGTTCCGGAGGCGATACGCGCACTATGCGCCAGTTTGGTATTGATGCCTGGCAGATGGAAGGCACCGACAACTACGGTAACGTCCAGTTCACGGGCTACTATACGCCCGTCGTTCAGGCTCGCCATACGCGCCAGGGCGCGTTCCAGTATCCTATCTATAGTATGCCGCCAAAACGCGGACGCTTACCGTCCCGCGCTCAGATCTACGCAGGCGCGCTGAGCGATAAGTACATCCTGGCCTGGAGTAATTCGCTGATGGATAACTTTATTATGGATGTCCAGGGCAGCGGTTATATTGATTTCGGTGATGGTAGTCCGCTGAACTTCTTTAGTTATGCCGGTAAAAACGGCTGGCCTTATCGCAGTATTGGTAAAGTGCTTATCGATCGCGGTGAAGTGAAAAAAGAAGATATGTCGATGCAGGCCATACGCGAATGGGGAGAGAAGCACAGCGAAGCGGAAGTGCGTGAATTACTGGAGCAGAACCCGTCGTTCGTCTTCTTTAAGCCGCAATCTTTTGCGCCGGTCAAAGGTGCCAGCGCTGTACCGCTGATTGGGCGAGCATCCGTCGCCTCCGACCGCAGCATCATTCCGCCGGGTACGACCTTGTTGGCGGAAGTACCGTTGCTGGATAACAACGGTAAATTTAGCGGTCAGTATGAGCTACGTTTGATGGTCGCGCTGGATGTCGGCGGAGCGATTAAAGGCCAGCACTTTGATATTTACCAGGGGATCGGCCCGGATGCCGGGCATCGTGCCGGATGGTATAATCACTATGGTCGCGTCTGGGTGTTAAAAAGCGCGCCGGGCGCCGGTAACGTGTTTAGCGGCTGATTGTGGTATTCTGCGACAACCGGATTGCCCGATAACGCGATCGCTATCGGGCCTGAAAATAGTGAGCAGGGGTGAGGAATAACCTCACCTTTTTTTATTCTGAGGTCATATGTCAGTGGTGATAAGTGATGCCTGGCGCCAACGCTTTGGCGGCACCGCGCGTCTGTACGGTGAAAAAGCGCTGCAGCAGTTTGCTGAGGCGCATATCTGCGTCGTGGGAATCGGCGGGGTGGGATCATGGGCGGCAGAGGCGCTGGCGCGTACGGGCATCGGCGCGATTACGCTGATTGATATGGACGATGTCTGCGTGACCAATACGAACCGTCAGATCCATGCGTTGCGTGATAACGTCGGGTTGGCGAAAGCGGAAGTGATGGCCGAACGGATTCGGCAAATTAACCCGGAGTGCCGGGTAACGGTTATCGATGATTTCATCACGCCGGATAATGTGGCGGGTTATATGAGCGCGGGTTTTACCTATGTCATTGACGCCATTGACAGCGTTCGTCCAAAAGCCGCGCTGATTGCGTACTGTCGCCGATATAAGGTTCCTTTAGTGACCACTGGCGGCGCGGGCGGGCAGATCGATCCGACGCAAATCCAGGTCGCTGATTTGGCGAAAACCATCCAGGATCCGCTGGCGGCAAAACTGCGCGAGAGATTGAAACATAATTTTGGCGTAGTGAAGAACAGTAAAGGTAAGCTGGGCGTGGACTGTGTTTTTTCCACTGAAGCGCTGGTTTACCCACAGGCGGACGGTTCCGTATGCGCGATGAAAGCTACCGCAGAAGGGCCAAAACGGATGGATTGCGCCTCTGGCTTCGGCGCGGCGACGATGGTGACGGCAACGTTCGGTTTTGTCGCCGTTTCCCATGCGCTGAAGAAGATCATGGCTAAAGCGGCGCGACAAGAATAAAAGGACGGGGCGGAGTGTCACGCAGACGCGTATCCGGCCCTGCGCCCTTTGTTAGCGAAAGAAGCGCTGTACCCTGCCGAACACCGGTTTCAGACGGGCGCGGAGATAATGGGAATATAAATTTTCAGATATGCATAGAAACAACCCGAACCATACTGCACAAAAGCAGAGCAGTTCCGCGTAATTAATGTGCTCGCCAAATATCATAATGGCAAGTAAGAACTGTAAAGACGGCTCTATATATTGCGCCAGTCCGGTGACAATCAACGAGGTGTGATTTAACGCGATGGCAAATAATACCAGTGGAATGATTGTCACTGGCGCCGTCATAACATACAAAAAGAAAGGAGTATTAGCGGATATAATTGGTCCAGTATCGCTAAAGAGAAAAATTAATAGTGAGACAGGCAATGCCCATAATGTTTCAATCGTTATCGATGTCATCACATCATAATGTATAAACTTTCGCGCCAGGCCATATAGCGCAAATGATAATCCCATGGTTAGCGCCAGCGCCGGGAAATGCCGTAACATGATAATTTGAAAAGTCAGGCCACAGACACCAGAAAAAACGGCGATGGCCTGAAACAACGACAGTTTTTCTTTAAGAAAAATGCATCCCAGCGCAATAACAAATAGCGGGTTGATAAAATAGCCGAGGCTGGCATCAAGTACCAGATGATGGGTTAGCGCATAAATAAAAGATGACCATGAGACAATCATCAAAAGTCCGGCAATCATGCAGAAGAAAAAAGATTTTTTATCTTTCCAGGCATCATGAAATCGCGTTCGCTGCCGAAATAACAATCTTACTGCCAGTAATAATGGAATTGACCAGAATACCCGGTATATCAATATTTGTGCGAGGTTCCCCCCTGATAAATATTGATAATATAAAGGTGTTAACCCCCATAATATAAATGCCAGTACCACAAACATGGTACCGCTACGCAGATATTTTTCCACTTATCCATATCCTGTTATAACTTCACCCGATACGTATGAAGTTTCCAGTTCTCCTGCTACGCTACATCGAGTGGCTTTATTTACTCTAAAATCTTCACGCCGTTTTAACATGGATTCTAACATTGTAATTTCATTGTGATAGCTGATAAAAATCAAAAGAATGTTTATCAGGGAAATCTGACGCCGAAACTAATAAAGTGACTGGATTATTTTATCTGCATCGCCTGACCGCCGTGGACGGCGCTGTCAGGCGACAGAATATTTACGCTATTTCAACCCTTATGCGTTGCGGCAACAATCGCTTCGCTCAGCGCGTTCAGCCCCTGACTGCGTGAGGCGCTAAGCTGGGCGCGTAAACCCAGCTCATCAAACAGCGCCAGCGGTGAACGAGCCTGTAATTCGGCGGCGTTTTTTCCTTCCACCGCGGTGAGCAATACCGCCAGCAGGCCGCGGACAATCCGCCCCTCACTGTCGCCGAAAAAGTGCATCGTTCCGTTATCTGATCGGGTAAAGCCCAGCCAGACGCGGTTCTCGCAGCCGGCTATCTCTTTCGCCTGCGCTTTGCATTCATCCGGCAGAGCGGGGAGCTGTTTTCCTAACAGAATCAACTGACGATATTTATCCTCCCACTGGGTCAGCGGGAGAAAGATAGCGCGTAACGTCTCTTCCGTTACCGTTGTGCCGAACGGGTGTCCGGTATAAAGAGGGTTTGTCATTAATCCACCAGCAGTTCCAGCGCGCGGTCAACGGCGTTAACCAACGCATCCACATCATGTTGGGTATTATACGGCGCAAAAGAGGCACGCAGAGTCCCTGTGACGCCAAGTTCCGCCAGCAATGGCTGGGCGCAATGTTGCCCGGCCCGGAGCGCAATACCGTATTCCGCCAGCAGTGTCACCATATCGCTGTGGTGCACGCCGACAAAATCAAAGGCCAGCAGGCTGGAGTCCTGGCAGCGGAACGAACGAAAGCCCGGGCGTTTCGCCAGTGCGTCTTCCGCCAGCGTCGCCAGCCCCCGGCTCCAGTTTTCGGCCTGTTCAATATCGATATCGGACAGCCATTCCAGCGCAGCGCTCAGGCCGATGACCCCGGCGACGTTCGGCGTCCCCGCTTCCAGCTTCCAGGGAGCGCTTTGAGTGGTGAAGCCTTCAAAGCTAACGTCACGGATCATCTTGCCGCCGCCGAGCCAGGGCGACATCGCCTCAAGAAGCTCCGGCTTACCGTACAGCACGCCGATACCGGTCGGGCCATACAGTTTGTGAGCGGAAAAAGCATAAAAATCGATATCAAGCTGCTGAACATCCGCCGGGAAGTGTACCGCGCCTTGCGCGCCATCTACCATCACGACCATTCCCGCTGCGTGAGCGGCGCTGATAGCGCTTGCGAGATCCGGGCAGCCACCCGTTACGTTCGACATTTGCCCCAGCGCCAGAATGCGGCTGCGCGACGTGATCAGTTCCGGCAGACGTTCAATATCAGGAAGACGCCGGTCATTAAGCGGCAGTTTTATGACCTGCGCGCCGGTTTGTTGCGCCACCATCAGCCAGGGCACAAGGTTGGCGTGATGCTCGGCGACGCTAACGATAATTTCATCGCCGGGGCGCAGACGAGGACGGGCGTAACACTGCGCCACCATGTTGATCGCTTCGGTGGTGCCGCGTGTCCAGACGATACTTTTTTCATCGGGCGCGTTTAACAGTCGCGCCGCTTTTGCTCTGGCCGCTTCATATTGCGCCGTCAGGCGCTGCGCCTGCGCAAACTGGCTACGATGAACGTTACCGGCGCTCAAACAATAAAACTGGTGCGTGGCGTCAATGACTGCCTGTGGCTTTAATGCCGTGGCGGCGCTATCGAGATAAACACCCGCATCGGCTAGCGCGGGAAACTGCGCGCGAAACTGCGTGGGATTAAAAGCGTTCATGATATTCCTCGGTTCAGTTTACCGATCGTGGCGTAAAAGCGCGGCTGATACAAGGTTTGTCCTAACCATCGGAATCGTCTGTATATCCTGGCGAATTATGTAAAGGAGGTTATGCTGAATAATGTTAGGCGAATGTTTAAGCCTGTTACGGAGTCCGCTTTAAATAGCACAAACAGCTTTAAGGAGAAGAAGATGAAAAAGACTGCCGCAATTATCTCTGCATGTATGCTGACTTTTGCCCTGAGCGCCTGTTCCGGTCCTAATTACGTTATGCACACCAATGATGGACGTAGCATTGTGACCGACGGTAAACCCCAGACCGATAACGATACCGGTATGATTTCGTATAAAGACGCTAATGGCAACAAACAGCAGATCAATCGTACTGACGTGAAAGAGATGGTGGCTCTGGAAAACTAACCGTTTGTTATACAAAAAAAAGCACCGCAATATGGCGGTGCTACATTAATCACTATGGACAGACAGGGTAAATGTACAGGAAGTGAAAAAGGGTAGTCTCGCTACCGTGGTCTGAATCGCAGACCAATTGCAAACACAACAACACAACATCACAACCGTAAGCCAAAAGCCCATCAGAACACGCATTCCGATAAAACTTTTCGTTCCGGCTCAGGAAGTGCCGCCACTATAGGTATTTGCTGGTAGAACCTCAACGGACAATTTATAATGTCTCAGATTAAAAAAACTAATAGGTTACATGTTGTTACCTATTTGTTAAATTCATTCGACATTAAGTCCAGAGGCCATGTCAAAACGATTACCTCCTTTAAATGCGTTACGCGTTTTTGATGCTGCCGCGCGCCATTTGAGCTTTACGCGAGCAGCGGAAGAACTTTTTGTGACGCAGGCCGCAGTAAGCCACCAAATTAAGTCACTTGAGGATTTTTTGGGGCTAAAACTGTTCCGCCGCCGCAATCGTTCGCTGCTGCTGACGGAAGAAGGCCAAAGCTATTTTCTCGACATTAAAGAGATATTTTCCCAGCTCACGGAAGCAACGCGTAAGCTTCAGGCGCGCAGTGCTAAAGGGGCGCTGACGGTGAGTTTACCACCCAGTTTTGCCATCCAGTGGCTGGTGCCCAGGCTCTCCAGCTTTAACTCAGCTTATCCGGGAATTGACGTTCGGATACAAGCCGTTGACCGTCAGGAAGATAAACTGGCAGACGATGTCGATGTCGCGATTTTTTATGGCCGGGGAAACTGGCCGGGCTTGCGCGTCGAAAAATTATACGCAGAATATTTACTGCCCGTCTGTTCTCCTTTATTACTCACAGGCGAAAAACCGTTAAAAACGCCGGAAGATCTGGCGAAACACACGCTATTGCACGACGCCTCCCGGCGTGACTGGCAGGCCTACACTCGTCAGTTAGGACTCAACCATATTAACGTTCAGCAAGGGCCGATATTTAGCCACAGCGCGATGGTGCTACAGGCCGCTATTCACGGACAGGGGATCGCGCTGGCGAATAATGTTATGGCGCAGTCGGAAATTGAAGCCGGGCGACTGGTGTGTCCATTTAACGATGTTCTGGTGAGTAAGAATGCTTTTTATCTGGTTTGTCATGACAGCCAGGCAGAACTGGGTAAAATAGCCGCCTTCCGTCAGTGGATTTTGGCGAAGGCGGCGACGGAGCAAGAAAAATTCCGTTTTCGTTACGAACAATAATTAACTTAGGGTATGACCATGACCAGCCGTTTTATGCTGATTGTCGCCGCTATCAGCGGTTTTATTTACGTTGCTCTGGGCGCGTTCGGGGCGCATGTTTTGAGTAAAACCCTGGGCGTGGTTGAAATGGGCTGGATTCAGACCGGCCTGCAATATCAGGCGTTCCATACGCTGGCGATCTTTGGCCTGGCGGTGGCGATGCAGCGCCGTATCAGCATCTGGTTTTACTGGAGCAGCGTTTTTCTGGCGCTGGGCACAGTGCTGTTTAGCGGCAGTCTGTACTGCCTTGCGCTTTCGCATCTGCGCCTGTGGGCGTATATCACGCCTGTCGGCGGCGTCAGTTTCCTGGTGGGCTGGGCGCTATTGCTGATTGGCGCCATTCGTATGAAACGTAAGGGCGCGAGCCATGAATAAAGTTGTCTTGCTCTGCCGTCCGGGGTTTGAAAAAGAGTGCGCTGCAGAAATTACCGATAAAGCGGGAAAACGGGAAATATTTGGTTTTGCACGCGTAAAAGAGAACGCAGGCTATGTCATTTATGAATGCTACCAGCCGGAAGATGGCGAAAAGCTGATTTCAGAACTGCCGTTCAGTTCGCTGATTTTCGCCCGCCAGTGGTTTGTGGTGGGTGAACTGCTGCAACATTTACCGCCGGAAGACAGAATTACGCCGATTGTTGGCATGTTGCAGGGCGTAGTGGAAAAGGGCGGCGAGCTGCGGGTTGAAGTCGCCGATACCAATGAAAGTAAAGAACTGATGAAGTTCTGCCGCAAATTTACGGTGCCGCTGCGCGCGGCTTTGCGTGATGCGGGCGTATTGACGAATTATGAAACGCCGAAGCGTCCGGTCGTTCATGTCTTTTTTATCGCGCCAGGATGCTGCTATACCGGTTATTCGTTCGCGCATAACAATTCACCGTTTTATATGGGCATCCCGCGTTTGAAGTTTCCGTCTGATGCGCCGAGCCGCTCAACGCTGAAACTGGAAGAGGCGCTCCACGTTTTCATCCCGGAAGATGAGTGGGATGAACGTCTGGCGAACGGCATGTATGCGGTGGATTTGGGCGCCTGTCCCGGCGGATGGACGTACCAGTTAGTGAAGCGCAATATGTGGGTTTACTCCGTAGATAACGGCCCGATGGCGCAAAGCCTGATGGACACCGGACAGGTGACCTGGTTGCGTGAGGATGGCTTCAGGTACCGTCCGAACCGGAATAATATTTCGTGGATGGTCTGCGATATGGTGGAGAAGCCGGCCAAAGTCACCGCGTTAATGGCGCAGTGGCTGGTGAACGGCTGGTGCCGGGAGACGATTTTTAACCTTAAACTGCCGATGAAAAAACGCTATGAAGAGGTGTCGCATAACCTGGCGTATCTTCAGGCGCAGTTGGATGAGCATGGCGTTAATGCGCAGATCCAGGCGCGTCAGCTTTATCACGATCGCGAAGAGGTGACGGTACACGTGCGTCGATTGTGGGCGGCTGTTGGCGGACGTCGCGACGAGCGATAAAAACGCGCTGCCGTCATCCGGCGCGTCATCAGCGCCGGATGACGCACGCTTATCCGGCCTATGACTGCGGCGCATCTGAAACAATATGCGTCACATCATCCAGATGGCCGATGCGCGCCTCTCCTGAACGATTAAATTTACTTTTATCAATCAATAATAAAGACTGCGAGGCGCGCCTGAGCAGGATAGATTTAAAATCGGCGTTGATCGCATTGGAGTCCCACAGATCGCCGCCGCCGTCGATCCCCTCACAGGAAAAGATGAACAGATCGATATCAAGCGATTTTAGCTGTGAGATAAGCGACGGATTAACATAACAGCCATATTTACGTTCAAGCTGGCCGCCGGAACTTATCAGCGTAATGCGTTCGCGTTTTCCCAGCTCCTGACAGATAGGATGGCTATTGGTAAAAACCTGAATGGGAATATCCGGCAACTGGCGGGCCAGATACCAGCAGGTTGAACTGGCATCCAGCGCAATCGTCATTCCTTCTTCTATCCACGCTAACGCTTCACGGGCAATATCGGCTTTGTGCGCATAATGGCTTTTCAGGCGGATATGGAATGGATCGCCGCTGTCCTGATTTTCACGATGAATATATTTAGCTCGTCCGTGATTACGCAGCACTTTTCCCTGCGTCTGTAGTTCACTGAGATCGCGGCGGATGGTCTCTTTACTGACGTTAAGCCGGGTGGCCAGCGCTTCGGTGGTCAGACTTTTATGGTTGATCAGCAGATCGACTATCGCTTGTTGGCGTGCCGCTTTCATTTTTCTCACCCCATCATTCGATGAACGCCCGCGTCATGCGGGCGCACCGGCAAGAGATTACGGCGTTACCCCTTTTTTTAAAAGAATATTTCCGTACTTCGCGCACTCACCTGTGATAACGATCGCAAACGCTTTTTGCGCCCGCTCATAAAACGCATAGCGGTCGATACGAACGATATCCGGGCACGGCGCTTCTAATGACAAGGCATCGCGATAGCGCGCTTCAACGCTGGGGTCGAGCGTGTCGCCTTCCACGGCGGCCATCATCACCAGCGGCGGAGCGTAGCTATCCAGCTCAAAGAGCGGAATGATTGCCCGCAGTAGATCGCTGACGCTAAGACCATCGGCGCGAATCACCTGCGGGCCCAGGCTATGCGCGGGAAAGTGAGCGTCGGAAAAAATGATTTCGTCCCCGTGGCCCATCTCGGCCAGCACTTTGAGCAGTGTCGGGGAAATTAACGGTGAAATGGTTTTTAGCATTTCATACTCCCTCAATAATTTCAGGTTCGGTTTGCGGCCAGAAATAGCGATACTGATAATTGACCTGCGCGCGCGCCTGCTCCGGGCTACTAAATTCGCCTACGCCGTACCAGCCAAACATGGCAGCGCCGGCCACGGTGGTTTCCGCATCGTCCAGCACTTTGATAGGGAGAGCAAGCTGATTCGCTTTAATTTGATTCCATAAAGCGTTGCGACTGCCGCCGCCAACCAGTAACAGTTCTGTGGCGTTAAAATGACCGATTTTCTCCAGCGTGCGCAGGTTACGCTGCAGTTGCGCCGTCAGGCCTTCCAGCGCGGCGCGATAGAAATGGCCGCGGGTGGTATTGAGCGTCACGCCCTGCCAGCCTGCATTTTGGCAGGCGAGTAGATCGCACTGCATCCGCACGCCTTCCGCGCCAGCGGGAATAGCGCGCGCTTCGTCGATCAGCGTTTGCCATGGCGTTTCCGGCGTCCACAGCAGTTTTCGTACCCATTCGAGTACGCCGGAGGCCAGCCACTGCATTCCGGGGTTATAAAGCCCCGACTGACTGTCCAGTTCACAGGTCGAGCCCGGATACTGACTGAGCAGCGAGGTATCCACCTGACCGCTGCGCACCATCAGAATCTCCCATGTTCCGGAGGAGAGCACCGGTTCACCTTGCTGCGCGCCAGCGCCGAATAACGCGAACTGAGTATCGTGTCCGGCAGAGATCACCGGCACACCCGCCGGGAGACCGAGTAGCCTGGCCGCGTCTGTCTGTAGCGTGCCTATCGGGGCGCCCGCTTCCACGATACGTGGGAACAGGCGGCGCGCCAGGCCCGTCGCCTGCAGGATTTCCGGACTAAAGTCGCGCTGATGGATATCCAGGAGCTGGCTGGTGCCTGCCATAGTGATATCGGTCGTAAACTCGCCGGTCAGACGGTGGTTAATCAGCGACGAGATAAACAGCCAGCAGTGAGCTTGTTCCAGCAGGCGCGGATGATTCTCTTTAAGCCAGACCAGTTTATACAGCGTGTTAAAGCTGAACGCGCCGACGCCGGAGAGCGTCTGCAATTGCCGGGGCGAGATAAAGCGCTCAATCGTTTCCATCACGGCAGCGGTTCGCGGGCATTTCCAACTGATGACCGGGTAGAGCAGCTTACCCTGCGCATCGACCAGCGCGCCATCGACGCCGAACGTAGTCACCGTAATACCGCGAACAACACACTCCGACAGGGCGCTGGAGAGTGACCTGCAGCAGTCGGCGAAACGTTGCAGGATGGCGTCCAGCGACCACTGATGCCAGGCGCTATTTTCTGCGGCAATGTCGCTGGCGTTAGCGGTTGAGGCGCGGGCGACAATTTTCCCCTGGCGATCAACGGCGATCGCCCGAACGTTAGTCGCACCGCAGTCGAGAACCAGGATAACGTCTTGTTTCATAGATAACTCCATAAACGCCGCCCGATGGCGCTACGCTTATCCGGCCTACGGTTCACGCGCCCGTAGGCCCGGTAAGCCTGCGCCACCGGGCTAAGCCGCATTAACGTTTATACAGCGGGCCATAATTCTGGCAGGCGCGATAATCCTGGCCTTCGATATCCATACCGTGAGCCGCCCAGGCGGAAGGACGGTAGATCTTCGCCTCCTCCACGTTGTGCATACATACCGGGATACGCAGCATCGCGGCGAGAGTAATAAAGTCCGCCCCTACATGGCCGATGGTGAGTACGCCGTGGTTAGCGCCCCAGTTCGCCATCACCGAATAGACATCGGTAAACGGGCCTTTGCCGGTAAGACGCGGCGCAAACCAGGTAGTAGGCCAGGTAGAGTTGGTGCGGGCATCAAGCTGATCGTGCATCGCTTTCGGCAGTTCGACGCTCCAGCCCTCGGCGATTTGCAGTACTGGCCCCAGGCCTTTGATGATATTCACGCGGGTCATGGTGAATGGCACGCCGCCTTCGGTCAGGAAACGGGATGAGTAGCCGCCGCCGCGGAAGTATTCGTGAATCGCCGGGCACCATTCAGTGGCCGCCAGACACGCATCCGCCTCTTGTTGGCTGATTTCCCAGTGCGGTTTCATGGTCGGCTTGCCTTCGCTGTCGCGCTGTTTACAGGCACCGTCCAGAGCGGCAGAACCGGAGTTAATCAGGTGAATAATGCCGTGCTCCGCCAGTCCGCTGAGCGCCTGGCCGGTGACGCGTTCTACGGCTTCCGGCGACCAGTAGGTTCGCACGTCGGCGAAGATCTGCGCGGTACCGGTGAGTTGATGGCCGAACAGCATCGCTACGCCGTTCAGACTGTCATTTTCGGTGGCGACGACAAACGGTTCGCGTACGCCGTTCCAGTCAAAAGAACTATTGAGCAGCGCTTCGGCGGTATCGCCGTTCGGGTATTGATCGGTCCAGTGGCGCTGGCCCTGGAAGCCGGCGGCAATGGCGTTGTAGCCCAGCGATTCTTCAACTAACCCTTTGTCCGCCAGCGTCTTGTTGCCCTGCATCATGTCGCGAATACACATCGCCATCAGCAGGCTCTCTTTTAACACCGCGCGGTTCTGGGCTTCATTGCGCTTATACTGCGAGGCGTTCTGATCTTCGCCGTAGCGGAAGTTTTTATCCGCCCACGCCAGCGCCATCTCCAGTTCGGCCTCATCATAAATTTTTTGATCGATACGGCGGCGCAGTTCGGTCATATCTACCGCTTGCACCTTCATGCCCAGCCAGGATTCAAAGAAGTTATGATCGACAATGGAACCCGCGATCCCCATCGACACGCCGCCGACGGAGAGGTAGCTTTTGCCTTTCATGCTGGCTACCGCTAACCCTGCCCGCGCAAAACGCAGCAGTTTTTCTTCGACGTCGGCGGGAATGGAGGTATCGTCGGCATCCTGCACATCATGGCCATAAATGGAGAACGCCGGAATGCCTTTCTGGCTGTGCGCCGCCAGCGCCGCGGCAAGGTAAACTGCCCCAGGACGCTCTGTGCCGTTAAAGCCCCAGATGGCTTTCGGACGCATCGGGTCCATATCAATGGTTTCGCTGCCATAGCACCAGCACGGCGTAACGGTAATGGTCACGCCCACGTTCTGGCTACTGAATTTTTCTTCACAGGCGGCGGATTCCGCCATTCCGGCAATACAGGTATCCGCAATGACGCACTCCACCTGAGCCCCGCAGGCGTGGCGGATTTTCTCGGTGATGAGCGCCGCCGTCGCTTTCGCCATGTTCATGGTTTGTTCTTCGAGCGACTCGCGTACGCCCATACGACGTCCATCAATCACCGGGCGGATACCGATTTTCGGTAAGCTGATTTTTTTCATGACAGATTCCTCACGTTATTCGGATAAATGTTCAGTTTGTCGCCGCTTGTGAACGGAAACGGGCAAAGATGAAGATGACGGCAAAGCACAATGCCGGAACCAGTTCGGCGGTCGGGATTTTGCCTGCGGCGTCGCTAACGAAGCCCATTACTGGCGTGACAATACCGCCGCCAATGATGGTCATGACGATAAAAGACGAGCCGTACTTAGTGTCCTGTCCCAGATTTTTGATACCCAGCGAGAAGATGGTCGGGTACTGGATTGACATAAATGCGCTACACAACGTCAGCGCCAGCAGGCCGATATGTCCGCCGCTAAAGGCGGAAATCAGACACAGGAGCATGGCAAACAGGGCGTAGGCGGCCAGCACTTTATGCGGCGCGAAGCGGCTGATAAGCCAGGTCCCGGTGAAACGGCCGATAAAGAAGCACACCATCGTGCCGGTCAGGTAATTGGCGGCGAAACCGGGCGTCATTCCAGGGATCTCCTCAATGGCGTAGCGGATCAGATAGCTCCAGCAGGCGGTTTGCGCCCCCACATAGCAGAACTGCGCCAGCACCGCCCAGCGCCAGTGGCGGATACGGATGAGTCGGGAGAGAGAAGATAAGAAAGAGCTTTGTTTAGCATCGCTATGATCGTCACTTTGCAGGGCCGGAAATTTGGTCAGCATAATCAGCAGCGCAACTACTAATACGATGGCGACGATAATCATGTATGGCGTTTGTACCGATAACACCAGGCTGTGTTTATAGGCGCTAAGCTGATCCGGCGTCATTTTATCAAGCGCTTCTTGCGATTGATGCGGCACGTTAGACAAAATAAGGCTTTGCCCAAACACAACGGCGATAATAGCGCCAAAGGAGTTAAAAGTTTGCGCCAGATTAAGCCGGAAATGTCCGCCGCTTTCTGGACCTAATACCGTAACAAAAGGGTTGGCTGCAGTTTCAAGGCAGCCTAAACCGGCGGCGATGATAAACAGGCCAATTAAAAACAATGTGTAATTCATTATCTCGGCGGCAGGCCAGAATAATGCGGCGCCAACAGCATACAAAAAAAGCCCGGTGATAATCCCTGCTTTATAACTGAGTTTTTTCATCAAAATCCCAGCAGGAATTGGAATGACGAAATAACCGAAATAAAAGGCTGACTGAATAAGCCCAGCCTGAAAGTTAGTTAGCGTAAAAGCTTGTTGAAACTGCGGTAATAAAATGTCATTCAGATTATTGGCGACGGCCCACAGAAAAAATAGCGAGCAAAGTAAGGCGAATGGAATAATGTAGCGCTTGCTCTTGCTTTGCTCTGCATCCACAGCACGAAAACTCTGCGTTTGTATTGTTGTGTTTCCCATAGCATCCTCATCGGTTCAGAAGCTTTTGCGTGCGGTCGGTTCTGGTCACCAGACCGTAAAATTAGGTGAGTTCGCTTTTCTTACCGGTAATAAATTGGCGTCCGGAATGAACTCATGGATTCATTTTCAAATAAAAAAGGCCTTTTAATATGATGGCGGTCACATTTATACCTGAGAGCAGAGCATTCTGTGATTATCATCACTTTAATTTTCATAAAAAAATGACCGTTTGAGATGTTTAATTTAAAAAACCACAGACTGAATGCCCGAATTAAATTATTGCCACGAAAACGGGCAGTAGTAACTTATTCTTCATTTTTGCCCGTTTTAAAAAATATTATTAAGAGCGGGCATTTATCGGCGAGAGAAACGGTAGGCGTCTGGTTTATCGTGGCGAATTAATTGATGTGAATCACAAAATATCGTTATTTAAATTCCCTTCTCTTTATTCAGTATGATGATAGTTGCTAACTATTCGATTATTTCAACAGGACAGCAGCGCAATGCGAAAGGCGGTTTTGTTGTCTCATTTTGAATCACAGAGAGAGGTAAATAATGGAACGAAATAGACTGGCGCGGCAGATTATTGATACCTGTCTGGAAATGACGCGGTTAGGGTTAAATCAGGGGACGGCAGGTAACGTGAGCGTACGTTATCAGGGCGGATTGCTGATTACGCCGACGGGGATCCCCTACGAGAAGCTGACAGAGTCGCACATTGTCTTTATTGATGCAGACGGTCAGCATGAGCAGGGCAAGCTGCCTTCCAGCGAGTGGCGTTTTCATATGGCGGCATACCAGACGCGCCCTGACGCCAATGCCGTGGTACATAACCACGCTGTCCATTGTACGGCAGTCTCGATCCTGAATCGCCCGATTCCGGCGATTCACTACATGATTGCCGCCGCAGGAGGAAACTCTATTCCCTGCGCGCCCTACGCCACTTTTGGCACCCGCGAACTTTCTGACCATGTTGCCGTGGCGCTTAAAAATCGTAAAGCGACGCTGTTACAGCATCACGGGCTTATCGCTTGTGAAGAAAATTTAGACAAAGCGTTGTGGCTGGCGCATGAAGTGGAAGTGCTGGCGCAGCTCTATTTAAGTACGCTGGCCATTGTCGATCCGGTACCGGTACTGGATGACGAGGCGATCGCTATCGTACTGGAGAAATTTAAAACTTACGGATTACGTATTGAAGAGTGATGTCAGGAGACAGGCGATGGCGAACAGAATGATTCTGAATGAAACGGCATGGTTTGGCCGGGGAGCGGTGGACGCATTAACCGATGAGGTGACGCGCCGCGGTTATCATAAAGCGCTGATTGTTACCGATAAAACGCTGGTGCAATGCGGTGTGGTCGATAAAGTGACAAGCAGAATGGATGCCGCAGGGCTGGCGTGGGAGATCTATGCGGGCGTGATCCCTAATCCTACGATTTCCGTTGTCCAGGAAGGGCTTAAGGTCTTTACCCAAAGTGGCGCGGACTATCTCATCGCCATTGGCGGCGGTTCTCCGCAGGATACCTGCAAAGCGATCGGTATTATCAGTAACAATCCGGAATTTGCCGATGTGCGCAGTCTGGAAGGGCTATCGCCGACCCGTAAACCCAGCGTGCCGATTATGGCGATCCCGACAACGGCGGGAACCGCGGCGGAAGTCACTATCAATTATGTGATTACCGATGAGGAGAAACGGCGCAAATTCGTTTGTGTCGATCCACATGATATTCCGCAGGCGGCATTTATCGATGCCGATATGATGGACGGTATGCCGCCCGCGCTGAAAGCGGCAACGGGCGTGGATGCGCTAACCCATGCTATTGAAGGCTATATTACCCGGGCCGCATGGGCGCTGACGGATGCCTTACATATCAAAGCCATTGAGATTATTGCTGGCGCGCTACGCGGCGCCGTAGCCGGAGAAAAAGAGGCTGGTGAGGCGATGGCGCTGGGGCAATACGTTGCCGGGATGGGGTTTTCCAATGTGGGGCTGGGGCTGGTGCATGGGATGGCGCATCCGTTGGGCGCGTTTTACAACACGCCACACGGCGTCGCGAATGCTATTTTGCTTCCGCATGTGATGCGTTTCAATGCTGGGTCTACCAACGAGAAATTTCGTGATATCGCCCGGGCGATGGGGGTGAAGGTAGAAGGATTGAGCCTTGAAGAGGCGCGTAATGCCGCAGTGGAAGCCGTATTTACGCTAAATCGCGATGTGGGAATTCCGCTGCATTTGCGTGATGTCGGCGTTCGAAAAGAGGATATCCCGGCGCTGGCGCAGGCGGCGTTCGATGATGTCTGTACGGGCGGCAATCCGCGTGAAGCGAGTCTGGCGGACATTGTCGAACTGTATCATATCGCCTGGTAATTTTGCCGGATGGCGCTGCGCTTATCCGCTCTACATTTCGTGCAGTTCTGTAGGCCGGATAAGGCGTTCACGCCGCCATCCGGCAACAAAACTACCGCGCCAGCCGTAGCTGCTGTAAGTTTCCGTCGATATGTAAATCGGTTTGCAGACGTGCAATATCGCGGCAAAGAAATGCCATTTCTTTATGCGTCTCAAGCTTTTTGCGCCACTTTTCCGGCACCTCGTCCAGATGGGCGTAAATTCCCTCCAGATTTTGAAACTGAATCAACAGCTGGGTCGCGCTTTTGGGGCCGATACCGGCAACGCCGGGGACTTTCGAACTACTGATTCCTGCCAGACCCCAGTAATCCGGCAACTGCCGGGGAAGTACGCCAAACTCTTTTTCAATAAACGGCGCGTCCAGCCAGCGTTTCTGGAAGTAGTCGCGAATGCGCAATCCCGGAGAGAGCAACTGGCAATAGCCTTTATCGGTTGACACAATGGTTGCCTGGTGTCCGGCTTCGGTAACTTTTAGCGCCAGCGTCGCCGCCAGATCGTCCGCTTCGTTACCGTCTGATGCCCAACAGCGTACGCCGCGCTGTTCAAACGCGGCGCGTAGGGCGGGCATTTCATTATGTAAATCGTCAGGCATCGGCGGACGTCCTGCTTTGTAGTCCGGCAAACGCTGATGACGCCAGCCGCTGCTGCGCGCGTCGTCATCAAATACCGCTACGGCATGGGTTGGCTGGCTGTGGATAATCAATTGATCGAGCGCGTGTTGGCAGGTTTCCACACAGGGCGATCCCTGAACGGCGTGAATACGGCGAATCAAATTGAGCGCGTCGACGATAAGCAGATGAGCAGCCACGGTGTTCTCCCTTACAAACCTGCGCGTAGGGTAACATTCACGGCGGGGGGAGGCGAGCATTGCGAAATAGCGCTATCCGTAGGCCTGATAAGCGAAGCGCCATCAGGAAACAAAAGCCGGATGGCGGCGAGCGCCTTATCCGGCCTACAGATCCTAAAATGTGCTGAGAATTAATCGCAGGTAACGATCTTCATCGCCAGGCCGCCGCGCGAAGTTTCGCGGTACTTAGCGTTCATGTCTTTACCGGTTTCGTACATGGTCTCAATCACTTTATCGAGGCATACGCGCGGTTCGCTGGTACGGCGCAGCGCCATACGCGCGGCGTTGACCGCTTTGACTGAAGCAATCGCGTTACGCTCAATGCAGGGAACCTGTACCTGACCGGCAACCGGATCGCAAGTTAACCCCAGATTATGCTCCATGGCGATTTCTGCGGCGATACACACCTGCGCCGGACTACCGCCCAGCAGCTCGGCCAGACCCGCTGCCGCCATGGAACAGGCCACGCCGACCTCTCCCTGACAACCCACCTCGGCGCCGGAAATAGAGGCGTTCATCTTATACAGCGAGCCAATCGCGCTGGCGACCAACATATAGCGAGCAAGCGAGTTAGCATTTACTTCGCGGATAAACTTGTCATAGTACGCCAGCACCGCCGGAACAATACCACATGCGCCGTTAGTCGGGGCAGTGACTACTCGTCCGCCTGCGGCATTCTCTTCGTTCACCGCCAGCGCGAACATATTGATCCAGTCGACGACCGCCATCGGATCGGTGGTGGTCTTATCCTGACTGACCAGCACCCGACGCAGCGCCGCCGCGCGACGCGGAACGCGCAGTTTGCCCGGCAATACGCCCTCGGTGGTGATACCGCGCTCAATACCGCTGCGCATCACCTCCCAGACCCTGGCGAAGTGCTGCTCCAGCGCTTCTTTACTGTGCAGGGCCAGTTCGTTTTGCATCATCAGACCGGAGAGCGACAGGCCCGTCTCCTGGCAGTGGCGCTGTAAATCCGCGGCGGTTTTGTAAGGGTACGGCACGTTAACAGGTTCGCTATTCGTCAAACCAAAGTGCTCTTCATCGACGATAAAGCCGCCGCCAATGGAGTAGTAGGTTTGGCTGTAGAGCACCTTATCGCCCGCCAGCGCGGTAATACGCATCCCATTTTCATGCAGAGACAGGTTGTCGGCGTGGAAATTCATGCACTTATCGACCGGAAATTCGACTTCATGCTGCCCATTAGCCAGTAGTAAACGCCCATGGGTGTTCACATCCTGGATAAAGGACGGAATGGCGTCGATATCGACGGTGTCCGGCAGATTCCCCGCCAGGCCCATAATAATGGCGATATCAGTGTGGTGGCCTTTACCCGTCAATGACAGAGAGCCGTAGACATCCACCACGACGCGGGTGACATCTGTAAGGATATGGCGGGCAATCAGATCGTCCGTGAACTGCTTGCCTGCTTTCATTGGTCCGACGGTGTGAGAACTGGAAGGGCCAATGCCGATTTTAAAAATATCGAATACGCTAATCATAGGGCATCCATTGCGGTTGTATCATAGAGAAGCGCCGCGGTAAGCGGCGCTAAAGGACTTAGCTGAACAGTGAGTAGAAAATAGCGGAGATGGCAATCAGGCCCATAATCACAACGAATACGTTGCTGATATGACCGCTGTACTTACGCATTGCCGGTACTTTCTGGATGGCATACATCGGCATCAGGAACAGAATCATCGCGATGATCGGGCCGCCCAGGGTTTCAATCATGCCCAGGATGCTGGGGTTCAGCGTCGCCACAATCCAGGTGGTGACCAGCATGAACAGCGCGGTAATTTTATTCAGTTTGTTGATTTCGATGGATTTACCTTTACCACGCAGCGATTTAATCACCATCCCGTTAAAGCCTTCACGCGCGCCCAGGTAGTGGCCGAGGAAGGATTTGGTGATAGCAATCATCGCAATGATCGGCGCCATCCAGGCGATGATCGGCGCGTTAAAGTGGTTCGCCAGGTAAGACAGAATAGAGATGTTCTGCTCTTTTGCCGCTGCCAGATCCGCCGGCGTCAGGCTCAGCACGCAGCTGAAGACGAAGAACATTACGGTCAGCACCATCATGATGTGGGCGAAGGCCAGAATTTTAGAACATTTCTTCTCTGCGCCTTCACCGTACTCTTCACGCTTCGCAACCGCGAAGGAGGAGATGATCGGGGAGTGGTTGAAAGAGAAAACCATCACCGGAATCGCCAGCCACAGCGTCATCCACAGACCGTTACCGGTAGACGCGGCGGAATCAAAGGACAGCGTTTCCAGCGCCGCGCCGTTCCACTGCGGGATCAGGTACAAGGCCAGCAGCATCAGCGCAGCGACGAACGGGAATACCAGGATACTCATCGCCTTAACGATCATTTGCTCGCCGAAGCGCACGATGGTCATCATGCCAACAATCAGGATCAGGGAAAGAATCGCCCGCGGCGGCGGATTAATCGCTAACTGGTGGGTCAGGAAGCTTTCCACGGTATTAGTAATCGCCACGCTGTAAACCAGCAGGATGGGGTAAATCGCGAAGAAGTAGAGCAGGGTAATCAGTTTACCTGCGCCGATACCGAAGTGTTCCTCAACGACTTCAGTGATGTCTTCACCCGGGTTTTTACCGGACAGCACGAAGCGGGTTAAGCCACGGTGTGCGAAAAAGGTCATCGGGAAAGCGAGAATCGCCATGATGATGAGCGGAATCATGCCGCCGACGCCTGCGTTGATTGGCAGGAACAGAACGCCCGCGCCGATAGCCGTGCCGTAAAGGCCCAGCATCCACATGGTATCCGTTTTGCGCCATGCGCTTCGAGAGTCAATCGAAGCAATCGTGCTGGTCTGAGTGGTTTCCATCTATTTCTCCTGGAGGATGCTAAAAATCAGGTTGCTGGTCTAATCCAATGAAAAAAGACCTGATCGTAAAATGAAATCTGCTTAGGGACGCTTTTTATATAATTTTTCGCCGTAATAATTTTCGGGCGGAAAGATACATTTAAGTGATGAATCTATCAGTGATCCCGATCTCAAATGCAATAATCCGCTTCTTACATGGATAAATTTGGACCATTAATCTATTAAAAAAACGTCATAACGAATTTCCGGGCGCGAAGGCTACCATTAACGATATAAGGCCGGAAAGATTGGGGCGCAAGATACGGAGGTTTGACTATAAAAATCAAGGTTTTTAGTGGATTCTTGCGAAGAATAAGAGTTTGAGCCGATAAATCACGGTAAGAGGAGTCAAGTAAACGTTTGCCTGGCAATCTATTTATGATGAATTATAAATGGTGTTTATAAAACAATGCGGGCTATGCCTCTGATGATCATCATAAAAAATGAAGGAATACGTGAATCGCCATACCGCAATGAAAGGAATGGGAGAAGCGCCCGGCTGCTGGCGGCAACCGGGCATAAGCGCTAAGCGCAGATCTCGTAACAGGGGATGTAGGCGGAACCCGGCAATTTCATACGATGCTGCGCGACGAAACCCTGCAGCAGATCGTCCATGCGACGCATCATTTCTCGATCGCCGTGGATTTTATACGGACCATTAGCTTCAATGGCGCGTATCCCGACCTCCTTCACGTTCCCCGCGACAATACCGGAGAAGGCGCGTCGCAGATCCGCCGCCAGAATCTCAACCGGCTGATCCGGGTACAGTTTCAGGTTGGCCATATTCTCATGCGACGGCTCAAACGGCACCTGCAGATCCGGTGCAATACGCATCGACCAGTTAAAACTATAGGCGTCGCCAGTATCGCGGCGATTCTCTTTCACTTGCGGCATCGCTTTCTTCATCAGCCGCGCTACCTCCGCCGCATCGTCAATGATGATGCGGTAATGACGGCGGGCCGCTTCGCCCAGCGTATGGGTAATAAACTCATCCAGCACGCGGAAGTAATCGGCGCTCTCTTTTGGTCCGGTCAGGATCAGCGGCAGCACCTGATTTTTATTGGCTGGATTCATCAGAATTCCCAGCAAATAAAGCAGCTCTTCCGCCGTACCCACGCCGCCCGGGAAGATGATGATACCGTGTGCGATACGGACGAACGCTTCCAGGCGTTTTTCGATATCCGGCATGATGATCAGTTCGTTCACCAGCGGGTTAGGCGGTTCAGCCGCAATAATGGAAGGTTCAGTCATGCCGATAAAGCGGCTGTCTTTATAACGCTGTTGCGCGTGACCGACCGCCGCGCCCTTCATGGGGGCTTCCATCGCCCCAGGGCCGCAGCCGGTGCAAATGTTCAGCTCGCGTAATCCCAACTGCGTGCCGACGCGACGGGCATACAGGTACTCGTTTTCGTTAATTGAGTGGCCGCCCCAGCATACCACCATGTTTGGCGCTTCGCCGACGTGCAGCGCCCGGGCGTTGCGCAAAATGGAGAACACCAGATTGGTGATATGTGTTGAGCTTTCAAGATCCAGATGCTGGAAACGACCGGCATTGTGGATCTGCCCATTCACAAAGAGAATGTCGCGCAGCACCGCGAACAGGTTAGCCTGTAGCGCACGAATAATCCGCCCGTCAACAAAGGCGTCTTCAGGCGGGTTAATCAATTCCAGCTTCACGCCGCGCTCGCGGCGCAGTACGTTAATATCGAAATTTTCAAAGCGGGACAGCAGCTCTTTGCTGTTGTCGGTCAGGCTGCCGGAGTTAAGAACGGCAAGTGAACAGTTACGAAACAGTTGATACAGGTCGCTACTGGCCGTGCGTTTCAGCATGTCCACTTCCAGTTGCGACAACATATCCATTGAGCCAAGCGGGCTAATATGTGTAATCAAGTAAACTCCTTATGGGACGCAACACGCCATTCCCTGTTGATTACAATAGCCCTGGCTGATGACCTTTCACAACCTTACATGCGCAATCCGGCACGCAAAATTGACAAAAAAATTACTGTCGCGCCAGCCTGCCCGTGGCGGGCACGAAATTGGTATTGCTGCGCCAGGGATTAATGTCCAGCCCGCCGCGGCGGGTATAGCGCGCATAAACGCTTAACGTTTCCGGCTGGCAGAAGCGCAGAATGTCATTAAAAATACGCTCTACGCACTGCTCGTGAAATTCATTATGGTGACGGAAGGAGACCAGATAACGCAGCAGTTTTTCCCTGTCGATTTTGCGCCCGCGATACTGAATTTGTATCGAGCCCCAGTCCGGTTGGTGGGTGATCAGGCAGTTGGATTTCAACAGATGACTGACCAGCGTCTCTTCTACTTGCTTCTCGCCGCTGACCGCATGTTGCAGATAGTCGGTAGTAAACTGGTAGTTGTCGATACTGATATCCTGATCGTCAATACAGGTGCCGTGGAAATGGGCGACAGGCTGTCCTTCCAGCTCATCAAGACGATGAAGCCTCACGCTAACGTTGCCCTGCGCGCAGGCGCGCAGATCGCGCTCCAGCGTCTGGCGCACCGTCTCCCAGGTGTCAAAGCGCGTCTGGTTAAAGCTGTTCAGATACAGTTTAAAGCTTTTGGATTCGATTAAATTAACGCTGGTGTAATCCAGTTCGACATGCCCGACGGCGACCTGCGGAAGACCACGGCTGTTAAGCCAGGAAAGTTCATACAACGTCCAGATATCCGCGCCGTGGAACGGCAAATTATCGGCTGTTAATCCGAGCGGGTCGCGATTCAAACTGCGCGGTACGCCCTGCAGCAGGCTGGCGTCATAATTGTCCCGGTAATCCGTTGATTTTCCGAGAGTCAGGCCATCGAGAGCCTGATGGTTTTCATAAGAAGACATGTTTCACCGTCATAAACCAGATACACTATGCGCCAAGTGTATCCTGGCTTTTATGAAGAGAGAAACTGGTGGACGAACTGACAGCGCAGGCATTGAAAGCCTTTACGACGCGTTACTGCGACGCGTGGCAAGAAAAACACGGTAGCTGGCCGTTGAGCGAAGAACTGTATGGCGTACCTTCTCCGTGCATTATTTCTTCAACCCGCGATGCCGTTTACTGGCAGCCGCAGCCTTTTGAAGGCGAAGAAAATGTAAACGCGGTTGAACGCGCCTTTGATATTATGGTACAACCTGCGCTCCACGCGTTTTACACCACGCAGTTTGCTGGCGACATGCCCGCGCAGTTTGCGGATGAAAAGCTTACGCTACTGCAAACCTGGAGTCAGGATGACTTTCGGCGCGTGCAGGAAAATCTGATAGGCCACCTGGTCACGCAAAAGCGGCTCAAGCTTCCTCCCACGCTTTTTATTGCGACGCAGGAAAATGAGCTTGAGGTTATTTCGGTCTGTAATCTGTCCGGCGAGGTGATTAAAGAAACGCTGGGCACCCGCAATCGTACCGTTCTTGCCGCAACGCTTGCGGAATTCCTTACGCAACTTAATCCTCTTCTGTAATCGTTTGCCCTAACGGGTGTGAGAGATCTCTTACAAAGTCTGTAGGAGATCGCCAGGATATCAGCGGATACTGAGCCCCGTTTTCTTATGTAAGTCTATATAAAACAACTAATTAAAATGTTTTTGCGCACTTTCATATGAAAATTTACTTAAGGTATTGTCTGTAAGCGTCTTGTAAGACAAGGTGAAACAGGCGATTCTATCTTCGTCGACAGGGAGTCGTACAACGAAGCGAACGTCAGGATGATGACGCTTCAGCAGGACACGCCAGGATGGTGTTACAAGGAAAGGCTTCAGGATGAAGCAAAGTGGAAAGCGCAGGATGCGTTAAAGGACACCTCCAGGACGGAGAACGAGAGCCGATCAGGATGTTCGGCGGGTCTGGATGACCAGGGACGCTTCAGGATGAAGCTATCACATCGGGCGATGTGCGCAGGATGCAAACGTTCAGGATGAACAGGCCGTAAGGTCACAGGAAAAGTTGTCACGGATGAGCAGGGAGCACGAAAAGTAGCTGGAATGCTGCGAAACGAACCGGGAGCACTGTTTATACAGTGCTCCCTTTTTTTTGTTATTCTTCGCGCCAGATTTTCATCATTGAGGTTTTAACATGACGACTCATGACCGTGTGCGTCAGCAGTTACATGCGCTTGAAACGCTGCTGCGCGAGCATCGCCACTGGCGGCAGGATGCGCCGCAGGCGCACCTGTTTACCAGCACCCAACCATTTTTTATGGATACCATGGAACCGCTGGAATGGCTGCAATGGGTATTGATCCCACGTATGCATACCCTACTTGATAATGCGCAGCCGCTGCCCGAGGCGTTTGCCGTCGCCCCTTATTATGAAATGGCGCTGGCGGCGGATCATCCGCAGCGGGAGGCGATCCTGGCGGTTTTGCAGGATCTGGATGCGCTATTCGTCCGCGATAAATCCTGATGCTGGAGATCCTCTATCAAGACCCGTGGCTGGTTGCCGTGAATAAACCCGCAGGCTGGCTTGTTCACCGGAGCTGGCTGGATCGCGACGAAAAAGTCGTGGTCATGCAAACGGTGCGCGACCAAATCGGCCAGCATGTTTTTACCGCCCACCGTCTCGACAGACCCACGTCGGGCGTACTGTTAATGGGGCTGTCCAGCGAAGCGGGACGCCGTCTGGCGCAGCAGTTCGAGCAGCACCACATCCGTAAACGCTACCATGCCATTGTGCGCGGCTGGCTGATGGATGACGCGGTACTGGATTATCCGCTGGTGGAAGAGCGCGATAAAATTGCCGATAAATTCGCCCGCGAAGATAAAGCGCCCCAGCCGGCTGTAACGCAGTATCGCGGGCTGGCGACGGTCGAAATGGCGGTGCCGACCGGACGTTATCCCACCACGCGTTATGGTCTGGTTGAGCTGGAACCAAAAACGGGACGCAAGCACCAGCTTCGTCGTCATCTGGCGCATCTGCGTCATCCTATCATCGGCGACAGCAAGCATGGCGATTTGCGACAAAACCGCAGCGCCGCAGAGCATTTTGCCTGTCGTCGCCTGATGCTTCATGCCAGTCGGCTTGAACTGACGCACCCCTTTACCGGACAGCCGTTGATAATTCAGGCCGGGTTGGATGAAACCTGGATGCAGGCGCTGACACAGTTTGGCTGGCGTGGACTTCTCCCTGACAATGAAAGGGTTGAGTTTACGGCGGCGTCCCGGCAGGATGAGACTCATCAGGCATAATTCAGGGAGATACGCATAATGGCAGAAATTGGTATTTTTGTCGGGACCATGTATGGCAACTCACTGCTGGTGGCGGAAGAAGCGGAAGCGATCCTCGCCAGACAGGGCCACAGCGCGACCGTGTTTGAAGATCCTGAACTGTCCGACTGGCAGCAATATCAGGATAAGGTTGCGCTGGTCGTTACCTCGACAACCGGGCAGGGCGATCTACCGGATAGCATTGCGCCGCTCTTTCACGGCATTAAAGATACAGTCGGTTTTCAACCAAACCTGCGTTACGGGGTGATTGCGCTAGGTGATAGCAGCTACCCCAATTTCTGTAATGGCGGCAAACAGTTTGATGCCCTGTTGCAAGAGCAAAGCGCGCAGCGGGTGGGGGAGATGTTATTCATTGACGCCAGCGAACATCCGGAGCCGGAGAGCCAGTCCAATCCCTGGGTTGAAAACTGGGGAACTTTACTTTCCTGAGGTAAATCCCTCCCCCCTACGGGAGGGTACCTTTTCGTTTGCTTGCGTTGCCAGTAAGCAAAATCACGACCTGTATACAGTGTAAAGTAACTGAATCGTGTTAGCTTTGGGCATATGCCCGCAAAAGCGGCAGTTTTTTACGGGCGTTTTCATGTAATCAAGCGACCTGTTTCACATTCTTCTCTTTTTATTCCTCCTGCGTCGACGCCTGGCGCCTTCTGATTTCATTTCCGTGAAGTGGCTTCCACTGTCCTGGGCTTTTGCCATAAACAGGCGTAATTCATCGCCAAAATACTGTGTTGTTGCACGGTGAGTGTGTGTGGCGCGCTTTTTATACTTCTCCTGCCAGTGAATAAAAGCATGCAGCGTGCAAAGCAAACGACCTAATAAAAGCTGCAACAAGGAAACGTTATCTCTGATTCCCTACCGGTTGTGCAGTTCAGAGTGAGCGTAGCTAACGCGAAATTTCAGGAGTGCAACAATGAGTTCATTAAGTCACGCGGCGAGCAGTGCGGAGAAACGCACGAACGCCCGCTACTGGATAGTGGTGATGCTGTTTATCGTCACATCCTTCAACTACGGCGACCGCGCCACATTGTCCATTGCCGGCTCAGAAATGGCCAAAGATATCGGCCTTGATCCGGTAGGTATGGGCTATGTTTTTTCTGCTTTTTCATGGGCCTATGTTATCGGGCAGATCCCGGGCGGCTGGCTGCTGGACCGCTTTGGTTCCAAACGCGTCTATTTCTGGTCTATTTTCATTTGGTCAGTCTTCACCCTGTTGCAGGGTTTTGTCGATATCTTTAGTGGTTTCGGCATTATTGTCGCCCTCTTTACGCTTCGTTTCCTGGTTGGTCTGGCGGAATCGCCTTCTTTCCCGGGCAACAGTCGCATTGTTGCAGCCTGGTTCCCGGCGCAGGAGAGGGGAACGGCGGTGGCCATCTTTAACTCCGCGCAATACTTTGCCACGGTTATTTTCGCGCCGATTATGGGCTGGCTGACGCACGAAGTGGGCTGGTCGCATGTCTTCTTCTTTATGGGCGGGTTAGGGATCATCATCAGCTTTATCTGGTTGAAAGTTATCCATGAACCAAATAACCATCCGGGCGTAAATAAGAAAGAGTTGGAGTACATCGCAGAAGGCGGCGCGCTGATCAATATGGATCAGAAAGACACCAAAGCGAAAGTACCGTTTAGCGTCAAATGGGGCCAGATCAAACAGCTGCTGGGCTCTCGTATGATGATTGGCGTTTACATCGGTCAGTACTGTATTAACGCATTGACCTATTTCTTTATTACCTGGTTCCCGGTCTATTTGGTCCAGGCGCGCGGCATGTCGATTCTCAAAGCGGGCTTTGTCGCCTCGGTTCCTGCGGTCTGCGGCTTTATTGGCGGCGTGTTGGGCGGCATCATTTCCGACTGGCTGATGCGTCGTACTGGCTCCCTGAATATCGCGCGCAAGACGCCGATTGTGCTGGGGATGTTGCTGTCAATGGTTATGGTGTTCTGTAACTATGTGAACGTGGAATGGATGATCATCGGCTTTATGGCGTTGGCCTTCTTCGGTAAAGGTATCGGCGCGTTGGGCTGGGCAGTAATGGCGGATACCGCGCCGAAAGAGATCAGCGGTCTTTCCGGCGGCTTGTTTAATATGTTCGGCAATATTTCCGGTATTGTGACGCCAATCGCGATTGGTTACATCGTTGGCACCACCGGTTCCTTCAACGGCGCGTTGATCTATGTCGGCGTACATGCCCTGGTGGCCATCATCAGCTATCTGGTGCTGGTAGGCGATATTAAGCGTATTGAACTGAAACCTGTCGCAGGACAATTATCATGACAACGCAATCCAGTCCCGTTATTACGGACATGAAGGTCATTCCGGTTGCCGGACATGACAGTATGCTACTCAACATCGGCGGCGCGCATAACGCGTACTTCACCCGTAATATCGTCGTCCTCACCGATAACGCCGGGCATACTGGCGTCGGCGAGGCGCCGGGCGGAGAAGTGATTTATCAGACGCTGGTCGATGCTATTCCGATGGTATTAGGCCAGGAAGTCGCCCGCCTGAACAAAGTGGTGCAGCAGGTGCATAAAGGCAACCAGGCTGCTGATTTTGACACCTTTGGTAAAGGCGCATGGACGTTTGAACTGCGGGTTAACGCGGTGGCAGCTTTGGAAGCGGCGCTGCTTGATCTACTGGGGCAGGCGCTTAATGTGCCGGTCTGTGAACTATTAGGACCCGGTAAACAGCGCGATGCCGTCACCGTGTTAGGCTATCTCTTCTATATTGGCGATCGTACTAAAACCGATCTGCCGTATCTGGAAAGCACGCCGGGCAGTCACGAATGGTATCGCCTGCGTCATCAGGAAGCGCTGAACAGCGACGCGGTCGTGCGGCTGGCGGAAGCGTCTCAGGATCGCTACGGCTTTAAAGATTTTAAACTCAAGGGCGGCGTGCTGCCGGGCGAACAAGAGATTGATACCGTTCGCGCGCTAAAAAAACGCTTCCCGGACGCGCGTATTACCGTGGATCCGAACGGCGCCTGGCTACTGGATGAAGCCATTGCGTTGTGCAAAGGGCTGAATGATGTACTGACCTACGCGGAAGATCCGTGCGGCGCGGAGCAAGGATTCTCTGGTCGTGAAGTCATGGCGGAGTTCCGCCGCGCGACCGGTCTGCCGGTGGCGACCAATATGATTGCCACCAACTGGCGTGAAATGGGACACGCGGTGATGCTCAACGCGGTAGACATTCCTCTTGCCGACCCGCATTTCTGGACCCTCACCGGCGCCGTTCGCGTGGCGCAACTGTGCGATGACTGGGGGCTAACCTGGGGCTGCCATTCGAATAACCATTTTGATATTTCACTGGCGATGTTTACCCATGTCGGCGCGGCGGCGCCAGGCAAACCCACCGCTATTGATACGCACTGGATCTGGCAGGAGGGCGATTGCCGCCTGACTAAAAATCCGCTGGAAATTAAAAACGGCAAAATTGCCGTTCCGGATGCGCCAGGACTGGGCGTGGAGCTTGACTGGGAACAGGTGCGAAAAGCGCATGACGCGTATAAAAAGCTGCCAGGCGGCGCGCGTAATGATGCAGGCCCGATGCAATACCTGATCCCCGGCTGGACTTTTGACCGCAAACGCCCTGTTTTTGGTCGTCACTAATTCTGAATAAGGACACAGTTATGAGTACTCAATTTACGACGCCTGTAGTGACTGAAATGCAGGTTATCCCGGTTGCGGGTCATGACAGTATGCTGATGAACCTGAGCGGCGCGCACGCCCCGTTCTTCACGCGCAACATCGTCATTATTAAAGATAACTCCGGCCATACCGGGGTCGGCGAGATTCCGGGCGGCGAAAAAATTCGCAAAACGCTGGAAGATGCGATCCCACTGGTGGTTGGAAAAACGCTGGGTGAATATAAAAATGTCCTGACCGCCGTTCGCAACCAGTTTGCCGATCGCGATGCGGGCGGACGCGGTTTACAAACGTTCGATCTCCGTACCACTATCCATGTGGTGACTGGTATTGAAGCGGCAATGCTTGACCTTTTGGGCCAACACCTGGGCGTCAACGTCGCTTCGCTGTTAGGCGACGGTCAGCAGCGCAGCGAAGTCGAAATGCTGGGTTATCTGTTCTTTGTCGGCAATCGCAAGGCCACGCCGCTGCCGTATCAGAGCCAGCCGGATGAGCAATGCGACTGGTATCGTCTGCGCCATGAAGAGGCGATGACGCCGGAAACGGTAGTGCGTCTGGCGGAAGCCGCCTATGAAAAATACGGCTTCAACGACTTCAAACTGAAAGGCGGCGTGCTGGCGGGCGAAGAAGAGGCCGAGTCAATCGTGGCGCTGGCGAAACGTTTCCCACAAGCGCGCGTCACGCTCGATCCAAACGGTGCCTGGTCGCTGAACGAAGCGATCAGCATTGGTAAATACCTGAAAGGTTCTCTGGCCTATGCAGAAGATCCGTGCGGCGCGGAGCAGGGTTTTTCCGGACGTGAAGTGATGGCGGAATTCCGTCGCGCGACCGGATTACCGACGGCCACCAATATGATAGCGACCGACTGGCGTCAAATGGGGCATACGCTGTCGCTGCAATCTGTAGATATCCCGCTGGCTGACCCGCACTTCTGGACTATGCAGGGCTCTGTACGCGTGGCGCAAATGTGTCATGAGTTCGGTCTGACCTGGGGCTCGCACTCTAACAACCACTTTGATATTTCGTTGGCGATGTTTACCCATGTTGCCGCGGCGGCGCCGGGCAAGATCACCGCGATCGACACCCACTGGATCTGGCAGGAAGGCAACCAACGTCTGACTAAAGAACCGTTTGAAATTAAAGGCGGCATGGTGCAAGTACCGACCAAACCGGGTCTGGGCGTTGAGCTCGATATGGATCAGGTGATGAAAGCGCATGAGCTCTATCAAAAACATGGCTTAGGCGCGCGTGACGACGCGATGGGAATGCAGTACTTAATTCCTGGCTGGACGTTTGATAATAAGCGTCCTTGCATGGTGCGTTAAGTCAGAGCCGGTTCCGTAAGGAACCGGTTCTTCTCTGGGTGTATGCTTAACAGGATCAACATGCGTAAGGACGACTTATGAAAATAGTGATCGCACCAGACTCGTATAAGGAAAGTTTGAGTGCTCTTGAGGTAGCGACCGCCATTGAACAAGGATTTCGCGAGATCTGGCCTGACGCCGATTACCTGAAATTGCCGCTGGCTGATGGCGGAGAAGGTACTGTCGAAGCGATGGTTGAAGCGACGGCGGGTCGAATCGTGCATGTTGAGGTCACCGGGCCGTTGGGACATCGCGTCAATGCGTTTTATGGGCTTTCCGGCGATGCGCGTTCCGCGTTCATTGAAATGGCGGCCGCCAGCGGGCTGGAGCAGGTGCCGCCCGCGCAACGCGATCCGTTGAAGACCACGTCATGGGGAACCGGCGAGCTGATCCGTCATGCGCTGGATGCGGGCGTTGAGCATATCATTATTGGTATCGGCGGTAGCGCCACCAACGATGGCGGCGCGGGGATGGTACAGGCGCTGGGGGCCAGGCTACGGGATGCGCAGGGCAATGATATTGCGCAAGGCGGCATTGGGCTGGAAACACTCGCCAGCATTGATGTCAGCGGCCTGGATAAGCGTTTGTCGGCGTGCCATATAGAGGTCGCCTGCGATGTCACGAATCCCCTTACCGGCAAAGAGGGCGCGTCTGCGGTTTTTGGTCCGCAAAAAGGGGCGACGCCGGAAATGATTGAACGCCTGGATACGGCATTGACTCGCTATGCGCATTTGATTGCTCGCGATCTGCATGTCGATGTGTTGGATCTGGCAGGCGGCGGAGCGGCAGGCGGCATGGGGGCGGCGTTATACGCGTTTTGCGGCGCGCAGCTACGGCGTGGTATTGAGATTGTCACCGATGCGCTTCATCTGGAAGCGTGTCTTGCGGATGCTGATTTAGTCATCACCGGCGAGGGACGCATCGACAGCCAGACCATTCACGGTAAAGTCCCTATTGGCGTGGCAAACATCGCCAAACGGTATAACAAGCCGGTAATTGGTATTGCGGGTAGCCTGACGGCGGACGTTGGCGTGGTTCATGAACATGGGCTTGATGCCGTTTTCAGCGTGATTTATACCATCTGCACGCTGGAGGACGCGCTGAAGAATGCGAGTGAAAACGTACGAATGACCGCGCGCAACGTGGCTGCAACGCTGAAAGCGGGGCAACAGTTACGCTGAGTTGTAGGCCGGATAAGGCGGTCACGCCGCCATCCGGCGAATATCAGCCTAATATCTTCTTCGCTTCACGCGCGACATTATCCATCTCATCCAGCAGCTCCAGAAACTCAGGCTCCAGCTCCTCTTCGTGGACGCCGCTGCGAAGCTGTTGCTCAATAAGCTGGCAAAGGTTCTTCATCCGCGGTACGCCGCTATAGCCGCAGCTCCCGTGTAGCTTATGGACCAGATCGACCAGACCGTTGGGATTTTCTCCCACCAGTTGTTCTTCAATTTTGTTGCGCACTTCCGGCAGGAAATCAATCAGCATTTGCAGCATATCCCGCGCCAGATCGGGCTTACCGGCAGCCTGGCGGAGCGCAAGCTGCCAGTCGAGCGTCGCATTTGGATTGAAGATAAACTCAGCCGGTTCCGGCGCCATCAGGCGCGCTGCTACGTTGGCGCCAGGTTTATAGCGCAGCAACAGATTATGCAACTTCTCTTCTTCTATCGGTTTAGCCAGATAGTCGTTCATGCCCGCGCTGAGCAACTTCTCTTTTTGCCCGGCCATCGCATGTGCCGTAACGGCAATAACCGGTGTTTGCTGCTGATGAGGAAGCTGGTGAATCAATTCGCAGGCGCGTATGCCGTCCATATCCGGCATCTGAATATCCATCAAAATCAGATCAAACTGCATTTGTTTCGCCCGATCCACCGCCTGATGTCCGCTATCACAAAGCTCTACGTGCTGGACTTTATCTTCCAGTAACGCGCCGATAAGTTTCAGATTGGCGGGATTATCATCAACCGCCATAACCGTCATGGTGATTTTACTGGTATCCATTAGCAGCGGTTCAGGATGGTGATTCAACTGGCAATATTCCGTCAGCGCTGGCAACAGGCGCGTTGACGTCAATGGTTTTAACAGACAGGCCGCCGCGCCTCCTTGTTTCAGCTTTTCGGCGTTAATTTGCGCATGGCAAGGTAGCGCCAGCAGTAGAAAGTCCGTCATTGATGCCGCTTTCGCCAGACGTTCATGCTGCATGGTGAGCGGCTCACGGAAGGTCACCGGAACGCTCAAAATCATAATATCGTAGTGCGCTAACGGCAGCGCGGAGAAGGTCGGGCTGTAAACCACTTCCACCGGCGTGTCGCTCAGTAGATCCAGGGTACATTGCGCGGCGGTAGCATTCGGTTCGACATAAGCCAGCCGTTTCCCGGCCAGACACGCGGTCGACGGCCCGTCAATAATGACATTTGGGTTAAGATCAAGATTAATATGAAACCAGAAGGTCGAGCCGCGATTAGGCTGGCTGTGGAAAGAGATATCCCCGCCCATTTCGTTGACCAGCTTTTGCGTAATCACCAGCCCAAGCCCGGTGCCGCCGTGACGGCGAGAAATACTGGCATCGGCCTGGCGAAACGCCTGAAACAGTCGCGACTGGTCGCGTTCCGGAATGCCGATCCCCGTATCGCGGATCTGCACTTCAATCTGTACTTTGGTGTTACTGAGCGCCCGCTTTTCTACCAGAATGTCGATATTGCCACTCTCGGTGAACTTAATGGCATTACCCACCAGATTAGTAATGACCTGTTGCAGGCGCAGCGGGTCGCCAATCACATTATCCGGGACGTCGTTTTTAATATTTAACGTCAACTCCAGCCCTTTATCATGCGACGAGTGGGCCAGCAGCGTAACCACTTCATCCAGCGTGTTGCGCAGTGGAAAAGGGATACTTTCCAGAATGAGCTTACCGGCTTCCAGCTTGGAGAAATCAAGCACGTCATTAATGATCGCCAGCAGATTATTCGCGGAACGCTCAATGGTGTTCAGATGGTCGCGCTGGGTGGGGTTCAGCTCCGTTTTTAATGTCAGGCGGGTAAAGCCAATGACGCCGTTCAGCGGCGTTCGCAGTTCGTGCGACATGTTCGCCAGGAACTCCGACTTAATACGCGCCGCTTCCTGGGCGCGCTTTTTCGCCAGATCCAGCTCAACGTTTTGGATTTCCATCTGCTCAAGGGTTTCACGCAGGTCCGAGGTGGCCTGATCGATATTATGCTGCATCTCTTCGTGATAGGCGGCAAGCGACATCGCCATGGAATTAATGCCGTTTTTCAGCATGTCCAGCTCGCCCAGCATAAATCCTTCCACCCGGCTATCCAGTTGTCCGCGGCGAATGCGGTCAACGGTATTCACCATATTACGGATAGGCCCGGTGACATCGCGCATAAGCCGCCAGCCAAAGATCAGCGCAATGCCAATACAAAAAAGCATCATCACGCTGGAGATAAAAATCTCTTTGTATTGCTGTAGCCTTACCGACTTGAGATCCAGTTCAAGCGCCACATATCCCAGCATATTTTTGGTATTTTTCGCGTCGGCAATCGCTGACTCGTCCGGCGAATAGCTCTCCGAGATAATCGGGGTGCGCAGAATCATAATATCGCCGTGGCGATCGACACTCAGACGACGTGGAAACGGCGCTCCGGCGGGAAGCTGCATCTGTGAGGGGTCCAGATGGAAATTAGACGTTACAAACAGGCGGTTATGATCGTCATAAACGGAAATCGCCCGCACAATATCAGAGTGTCTGCGGTGCAGGACGCTGATAAGTTGGCCGATAGACTCCCGGTTTTGTAAGTTCATACCATATTCGCTGGAGACGGCGAGCGGTTCAATAATACTGGCGCCGGCATCTTCCAGTTGACGCTGCAGGTCGTTATAGCGGTGCACTACAAAAAAGATACTGAGCAGCAAACCTATCAGGACGGTCGGGGCCAGGATCAGAATCATCATGCGTGCGCGCAGGCTGTAGTTGGTCATGGAGTTCCGTTATGGGACAATTAGGGTCACACTGTTAAATTGAGAAAAAGCTGGTCGATGGCGCAATTCTACTCTGCAAAACGGCGCGTGACGACGCGTCAGATCATAACCGTTAAAGTCAATGACCTCGATTCATTTGGTCAGGGCGTAGCCCGTCATAACGGAAAGGCGCTGTTTATCCCCGGTTTATTGCCTGAGGAAAGCGCAGAAGTCATTATTACAGAAGATAAAAAGCAATTTGCCCGCGCACGCGTTTCGCGCCGTTTGAATGATAGCCCGGAACGAGAAACGCCGCGCTGCCCGCATTTTGGCGTCTGCGGCGGTTGTCAGCAACAGCATGTCAGCATCACCCTGCAACAACGCAGCAAAAGCGCGGCGCTGGCGCGTTTGATGAAACACGAGGTGAATGACATCATCGCCGGCGCGCCCTGGGGTTATCGGCGTCGTGCGCGGTTAAGTCTGAATTGCCCGCCGGATAAACCGCTGCAAATGGGATTTCGCAAAGCGGGTTCCAGCGATATCGTCAATGTCGAACAGTGCCCCGTTTTGGCGCCCCAGCTTGCAGCATTGCTGCCCCGAATCAGGGCGTGTCTGGCGAGTTTACACGGCACCCGACATCTTGGGCATGTTGAGCTGGTACAGGCGGGAAGCGGTACGCTGATGATTCTGCGCCATACCGCGCCATTAAGTGCGGCGGATAAAGAAAAACTGGAACGCTTTTCGCATTCTGAGGGATTGTCTCTGTTTCTGGCGCCGTTTAGCGAGATACTGGAAACGGTATCTGGCGAGGCGCCCTGGTATGATTCGCACGGCTTACGTTTAGCCTTCAGTCCGCGAGACTTTATTCAGGTTAATGAGGCGGTAAACCAGCAAATGGTCGCCCGCGCGCTGGAGTGGCTTGATGTGCGCGCCGAGGATCGTGTCCTGGATCTGTTCTGCGGAATGGGGAATTTTACGCTGCCGCTGGCAACGCGCGCGGCAAGCGTGATTGGGGTTGAGGGCGTTCCGGCTCTGGTAGAAAAAGGCCGTGAAAACGCCATCCGCAATGGTTTACATAATGTGACATTCTTCCATGAGAACCTGGAGGAAGATGTCACGAAGCAGCCGTGGGCGAAAAACGGCTTTGACAAAGTCTTACTCGATCCTGCGCGTGCGGGGGCTACAGGAGTGATGCGACATATTATAAAATTAAAACCTATTCGCATTGTTTATGTATCCTGTAACCCGGCGACGCTGGCGCGCGATAGTGAAGCGCTGGTCAATGCGGGATATGAGGTTACGCGTTTAGCGATGCTCGACATGTTCCCGCACACAGGACATCTGGAATCAATGGTTCTGTTCGAGCGCATGTAATGATTACCGGCTTACCGACTTCGGTAGGCTTGGTCCCTTAAGGAGAGGACGATGGTCGCGGTAAGAAGTGCACATATTAATAAAGCTGGTGAATTTGATCCGAAAAAGTGGATCGCAAGCCTGGGAATTTCCAGCCAGCAGTCGTGTGAGCGCTTAGCCGAAACCTGGGCGTATTGCCTGCAACAGACACAAGGACATCCGGATGCGGATCTGTTGCTGTGGCGTGGCGTGGAGATGGTAGAAATTCTTTCCACGCTGAGTATGGATATCGACACGCTGCGGGCGGCGCTACTGTTCCCTCTGGCCGACGCCAACGTAGTCAGCGAAGATGTACTGCGCGAAAGCGTTGGCAAATCTATCGTTACCCTGATTCATGGCGTGCGAGATATGGCGGCGATCCGTCAGCTAAACGCCACTCATAACGACTCTGTTTCTTCGGAGCAGGTTGATAACGTCCGTCGAATGTTATTGGCGATGGTGGATGATTTCCGCTGCGTGGTCATCAAACTGGCCGAGCGAATCGCTCATTTGCGCGAAGTGAAAGAGGCGCCGGAAGATGAGCGCGTACTGGCGGCGAAAGAATGTACCAACATCTATGCGCCGCTCGCTAATCGTCTGGGCATCGGACAACTGAAGTGGGAACTGGAAGACTACTGTTTCCGCTACCTGCATCCGGCGGAATACAAACGCATCGCCAAACTGCTGCATGAGCGCCGTCTCGATCGCGAACATTACATCGAAGAGTTTGTTGGACATCTGCGCGCCGAAATGAAAAACGAAGGCGTGCAGGCGGAAGTCTACGGACGACCAAAACATATTTATAGCATCTGGCGCAAAATGCAGAAAAAGCATCTGGCGTTTGATGAACTCTTTGACGTGCGCGCCGTGCGTATTGTCGCTGAACGTCTGCAAGACTGCTACGCCGCGTTGGGGATAGTGCATACGCATTATCGTCACCTGCCGGATGAATTCGATGATTATGTCGCTAACCCGAAACCGAACGGTTACCAGTCTATCCACACCGTGGTCCTGGGACCGGGCGGTAAAACCGTTGAGATCCAGATTCGTACCAAACAGATGCATGAAGACGCCGAACTGGGCGTGGCGGCACACTGGAAGTATAAAGAAGGCACCGCGTCCGGCGGCGTGCGCTCCGGTCATGAAGACAGAATTGCGTGGCTGCGTAAGCTGATCGCCTGGCAGGAAGAGATGGCCGACTCCGGCGAAATGCTGGATGAAGTGCGCAGCCAGGTCTTCGATGACCGGGTTTACGTCTTTACGCCAAAAGGTGACGTTGTGGACTTACCTGCAGGCTCCACGCCGCTGGACTTTGCGTACCACATTCACAGTGATGTAGGGCATCGTTGCATTGGCGCGAAAATTGGTGGGCGCATCGTGCCGTTTACCTACCAGTTACAGATGGGCGATCAGGTTGAAATTATCACTCAGAAGCAGCCGAATCCCAGCCGCGACTGGCTGAATCCAAACCTGGGCTATGTGACGACCAGCCGCGGACGCTCGAAAATTCACGCCTGGTTCCGTAAACAGGACCGTGACAAAAATATCCTGGCTGGACGGCAGATCCTCGATGATGAGCTGGCGCATTTGGGGATTAGCCTGAAAGAGGCCGAGAAACATCTGCTGCCGCGCTACAACTTTAATGAGCTGGAAGAGTTGCTGGCGGCGATAGGCGGCGGCGATATCCGTCTTAATCAGATGGTGAATTTCCTGCAATCGCAGTTCAATAAGCCGAGTGCAGAGGAACAGGATGCAGCGGCGCTGAAACAGCTTCAACAAAAAACATACGCGCCGCAAAATCGTCGTAAAGACGACGGGCGCGTGGTGGTAGAAGGCGTGGGTAATTTGATGCACCACATCGCCCGCTGCTGCCAGCCGATTCCGGGGGATGAAATTGTCGGCTTCATTACTCAGGGGCGGGGGATTTCCGTGCACCGGGCCGACTGCGAACAGCTGGCGGAACTGCGCTCACATGCGCCGGAGCGGATCGTAGAGGCGGTATGGGGCGAAAGCTATTCGGCGGGATATTCGCTGGTGGTGCGCGTCCAGGCCAACGATCGCAGCGGCTTGCTGCGCGATATCACCACCATTCTGGCTAACGAAAAAGTCAACGTGCTGGGCGTCGCCAGCCGCAGCGACATTAAACAGCAGATCGCCACCATTGATATGACCATCGAGATCTACAACCTGCAGGTGCTGGGCCGCGTGCTCGGTAAGCTGAACCAGGTGCCGGATGTGATTGATGCACGGCGACTGCACGGGGGGTAAACCCCAGACAGTAATAATGTAGCGGCTTTGCTACTCGTTCAGCAAAGCCGCATTAGCCAACCCCATAAGCATGAGATATGGGGTATGTTTTCGACGTACATTTCATTTCCGGTGTACTCTTATGTAAGATTTATACTTACAGTGGAGGCTGTTATGGCCAGAACAATGACCGTTGATCCTGGCGATGAACTGCGTGAGTTTATTGAATCGCTCATAGAATCAGGTGATTACAGAACACAAAGTGAAGTGATCAGAGAGTCTCTTCGTCTGCTGAGGGAAAAACAGGCCGAGTCACGACTTCAGGCGTTATGTGAACTTCTGGCTGAAGGTCTGAACAGCGGAGAGCCGCAGGCCTGGGAAAAGGATGCCTTTTTACGGAAGGTCAAAACAGGGATGATCAAACCCGATGAGAACGGTAAAATTAACGCCAAAGGCCAGTGAAGATCTGGAAAATATCTGGCATTACGGCTGGCAGCATTTTGGCGAAATACAGGCCGATCGATATATTAATCATCTATCAGATATTATTCGGGATGTAGGGAGATACTCGAGGGCTACGGCTTGATGTTTTATAAAGATATCTGGTAGCTATCTGCTTACCAGATATCTGGTATGGTTCCATGAAAATCGGTTTTGTTCAAATTTCTATTCGTATGGCAGTAATACGGTTACCGCACAATCGGTGTCAATGTTGACTCGTCCCCAGGTACCACGAAGTTCTACCATCTGTGAACGGGCACATTCAGTATTGTTTTGATCACAGGGAATAGCCTCAATCTGCATGTTTTTATCATCACATGCTATTGATACTGTTGCATTATCTATTATTTGTGCACAAATTGAATCTGATTCATAGACATCACAGGGCATATTTCCATGTCTTAAAAAAATATTTGCAATGAGCTCATTGGTTTTTGGTCCACTAAATTCTTTATTTATTGAGGTTACTTCTGAGTATTTATCAAAAGAAGCAGTTAAATTTTCAGGATCGATTGAAGCGATAATTTGTACGCTGTCACTATAAAATGACATTTTATCATTAATGGTGGTAATGCTGGTCCCAAAATTGGCGTCAATAATCGAAATTTCCGTTTTTATATTATGGTCTGTAAAGCCGTAATCAGTTATACTATAAGCGTCATAGGATACTTGATGTTTTTTGGTGTTGTAAGTTATTTCCCCATCAATATATTGCGATTGTGCGTAATCATATGAAGATGGTTCGATATGTAATTTTAAATCTTGTTTGATTATTTGTGCATCGTATAGTGGTGATATATTTAATTGTGCATCGATATTGCTGGTCCAGACACAATCAAGTGTGGAATTATCATGTGATGTACAGCGGGCCCGGCGGGTTTCAGTCATATTGGGAAGTGTGAAAAAAGTGCTGCCAATGATCATTCTTATACTGGAATCCATTGTTATCGTTGATTCAATATCGACCCATAGCCCAGGGGCGCACGTTACCTGACTGCCACGTAGTTTTCCACCAGTACATAACATCTCAATATTCTCTGGTAATAATGATGTTCTAACCCGTAGGTCACTATTTAAATCAGCTGTACCTGCCCCTCTGCCTGCCATATTATTCAATTCGGCATTGATCTTAACGTATCCAGATCCAAATGTATTGTTGGTGAAGCACATGAATAGAATAAATGAAATTATGATTCTTTTGTTTATGGTCATCATTTTTCCTGTGTTTATTCGTAGGGTATCAAAACGGTGATTGCACAAGTTGTATCAATGCTGACTTTCCCCCAGGTACCATTTATCGTACCTACTTTGCCGTTCAGGCAATGTGTTGTGTCTGAAGCATTACAAGTGCTGCTAAAGGCAAGCTGCGCATTCAGATCGTGACATACAAGAGCAACCGACGTCTTATTAAGACTGTAGTTACACAAGGATGTATCGTCGCATGGCGTATTGCCATGGTAGAGATATACAGAGGCTAGCTCGACATTATTTTTTGCGCCAGTCATGGCGACTTCTGTACTGTGCACTATCGTATTTTCAGAAAATGAAGCATCTAATATTTCTGGAGGCAAATAACGATGTAGGGTGGACGCTGGAGAGCCATTAAGTACAAGTGATCCGTTCCATATACCGAAATCACCCTCGGTATCTTCTGTCACTGTTACAGTCCATTTGAATTTCAGATTCTCAATGCCCGATGTTTCCGGTTCATAACTAGCGTAACTGCTTACCGATTCATCAATAATAATATGGCCGGAAAGGGATGAATATTGATTAGTGTCATTATTTCCTCCTCCGGGTATTACCGAAACTGTAAGATTTTGCTGGTTAATTGTTATTCCATTCTGTTTGGTAAGTAAGGTGAGGGGAAGTGAAAATGATTTATCCCATATACAAATTGCGCTGTTAGTTGCCTGATTACCCGTACAGTCGGCATGTGCCGTCGCTTTTACCGCTTCACCAGTAAAACTATAAGTGATACCGTTATCGACAGCGGTTGTATTGATGAAAGAAGTTGATGGATCAAACTCAAGGGTGGATTCAAGTCCATAGGGAATTGTACCTTGAGTAGTACAACCACCCCCATCGCCTCCACCTGACTTAGTGCACGATGAAAGGATATGAATGTTTGTTGGTAATGGGGTATGGATGGTATCGAGTGTAGGATCGCCAGTCAGTGCACCAAGACTATCAAACTGTGAAATAATTTGAGAATTATATTCTATATCCGTTCTTACTTCAGCGCATTGTAGCGCAATACACCAAAAACCAGATATTATTACCAGTATTAGCTGTAATAAAATTCGCTGCATTTCATATCCTTATAATTTTACCTATAGCTTACTGATATTCAAAACTCACTGTTGCGCTACCCGAAAATTCCCCCGGCATAACCTCTTCACCAGCGTATTTTTGCAGCCTGGCCTGCAAGTTGATGGTGGTAATCCCTTCCTTCAGCACAAAAGCTGTACCCTCTGTTGCATTGATACTCACTGGTTGCTGTGCAACCGTTTCCACGCCAATCGCAAAACCACTGGCTTCCGACGAGGGCTCCAGCGCCAGCAGTCCGGGCAGAGTACTGTCTTCAACGCCCTGAAAGGCCACCAGCACGCCGTTGGCTAGCGCTGTTTTGCAATCCTGGAGGCTAAGTGTGAATGGAACAGGAGTGGTTTGCCCGCTGGCGTCGAAATTGTCACTGCCAATAGTATGAAAATCCACCGTCGCCATCGTGTCATTATCCACTACCAGGTTACAGGCGCCGGCAACCAGCTTACCGCTGTAGTGCACATTAGGCGTGGCGGCAGGTAGCGTATTGCAAACCGCCCATAACATTACGCCTCCGATCAAATGCCCGGCAGTTTGAAAAATACGGTTCATTGGTAATCCACCTGTAACGTGGCAAAAGCCTCAAAATCGCCTTCGGCAGGCTCTTTACCGGGCTGTTTTACCGGCACGGCTTTTAGTGTGGGAAGCGATGACTCATCGATGGTTAGCGACGTGCCGGGAGGAAATACCGTGCCGTTCTGCTGAAGTTCAATGCCCAGCTCAGGGACATTGGTGGTTAAGGCATTTGCGGAGTAAGGCGTCGCCGTGCCCAGATAGCTCAACGTAAAAGTTAATGCGTCATCGCGAAAGCTGCTGTCGCAGGTAAGGGTCCACGGGATCTCGGTCAGGTAATTGACGCCGTCAATATTATCAATAATCACGCTACCAAAACTGACCTCCAGCGTTTCACCATTATTGATAGTACAGGCGGGCGGGTTTATCAGTTTGCCGTGAAAGGTCAAATTGTCGGCGCAGGCAAACTGGGTGATTAAAAGCGTCAGGATAAGCACCCTTTTCACTATGAATCTCTCCATCACTGGTAATCCACGACTAACGTCGCACTGGCGTTAAAATCGCCACCCGCTAACTGCGTGGTGGGCTCTTTAACCGGTACGGCTTCCAGCTCCGGCCCATTGCTGCCGCTCAGGGTGAAGTTCAGCCAATCCGTTATGCCAACCGGAACCAGTTGTTTATTGCCCGCCTGCTGAATACGGATGCCTAACCCCTGCACCGAAGTTTGCAGAACCTGCTCCCCGCTGATGGTGGTAGTGCTCCCCTGAATTTGTAGCTTCAGATAGTCACTCGCTCTGCCATCGCAGTTCAGGCTGTAGCCCACAGGTTTCGTTTGAGAAACATCGCCAACTTTGGTGGTCAGGACATCGCCAAACTCTACGGAAGCGCCGCCTACCGTACAGGGCGGTGGTTGAGTGACGACCAGATGCAGCTCCAGTTGCACGGTTTTTGTGCCGGCAGCCTCGGTGCCGGTAACGAATCCACCGCACAGCAGCACCAGTATTTTCCAGCGAGTCAACATCGTCATAGATCTCTTTCGCACAGGATTACTTATTCGCTTTCTTCTCAGCGTCACGGGTTTTTTCCTCATTGACCTTGCAGGTATTCCCTGAGCAGGTAAAAACCAGCAGGCGATGACCGCCGTAATCATCGACGTAGCCCACCACCGGTGAGCTGCCGAGCGAGGCACCTTTGATGGGAGAGGTCACTTTTTCACGCGGGGCAATCAGCAGGTTTTTAAAGCCGGAGGCGGTTTCGTTCTCTTTACTACCGGCATTGCTGATGACGAGGTAAAACGGTGTGGGGTTGTCGAAGATCACACCATCGCCCTGGTAGGTCAGCGTGAGCTTCGTCTGCCACGGGTGCGTCTTATCCACCTGCCGGGCGACGGCTACCGGGCGGTAGAAAAACTTAATACGCGTTTGCAGCGCCAGCTGGAGCGTATTAGGCTTATCGCTTTTCGGCGGAATTTCCCGCACGTTGAAATAAAACAGACTTTCCCGGTCCTGCGGTAGGCTAGCCGCGGCTGGTAACGGCTGGACTTTAACCTGCCCGTCGGATTTTGGCTCAATACGCTGCAGCGGCGGCAGGGCGGTAAAATAGCGGGTATCTTTGGCGAACTTATCGTCTTCCAGCCACGCCTGTGCGAGATAGGGCAGAGTGGCGTTGCCGTTTTTCAGCGTGACGGTGATTGAATTTTCATTGCCGTTAAAAATAACGCGGGTACGATCCGGCACAATCGCGCTGTGCGATACCAGCGGCGCAGCCAGTAATACCGAAGCGATAAGCGCCTGGCGCTTAAAATGGTTGGTCTTGTTCATTACAGGTTCCCTTTATTCCATATCCTTGCGATTCACCGCATGGTTGTCAGCCAGCGGTATGGGCGGGGTTTGAGTGGTTGTCGCCACCGGCGCGGCCGGTTGGCCATCGGTTTGCGTATGTTCCTGGATTAGCGGTTGCGCAGGCAGCGGAGAACTTTTCTGCGGTGCGGTGGGGGGCTGACCTTCCAGCATTTTGCACGGCAGCAATAGCGCGTTGGCCAATAGCTCCGGTGTAAACGTGGGCGGGAGTGATGCTTCACACTGCGCCGCGCCATCCCAGAAGACTTTCAATGTTTCCCCGGCTTTTACGCCCGCCAGCCAGGCGTTGCCGTCATCGGCCACCAGGCCCAACTGCTGCTGGCGCTCGTTTTTCACTTCGGCGCCGAAAGGTGGGAAGTCGCCGTCTGCCAGCCGGAAAACCGCCATCATTTTCTCGCCGCTGACCACGTCAAAGTGGCGGTAGCCGATGGCGCCTTCGGTGAGCGTGATCTGCACAACCGACTTAGTAGCTTCCGCCTTCTCCGGCAATTTGTTCAGATCGATACGCGCCAGGCTGCGCGAATAGCTTCCGACATCCGCAATCACGGCCTTGCCGAAAATGTTGGTTGAGGTTGGCGAGCCGTTACCGCTAACGGGGACGTCCGCAATGCCGTCGGTATCAACCAGCAAACGTGTGCTGCCCGCTAAACTTCCCCGGTGTAGCGCGCCGCCCTGGGTGGTCAGCGTCATGCCGCCGCGCAGCGACATGCCCAGTGAACGGTACGATCCTTCTTCATAATCCGCGCTCAGATCGATGTCCGTCAGCGCGCCCTGATGGCTGTAATAACCGTCTGCCTGCGCGCCTTGTTCATCCTGCCCGACGTGAAGCTGCCAGTTATCGCCGTTCTGGCTGTGGCCGGAATAGCCGAGCTGATTACGGTGTTGACTACCGTTAAACGTACCGTTGTAGCTGATGGAATCATTGCCCCAGGGAACAGACAGCGAGATATAGACGCCATCATCTTTATCACCGTTATATTCGCTGCGATAGCCGTTCAGCGACGCACTGAGATTTTTTATCGACCCTAAGTCGAAGTACCAGGAAAGAGACAGGTTATAGTTACTCTGATCCGGGCTGTCCCAGAAGGTACTGCGTGAGTAGCTGAAATAGGCGCTCATGCCCTGTTCACGGAAGTTCTGGTTATAGGTGACCGTATAGCGTTCTTTTTCGTGACCGGCATTGAGATGATGATAGGTTTTCGCATCCAGATAGTCGCTCATGCTCATAAAGTTCTTTTCTGAGAAGCGGTATCCGGCAAAGGTTAGTCGGCTGTCGATTTCATCAAAGTCACGGGAGTAGCTGATGCGATATGAGTTACCCTGCAGAGTTTCGCCGTCAAACCCGTCGTCTTGCGGCATGTGGGCGATGGAGTGCGTAATGTCCACCGCCACCGCGCCCACCACGCCAAGATCCTTACCGCTTCCCAGCGCCACGGCCTGATAGTTGCTTTCTCCAATTGCGCCGCCATAGAGCGACCAGCCGTTGGTGACCCCCCACGAAGCTTCCGCCGAGGCGAATGTGCCGGTAATGGGGTGATGATCCCAGTCCTGCGGGCGGCCCAGCGCCATCTTGTAGCGCACCATGCCGGGGCGCGTCAGGAAGGGAACCGATGCGGTGTTAACGTCAAACTCTTGGGTCTGACCGTTCTGCTCTTCCACGGTGACGTGCAACGTACCGGAAACGGACTGGTTGAGATCCTGAATACGGAACGGTCCTGCGGGCACCTGCGTTTCATACAGTACGCGCCCCTGCCAGGAGACTTTGACTTTTGCATTAGAGCGCGCAATGCCCACGATCTCCGGCGCATAGCCGCGCAGTTTCGGCGGCAGCATCTGATCGTCAGAAACGACGCTGGCACCGATATAGTTAAAGCTGTCGAAAACATCGGACTGGAGATAGCTTTCGCCCAGCGTAAGTTTGGCCCCGAGCGTCGGTAGTGCGCGATAGGCGTAGTAGCGGCTCCAGCTCTGATCGTGGAGGGTAGAAGTGTTCTCGTCATCGTCACGATGGTCGTAGCTGGCCTGCCAGTCGGCCCGCAGTCGCCATGCGCCCAGGTTCGCGCCTAACGTCCCGTTGCCGCTGATGCTTTGCTCTTCGCTGCCGCTTTCTTGATCGTGGCGGAGCTGATTATTAATGTTGTAATCCAGAATGATGCCGGGAATACCATTATCCCAGCGGGCGGGTGGGTCCCAGTCGACATCGCTGTATTCCATATACGCCTGGGGTAAATTCACCAGCAGCGTGGAGTGTCCCAGGTCAGCCTGAAAATCCATGCCTTTCAGTGAATCTGGCGCCAGACATTGTCGTTCGCCGTGCGTTATCCAGACGAGTTTTTCCGCGAGTTCCGGTTTTATACCCAATTGCGTAACTAATTCTGGTTCTGCGCAAACCTCACTTCCTTGTGGATCATGTTCTGGAATAACCCAGTTAACAGGAAATTCCTGCGGCAGAGTCTGTCCGTTAATTTTAATTTGTAAGAGGTAGACGCCTGGCAGAATAAAACCCTTACGAGAAAACTGTGCAATGTTAACGTTATCGCGATTTTTTACATCGAGGAAATCGGTATTAAATTCGATGTCTTTGCCTGACGCGCTATAAGGGGAGACGCTTAGAAGCATTCCCACTCCGCACGCTATTGGGCAAAGAACACTTTTCCATGTGTTATTCATCAAATATATTCCGCAATAAAACTCAACAGGAATACCCTACCTAAAGCGGCAGGGTATTATCGTCGTGACTCTGTTAACTGAATTACAGGTAAGAGATAGTGACGTTGGCGGCGCTGCTGAATTCACCTGTGCCTACGGTGCCGGTTGCTGCGCCAACCAGCCAGGCGGTGAAATTCAGGCTTTGCTTCTCATCAAGGATGCTGTCTCCGTCCAGGTCCGCAATGGCCTGTGTATAGGTATCGCCCAGTTTGATATTGTTTTTGCCAGCATCGCCGATTGCCAGGCTTACGTTGCTAATAGCGCCAGTGCCGTCAGTCTTCATCAGCGCGAGATTATCCGTGGCGCCTGTAGCCGCTGTGGTTCCACTACCTGTAGTGAATACCACATTCATATTTTTCTCGGTAGCCCAGGTACAACCCTCAAGATCGATATGAAAGGTACGGGCATTGTTGATGGTCGTTTTACCATTACTCAGCGTGCCATTACCGATACTTGAACCCATATTGACTGTTTGATCTTCCGTATCCAATGTGACAGAGCAGGGGGAATCAACAATATTACCAAGGAAAGTGACCTTCGCTGTGTTGCTACCCGCGGCTTGAGCGCCGGAGACAATTCCCATAACTAAAGATGCAGTTACTGCCAGTTTACAAAAATGAGATGACTTCATCGTGTTATCCTTAATTAACGTGTTTTATGGCAACATTTTGTACGCGTATACCAAGGGATATGCGGCATAGAGCCATGCTGCGGGCTTTGGGTAAAAAATAGGTCATAATAAAAATATTATATTTCTACATTTTTATGAGTATATTCTTATGAGCTGAATGATCGCACCTGCTCATAGAATATTATATGTAATACTTTCAATATATTTATTTCATGTATGTTCCAGAAAAAACAAAAAAGCGGTCTTTTTTGAATATTAAACTGGCGTGCATGCTACTCGTTTTTCCGTAAAAGTGAAATAATTTATTTTTTTGAAAGGGAAGTCTCTTTGGGTGGGGTGCTTATAGTGTTTGCATAATTTTTTTTACTTAATTGATGTTATTTATAATGCCTGGTGCAAATATCTGTTTTTTTAATAAATTAGTTATATGATTATTATATTGTTGTGTATCGATTAATAATTTTAAAGTTATACGGGGAAGGTAGCATTCAACACCTGTTAACAATATATTTTATTATATAGGCGTTACCGTAGTGTCTCTGTGCGTGAATGGTTAAGAATAATACGTTACAATTGTCGCTGGTATTTACAACCGATTAAAAACCATGACAACTAACCATCAAATTGACCGTCTTCTCACCCTCATGCAGCGCCTGCGTGACCCGGAAAACGGCTGCCCGTGGGATAAAGAGCAGACCTTCGCCAGCATCGCGCCTTATACGCTGGAAGAAACCTATGAAGTACTGGATGCGATTGCGCGTGAGGATTTTGACGATTTGCGCGGCGAACTGGGCGACCTGTTGTTCCAGGTGGTGTTTTACGCGCAGATGGCGCAGGAAGAAGGCCGCTTCGATTTTAATGATATCTGCGCTGCCATCAGCGACAAGCTGGAGCGCCGCCATCCGCATGTTTTTGGCGAGCTTTCCGCGGATAATAGCGAAGAAGTCTTAGCTCGCTGGGAGCAAATCAAAACGGAAGAGCGCGCGCAAAAAGCGCAGCATTCCGCGCTGGACGATATTCCGCGCAGTTTACCGGCCTTAATGCGCGCGCAAAAAATCCAGAAACGGTGTTCAAACGTGGGCTTTGACTGGACGACGCTGGGACCGGTCGTCGATAAGGTCTATGAAGAGATCGATGAGGTGATGTTCGAGGCGCGGCAGGCGGTTGTTGATCAGGCTAAACTGGAAGAGGAAATGGGCGATTTGCTCTTTGCCACGGTCAACATGGCGCGTCATTTAGGTACGAAAGCGGAGCTCGCTTTGCAAAAAGCGAACGATAAATTTGAACGTCGTTTTCGCGAAGTTGAACGTATTGTCGCCGCCAGAGGCCTGGAAATGACCGGGGTGGACCTGGAAACAATGGAAGAAGTTTGGCAGGAAGTAAAACGCCAGGAAATTGATCTCTAAAGGTTTTAGGCGGTCAAGAGCGATTTGTGTGATTTTTTAAATAACAAGCGCTTGATTTACGTCAAAAACATTTACCTCAAAGGGGCTATTTTCTCCCTCCCTGTGTGAATGTCAGCCTGACGAAGAGGAGGAATAATGAAAGTTTGTGGCGTAGGTCATGTTCGGGTATACTGCTTTCCCGTCCTGGTTATTCCATCGTCTTTTAAACCTAACTTCTCAGGTTCCGCATGACAACGAACTATATTTTTGTGACCGGCGGGGTCGTATCCTCTCTGGGTAAAGGCATTGCCGCAGCCTCCCTCGCAGCCATTCTGGAAGCCCGTGGTCTCAACGTGACCATCATGAAACTGGATCCGTACATCAACGTCGATCCGGGTACTATGAGCCCAATCCAACACGGGGAAGTGTTCGTTACTGAAGACGGCGCTGAAACCGACCTGGACCTGGGGCACTACGAGCGTTTCATCCGCACCAAGATGTCTCGCCGCAACAACTTCACGACTGGCCGCATCTACTCCGACGTTCTGCGTAAAGAACGCCGTGGCGACTATCTGGGCGCAACCGTACAGGTAATCCCTCACATCACTAACGCGATTAAAGAGCGCGTGCTGGAAGGTGGCGAAGGCCACGATGTGGTACTGGTGGAAATCGGCGGTACCGTCGGTGATATCGAATCGCTGCCGTTTCTTGAGGCGATTCGTCAATTGGCGGTAGATATCGGTCGTGAACACGCGCTGTTTATGCACCTGACGCTGGTACCTTACCTGGCGGCTGCGGGCGAAGTGAAAACTAAACCGACTCAGCACTCCGTGAAAGAGCTGCTGTCTATCGGTATTCAGCCCGATATTCTGATTTGTCGTTCCGATCGCGCGGTTCCTGCCAACGAGCGTGCAAAAATTGCATTGTTCTGTAATGTGCCGGAAAAAGCCGTTATTTCAATGAAAGATGTCGATTCCATTTATAAAATTCCAGGCCTGTTGAAATCTCAGGGGCTTGATGATTATATTTGTAAACGATTCAGCTTGAACTGTCCGGAAGCTAACCTGTCTGAATGGGAACAGGTCATTTACGAAGAAGCGAACCCGGCAGGCGAAGTGACTATCGGCATGGTCGGCAAATATATTGAACTGCCGGATGCCTATAAGTCAGTGATCGAAGCGCTGAAACACGGTGGTCTGAAAAACCGCGTTACCGTCAACATCAAATTGATCGATTCGCAAGATGTTGAAACGCGCGGCGTCGAAATTCTGAAAGATTTGGACGCTATCCTGATCCCCGGTGGCTTCGGCTATCGTGGCGTTGAAGGTAAAATCGCCACTGCGCGCTATGCGCGTGAAAACAATATTCCTTATCTGGGCATTTGCTTGGGGATGCAGGTTGCGTTGATTGAGTTCGCTCGTAACGTGGCCGGCATGGACAACGCCAACTCAACGGAATTTGTGCCAGACTGTAAGTACCCGGTTGTGGCGTTAATTACCGAGTGGCGCGATGAAGACGGTAACGTTGAAGTCCGTAGCGAGAAGAGCGATCTGGGTGGCACCATGCGCCTGGGCGCGCAGCAGTGCCAGCTTAGCGATGACAGTCTGGTACGTCAGTTGTACGGCGCGTCGACGATTGTTGAACGTCATCGCCATCGTTACGAAGTCAACAATATGTTGTTGAAACAAATTGAAGCAGCGGGTCTGCGTGTCGCAGGCCGTTCCGGTGATGATCAGTTAGTCGAGATCATTGAGGTACCGAATCATCCGTGGTTCGTGGCCTGTCAGTTCCATCCGGAATTTACTTCCACGCCGCGTGATGGACATCCGTTGTTCGCCGGCTTTGTTAAAGCCGCCAACGAGCATCAGAAACGTCAGGCGAAGTAAAAAAGTTAGAACGGCGGTGCACCCTCAGCGGTGCACCGTTTGTCTGAAGTTTTAGTTTAACTAGTGACTTGAGGAAAACCTAATGTCCAAAATCGTTAAAGTCATCGGTCGTGAAATCATCGACTCCCGTGGTAACCCGACTGTTGAAGCTGAAGTACACCTGGAAGGTGGTTTCGTAGGTATGGCGGCGGCTCCGTCAGGTGCTTCTACTGGTTCCCGCGAAGCGCTGGAACTGCGCGATGGCGACAAATCCCGTTTCCTGGGTAAAGGCGTAACCAAAGCTGTTGGCGCGGTTAACGGCCCGATCGCTCAGGCTATTCTTGGCAAAGACGCTAAAGACCAGGCTGGCATCGACAAAATCATGATCGACCTGGACGGTACTGAAAACAAATCTAACTTCGGTGCAAACGCCATTCTGGCTGTCTCTCTGGCTAACGCCAAAGCTGCTGCTGCCGCTAAAGGTATGCCGCTGTACGAGCACATTGCTGAACTGAACGGCACTCCGGGCAAATACTCCATGCCGGTTCCGATGATGAACATCATCAACGGCGGCGAGCACGCTGACAACAACGTCGACATCCAGGAATTCATGATCCAGCCGGTTGGCGCGAAAACGGTTAAAGAAGCCATCCGTATGGGTTCTGAAGTTTTCCATCACCTGGCAAAAGTGCTGAAAGGCAAAGGCATGAACACCGCTGTGGGTGACGAAGGCGGCTATGCGCCGAACCTGGGCTCCAACGCGGAAGCGCTGGCTGTTATCGCTGAAGCGGTTAAAGCGGCTGGTTACGAGCTGGGTAAAGACATCACCCTGGCGATGGACTGCGCAGCATCTGAATTCTACAAAGACGGTAAATACGTTCTGGCTGGCGAAGGCAACAAAGCGTTCACCTCCGAAGAATTCACCCACTTCCTGGAAGAACTGACCAAACAGTACCCGATCGTTTCCATCGAAGATGGTCTGGACGAGTCTGACTGGGACGGTTTTGCATACCAGACCAAAGTACTGGGCGACAAAATCCAGCTGGTTGGTGACGACCTGTTCGTAACCAACACCAAAATCCTGAAAGAAGGCATCGAGAAAGGCATCGCTAACTCCATCCTGATCAAATTCAACCAGATCGGTTCTCTGACCGAAACTCTGGCTGCAATCAAGATGGCGAAAGACGCTGGCTACACTGCTGTCATCTCTCACCGTTCTGGCGAAACTGAAGACGCTACCATCGCTGACCTGGCTGTTGGTACCGCTGCAGGCCAGATCAAAACCGGTTCTATGAGCCGTTCTGACCGTGTTGCTAAATACAACCAGCTGATTCGTATCGAAGAAGCTCTGGGCGAAAAAGCACCGTACAACGGTCGTAAAGAGATCAAAGGCCAGGCGTAATCCTGCTTTTACCTCTTAACGTATAAACCCGCTTCGGCGGGTTTTTTTGTATCGGTTCAATAGCGCAGCCGCTGCGCATGACCGGGCAGACGAAATCTGCAATAATTAACGATTATCCCCTTAACAGAGAACGCTATGCAGTACCCGATTAACGAGATGTTCCAGACCCTACAAGGCGAGGGTTATTTTACCGGCGTCCCCGCTATTTTTATTCGTTTACAGGGATGTCCGGTCGGCTGTGCCTGGTGTGATACTAAGCATACCTGGGATAAACTGAGCGATCGGGAAGTGTCTCTGTTCAGCATTCTGGCAAAAACCAAAGAGAGCGACAAATGGGGTGCTGCGAGCAGTGAAGACTTGCTGGCAGTAATTAATCGTCAGGGCTATACCGCGCGTCACGTTGTCATCACCGGTGGCGAACCCTGTATTCACGACCTCATGCCGCTCACCGATCTGCTTGAAAAGAGTGGTTTTAGTTGCCAGATTGAAACCAGCGGGACGCATGAAGTGCGCTGTACGCCCAATACCTGGGTCACGGTTTCACCAAAAGTGAATATGCGCGGGGGATATGACGTGCTTTCCCAGGCGCTGGAGCGCGCCAATGAAATCAAGCATCCCGTTGGGCGAGTTCGTGATATTGAGGCGCTGGATGAACTGTTAGCCACGTTGAGCGATGATAAACCGCGCGTGATTGCTTTGCAGCCCATTAGCCAGAAAGAAGACGCGACGCGTCTGTGTATTGAAACGTGTATTGCACGTAACTGGCGGCTGTCTATGCAAACGCATAAATATTTAAATATCGCCTGATGCATTACTAATCTTACAGACGGCCTGCCGATGCCGTCTGTGACTCATCCATTACCTTGCATTGTTTATTTTCTCTATGTGAATTTCGATGAGTGTATAAAAGCGCTGATAAATTTTTCCATAGCGATGCACGGATCACGCTATTTTGGTAAATTTAAAGAAAAAATCATTCTATGAACTTTTTTGCATCAAAATCAGCAAATTAGCTGTTCTTTAATAATTTAAATTGTTGCGATTATGTTGGTAGAATGTGGTGCTGACAAAAAGTAGTTTATAAACAATGATATACGTTTAGTGTGTTCCCCGCGCCAGCGGGGATAAACCGTCGTCCGAACGTACCCTGGCTGTCCAGGCCGCGTGTTCCCCGCGCCAGCGGGGATAAACCGTATCGTTCCACTGGTTCATCAGCGTCCAGTTGGTGTTCCCCGCGCCAGCGGGGATAAACCGCTCACCCGATTAAACAAGAGGAGCGCAGAAACGTGTTCCCCGCGCCAGCGGGGATAAACCGTTTATATCCAGTTTTCGGCAGAAGCGCCGCAAGTGTTCCCCGCGCCAGCGGGGATAAACCGCAGTATTTCGGCATGGCAAGCCGCAGCGCGAAGTGTTCCCCGCGCCAGCGGGGATAAACCGATAATCGGGATACATTTTGTTGTCCGGGTGGCGTGTTCCCCGCGCCAGCGGGGATAAACCGTCAGAGCCTTTTTGATGAAGTACTACGGCAACGTGTTCCCCGCGCCAGCGGGGATAAACCGGCGTACAGCCGTATGCCTCAGACTCCCCACGAGTGTTCCCCGCGCCAGCGGGGATAAACCGGCGCACCGCTTTAGAGTGCCAGGCATAGGCAAGTGTTCCCCGCGCCAGCGGGGATAAACCGGGCCGATATACAGTTTTTACTGTGGGATGCGCGTGTTCCCCGCGCCAGCGGGGATAAACCGTTTACGGGCGCACAGCGAAAACTACCGAAACCGTGTTCCCCGCGCCAGCGGGGATAAACCGCGGAAATTCAGGGAACCCCGGAAGCGATTAGAGTGTTCCCCGCGCCAGCGGGGATAAACCGCAGCGCAGACTACTGGCGCTGACGGCTCGTACGTGTTCCCCGCGCCAGCGGGGATAAACCGCCTCCGGAAGAGCGGAATCCGACATAATTATTGTGTTCCCCGCGCCAGCGGGGATAAACCGACTCGCTTATGCATAGTGACAATTGGGCAACCGTGTTCCCCGCGCCAGCGGGGATAAACCGTTGAAAGAGCAATTAGCGCCGCTGGCATCAAGGTGTTCCCCGCGCCAGCGGGGATAAACCGGCGCCGCGCAGTTCGTGGACGCGAAACGGATTGTGTTCCCCGCGCCAGCGGGGATAAACCGCTACACATGCACCGGGTATCCGTGAGCATGATGTGTTCCCCGCGCCAGCGGGGATAAACCGGCGGGCATGTAAATAGCAGGTCAGCAGATACGGTGTTCCCCGCGCCAGCGGGGATAAACCGACACAAATGCAGTTAGCTAATCGTGCATGGCGGTGTTCCCCGCGCCAGCGGGGATAAACCGGCAACAGTGCTGGTGGAATTAAAAACACCGACGTGTTCCCCGCGCCAGCGGGGATAACCGTTGCATAATCATAATCTGTGTACCAGTAATGGCTGCTACAAACCTGTAAAGTAAAAAGGCCGCGTTTTTCCGGGGAGGCTTTTATACAGGAGAAGGCCATGGCGTTAAGGATCAGGGTATTGCTCGAAAATCATAAGGGGGCTGGAGCGGATAAATCGTTGAAGGCCAGGCCAGGGTTAAGCCTGTTGGTCGAGGATGAGTCTACGTCTATCTTGTTCGATACCGGCCCTGATGGCAGTTTTATGCAAAACGCGTTGGCGATGGGGATCGACCTGTCCGATGTGTCTGCTGTGGTGCTTTCGCATGGTCATTACGATCATTGCGGCGGCGTGCCGTGGCTTCCTGATAACAGTCGAATCATCTGCCATCCCGATATTGCGCGTGAACGTTATGCGGCAATGACTTTTCTCGGTATTACCCGAAAAATAAAAAAATTGTCGCGTGAGGTGGACTATTCACGCTATCGAATGATGTACACGCGTGACCCCCTGCCGATTGGCGAAAACTTTATCTGGTCAGGGGAAATACCGGTGGTCGCGCCTGAAGCCTACGGCATTTTTGGCGGCCACGATGCGGAGCCGGACTCTATTTTGGATGAGGGCGTACTGATTTATCAATCGACAAAAGGATTAGTCATCATTACGGGATGCGGGCATCGGGGGATCGCAAATATTGTCCGGCACTGTCAGAACATTACCGGTATAAAGCGGATTTACGCGCTTGTCGGCGGATTTCATCTCCGCTGCGCATCACCGTTCACGCTGTGGCGAGTCAGGCGCTTTCTGCAAGAACAAAAACCTGAAAAACTATGCGGTTGTCACTGTACAGGGGCCTGGGGGCGGTTGTGGCTACCGGAAATAACCGCACCTGCAACCGGTGATGTACTGCGCTTTTAACACCACGCGCTGGACAATGTTTTCACTGATGAAACGTCGTGTGGATAGGCTGGAATCAATCTGCCATCCAGCCCACGCGTTAATAAACCTTATTCGCCGCGATAGACGCAGCCGGCTGTACAGGTTTCTTTCACCATCACGGCGCTCAGTAGCGGCACGACGGGCTTAACCTGATCCCAAATCCATTTTGCCAGCACTTCGCTGGTGGGATTGGACAGCCCTGGAATATCATTGAGATAGTAGTGATCAAGACGATCGTAAGTCGGTTTAAACGCCGCTTTGAGATCCGCGAAATCCATAATCCAACCGGTATGCGGATCGACTTCACCGGTAATTTCGAGACGCACCATAAACGAGTGTCCGTGCAGGCGGCCGCACTTATGCCCTTCAGGCACGTGTGGCAGGCGGTGAGCGGCTTCAAAGGTGAAATCTTTATACAACGTGGTGGACATGATGAACTCTCAGGCAATAAAAAAACCGCCGTAGGGTACCGGAAAGCGCATTTTTTATCATTAACTAAAACCATTCTCCGCCTTGTGACGGGCAATTAATTTAAGAATTTCCAGAAAATTTAATAATTATCAATCATTTATAAAATCGATTTTGGCGTTAATCACGATAACTAAAACAGGTTAGTTCATTTGGTTATTTGTTATTTCCAACCCTTCTTTAATTGTTATTCCTCTCACCGTTAACCTTATCCTCAGTTTGGGATTTATCGCTTATACATTTCATCTTTCAAGCCGCATCTGTGTTGACTGCGCTTACTCACCCCAGTCACGTATTTATGTACGCTCCTGGGGCGCGCTCAGCTTACGGCGAACTTGAATGATTTTGTGTATAGATCCGCTTTGCTTACTGGAACATAACGACGCATGACGACACCGGCTCCACTGACTGGGTTGCTTCCGCTTAATCCGGAGCAACTGGCGCGCCTTCAGGCCGCGACAACCGACCTTACTCCCGAACAGCTTGCCTGGGTCTCCGGCTATTTTTGGGGCGTACTGAACCCGCGCTCAGGCGCTGTTGCCGTCACGCCTGCTCCTGAGGGGAAGATGCCGGGGGTTACGCTTATCTCCGCTTCGCAAACCGGCAATGCGCGTCGTGTGGCGGAAGCGCTGCGTGATGATCTGCTGGCGGCCAACCTTAATGTGACACTGGTGAACGCCGGCGACTACAAATTCAAACAGATTGCCAGTGAAAAACTGTTGGTGATAGTGACGTCCACCCAGGGAGAAGGCGAGCCGCCGGAAGAGGCCGTCGCTCTGCATAAATTCCTGTTCTCGAAAAAAGCGCCGAAACTGGAAAACACCGCTTTTGCCGTGTTTAGCCTCGGCGACACCTCTTATGAATTTTTCTGCCAGTCCGGAAAAGATTTCGACAGCAAACTGGCGGAACTGGGCGGTGAACGTCTGCTCGACCGTGTCGATGCTGACGTTGAATATCAGGCAGCTGCCAGCGAATGGCGCGCCCGCGTGGTTGATGTTCTGAAGTCCCGCGCACCTGTCGCGGCACCTTCGCAATCCGTCGCTACTGGCGCGGTAAACGACATCCACACCAGCCCCTATACCAAAGACGCGCCGCTGACCGCGACCCTCTCTGTGAATCAGAAAATCACCGGTCGCAACTCGGAAAAAGACGTTCGTCATATTGAGATTGATTTAGGTGACTCCGGTCTGCGTTACCAGCCGGGCGATGCGCTGGGCGTCTGGTATCAGAACGATCCAGCTCTGGTGAAGGAGCTGGTTGAGTTGCTGTGGCTGAAAGGCGATGAGCCGGTGACGGTTGATGGTAAAACCCTGCCGCTCGCCGAAGCGCTGGAGTGGCACTTCGAGCTGACGGTGAATACCGCCAACATTGTTGAGAACTACGCGACCCTGACGCGCAGTGAGTCGCTGTTGCCATTAGTGGGTGATAAAGCGCAGCTCCAGCACTACGCCGCGACCACGCCCATTGTTGATATGGTGCGTTTCTCTCCGGCGCAACTGGATGCTCAGGCGCTAATCGACCTGCTGCGTCCGCTGACGCCGCGTCTGTACTCTATCGCCTCTTCGCAGGCGGAAACTGAAAACGAAGCCCACGTCACCGTTGGCGTGGTTCGTTATGACATTGAAGGCCGCGCCCGCGCCGGTGGCGCTTCCAGCTTCCTCGCCGACCGCGTGGAAGAAGAGGGCGAAGTCCGCGTCTTTATTGAGCATAACGATAACTTCCGCCTGCCAGCTAACCCGCAGACGCCGGTGATCATGATTGGCCCCGGCACCGGCATCGCGCCGTTCCGCGCCTTTATGCAACAGCGTGCGGCGGAAGGGGCGGAAGGCAAGAACTGGCTGTTCTTCGGCAACCCGCACTTTACCGAAGATTTCCTCTATCAGGTGGAGTGGCAGCGCTACGTGAAAGAAGGCGTGCTGAACCGTATCGATCTGGCCTGGTCACGCGATCAAAAAGAAAAAATTTACGTACAAGACAAGCTGCGTGAACAGGGCGCCGAGCTGTGGCGCTGGATCAATGATGGCGCGCATATTTATGTCTGCGGCGACGCCAGGCGCATGGCCGCAGATGTCGAAAAAGCATTGCTGGAAGTGATCGCTGAATTCGGCGGTATGGACCTCGAATCGGCAGATGAATATTTAAGTGAGCTGCGCGTAGAGCGCCGTTATCAGCGAGATGTCTACTAATGAGCGAAAAACATCCAGGCCCACTGGTGGTCGAAGGTAAACTGTCCGATGCCGAGCGCATGAAGCTGGAAAGCAACTACCTGCGCGGTACCATTGCGGAAGATCTGAACGACGGTCTCACCGGCGGTTTTAAAGGCGACAACTTCCTGCTAATACGCTTTCATGGCATGTATCAGCAGGATGACCGCGATATTCGCGCCGAGCGTGCGGCGCAGAAGCTGGAGCCGCGCCACGCCATGCTGCTGCGCTGCCGTCTGCCGGGCGGGGTGATTACTACGACGCAATGGCAGGCGATCGATAAATTCGCGGCGGATAACACGATTTATGGCAGTATCCGTCTGACCAACCGCCAGACCTTCCAGTTTCACGGTATTCTGAAGAAGAACGTCAAGCCGGTGCACCAGATGCTGCACTCGGTGGGGCTGGATGCGCTGGCAACCGCTAACGACATGAACCGTAACGTGCTGTGCACCTCCAACCCGTACGAATCGCAGTTGCACGCGGAAGCCTACGAGTGGGCGAAGAAGATCTCCGAACATCTGCTGCCGCGCACCCGTGCGTATGCGGAGATCTGGCTCGATCAGGAGAAGGTCGCGACCACTGACGAAGAACCGATCCTCGGTGCAACCTATCTGCCGCGTAAGTTCAAAACCACGGTGGTGATCCCGCCGCAAAATGATATCGATCTGCACGCCAACGACATGAACTTTGTGGCGATTGCCGAGAACGGCAAGCTGGTCGGCTTTAACCTGCTGGTCGGCGGCGGTCTGTCTATTGAGCATGGTAATAAGAAAACCTACGCTCGTACGGCCAGCGAGTTTGGCTATCTACCGCTGGAGCACACCCTGGCGGTGGCCGAAGCGGTAGTGACGACGCAGCGCGACTGGGGTAACCGTACCGACAGGAAAAATGCCAAAACCAAATACACCCTTGAGCGCGTGGGACTGGAGACGTTTAAAGCGGAAGTCGAGCGTCGCGCGGGGATCAAATTTGAGCCGATCCGCCCGTATGAGTTTACCGGTCGCGGCGATCGTATCGGTTGGGTGAAAGGGATCGACAACAACTGGCACCTGACGCTGTTTATCGAAAACGGTCGTATCCTGGATTATCCGGGGCGCCCGCTGAAAACCGGCCTGCTGGAGATCGCGAAGATTCATCAGGGCGAGTTCCGTATCACCGCTAACCAGAACCTGATTATTGCCAGCGTGCCGGAAAGCCAGAAAGTGAAAATCGAGACGCTGGCGCGCGATCATGGGCTGATGAATGCGGTGAGCGCGCAGCGTGAAAACTCAATGGCCTGTGTATCGTTCCCGACCTGCCCGCTGGCAATGGCGGAAGCCGAGCGTTTCCTGCCGTCGTTCACGGACAAAGTGGAAGCGATTCTGGAAAAACACGATATTCCTGATGAGCATATCGTGATGCGCGTGACCGGCTGCCCGAACGGCTGTGGTCGCGCGATGCTGGCGGAAATTGGCTTAGTAGGGAAAGCGCCTGGTCGTTATAACCTGCATCTTGGCGGCAACCGTATTGGGACACGTATCCCACGGATGTATCAAGAAAATATCACCGAGCCGGATATTCTGGCCTCGCTGGATGAACTGATTGGGCGCTGGGCGAAAGAGCGTGAAGCGGGTGAAGGCTTCGGCGACTTTACGGTGCGTGCGGGCATCATTCGCCCGGTGCTCGATCCCGCGCGTGATTTCTGGGAATAACCTAAATTGCCGGATGGCGGCATAAATGCCTTATCCGGCCTACCGCCCGCGTAGGCCTGATAAGCGAAGCGCCATCAGGCAAGGTATACCGCGAGGAACTTATGTCCAAACTCGATCTAAATGCCCTGAACGACCTGCCAAAAGTCGATCGCGTACTGGCGTTGGCGGAAACCAACGCTCAACTGGAAACGCTGACTGCCGAAGAACGCGTGGCCTGGGCGCTGGAAAATCTGCCCGGCGAATATGTGCTCTCCTCAAGCTTTGGCATCCAGGCGGCGGTGAGCCTGCACCTGGTGAACCAGATTCGCCCGGATATCCCGGTGATCCTCACCGATACCGGCTATTTGTTCCCGGAAACCTATCAGTTTATTGATGAGTTAACGGACAAACTCAAACTCAACCTGAAAGTTTACCGCGCGGGCGAAAGTCCAGCCTGGCAGGAGGCGCGCTATGGCAAACTGTGGGAGCAGGGCGTTGAGGGCATTGAGAAATACAATGACATCAACAAAGTCGAGCCGATGAACCGGGCGCTAAAAGAGCTGAAAGCGCAGACGTGGTTTGCGGGTCTGCGTCGCGAGCAGTCCGGCAGCCGCGCGCATTTACCCGTTCTCGCTATCCAGCGCGGCGTGTTTAAAGTGCTACCGATTATCGACTGGGATAACCGTACCGTTTACCAGTACCTGCAAAAGCACGGCCTGAAATACCATCCGCTGTGGGATCAGGGCTATCTGTCGGTGGGCGATACGCACACCACCCGCAAATGGGAGCCGGGTATGGCGGAAGAAGAGACACGCTTCTTCGGACTGAAGCGCGAGTGCGGGCTGCATGAAGGGTGATTGTCCTTACGCGGTATGATTATACTTGCTGCTATGAAAAATCCGGCAGGCAGCCGGATTTTAAATTAGTTATATTACTGACTATCTTTATGTCAGTAATATGTTACGACTGCACCCATCTTTACCAATGTGCAAAGAACGTTCATGGGTTAGATATAGCTTTTCAAGAATTACATCAATAAACATTTTTTTTGCATGATAGTCGTTATAATCCTGATTAAGTTTTTTTAAAAAACCGGAATTTGTTGGTTTAAACTCTGCAAACGGCGAATAGGTATGTAGTAAATAGGAGATGCACGGATGCATCATGCTAAAAGCGACTTCACCTTGTGCCTCCTGATAACCTATTTTGCAAAACTGAGTTGTAGGCTCAAAGTTACCGGCATTAATACAGGCCAGCATCGATTTTTCATCTGCAGTAAGTGAGTCCTGCCATTCGACAAGCGGGTGGTCTGGAGCCTCTGCGGGACGCATCATCTCATAAACCGCCGCTTTGATTTGTGCATTGCCCGTCACTTCTTTTCGTAGAGTAGAAATCGACTCCTGAAGTAATTCCGGGTGCCAGGTCATCTTCGCACCAATCACCTCACATATTTGTAAAAATAATTGTCTCTCCTCTCTACTCATAGATTCTATCACTGCATCATCTGATATATTAAGGATGTCCTTAATATTGCTTTGGCTGATCACCGTGTCGCCGACCATAAGTAAAAATTGTGTCTGAGAAGCGTCCATCTTGATAGTAAACAGATCCTGATGAGCCGGGCAGGCCAGATGTTGTAGCCGTTTAAAGGCGTAAATTTTATTTATATCCTCTACGTTAACTTCCATCTCTCCAGGTTCACCACGGCCCTGCCCGTGAATGATGGAGTGTAACACTTCCAGCGCATGGTCCTTTTTTTCCGCTCTAAAATGATCCTGGACTTTATCCCAGCCCCCCATATGGATTGCTTTTTCTTTATCTGCGCTTAACAGATGAGCAAGCCGACTTTCATTAAGCGTATAATTTTGATGATTACCGAAGCTTAAAGTGACTGGCATAATATTTTCCTTCAAATTTATATTATTCAATATTCGGAGTAAAATATATCGTTCAATTCTCTCTTTTTTATTAAACAGATAAAGTTTACTACAGGAGAGAATTTTAACGACATTATTAATACAGCACATTTATGGTTGGTAATCCTTTGTGGTGACGATAATTCAGACAAAAGGTAGATGATTAGCCGCAAATGGTCGTTTTTTTAAATTTTGGTTTATGCAGGGGGGCATTGGAAGAAGCCTCTTTGATCGCTTCTTCCAAAAGAAAAGAGCGGAAAATTTATAATAATTATTCGTGGGGTAAATATTTCTGAAGAATATATAAAGTTGAGTGAGCATATTTAAATATAATCTCAGGAAGTGCAATTTTTGTGAGATATATCAACAAAAAAGACCATTAAAAAGGCGTAGAGTGCTTTTATTATCCACATGCTGGAGTTTACGTGTCGATATATCACTATTGGGGAAAGTCTCGACGCGGAGAAACTGACGGCGGTGATGATTACCATTTGCTTTGCTGGCATTCTTTAGATGTTGCGGCTGTGGGTTACTGGATGGTGATAAATAATATTTATTTTATTGACCACTATCTAAAAAAATTAGGCATCCAGGATAAGGAGCAGGCGGCGCAATTTTTTGCCTGGATTTTATGTTGGCATGATATTGGAAAATTTGCTCATTCCTTCCAGCAACTATACCGTCATGAGGCTTTAAACATCTTTAATGAGCCTACACGGCATTATGAAAAAATCGCGCATACCACGCTGGGATACGTGTTGTGGAACTCCTGGCTAAGTGAATGCCCTGAATTGTTTCCTCCTTCTTCGCTTTCAGTTCGTAAAAGTAAGCGCGTTATGGCGCTTTGGATGCCAGTCACTACAGGTCATCATGGACGCCCTCCAGAGGCAATCCAGGAGCTGGACCATTTTCGCCAGCAGGATAAAGATGCGGCAAGAGATTTTCTTCTGAGAATAAAAGCGCTCTTTCCTTTAATTACTTTGCCTGAAGCCTGGGATGAAGATGAGGGTATCGACCAATTTCAGCAACTTTCCTGGTTTATTTCCGCTGCGGTTGTACTGGCTGACTGGACTGGTTCTGCCAGCCGTTATTTTCCGCGTACTGCGGAAAAAATGCCTGTTGATATCTACTGGCAGCAAGCTCTCACTAAAGCACAAACTGCCATTACGCTATTTCCCTCAGCGGCGAATGTGTCTGCCTTTACGGGCATAGAAACGCTTTTCCCTTTTATTCAGCATCCCACACCGTTACAACAAAAGGCGCTTGAGCTGGGTATCAACGTGGATGGCGCCCAACTCTTTATTCTTGAAGATGTCACTGGAGCCGGAAAAACAGAGGCGGCGCTCATATTAGCTCATCGACTGATGGCGGCAGGTAAAGCGCAGGGACTCTATTTTGGACTGCCGACAATGGCGACAGCCAACGCGATGTTTGAACGTATGGCGAACACCTGGCTGGCGCTGTATCAGCCGGACTCCCGTCCCAGCCTGATTCTGGCGCATAGCGCGCGTCGCTTAATGGATCGTTTCAATCAGTCAATATGGTCGGTCACTCTTTCTGGTACGGAAGAACCCGATGAAGCGCAGCCTTATAGTCAGGGATGCGCCGCCTGGTTTGCCGACAGCAATAAAAAAGCGTTGTTGGCGGAGGTTGGCGTAGGCACGTTGGATCAGGCGATGATGGCGGTAATGCCATTTAAACATAACAACCTGCGGTTACTGGGTCTTAGCAACAAGATTTTACTGGCTGATGAGATCCATGCCTGTGATGCCTGGATGTCCCGAATACTTGAAGGTTTGATTGAACGGCAGGCCAGTAATGGCAACGCCACTATTCTGTTATCTGCGACGCTATCGCAGCAGCAGCGAGATAAGCTGGTGGCGGCATTTTCCCGTGGGGTGAGGCGTAGTGTGCAGGCGCCGTTGCTAGGCCATGACGATTATCCCTGGCTGACTCAGGTCACACAAACAGAGCTGATTTCTCAGCGGGTTGATACACGCAAAGAGGTTGAGCGTAGCGTAGATATTGGCTGGCTACATAGTGAAGAGTCGTGTCTTGAACGTATAGGTGAAGCAGTGGAAAAAGGAAACTGTATCGCCTGGATACGTAACTCCGTTGATGATGCGATTCGTATCTATCGCCAGCTTCAACTGAGTAAGGTCGTCGCCACGGAAAACCTTTTACTCTTCCATAGTCGCTTTGCTTTTCACGATCGTCAGCGGATTGAGTCGCAGACGCTGAATCTCTTTGGCAAACAGAGCTGCGCGCAACGTGCCGGTAAGGTCATTATCGCCACGCAGGTCATCGAACAAAGTCTGGATATTGACTGCGATGAGATGATCTCTGATTTAGCGCCGGTGGATTTATTAATTCAGCGGGCCGGTCGACTACAGCGTCATATTCGCGATCGTAACGGTCTGGTGAAAAAGAGTGGGCAGGATGAGCGAGAGACGCCAGTGCTGCGCATTCTTGCTCCGGAGTGGGAGTGTTCCCCGCGCCAGCGGGGATAAACCGTGTACAGTGTCAGTTATTACCTGACACATGTCGTGTTCCCCGCGCCAGCGGGGATAAACCGCTGCATAATTGGCCTGGCAAGGTCAGTGAAAGGTGTTCCCCGCGCCAGCGGGGATAAACCGTAAGAGGCGGTATCATTTTTGTCTTCGGGCGGGTGTTCCCCGCGCCAGCGGGGATAAACCGACGTGGATCTGGTTTCCGGTACGGTGCACGTTGTGTTCCCCGCGCCAGCGGGGATAAACCGGCCGTTGATAAAAAAACGGGCGAACTGGACAAGTGTTCCCCGCGCCAGCGGGGATAAACCGAAGAACGTTTGCAACTCCCTGGTGAAGCGGTGGTGTTCCCCGCGCCAGCGGGGATAAACCGTTTTTTGCGTCCCTGCCTCCGGATGAACAGGAGTGTTCCCCGCGCCAGCGGGGATAAACCGACCTCAATAAAAATTTACACCGCCACACCGGCGTGTTCCCCGCGCCAGCGGGGATAAACCGGCGATGCTCAGGATTCAGAATCTGAACGTCCAGTGTTCCCCGCGCCAGCGGGGATAAACCGACGCTGAACCTGAAAAGCACGTTGCCGGGCGAGTGTTCCCCGCGCCAGCGGGGATAAACCGGATGGACACCACAACTACGCGGCGGCAAAACTGTGTTCCCCGCGCCAGCGGGGATAAACCGATCGGGGAGGTTGTGCAAGGGATTTTATCGTGGTGTTCCCCGCGCCAGCGGGGATAAACCGTCAGCAAAAAAGACCTGTTTGCCGATATGGGGGTGTTCCCCGCGCCAGCGGGGATAAACCGAACCGGAGGGGGTTCCTGCCGGGTACGCATAAGTGTTCCCCGCGCCAGCGGGGATAAACCGCAGCCCCTCTAAAATTGTTGCCCGCCACGTAAGTGTTCCCCGCGCCAGCGGGGATAAACCGAAAACCAGCGATAACGGGCGGGCGTTTATACGGTGTTCCCCGCGCCAGCGGGGATAAACCGCGACGCCCGATTCCTGTTGCCAGCGCCCCGCAGTGTTCCCCGCGCCAGCGGGGATAAACCGGCCGCTATCACCAACGACCCGGGCGTTGTTGGGTGTTCCCCGCGCCAGCGGGGATAAACCGTTCCGTCGTGTAGCCCGCTGGTTTGGGTCGGAGTGTTCCCCGCGCCAGCGGGGATAAACCGTTGTTATCCCGCCTGTGGTTTAATCGCGAGTGGTGTTCCCCGCGCCAGCGGGGATAAACCGCCGGGTGCATCATGCAAAATCCTATAAGGAAAGTGTTCCCCGCGCCAGCGGGGATAAACCGAATTGTCAGTGTAATTGCGCATATCGTTCGTTGTGTTCCCCGCGCCAGCGGGGATAAACCGAAAAAAGGGAAAAAGGGGGGGCTGTTTCTCCTGTGTTCCCCGCGCCAGCGGGGATAAACCGCCATCCGAAAAAGCCGCGTTTACGCCGATGTTGTGTTCCCCGCGCCAGCGGGGATAAACCGCTCTCAAATGCCTGCCACATCACGCGCGACGCGTGTTCCCCGCGCCAGCGGGGATAAACCGAGTAATCAACTCAATGCGCTCACAACGCAATGGTGTTCCCCGCGCCAGCGGGGATAAACCGTCCACGTCGCCCGCCATCAGGTTCGCCAGCTCGTGTTCCCCGCGTCAGCCGGGAGAAACCGAACTGGTACACCCGCCTGACGTTTGTTCAGCTGTGTTCCCCGCGTCAGCGGGGATAAACACGTTTCACCAGCATATCAGGACGTTTTTTCCGCCTTCGCCAGCTCTTTTACCAACGGCAGCATTATCCGCACTACATCGCGGCTACGGCGCTCAATTCGCCCTGGCAGCGCCTTGTCAATATGCTGTTGATTATCAAGCCGTACGTCGTGCCAGCTATTGCCGTTCGGGAAGGAGGCATTTTTCACGCGTTGCTGGTATCCGTCTTTTTTACCCAGATTCCAGTTCGTCGCCTCAACAGAAAGCACCGATATTCCCGCTTTATCGAAAACCTCCGCGTCATTACAGCAACCCGTTCCTTTGGGGTAGGATGGATTGCGTCCCGGATTGGTGTTGGCGGCGATACCATAACGGCGCGCAATCGCTAATGCCCGATCGCGGGTCAGTGTACGCACCGCTTCAGGCGTATTTTTCCCGCTATTAAAATAGAGCTTGTCGCCAACAATCAGGTTATCGAGATTAATGACCAGCAGCGTATTTTTCTTCTCAGCGTCACTCATTCGTTTGAGTAAATTTTCCGCGCCTAGCTTTCCCTCTTCTTCCCCGCTGGTGGCGATAAAACGAATCCCATAATGGGTCGGTATATCTTTCAGACGCGCCGCCAGTTCCAGCATAACGCCTAATCCCGCGGCATTATCATCCATTCCCTGTAACGTTAAACCGCCCAGATTGGCATCGACATCAGCGTCGCTCTGCGGAGCGTACGTATCCAGATGCGCCATAATGATGATCTGTTGCGGCACGCGCCCTTCATGGGCGGCGATGACCGTACTGCCCGTCACGTTATGCCAGTTTTTGCGATTATCCTTCGTGGTATAAATAAATCGGCTATTAAACGTTCGAATATCGCTTTGGTATCCCATCTGGGTAAATTGTTGGCGTAAATAATCGGCAGACAACATCTCGGCGGGGGAGCCCGTCATTCTCCCGGGAAAAAAGGTGGCGATATGTCGTGCCTGAGTATTCGCTATTTCACCAGGCCCTGGTGATGCTGCTTGTGCAGGAAGGATAAAGCCTACGCCGAGCGCCAGAATGACGGCAAAGCGGCGCGTTGCGGAAAACATAATGAGTCCTTAAATACAGAACAAAATTTTACGTGGCTAGTATGAAACCGCGATCGTGTTAATACAATTTCATTTGCTCCTAAATGCTGGCAATCCGGTACGTTAAGCATTTTTTGATATTGGTTTTTGGGCCGCGTTATTCCTTTGAGGAACTACTCATTCCAATTCGTCATTTCATTCACCCTCCTGCGCTCCCTATAGTCGTGTAATCGAAATGTTTAGCAAAAAACGGTATTGCAAAGGAACGGTTATGGATCAAAAACGACTCACCCACCTGCGGCAACTGGAGGCGGAAAGTATCCACATTATCCGTGAAGTGGCAGCGGAATTCGCTAATCCGGTCATGCTGTACTCCATTGGTAAAGACTCCAGCGTCATGCTGCATCTGGCGCGTAAGGCGTTTTATCCGGGTACGTTACCGTTCCCGCTATTGCACGTTGATACCGGTTGGAAATTCCGTGAGATGTACGCCTTTCGCGATCGTACCGCCAACGCATACGGCTGCGAATTGCTGGTACATAAAAATCCGGAAGGCGTGGCGATGGGCATCAATCCGTTCGTTCACGGTAGCGCTAAACACACCGACATTATGAAAACCGAAGGGTTAAAGCAGGCGCTGAATAAGTACGGTTTTGATGCCGCGTTCGGCGGCGCACGGCGCGATGAGGAAAAATCCCGCGCGAAAGAACGTATTTACTCCTTTCGTGACCGTTTCCATCGCTGGGACCCGAAAAATCAGCGGCCAGAGTTGTGGCGTAACTATAACGGTCAGATTAATAAAGGCGAAAGTATACGCGTCTTCCCGCTCTCCAACTGGACAGAGCAGGATATCTGGCAATACATCTGGCTGGAAAACATCGACATCGTGCCGCTGTATTTGGCTGCTGAACGCCCGGTTCTGGAACGTGACGGCATGTTGATGATGGTGGATGACGCTCGTATCGATCTCCAGCCTGGCGAAGTCATCAAAAAAAGGATGGTGCGCTTCCGTACACTTGGCTGTTGGCCGCTCACCGGGGCGGTGGAGTCCCACGCGCAAACGCTGCCGGAAATTATTGAAGAGATGCTGGTTTCTACCACCAGCGAGCGCCAGGGGAGGATGATTGACCGCGATCAGGCGGGGTCGATGGAGCTTAAAAAACGTCAGGGGTATTTCTAAGGAGCCGCCATGAACACCATACTTGCACAACAAATCGCCAATGAAGGCGGCGTCGAAGCCTGGATGATGGCCCAACAACACAAAAGCCTGCTGCGTTTTTTAACCTGTGGCAGCGTTGATGACGGTAAAAGTACGCTGATAGGTCGTTTGCTGCACGATACCCTGCAAATTTATGAAGATCAGCTCTCTTCTCTGCATAATGACAGTAAACGTCATGGCACGCAGGGAGAAAAACTCGATCTGGCGCTGCTGGTAGATGGGCTACAGGCCGAGCGTGAGCAGGGCATTACTATTGACGTCGCGTACCGCTATTTCTCCACGGAAAAACGAAAATTTATTATCGCCGACACGCCGGGCCATGAACAATATACCCGTAATATGGCGACCGGGGCGTCCACCTGCGATCTGGCGATCCTACTGATCGACGCGCGTAAAGGCGTGCTGGATCAGACGCGTCGCCATAGCTTTATCTCCACTCTGTTGGGGATCAAACACCTGGTGGTGGCAATCAACAAAATGGATCTCGTTGACTACCGCGAAGAGACCTTCGCCCGTATTCGTGAAGATTATCTGACCTTTGCTGAACAGTTGCCGGGCGATCTGGATATTCGCTTTGTCCCGCTTTCGGCGCTGGAAGGGGATAATGTCGCCGCGCAGAGCGCGAATATGCGCTGGTACAGCGGTCCGACGCTGCTGGAAGTCCTGGAAACGGTAGACATACAGCGTGCGGTAGACCGTCAGCCGATGCGCTTTCCGGTACAATACGTCAATCGCCCGAACCTTGATTTTCGGGGGTATGCCGGCACTCTGGCGTCTGGTAGCGTCAAAGTCGGAGAGCGCATTAAAGTGCTGCCGTCTGGCGTGGAATCCAGCGTGGCGCGTATCGTCACTTTTGATGGCGACAAAGAAGAAGCCTGTGCGGGCGAAGCCATTACCCTGGTACTCAACGACGACATTGATATTAGCCGCGGTGATCTGCTGCTGGCGGCAAACGAGACGCTGGCACCTGCGCGGCACGCTGCGATCGACGTGGTATGGATGGCGGAACAGCCGCTGGCGCCGGGCCAAAGCTACGATGTTAAACTTGCGGGTAAGAAAACCCGCGCGCGTATCGAGGCTATTCGCTATCAGATTGATATCAACAATCTGACCCAACGAGACGTCGAAAGTCTGCCGTTAAACGGTATTGGTCTGGTAGAGATGACATTCGATGAGCCGCTCGCTCTGGATATTTATCAGCAAAATCCGGTGACGGGCGGGCTGATTTTTATCGACCGACTTTCTAACGTCACCGTGGGCGCTGGCATGGTGCGGGAACTGGACGAACGCGGAGCGACGCCGCCCGTGGAATACAGTGCGTTTGAGCTGGAGTTGAATGCGCTGGTACGCCGTCATTTTCCACACTGGGACGCCCGCGATTTGCTGGGAGATAAACATGGCGCTGCATGATGAGAACGTGGTCTGGCACTCTCATCCCGTTACTGTCGCCGCCCGTGAGCAGCTCCACGGCCACCGTGGCGTGGTGCTGTGGTTTACCGGACTCTCCGGTTCGGGAAAATCAACGGTGGCCGGCGCGCTGGAAGAGGCGTTACATCAGCGTGGCGTCAGTACCTACCTGTTGGATGGCGATAATGTGCGCCACGGTTTGTGCCGTGATTTAGGCTTTAGCGATGCCGATCGCCAGGAGAATATCCGGCGGGTAGGCGAAGTGGCCAGTCTGATGGCGGACGCCGGTCTGATTGTTTTGACGGCATTTATTTCTCCGCACCGCGCCGAGCGGCAACTGGTAAAAGAGCGCGTCGGCCACGATCGTTTTATCGAGATTTATGTCAATACGCCGCTGGCTATCTGTGAACAGCGCGATCCTAAAGGGTTGTATAAAAAAGCGCGCGCGGGCGAGTTGCGTAACTTTACCGGCATCGACGCCATTTACGAAGCGCCTGACTCGCCACAGGTTCATCTTAATGGTGAACAATTAGTAACAAATTTGGTTTCCCAATTATTAGACCTGCTGAGACGGCGCGATATTATCAGATCCTGAGACACCACCGGGCTTGTATGCCCGGTATGGTCAAGGTTACAGGATTTAATATGCGTAATAGCCATAACATTACTTTCACAAGGTCAGACGCCTTCATGGTCGACGATGACGCCACCAGTGCATTTCCGGGGGCGGTGGTCGGCTTTGTGTCATGGCTGCTGGCGTTGGGGATCCCTTTTCTGCTTTATGGCCCTAACACGCTGTTTTTTTTCCTCTATACCTGGCCCTTTTTCCTCGCGTTAATGCCGGTATCGGTGATTATCGGCATTGCGTTGCATCTGCTGGTAAAGGGCAAAATACTTTTTAGCATCATGTTTACTCTACTGGCCGTAGGCGCGCTGTTCGGCGCGTTATTTATATGGCTATTAGGGTAGACGGGTTATCACTGCGCCTCCGGTCATAATTCAAACCGTAACCAACAATGAGATTATGTTCTCCTTACTCGGGTATACGTAACATCCGGCAAATGTGGTACATTTGCCGGCGTTGTCGCGGCAATCCCGTCCTGAATGTGGAGTCACAGAGGACGTTATGGGATGATGATGCCGTTTTTCAGGGGGCAGGATGGGTAAACTAACGCTGCTGTTGCTGGCTTTACTGGTCTGGCTACAGTACTCGCTGTGGTTCGGTAAGAACGGCATACATGACTATAGCCGCGTCAACGATGATGTGGTCGCGCAGCAGGCGACAAACGCCAAACTTAAAGCGCGTAACGATCAGCTTTTTGCCGAAATTGACGATCTCAATGGCGGCCAGGAAGCGATTGAGGAGCGCGCGCGCAACGAACTTAGCATGACCAAACCGGGCGAAACCTTCTATCGTCTGGTGCCTGACGCCTCAAAACGCGCGGCAACGGCGGGGCAAACTCATCGATAAACCATCCAGGGATTTAACATGGCAGCCACTTTATTGGACGTTTGCGCCGTGGTGCCGGCTGCCGGATTTGGCCGCCGAATGCAAACAGAATGTCCTAAGCAGTATCTCTCAATCGGTAATAAAACCATTCTGGAGCACTCAGTTCATGCGCTGCTGGCGCATCCTCGGGTGACACGCGTTGTTATTGCTATCAGCCCTGGCGATCATCGCTTTGCCCAACTTCCGCTGGCGAATCATCCGCAAATCACCGTTGTGGATGGCGGCAACGAACGCGCTGATTCCGTTTTGGCCGGGTTACAGGCCGTTGCAAAGGCGCAGTGGGTGCTGGTGCACGACGCGGCAAGACCCTGTTTGCATCAGGATGACCTTGCGCGGTTGCTGGCTATCAGCGAAAACAGCCGGGTCGGCGGTATCCTCGCCAGTCCGGTGCGCGACACCATGAAACGCGGCGAACCGGGGAAAAACGCGATTGCCCATACCGTAGAGCGCGCCGATTTATGGCACGCGCTCACCCCGCAGTTTTTCCCCCGCGAACTCTTGCACGATTGTCTGACGCGTGCGCTGAATGAAGGCGCGACCATCACCGACGAAGCGTCAGCGCTGGAGTATTGTGGTTTTCATCCGGCGCTGGTAGAAGGTCGCGCGGATAATATCAAGGTCACCCGTCCGGAAGATCTGGCGCTGGCGGAATTTTATCTGACCCGAACCATCCACCAGGAGAAAGCATAATGCGAATTGGACACGGTTTTGACGTACACGCGTTTGGCGGAGAAGGGCCGATTATTATTGGCGGCGTGCGTATCCCTTATGAAAAAGGGCTATTGGCGCATTCCGATGGCGATGTGGCGTTACATGCGCTGACCGATGCGCTGCTGGGCGCGGCGGCGCTTGGCGATATCGGCAAGCTCTTCCCGGATACCGATCCGGCATTTAAGGGAGCGGATAGCCGCGAACTGCTGCGTGAAGCCTGGCGTCGTATTCAGGCGAAGGGGTACACCCTCGGCAACGTGGATGTCACCATTATTGCGCAGGCGCCGAAAATGCTGCCGCATATTCCGCAAATGCGCGTCTTTATCGCCGAAGATCTCGGCTGCCATATGGATGACGTTAACGTGAAGGCGACGACGACGGAAAAGCTCGGATTTACCGGACGCGGAGAAGGCATTGCCTGCGAAGCGGTCGCGTTGCTGATGAAGGCGGCGAAATGACAGAGTTTGACAATCTCACCTGGCTGCACGGAAAACCACAAGGTAGCGGATTGCTGAAAGCGAATCCGGAAGATTTTGTGGTGGTTGAAGATTTAGGCTTTACGCCGGATGGTGAAGGCGAGCACATTCTGCTGCGTATTTTGAAAAACGGTTGCAATACCCGTTTTGTCGCTGACGCGCTGGCGAAATTCCTGAAAATTCACGCTCGCGAAGTGAGCTTTGCCGGGCAAAAAGATAAACACGCCGTTACCGAGCAGTGGCTGTGCGCGCGCGTGCCGGGGAAAGAGATGCCCGATTTCAGCGCCTTTCAGCTGGAAGGTTGTAAAGTGCTGGAATACGCGCGTCACAAGCGTAAGCTGCGTTTAGGCGCGCTGAAAGGCAATGCCTTTACGCTGGTGTTGCGTGAAATAAGCGATCGCCGCGATGTCGAAACACGATTGCAGGCGATTCGCGATGGCGGCGTGCCGAACTATTTCGGCGCACAGCGATTCGGCATTGGCGGCAGCAACTTGCAGGGCGCGCTGCGCTGGGCGCAAAGTAACGCGCCGGTGCGCGATCGCAATAAACGCAGTTTTTGGTTGTCGGCGGCGCGTAGCGCGTTGTTTAATCAAATTGTTCACCAGCGGCTGAAGAAACCAGACTTTAATCAAGTTGTTGACGGCGATGCGCTACAATTAGCGGGGCGTGGAAGCTGGTTCGTCGCGACATCTGAAGAACTGCCTGAATTGCAGCGCCGGGTAGACGAAAAAGAGCTGATGATTACAGCATCGTTGCCGGGCAGCGGAGAGTGGGGAACACAGCGTGCGGCGCTGGCGTTTGAGCAAGATGCCATTGCCCAGGAAACGGTGTTGCAATCGCTGTTGCTGCGCGAAAAAGTAGAGGCGTCGCGCAGAGCGATGCTGCTTTATCCGCAACAATTAAGCTGGAACTGGTGGGATGACGTTACCGTCGAGTTACGTTTCTGGCTGCCCGCAGGCAGTTTTGCCACCAGCGTAGTAAGGGAACTGATCAACACAATGGGTGATTATGCGCATATTGCTGAGTAACGATGACGGGGTTCACGCGCCCGGTATACAAACGCTGGCGAAAGCGCTGCGTGAGTTTGCTGATGTACAGGTCGTAGCCCCGGATCGTAACCGCAGCGGCGCGTCTAATTCCCTCACGCTGGAATCTTCGCTTCGTACTTTTACCTTTGATAATGGCGATATCGCTGTACAGATGGGGACGCCGACCGATTGCGTCTATCTGGGCGTTAATGCCTTAATGCGTCCGCGTCCGGATATTGTCGTTTCCGGTATTAACGCGGGTCCGAATCTGGGCGATGATGTGATCTATTCCGGTACTGTCGCCGCGGCGATGGAAGGTCGTCATCTCGGCTTTCCGGCATTAGCGGTCTCCCTTAACGGCTATCAGCATTATGATACGGCTGCAGCCGTGACTTGCGCGCTTTTGCGAGGGTTAAGCCGGGAGCCGTTGCGTACCGGGCGTATTCTCAACGTGAATGTCCCGGATCTACCGTTAGCGCAGGTTAAAGGCATCCGCGTGACTCGCTGTGGTAGCCGCCATCCAGCGGATAAAGTAATCCCGCAGGAAGATCCGCGCGGTAATACATTGTACTGGATTGGCCCGCCGGGCGATAAATACGATGCCGGGCCGGATACCGATTTCGCGGCGGTGGATGAAGGCTACGTCTCCGTCACGCCGTTGCATGTGGATTTAACCGCGCACAGCGCGCATGATGTGGTTTCAGACTGGTTAGACAGCGTGGGAGTTGGCACGCAATGGTAAGTGGACGTGTACAGGCTCTTCTTGAACAATTGCGCGCGCAGGGCATCAGAGATGAGCAGGTGCTTAATGCGCTTGCCGCAGTGCCGCGCGAGAAATTTATTGATGAAGCGTTTGAACATAAGGCCTGGGAAAATATCGCTTTGCCGATAGGCCAGGGTCAGACGATTTCGCAGCCCTATATGGTGGCGCGAATGACGGAACTGCTCGAACTGACGCCGCAATCCAGGGTGTTGGAAATTGGCACTGGTTCCGGCTATCAGACGGCGATTCTGGCGCATCTGGTACATCACGTTTGCTCCGTTGAGCGGATTAAGGGGCTGCAATGGCAGGCGCGTCGCCGCCTGAAGCAGCTCGATTTACATAATGTTTCTACCCGTCATGGCGATGGCTGGCAAGGCTGGCAGGCGCGTGCGCCGTTTGACGCTATCATTGTGACGGCCGCGCCGCCGGAAATTCCTACCGCGCTCATGGCACAGTTGGATGAAGGCGGCATTCTTGTTCTGCCCGTGGGCGATGAGCAGCAGTTTTTGAAACGCGTGCGTCGCCGGGGCGGCGAATTTATTATCGATACCGTGGAGGCCGTTCGCTTCGTCCCGTTAGTCAAGGGAGAGCTGGCCTAGTTTGCCCTGCAAACACCCACTCTTACGCCTGATGAAGCCGAAACGAATACCTGGAGTTTTCCTGGTTATTCCCGGTGGGTTAAGCGTATCGTGAACACATTTTCCCGTGTTCACTTAATGCGTTGCACGGTTCTTACGTCACTGGTTGTTAACCAAATTTTTTCCTGGGGGATAAATGAGCGCGGGAAGCCCAAAATTCACCGTTAGTCGCATTGCGGCACTATCACTGGTTTCACTATGGCTGGCAGGTTGTACCAGTTCGTCAAACCCTCCGGCGCCGGTCACGTCTGTGGACAGTGGTTCGTCATCAAATACCAATTCCGGGATGTTGATCACACCGCCGCCAAAAATGGGCGCGACGACGCAACAAACGCCGCAACAAGCGCCGCAAATTCAACCCGTTCAGCGTCCTGTAACGCAGCCCATGCAAACTCAACCGGTCACGGAACAACCCGTGCAGATGGAAAATGGGCGAATTGTATACAATCGCCAGTATGGGAATATTCCGAAAGGTAGCTATACGGGTGGCAGTACTTACACCGTGAAAAAGGGTGATACGCTTTTTTACATCGCCTGGATTACCGGGAACGATTTCCGCGATCTGGCCCAGAGAAACAGTATTTCTGCCCCGTATAGCCTGAATGTAGGGCAAACTTTGCAAGTTGGTAACGCATCCGGCACGCCAATTACTGGCGGAAATGCGATCACCCAGGCGGATGCAGCACAGCAAGGAGTTGTGACCAGGTCTGCACAAAATTCCACCGTTGCAGTTGCGTCTCAACCAACAATTACGTATTCTGAGGGCTCAGGTGAACAAAGTGCTAACAAAATGTTGCCAAACAACAAGCCTGCTGGGACGGTTGTCACAGCGCCTGTAACGGCACCAACGGTAAGCACGACCGAACCAAATGCAAGCAGTACGTCAACCAGCGCGCCGATTTCCGCATGGCGCTGGCCGACGGATGGCAAAGTGATCGAAAACTTTGGCGCTTCCGAAGGGGGCAATAAAGGGATCGACATTGCAGGCAGTAAGGGACAGGCTATCGTCGCAACCGCTGATGGGCGCGTCGTATATGCCGGTAACGCACTGCGTGGTTACGGTAATCTTATTATCATCAAACATAACGATGATTACCTGAGTGCCTACGCCCATAATGATACGATGCTGGTCCGGGAACAACAGGAAGTTAAGGCGGGGCAAAAAATCGCTACTATGGGTAGCACCGGCACCAGCTCTACACGCTTGCATTTTGAAATTCGTTACAAGGGGAAATCCGTAAACCCGCTGCGTTATTTACCGCAGCGATAAAGCGGCGGAACCAGGCTTTGACTTGCTAGTTCCGTCAAGGGATCACGGGTAGGAGCCACCTTATGAGTCAGAATACGCTGAAAGTTCATGATTTAAATGAAGACGCGGAATTTGATGAGAACGGAGTAGAGGCTTTTGACGAAAAAGCCTTGAGTGAAGAGGAACCCAGTGATAACGACCTGGCTGAAGAAGAGCTGTTATCGCAAGGGGCCACACAGCGTGTGTTGGACGCGACTCAGCTTTACCTTGGTGAGATTGGGTATTCACCACTGTTAACAGCCGAAGAAGAAGTCTATTTTGCGCGTCGCGCACTGCGTGGAGATGTCGCTTCTCGCCGTCGCATGATTGAGAGTAACCTGCGTCTGGTGGTAAAAATTGCCCGCCGTTATGGCAATCGTGGACTGGCGTTGCTGGACCTGATTGAAGAGGGCAACCTGGGGCTTATCCGTGCAGTCGAGAAGTTTGACCCGGAACGCGGGTTCCGCTTCTCAACATACGCAACCTGGTGGATTCGCCAGACAATCGAACGGGCGATTATGAACCAAACCCGTACGATTCGCTTGCCGATTCACATTGTTAAAGAGCTGAACGTATACCTGCGCACCGCACGTGAGTTGTCGCATAAACTGGACCACGAACCGAGTGCGGAAGAAATTGCAGAGCAACTGGATAAACCGGTTGATGACGTCAGCCGTATGCTTCGTCTCAACGAGCGCATTACCTCGGTAGACACCCCGCTGGGCGGTGATTCCGAAAAAGCGTTGCTGGACATCCTGGCCGATGAAAAAGAGAACGGTCCGGAAGACACCACGCAAGATGACGATATGAAACAGAGCATCGTCAAATGGTTGTTCGAACTGAACGCCAAACAGCGTGAAGTGCTGGCGCGCCGTTTCGGTCTGCTGGGATATGAAGCTGCGACACTGGAAGATGTAGGCCGTGAAATTGGTCTTACGCGTGAACGTGTTCGTCAGATTCAGGTTGAAGGCCTGCGCCGTCTGCGCGAAATTCTGCAGACGCAGGGGCTGAATATCGAAGCGCTGTTCCGCGAGTAAGTACCCTTGTCAAAAAAAGGCCAGTCGACAGACTGGCCTTTTTTTTTACCGTTTGTCTTCTGCCAGCAGCGGCGGGATACTCGGCACTATTGGCGCGTCATCAATATCTTTTTGCGTCATGCGAAACGCTTGTGGATAGTGTTCGCGGCTGGTACGGCGTAACGGTTCGGTATCGCGCCAGGTATACAGACAATGCTGACACTGATATACCGTCCAGACTCCTTTTACCGGCGAAGTCGCCATGAGTTCAATATGTGCATCGGCACAGCGTGGACAAATCATCGGTTGCTCCTTATTTACGGTTGGCCAGCATGGCGGTCAGCTTTTCAGCCCAGGCTTTAGTTTCCGGTAAATCAACAACCGGCTGGCTATAGTGACCACGGTTATCTGGCGCAACCGGCGTGGTGGCGTCAATGATCAGCTTGTCGGTAATCCCCGCCGGGCTTGAGCCCGGATCCAGTTCCAGGACGGACATATTCGGTAGCTGTACCAGATCGCCTGCCGGATTCACTTTCGACGACAACGCCCACATCACCTGTGGCAGATTGAATGGATCGACATCTTCATCGACCATGATCACCATCTTCACATATCCCAGACCATGCGGCGTCGTCATCGCTCGCAGGCCCACCGCGCGGGCAAAGCCGCCGTAGCGTTTTTTGGTTGAGATGATGGCCAGCAGGCCGTGGGTGTACATGGCGTTTACCGCCTGCACTTCCGGAAATTCGGCTTTCAGCTGTTGATACAGTGGCACGCAGGTCGCCGGCCCCATCAGGTAGTCGATTTCCGTCCACGGCATACCCAAATAGAGCGATTCAAAAATGGGTTTGCTGCGGTAAGAGACCTTATCGATACGCACCACGGTCATGTTGCGACCGCCGGAATAGTGGCCGGTAAATTCGCCGAACGGTCCTTCAATTTCACGTTTACGGCTTTCGATGACCCCTTCAAGAATGACTTCAGATCCCCACGGCACATCAAAACCGGTCAGCGGCGCGGTGGCGATAGGATAGGGGCTTTCACGCAGCGCGCCTGCCATTTCATACTCCGACTGATCGTATTTCAGCGGCGTTGCGCCCATCAGGGTAATGATCGGATCGTTACCCAGCGTGATCGCAATCGGCAGATCTTCCCCACGCTCTTCAGCTTTGTGCAGATGCAATGCGATATCATGCATCGGCACTGGTTGCAGACCCAGCTTACGCTTGCCTTTAACTTCCATGCGGTAGATGCCGACATTCTGCTTGCCGAAGTTATCGGGATCGAGCGGATCGCGTGATACCACACAGGCTTTATCCAGATAGAATCCGCCGTCGCCGTCGTTCAGACGAAACAGCGGCAGGATATCAAACAGGTTGATTGCGTCGCCGTCGACGGTATTTTCCGCCCAGCCCGGATTCGCCCGTCGTTCCGGCGCTACCGGAAAATTGTCCCAGCGGCGAATAAATTCATCGATCTGTTTTTTAACCGGCGTGTTAGGCGGCAAACCCAGTGAGATGGCATGGTTCTGCCAGGAACCGATGGTATTCATCGCCACGCGGGCGTCGGTAAAACCACGAATATTGTCAAACCACAGCGCGGGCGCGCCATCGCCGATTCGTCCCGTTGCGTTGGCAGCGGCAGCGAGATCCGGCTCCGCATTCACTTCCTCGCTGATTTTCAGCAGTTGTCCCTGCTGATCCAGCGCATGTAAAAAACTGCGCAAATCATCAAATGCCATTATCCATTTTCCTGTGAAAAATTTGCTGCCTGTCGCAGTCCTTGCCAGCGGCGCGCGCGCGTATGCTCCAGACCAAACTGGTCGAGAACGCGCGCCACGATGTGCTGGATAATATCGTCAACGGTTTGCGGCAGGTTATAGAACGCGGGCATGGGCGGCACTATCGCCACCCCCATACGAGAAAGCGCAAGCATGTTTTCCAGATGAATCGTGCTGAGCGGCATTTCCCGCGGCACAAGCACCAGCTTGCGACCCTCTTTCAACACGACATCGGCAGCGCGTCCCACCAGCCCCTCGGCATAGCCGGCGCGAACCCCCGCCAGTGTTTTCATACTGCAGGGGATAATAATCATGCCGTCGGTACGAAATGAGCCGGAGGAAATGGTCGCCGCCTGATCGGCCGGGCTATGACAATAATCTGCCAGGGCGGCTACCTCAGCGGGCGTGTAGGGCGTCTCCAGTTCAATAGTGGTTTTCGCCCACTTCGACATCACCAGATGCGTCTCAACATCAGGTATCGCCCGCAATGCCTGGAGTAGCTCGACGCCAAGCGGCGCGCCGGTCGCACCGGTCATCCCCACAATCAATCTCATTTCTTACCTCAAATATCGTTCGTATACGAACATTTTGATCAAAATACGCCCACACGGCCTTTGCGACAAGATCGCTCCCGACGCCTGCGCACGTTTAGCTAAAGCATTCGTCATTAAAAAACCGTGCATAAGTCGTTATGATAGAAAAAGTTAATTTATCCGGAGCGCTCATGGAGTTACGAAACACCGCGTTTCATCTGTTACGCCAACTTTTTCAGCAACATACCGCACGCTGGCAGCATGAACTACCGGAGCTCACCAAACCTCAATATGCGGTGATGCGCGTTATTGCTGAACATCCGGGTATTGAACAGGTCGATCTGACCGAAGCGGCGGTCAGCACTAAAGCGACGCTGGCGGAGATGTTAAGCCGGATGGAAAATCGTGGGCTGGTAAAGCGAGAAAACGATCCGCTGGATAAACGTCGGCGTTTTGTCTATCTCACCGTTCAGGGCCAAACGTTGCTCGCCGCCGCGATACCACTGGGGGATCGCGTTGACGATGAGTTTTTGGGGCGACTGAGCGCTGAAGAACGCAAACAGTTTACGCAACTGGTACGCAAGATGATGACGTAAGCGGCTTGCGCCGCTTCGCTATTTTTTGGCCATCAGCAGTGAGATATCCACTTTGGCCAGCGCCCGAATTGCGCTTTCCGGCAGGCCGTCATCGGTGACGATTTGGTTGAATTCCGCCAGCGGTAACGCCAGCCATGTAGCGACCTGGCCGTATTTGGTCGCGTCGCACACCAGAATTTTTTGGCGGCTGGCGCTGGCGACGGCCCGTTTCACCGTGACTTTATCTTCTGCCGGCGTTGAAATACCGCGCACGCTCCAGGAAGAGGCGGAAATAAAGGCCTGGTCAATCATCAACCCACGCAAAAGCGTCGCCGCGGCTTCACCGACGCACGACCGGTTTTCCCGGCATACCGCCCCGCCAGTGTGAATAATTGTGCAATCGCTATTGTCCATCAGGTAATCGGCGATAACGAAATCATTGGTCACCACCGTAAGTTTATTCATCGTAACCAGCTGCCTGGCGATCGCCAGCGTGGTAGTACCTGCATCAAGGTAGATACAGCTTTCTGGCTGTACCAGGCTGGCGGCCAGTTTGCCAATCGCCGCTTTCTGCGGCGTCGCCAGTTCGGTTTTGATCTGATGCGAGGGTTCGTGCGCCACGCGAGTCGATGATTGCACGCCGCCAGAGACCTGGATTACCGCGCCTTGCTGCTCCAGTTTTTGTAAATCACGGCGGATAGTCATGTGGGATACATGCATGCGCTCGGTCAGTTCAGCGATACTGACGATGCCTTTCTCCGCCACCATATCAAGAATGATTTGTCGACGCTCAGTAGGTATCAACGTCTGCTCCTTTCTTTAGTCCTGTCGCGATTTTACGCGATTTCTCGTCACAGCGTGTGAAGTTCTATGAGGATTGCCTTCACAAAAAATAACACATTTTGTTATTTTTTGTGAAACAACTCACCGCAATTGTTTACAAAAACGCCTATATTCACATAACAAAACATAATATCACGTAAATTAACATGGAGTGATAATGACAACAGGAACTGATTTTCATGTCGGCATTGTGGGGCTTGGCTCAATGGGAATGGGCGCTGCGCGTTCATGCCTGCGCGCCGGGCTTTCCACATGGGGGGCCGATCTTAACCCGCAAGCGTGCGCGAATCTTCTTGCTGAAGGGGCTTGTGGGGCTGCCGCCAGCGCCAGGGAGTTCGCCGGCGTCGTGGATGCATTAGTCCTTCTGGTCGTCAATGCCGCCCAGGTCAGACAGGTGTTATTCGGTGAGGATGGCGTCGCCCATCTGATGAAACCCGGAAGCGCGGTGATGGTTTCGTCCACGATCTCAAGCGCCGACGCCCAAGAGATCGCCGCGGCGTTGACGGCATTGAATCTTAACATGCTGGATGCGCCGGTTTCCGGCGGCGCGGTAAAAGCGGCGCAGGGCGAAATGACGGTGATGGCCTCCGGGAGCGAGGCGGCGTTTACCCGCCTGAAGCCTGTGCTGGACGCCGTTGCCAGCAACGTTTATCGCATCAGCGATACGCCGGGCGCAGGTTCAACCGTCAAAATCATTCATCAACTGCTGGCTGGCGTGCATATTGCGGCGGCGGCCGAAGCGATGGCGCTGGCCGCGCGGGCCGGTATTTCTCTGGACGTGATGTATGACGTTGTGACCCATGCCGCCGGCAACTCCTGGATGTTCGAAAACCGTATGCAGCATGTCGTTGACGGCGACTATGCCCCGCGTTCGGCCGTCGACATTTTTGTCAAAGATTTGGGGCTGGTTGCCGACACGGCGAAAGCGCTGCGCTTCCCCTTACCGCTGGCCTCTACGGCGTTAAATATGTTCACCAGCGCCAGTAACGCCGGTTATGGCAAAGAGGATGACAGCGCTGTGATCAAAATTTTCTCAGGGATTACTCTGCCTGGCGTCACGCCTGAGGAGCCGTCATGTTAAAAATTGGCGTCATTGCCGACGATTTTACCGGCGCGACTGACATCGCCAGTTTTCTGGTCGAAAACGGGATGCCGACAGTGCAGATCAATGATGTCCCAACCGGGACGCAACCGGAAGGGTGCGACGCGGTGGTTATCAGCCTGAAAACCCGCTCATGCCCGGCGCAAGAGGCGATAAAACAATCGCTGGCGGCGCTGGTATGGCTGAAAAAACAGGGCTGCCAGCAAGTCTATTTCAAATATTGCTCGACTTTCGATAGTACCGCCGAAGGCAATATCGGCCCGGTCACCGATGCGCTGATGGTGGCGCTGGATACCTCATTTACCGTGATTTCTCCCGCGCTGCCGGTTAACGGACGCACGGTTTATCAGGGCTATCTGTTTGTCATGAACCACTTGCTGGCGGAGTCCGGTATGCGCCACCACCCTATCAATCCGATGACCGACAGCTACCTGCCGCGTCTGATGGAAGAGCAGGCGCAAGGGCGCTGCGGCGTTATTCCGGCTCAGACGCTTGATGAAGGCGTTGCCGCGACCCGTGCGGCGCTGTCGCGTTTACAGCAGGAAGGATATCGCTACGCGGTACTTGACGCGCTCAATGAGCGGCACCTGGAAATCCAGGGCGAGGTTTTGCGTGATGCCCTGCTGGTGACCGGCGGTTCCGGGATGGCAATGGGGCTGGCGCGTCAGTGGGCGAAGCACGGCGTTTCTCAGGCCCGTTCCGCAGGCTATCCGCTGAGCGGTCGCGCGGTGGTGCTTTCCGGTTCCTGTTCGCAAATGACGAATCAGCAGGTGGCCTTCTATCGACAACATGCTCCCACACGCGACGTTGATGTGGCGCGCTGCCTGTCATCCGAGACGCGCGAGGCCTACGCTGAAGCGCTGGCGCAGTGGGTGCTCAGTCAGGACAGCGAACTGGCGCCAATGATTAGCGCCACCGCCTCCACGCAGGCGCTGGCCGCCATCCAGCAGCAATATGGCGCTACCGAAGCCAGCCATGCGGTAGAGGCGCTCTTTTCCCTGCTGGCCGCTCGCTTAGCGGAAGGCGGTATCACCCGGTTTATCGTGGCGGGCGGCGAAACCTCGGGCGTGGTGACGCAAAGCCTCGGTATTACCGGTTTTCACATCGGACCGTGCATTTCACCCGGCGTGCCGTGGGTCAACGCGCTCCATGCGCCAGTCTCGCTGGCGCTAAAGTCAGGTAATTTTGGCGATGAATCCTTTTTCATCCGCGCTCAAAGGGAGTTTCAGGTATGACGATACTGGCAAAAGAAGAGCACGCTTTGCGAGAAGAGATGGTCAGGATAGCCGCCTCGTTTTTCCAGCGCGGCTATGCCACCGGCTCGGCAGGCAACCTCTCGCTGTTACTGCCGGACGGCAATATTCTGGCGACGCCCACCGGTTCGTGTCTGGGTAATCTCGACCCGCAGCGGCTATCCAAAGTGGACCCGCAGGGCGAATGGCTCAGCGGCGATAAACCGTCTAAAGAGGTGCGTTTTCATCTGGCGTTGTATCGCAATAACCCTTGCTGCAAGGCCGTGGTACATCTGCACAGCACCTGGTCAACGGCGCTTTCCTGTCTCGAAGGGCTGGACCCGCAAAATGTGATTCGCCCGTTTACCCCCTATGTGGTGATGCGGATGGGCGACATTCCGCTGGTTCCCTACTATCGCCCGGGGGATGAACGAATTGCTCGCGATTTGGCTGCGCTGGCGGCCCGGCATCAGGCCTTTTTACTGGCTAATCATGGGCCGGTCGTGTGCGGGGAGAATTTGCAGGAAGCCGCTAATAATACCGAGGAGCTGGAAGAGACGGCAAAGCTGATTTTTATCCTTGGCGAACGCCCGATTCGTTATTTAACCACCGAAGAAATTGCGCAGTTAAGGAGATAACCCGATGCCGCGTTTTGCCGCCAATTTGTCGATGATGTTTACCGAAGCGCCGTTTATCGAGCGTTTTGCCGCTGCTGCCGAAGCCGGTTTTCAGGCCGTTGAGTTTCTGTTCCCCTACGGCTTTGCCGCCAGCGAGATTAAAGCCCAGCTATCGCGTCATGATCTGACGCTGGCGCTGTTTAATACTTCGGCGGGTGATACCGCGGCGGGCGAGTGGGGACGTGCCGCGCTACCGGGGCGCGAACACGACGCGCGCGCCGATATTGATCTGGCTCTGGAATACGCTCTGGCGCTGGAATGTGAGCAGGTTCACATCATGGCGGGTGTAGTGCCGGATGGCGCTGATGGCGCACGTTATCGCGCCACGTTTATCGATAATTTGCGTTATGCCGCCGACCGGTTTGCCGCCCACGATAAACGTATTTTGATCGAAGCGCTGAGTCCCGGCGTTAAACCCGGCTACCTCTTTTCCAGCCAATATCAGGCGCTGGGCATCGCAGAAGAGGTTGACCGCCCGAATGTATTCATCCAGCTCGACACTTTCCACGCGCAAAAAGTGGATGGCAATTTGAGTCACCTGATTCGCGAGTACGCGGGCCGCTATGCCCATGTACAAATCGCCTCGCTACCGGACAGACATGAACCGGATGATGGCGAGATCAACTACCCGTGGCTGTTCCGGCTGTTCGATGACGTAGATTATCGCGGCTGGATAGGCTGCGAATACCAACCACGGAATACCACTCAGGACGGGCTTGGCTGGTTTAACGCCTGGCGCTAACCCTGAACTACCCTACACAACAATAAAGAGGACATCCGGATGCAGATTATCATTACCGGCGGGGGCGGCTTTTTAGGCCAGAAACTCGCAAGCGCCTTATTAAACTCATCGCTGGCGTTTAACGAACTGCTTCTTGTTGATTTAAAAATGCCTGCACGGTTATCAGATTCCCCTCGTTTACGCTGCCTGGAAGCTGACTTAACCCAGCCGGGCGTGCTGGAGAATGTGATTACCGCTAATACTTCTGTTGTTTATCATCTCGCTGCGATTGTCAGCAGCCATGCGGAAGACGATTTCGATCTGGGATGGAAAGTTAACCTGGATCTTACCCGCCAGTTACTTGAGGCGTGTCGTCGGCAACCGCAGAAAATTCGTTTTGTCTTCTCCAGCTCGCTTGCCGTTTATGGCGGTACGCTGCCGGAATGCGTCACCGATACCACCGCGCTCACGCCGCGCTCGTCTTATGGCGCGCAGAAGGCCGCCTGTGAACTGTTGGTCAACGACTATACCCGCAAAGGCTATGTGAATGGGCTGGCGCTGCGTTTGCCGACGATCTGTGTTCGCCCGGGTAAACCAAACCGCGCCGCTTCTTCTTTTGTCAGCGCGATTATTCGTGAACCGTTGCAGGGCGAGACGACCGTCTGCCCGGTATCGGAAAGTTTGCGGCTGTGGATTTCCAGCCCGGCGACGGTGATCCATAACCTGTCGCTGGCCGCAACGTTACCCGCGCCTGGCGAGGCGAGCAGCATCAACTTACCGGGGATCAGCGTAACCGTGGGCGAGATGCTGGAAACGTTGCGTCAGGCGGGCGGTCAGGCGGCGCGCGATCGGGTTACGCATCAGCGCGACGAAGGCGTCGAGAAAATTGTCGCCTCCTGGCCGGGACGTATCGATAACCAGCGTGCGCTGGCGTTAGGTTTTGTCGCCGATAAACGCTTCGATGACATTATCGAACGCTTTCGACAAGATGATATGGAGGGGAGGTCATGACAAGTTTACCGACCCCAATTATCGGCCTGATCGTTGCCGTTTTCGTGCTGGTATGGCTGGTGTTACGCACCCGTGTTCATGCGCTGATCGCGATGCTGGCGGCGGCCTGTATCGCCGGTCTGTTGGGGGGAATGGGCATTGATAAAACGCTCTCTGTCATCACCAGCGGATTCGGTACGACGCTGGGCAGCATTGGCCTGGTGATTGGTCTCGGCGTAATGATGGGGCGCTTGCTGGAGGTTTCCGGCGCGGCGGAGCGTATCGCCTGGAGCTTTATCAAATGGCTGGGGAAACGCCGTGAAGAGTGGGCGCTGGCGATCACGGGTTATATTGTCAGCATCCCCATTTTCGTCGATTCCGCTTTTGTCATTCTTTATCCGGTGGCGAAAGCGCTGGCGAAAAGCGGTAAACGTTCGCTACTGACGCTGGGCGTCGCGCTGGCGGGCGGGCTGGTGGTCACTCACCATACGGTACCTCCGACGCCCGGTCCGCTGGGGGTAGCCGGGATTTTTAACGTCGACATCGGCGCAATGTTATTGACCGGGATGGCGCTGGCGGTGCCCTGTGTGATCGGCATTGTGTTCTATGCGCAGTGGCTGGATAAACGCTACCCTGATTTCGTGCCGCGCACGCTGAACGCCGATGAAGTCAATGCCGCGCTGGAGCAGTACAATAAAGAGAAAGAGCAAAAGGATCTGCCGAGCCTGATGCTCTCTCTGCTGCCTATTGTGGTGCCGATCGTGCTGATCTTCCTGAAGGCTATCTGTTCCACCCTCGCCACTGTAGAAGGATGGTCCGGCCTGGCGACGCATCCGGTGGTACAGGCAATCAACTTTGTGGGAAGCCCAGTGATCGCGTTGGCCATCAGCGTTCTGCTGGCGGTGTATACGCTGGTGCCGCGCATGGATAAACATACCACCGCAGAGCGTCTGGAAGAGGGCTTGCAAAGCGCCGGGATTATCTTACTGGTCACGGGCGCTGGCGGCGCGTTGGGCGCGATCCTGCGCGACAGCGGCGCGGGGCAACAGCTGGCGGAGCAGGTTGCCAACCTGCCGATCTCGCCGATCCTGATCCCGTTTATCGTGGCGACGTTGGTACGCCTGATTCAGGGATCGGGGACGGTGGCGATGATCACTGCCGCCTCGATTTCCGCGCCGATCCTGGCGCAGATCCCCGGCATCAATATGTTGCTTGCCGCTCAGGCCGCAACGATGGGGTCGCTGTTCTTCGGCTACTTCAACGACAGCCTGTTCTGGGTGGTTAACCGCATGATGGGCGTCTCTGATGTCAAACAGCAGATGGTGGTTTGGTCTGTACCGACGACCATTGCCTGGGCGATTGGCGGCACCGGCGTGGCGCTGATTAACCTGCTGTTCGGTTCCGGCGGCAGTTGGCTCGATCCGTTACTGCCGATCGTCGTTCTGGCAGCAATTATGCTGTGGGTGCGTTGGCAGGCGCAGGGGATCAAAGACAAGCTGGTAGTTAAGGATTAAGACGGTATTATCCGTCCGGGAGCGCAATGCTCCCGGGCTGGCTACAATGATGGGGCGTGCTCCCCGCAATCCCATTGCGAACGTAAAAAATCAATAAATGCGCGTACTTTTGTCGATACATGGCGGGCGTCCGGGTAAACGGCATAAATGCCCTGACGGGGAAAATGATAGTCGGGTAACAGGTGAATTAACGTTCCATCCCCCAGTGCGGTGTTGACTAACCATTGCGGCAGTAATGCGACGCCGCTTCCCGCGAGAGCGAAGGCCATCAGCGAGCGCGCGCTGTCGACAGAAATTTTGCCGGCTTTGCTTATCTCCAGGCGTGAGTGTTGGCCATGATTATTCGTTACTGTCCACCGTAGCGGCGTAGGTAATCGCTCATGAATAATCCATTCCGCCTGGGCCAACGACTCCAGTGATGAAACAGGGTTGCGGGCGAGCCACTGCGGCGCGGCGACCGGCAGAATGGTAAAGCGGGATATCAGCGCGGCGCGATAGCGGGAGTCCGCCAGCGAGCCAAGCCGAATCGCCACATCAAAGCGCTCGGCAATTAAATCGGCATGATGTGATGAGGACATATGCCGAATACGGAGATCGGGATGGCGCTGACTAAACTGCGCCAGTACCGGAATGACCACCTGTTCGCCAAACTCGGACGTAGTGGTAATACGTAACTCGCCGCCCAGCCCACTATGGCTGGCACGCACTTCATCCTGCAAATTTTTCGCGGCGTTGAGTAAATTCACGCCTTTTTGGTAAAAGAGGACGCCGGCGTCTGTGAGCGTCAGTCGTCGGGTGGAACGTAGCAGTAACGTTACGCCAAGCTCTTTTTCAAGCTGCCGAATATTAAAACTCACTACTGCTTTTGTTTGGCCCGATGCGGCCGCCGCCGCCGTGAAGCTGCCGCTATCTACCACGGCGATAAACAGCGACATACGCTGCAAATTGAGCATGGCGAGCTCCTTTACTGTCAAAATTATTTTGACAGTATATCGTTGAAGCGCGGACTTATCTGGCTTTCTCCGGACGGCTACATTAGCGCCTCTGACGGAGGATGCATAATGACGTATCGCAGTAAAGTGGCAGTGGTTTACCTGCTCGGCTTCTTTCTTGATCTGATTAATCTGTTTATTGCCAGCGTGGCTTTTCCTGCGATGTCCGTGGAGCTGCATACGTCCATATCGGCGCTGGCATGGGTGAGTAACGGTTATATCGCAGGATTAACGCTAATCATTCCGTTTAGCGCGTTTCTTTCACGTTATCTCGGCGCACGACGGCTGATCATATTTTCGCTCATTTTGTTTAGCGTTGCCGCCGCTGCCGCAGGTTTTGCCGATTCCTTACACAGCCTTGTTTTCTGGCGTATTGTGCAGGGGGCGGGCGGTGGCTTATTGATCCCGGTTGGTCAGGCGTTAACCTGGCAACAGTTTAAACCGCATGAACGCGCTGGCGTGTCATCGGTTGTCATGATGGTGGCGCTACTGGCGCCGGCATGTTCGCCTGCGATTGGTGGGCTGCTGGTGGAAACGTGCGGCTGGCGCTGGATATTCTTTGCCACGCTGCCGGTGGCCGTTCTCACTTTATTGCTCGCTTATTGTTGGCTGAACGCCGCGTCGACGACAATGGCGTCAGCAAGATTGCTCCATCTGCCGTTGTTGACGGACAGGCTGCTGCGTTTTGCCATGATCGTCTATCTGTGCGTACCGGGTATGTTCATTGGTATCAGCGTGGTCGGGATGTTTTATCTACAGAACGTCGCGCAGCTATCGCCTGCGGCGGCGGGGGCGCTGATGCTCCCCTGGTCGATCGCTTCATTTGTCGCCATTATGCTTACCGGACGTTACTTCAATCGGCTTGGGCCGCGTCCGCTGATTATCGTCGGCTGTCTTCTTCAGGCCGCAGGGATACTGCTTTTAACTAACGTTACGCCTGCGACATCGCACCGTGTACTGATGATGATATTCGCCTTAATGGGCGCTGGCGGCAGTTTGTGCAGCAGTACCGCGCAGAGTGGCGCTTTCCTGACTATTGCTCGCCGGGACATGCCTGACGCCAGCGCGCTATGGAATCTTAATCGTCAGATCAGCTTTTTCCTTGGCGCGACGCTGTTGACGCTGCTGTTAAATGCGCTCCAGCGCGTTATGTCGCTTGAGGTTGCTTATCGCTGGACCTTTATTGCCGCCGCCGGTATCACCCTGCTGCCCCTTATTTACGCTGTCTGTCTAAACAATAGACAAGCACTTCTGTGCCTGAAAAAGGAAAGACCATGAATCCATATAAAGATGAAATTATTCACGCCCATGCGGCGATTGAGAACTGGCTTAGCAAGGGGATGGGGAGCCTGGAGGCGTTGATAGCGCGTTTCGCTGCTGATTTTACGATGATAACGCCAGGCGGTGTTTGTCTGGATTATCCGGCGCTGGGCGCTTTTTTCCAGGCGCAGCGCGCGTGTCGCCCGGGGCTGGTTATCGTGGTTGAGCACATTGACCTTGTGGCGGAGTGGCCGGAAGGCGCCGCGCTGCGTTATCGTGAGCGCCAGCAACTGCCGGGCCAGGCCGAGACGGTACGCTGGTCGACGGTCATTTTAAAAAGGGAAAGAGGACGGATAGTCTGGCGTCATTTACACGAAACGACAGTCACAGCCTGAAAAGCCTGTTCCGGCGCGCAGACCCGATAGCGCGGCGCTATCGGGTCTGACACGTTTACACCAGACTTTTCAGCCGATAGATCCACTCCAGCGCCTGGCGTGGCGTCAGGGAGTCCGGATCGAGATTCTCCAGCGCTTCAACGGCGGGCGATGTCTCTTCCGGGGCGGCAAGCAACGACATTTGCGTGCCGTCCACCTGCGTTGCCGCCGCATTGGGCGAGATGCTCTCCAGCTCGCGGAGTTTTTGGCGCGCGCGTTTGATGACTTCTTTAGGGACGCCCGCAAGCGCCGCGACCGCCAGGCCATAGCTCTTACTTGCCGCGCCGTCCTGCACGCTGTGCATAAACGCGATAGTATCGCCGTGTTCCAGCGCATCCAGGTGGACGTTCGCCACGCCTTCCATTTTCTCCGGTAATTGGGTCAGCTCGAAGTAGTGGGTAGCGAACAGCGTTAACGCTTTAATCTTATTCGCGAGATTCTCCGCGCAGGCCCAGGCCAACGACAGCCCGTCATACGTGGAGGTACCGCGCCCGATTTCATCCATCAATACCAGACTGTTTTCCGTGGCATTATGCAGAATGTTCGCGGTTTCGGTCATCTCCACCATAAAGGTCGAACGCCCGGAAGCCAGGTCGTCCGCTGCGCCGACGCGGGTAAAAATACGGTCGATGGGGCCGATTTCCACGTTTTGCGCCGGAACGTAACTGCCGATATAGGCCAGCAGGGCGATCAATGCCGTTTGCCGCATATAGGTACTTTTACCGCCCATATTGGGGCCGGTAATGATCAACATCCGGCGCTGCGGCGACAGGTTGAGCGGGTTAGCGATAAACGGCTCATTCAGTACCTGTTCAACCACCGGGTGGCGACCTTCGGTAATACGGATACCGGGTTTATCGGTAAATGTCGGGCAGGTGTAATTCAGCGTCCAGGCGCGTTCGGCCAGGTTAACCAGCACATCCAGCTCCGCCAGCGCGTTGGCGCTCTGCTGTAAATCGGCCAGATGCGGCAACAGCAGATCAAACAATTCGTCATATAGCTGTTTTTCCAGCGCCAGCGCTTTGCCTTTCGAGGTCAGAACTTTATCTTCGTACTCTTTTAGCTCAGGAATAATGTAGCGTTCGGCATTTTTCAGCGTCTGGCGACGCACATAATTGATGGGCGCCAGATGGCTTTGACCACGGCTAATCTGAATGTAATAACCATGTACCGCGTTATAGCCGACTTTCAGCGTATCCAGCCCGGTACGCTCGCGTTCGCGAATTTCCAGACGATCGAGATAATCGGTGGCGCCATCCGCCAGCGCGCGCCATTCGTCCAGCTCTTCATGGTAGCCGGGCGCAATAACGCCGCCGTCGCGGACCAGTACCGGCGGTGCGTCAATAATGGCGCGTTCCAGGAGGTCGCGCAGTTCGGCGAAATCGCCCATTTTTTTACGCAACGCCTGTACCGGCGCGCTGTCAACGGTTTCAAGCTGAGCGTGCAATTCCGGCAACTGCTGGAAGGCGTGACGCATTCGGGCGAGATCGCGCGGACGCGCGGTGCGCAGCGCCAGACGCGCAAGGATACGCTCCAAATCGCCGACCTGACGCAGCACCGGTTGCAGTTCGCTGACGGTGTCCTGCAAGGCGCCGATGGTCTGCTGGCGTTCACGCAATATGTCGGTATTTCGTACCGGCATATGCAGCCAGCGTTTAAGCATTCGGCTACCCATTGGCGTCACGGTACAGTCAAGCACCGCGGCGAGGGTATTTTCGACACCACCGGCCAGGTTTTGGGTAATTTCCAGATTGCGGCGGGTCGCGGCATCCATAATGATGCTGTCCTGCTGGCGTTCCATCGTAATGGAACGAATATGCGGCAGGGAGGTGCGCTGGGTATCTTTTACGTACTGTAACAGGCAGCCTGCCGCACATAATCCACGCGAGGCATTTTCGACGCCGAAACCGACCAGATCCCGCGTACCGAATTGCAGATTTAACTGCTGGCGGGCGGTATCAATCTCAAACTCCCACAACGGGCGACGGCGCAGACCCCGGCGTCCCTCTATTAACGCCATTTCAGCAAAATCTTCGGCATACAACAGTTCGGCGGGATTGGTGCGCTGCAGCTCTGCGGCCATCGTTTCACGGTCGGCGGGTTCGCTCAGACGAAAGCGCCCGGAGCTGATATCCAGCGTGGCGTAACCGTAGCCTTTACCATCCTGCCAGATAGCCGCCAGCAGGTTATCCTGACGCTCCTGTAACAGGGCTTCATCGCTGATGGTGCCTGGCGTAACGATACGCACGACCTTACGTTCAACGGGACCTTTGCTGGTGGCCGGATCGCCAATCTGTTCGCAAATAGCGACGGATTCGCCCTGATTGACCAGTTTCGCGAGGTAGTTTTCTACGGCGTGGTGCGGGATACCCGCCATAGGGATAGGTTCGCCAGCCGATGCGCCGCGTTTGGTCAGCGAAATATCGAGCAACTGCGACGCACGCTTTGCGTCGTCATAAAACAGCTCGTAAAAGTCTCCCATACGATAAAAGAGCAGGATCTCCGGATGCTGGGCTTTCAGCTTGAGATACTGCTGCATCATGGGGGTGTGGTTGGAGAAGTCCTTATCAAATGACTCATTCATATTGATTTTACTCGTTTTTTTATTCTTTCAAGTGCTCATGTGGCCCCGGGTAAAACCCTTATAAACTCACATAAACCCATAAATTTGTAGCTCACCTGTAGCCTAAAATGTGACAGGTTACATTCTCATCATTCCTGGACTACAACAGGGGTGATACTTTGAAAACAACTCTCAGCCAGCCTTTCATTATCAACAAGTTAAGTATCAATGTTAAGCCTGCACTCAGTCGCTCTGGAAAAATCGTTTTCGAAGCTAACCCAGCTCAAAAACTCTACATTGTTTTCGATGACCACAGAGAAGCTCCTGCTGGTTTCGGGGTAAAAGCCAGTTTGACGAAAAAAATCTACGTAATCCAGCGAAGAGTAGCCTCATCAGATCGTAATGTCAGTGAGGGTAGGAAGCCAAGTTCTGTCTTGAAAGTAAAAGTTGGAAATGTGTTCGATTTTCCAAATATTGACGAAACAAGACAAGGTGCCAGGCAATTAGTTCAGACCATGCTCGCAACAAAGAGAAATCCCAACAAAATTAAGAGGGAAACGGATGCTTCCGAACTCAAAATGAGACTGTAATCAAGATTGTGTAATTACCTGATTTTGATATGTTCGATTCAACATCAAAAGCTGGTTGCTTTATGGACGAAAAACAGTTGCAGGCTCTGGCTAATGCACTGGCCAAAATCTCAAAATACCTGAAGATCTCAGCCCGTTCGATCGTCTGCTGAAGAAAAACCAGACCCGCATTTCCGGTATAGATAACCAACATGCTATCAAAAGCGTACGGTGTTTCCGACGGACGAGTCAGTGAAAAAGGTCGTGTGACTGGCAATTCAGGCCGACATCCGAAAATGGACAATGTCGCTAAGGGACTGGCTCATGACAACGAGTCGCTTTATTATCACGCTCGGGTTCGGTAGCCGCCTGGACGTTCATTTCCGAGAAAGGCATATACACCGAATGGTGTATAAGCTCGTGGTTGGTCTTCGGTGAGAGGCAGGATGTCTCTCATTAATCTCCGGGAGCGTACAATAGTTGCTCCGGCAGCCTGAAGGATGAAGTGTATATAACCTAAAACATAACGGATATAGCTTCCTTACTCAACCTGACGTAATACGCCGACAGTAAAATCAGGGATACCATACCATCATGGAAAGTCGTCAATACACCCGGCATCTTTCGCTTTCGGAGCTGAAATGGTTTGCTATCGGGATCGGTTTTTTTATTCTCAGCATAGCAACAGCCACCGTGAATTATCGGCTTTCCGGTATATCGCTACTGGTGGGCCTGTTGTTTATCATCTGGAAATTCAGCGTCACAGTTCTGTTTCTGTTTACGCCGCGCAGGATGACGTTAACCGAAACCGCGTTGCAGGCCGGGCATCGTGTTATCCATTACGATGCGCTTGAATCAATGCGTCTGCTCCATCAATCCGACAAACTCATCTTGCGCCACAGTGGCGGCAAGAAGTACGTCATCTACCTTGATTTCTGGAACGATGGCAACGGAATTTACGACCGACTGGCTGCTGAACTTGTCCGGCGACACGGTTCTGCGCTGGGGGCGCGCCTCGCCGCCGATGGACGTCTTAAATTCGGCAAAGTGACCGCGCTGGCGGATCGGCTTGAACACAAAAACCGGGCGGTGCCGTATGCGCAGATCGCCAGTATTCGCACCCAGCGCGAGGAGGGGGCTGGCAGTTCAATGAGCTATCTGATGATTAGCACCGCTACGGGCCGGATCTGCAAAATCGACCGCTCCACTATCGTCAATGAGCCGCTGCTGCTCAACTTTCTTTCCCAGCGTTTACCCGCCTGACGACATTTTTATACAAGGATGAATCAATGGAACTGTACGTATCAAAAACCAGCCAGCAAAACATGCCTGTGGAGTTCAATATCTATTATTCCAGATCTAAAACGCTGGTTGGTATTGTGTTCTGGATTTGTATGATGGGAGTTTTTATTGCGCTGGCGGTGAATATGGCCACCGATCCCGAGGAGCCCAAAACTGGCGGTGCCGTCTTTATGGGACTTATTTGTTGCGGTAGTCTGTTATTTATTGTGCGCCTGGCTCGCACATTTTTAAGCGCGGCAAAGCCGGCAGTCACCATCAGTCGTGAAGGTATTCGCTTCTGTAATGGCAAATTCGCGGCCTGGACAAATATCGCCGAAAACACCTGGCATTCACAGAGCATTAACTTCATCCCGGCCACCGCCGGTATTAAGATTGTGTTGCATGAAGGCAAGCCGATCCATTTCGCCACCACGGTTATTGCGCTTTCTTCCGATAGGTATCTGGAGATGTGCGATCTTTACTCGTCTCAGGCGATCGGGTAACTACCTGCGTCTGATTACGGCTTCGTTTTTTTGGCCTGCGATCTTAATGCTGAAATGGGCAGAAAAACGCGAAATTTAGACGCTATTACGAATGGGCAATGGTACTTATTGAAGGCTATATCATTGCCCATAATGCAGGGAGGGTTAATATTCTATGATAGAATTCTATGTTTGAATATATATCCTCAGAATACAAAATAAAGTAACGCTATCGTTGCGTATATTATATAATTCTATTTCCAGATTACTTTATTTTAAAAAAAGACAGATTGCCTGAACAGAAAGAACCTGTGTCAATGTAGATTTGATTGGCGAATGTTGTTGTGTAGTCAACAATCATATGGCCGAAGATAAAAGTATCCGCACCGCGTATTGGATGGATATTCCCCTGTAACGAACCAAGCAGACGATCGCGTGACCATAGAACGCTATCAATATCAACTTGCTTCCCATAATCGTAGCTGTCATCTGGATAATCGGCATGGGCAATCACGTACTTCTTTGAGGACGTTTCAACTTCTATGATGTGAGGACGCTGCTTAAAAGTTAGTAATAGCTCAGTGGCTTCTTGCCTGTCTTTTTCGGTGACCGAGTCGTACCAGTAACCACCGTTTACATACCAGAAATTGCCATCCTGTGTTTCAAAAGCGTCAAGCGCCATAGCTTCATGATTACCCACTACAGAAATAAACCATGGGGTATTTAACAGTCTCAGTGTTTCAAGGTTTTCTTTTCCTCGATCAATGTTATCTCCAGTGGAGATCAAGAGATCGGTATCAGGAGAGAAATTTAATTGAGCCAGTCTGGTTAACAATAAGGAGTAACATCCATGAATATCACCAACGACCCAAATGTGGCGATACAGATCGCTGTTGATGTCAGCATAACGAATTAATTCCATGATGTTCCTATAGCACAATTTTGGAGTCTGGTATTATAACAAAAAAGTAGAGTAATATTAATTTTTATTCTTTAAAATACACAGTTATTAAAATAATCTACAAGCTAGAAATGAACAGGTAATATATATTTTATGAATCGGTTAATTAAAGTAGACGATGTGCTTGAAAGATGCACTATTTCTCGCGCAACACTTTACTGATTAATTGCAAAGGCATACTTTCCCGCTCAGAGGCTCGACAGATGCGCAGGCACTGCCGGGGTTGATTAGCCAGACTCACCGTAAAATCAGGGAAGCCTCGGCTGACGGCGCTTATGACACGCGCTATTGCCATGATGTGTTGTTGAGGAAAAAAATCAGGCCGCTAATCCCGCCACGAAGCGGTGCGCGATACTGGCCGGGCAAGTACCATGAGCGTAACCACGCGGTGGCAAATCAACATCGGAGCGGCAGCAATGAGGTCTGGAAAAGAAAGTGGGCTATCACCGTCGTTCAGTAGTGGAAACAGCGATGTTCCGTCTCAAAACCTTGCTGGGCGACCATCTGAGCCTGCGGAACTATGACGCGCAGGTGGTTGAAGCGATGGCGATGGCCAAAGCGCTGAACAGGATGACGTTGTTGGCAATGCCGACCAGCGTCAGGCTCGTATAACGAGTGCTCCGGTGGGAGTCCTGTATCCTTATCGTTGGCCGATTCTGAATTATTCAACAAAGCCTCATGTTGTCATAACCTACCAGATGCAGATAAAGCCGCATAAAGCGTTTTAAACGACAGTAACAAGGAAAGGGGTTGATCGTTTAATGGTACTGCGCCAAATCCTTTGTACCAGTCGCAGACCTGTTTATTTTTGGCATCAATAAGCAGGGCTACGCCACCGACCTGCAAAGCCGCCTGTATGCAACGCTTTCCGGCAGATAACAAAAGTTGTGCTCCCAGCCCTTGCCCCTGCATAGATTTGTCTACGGCTAAACGACCCAGACGAAACACTGGCACATCGTATCTCCCTAATCCTTTGCTGATTGCGCCGGGAACCTGTGCATATATCAGTGATGCAGGACTGACTGAGTAAAAGCCGTGGATACGTGTAACATCCGAATTATCAAGCGCAACATAGGTTTTCGTTGTCCCTTTCTCATGATTTTGTCGTGCATGGCGTTGCAGGAATTGGTTCAGATCGGCATCCCCACAATCAAAATTCATTCGATTGTGGGTTTTTCCTATCGCGGCCTCATGCCAGTCTGTAAACATCATTTCTTCATGTCCGGCAGGGCGAAAGCAGCGGCAAGAAGCTTTTCATTCGGCGCTGGCGGGTTATCTAAAATTTCCATGATCATTTGAGTATCGCGCTCCGTCAGATATACCCGTTCGGCGGCATCAACAATCTTCTGTGCGACAGGTAGTACGTTACTGACCACAAAATCCGTCAGGTTGGTTTGCTGGATTGCCGCAGCGCGGACTATCAACTTTTTGGCATCCGTCGATACACGCAACGACAGCCTTTCGTTAGATTCTATAGCTATCTGAGGCATGGTTTTCATCCTCCTGTTTATGAACAATATGTACAATTATAATACATATCTGTACGCTTTCAAGGCGTACATGTGAGGCTGATATAGTCCAGACATGGCAAGAAGGTCGTTCACTGTCTTTAAACAGGGGATTAACTTCGGTTTATCGCGATTGCATTATTTTAATCTCACTGATTACGTATCATCAGGGAGTTTGCTAAATATATTCATGATTCTCTTTTTTGCCGTAACTGGTTGATTGATCCTACCCGCGTAATAGGGACACAACCCTAAGCGGCGGACATCTTCTGCTCACGTTCAGAAGAAGAGAGCTGAGTTTGCTGTTTACGTGGCTTTTTGGTGGTTGATGCTGGTTTTGTCATGTGAGTCACCTCTTGCTTGAGCGTTTACTCACTTAGTTGCGTGTCCACTATTGCTGAGTAAGATCAGATGGTTAAAAATCAACAAAGGCCCAACGGCGTGCATTAGGCCCTGGTGATGAAGGTGGCATACGGGAGGATGTATATCCTACATTTTCATCCGGATGATGTAACAAAAATACAGATATCGGTAATGAAAGGATCATCACCGTTTAATAGAGGCCCATATATTGAGGTTCCATAATGGAAGAAGTTAACGCTGAATTCACAATCGTTGTTGAGTCTGATCTGGATAAATATGAGTTAATTGATTTTTTATCCCAAGGGATTCCAGACATAATAAAAGTGAATTCATTATATTTAAGATACGAAAATACAATGATTACAATAGAAAGAAATTATGACTGTAATCCTAAGTTGATAAATGAGAATGATGGTTGGCTGTATTATAAATATGAATTAACGGTATTTTCCATGGAGAATACCTCGTATGAATATCAGTATGAATTAGCGAATAAAATTATGAATGCTCTACGTGAGGCGGGATATCTGGCAGAATCAATTTGGTAATATACCGGTACCTATGTAACAGCATCGTCGCCACCATACATGCAGGCTAAAAAAGAGTGAATAGTCAAGCACTTCAGAAATATCTACTCGCGATATACCACCAGAACCAAATGGTCAATTTAAAACGGATGGCGTCAGAGTTACTGGTGGTCGAAAGGTAGATACAACACATTATTTTAATTTGAAAAGTATATGAAATTTACTACTTTTAATTTTAATCGATTAACAAAATTCATAGTAATTAGCTCCTGATTAATTCGACATATTTTTCATTAATCATAAAGCCATTTCCCAGCTTTCGCTGATTCAGAAAACATTCTGATTGTTAAAGGCTTACGAGTTCGTTCTACATCTTCCCGTTTTAATTTAAACCATCGTGTAAGCAGTGGAGTATTCTCCCAAGGGAAATAACACGACCATTTAACTTGTGATAAATCTACATTAAATTTTTTTTCAAATTTATCCAAAGCTTCATGCAGGTCATCGCCTGGAGCTTCAAATAAATCAGAATCAAGTTCTAATGGGATTTCTTTCCAATTGCTGTCTAAATATCCGGGAATCTCTTCACGGAAGAGTGCTAACACCTCTTGCTGAATTGTGTCCATCAAAAGGATGTCCATTGTATACGATCTTTAGGGCGTGCTATTAGGTTGTATTTTGCCTGAGTTCTCCTTGATACCTGGTAAATTGAATTCACAAGACCAACCCAACCTAACCATGGAACATATCGTGCTATGACTGCGGCAAGATTATTTGTTTTTCGCATTCTTATACCAACGGGTGTAGGAACTCTAATACCAAAAGGAATTCGTGCATTTCGTAAAAGCATTCTCCCATACCTGGAGATAACACTTGTCCCTTTGATTGCCTCTCCCGGTTTCGTTCTGGTTTTTAACCACGGTTGCCCGGCGAGGATAGCAGCACCTGACTCAATGCTAATCCCAAGTTCATCACAAAATTGCTCAAGGAAAATTACATCAAATAGTTCACCTGCTGACAGGTTCGATTGTCCGTGGTAGAAGTAGGTTCCGTTTAGTTCTTCTGTCGTATCCATTCAATCACCTTATAGACTGTTTGCCATTCATTCCAGACATCGGGACGTTTCTGCCGCTATACTAGCCTGGTCGTCAATACGCTGTCACGGGTAAAAAGAACGTTATCCGCGAAAAGTGGATGGGGTATCGTAAGAATGCCAACATGTGGGGCAAGAGGGGGATGTCAGTTTATCGCGATATACGAGACGATAGTTTGTCAGTATAAGTTTCGGCTATTTTCCCGAGTCTGGGAGGCAGTTCTTTATCGCAAATAAAAAAAAGCAGCAGCGAGGTGCTGCTGTATCAAAAAGCAGATTGATAAATGCAACGTAAGAGACAAATGGCCAACCGTAAAAGTGACCATAGCTATAATAATTATATTGATATTAAGTGGCAATGCAAAATATGGTCTTAATTATATCATGATGAGTTCAGCCAACGGTGATATGGCCTTATAAGGCTTGCAGTCTTTCATGGGCAGAAAGTAACGTCTGATATATGCTTAAATTCTTACTTCCGGGTTCAAGCAAAACTTTTTTAAATTCGGTCATGAGTTGCTCTTCATCTTCTTTCGAACGCATGTATTGTGGATGTTCCTGGAAGAAGGTGAGCGCCTGCTCTTTGGTTTGTTTATATTTTTCGCAAAAAATGCTTGAGCTGATTGCGCTATTTTTTGATGCGGAATTATCAGCGTTCTGGTTTGATAATGATTTATTCTTCGCAAGGTCTGACGGCACATACGGAAGAGACTGACACTCATCAATACTATTTGCGTTGGCCAGTTGCTCTTTCTGAGCGCCAGGTTGCTGTACCGGTTTGCTCACGGAGGAAGGGAGGGGCACCTGAGCACAGCCGATCAGTAAAAAGACAGGAAGACAGCTATAAAATTTTTTCATATTAACTCCAACTACAGAAGAATGAGGCGTAATGTTTTTACACAACCGTCAGAACGTTATCTGACAATAGCTATAAGGGGGCGAATGCGTTTCAGGAATGCTAGCAAAAAAAACTCCTGATATAAATAATTAATTCATCCAACCCGATGACAATATCTGAATTTTTGCGGCTGCAGAACAATAAGCCAGAATTTATATACTATGAGCTGATTTTCTGTTTTAAATCAGCGAGCGCTGTGCAAGTTGGCTAATTTAATTAGCGGGTGGCATCAGTTTCATAATGATTGCATCAGGATTTTGCCACCCGCTCCCGGTATTGTTTACATATTAAAATGATTTTTAACTGGTGCTGACAACTATGCTAAATACGCAGGAAGTACTTAAAGAAGGAGAGAAGCGGAAAATCCGCAGCCCGGAAGCATGGTTTATACAGACGTGTTCCGCGCAAAAGCTGCATATGTCATTTTCTGAAGGCCGACACAATGAAAACTGCCTGATTCAGGAAGGCGCGCTGCTTTTTTGCGAGCAGGCTGTTGTCGCACCAGTATCAGGAGACCTGGTTTTTCGACCGTTGAAAATTGAAGTACTCAGCAAATTACTGGCATTTATCGATGGCGCAGGGTTAGTGGACACGACATATGCTGAATCCGATAAATGGGTTTTGCTAAGTCCTGAGTTTCGCGCTATTTGGCAAGATCGTAAACGCTGCGAGTACTGGTTTTTGCAGCAAATTATTACGCCTTCTCCGGCCTTCAATAAGGTACTGGCGCTGTTACGAAAAAGCGAGAGTTACTGGTTGGTTGGCTATTTACTCGCTCAGTCAACCAGCGGCAACACGATGAGAATGCTGGGAGAAGACTATGGCGTTTCTTATACCCATTTTCGTCGTTTGTGCAGCAGAGCGTTGGGCGGAAAAGCGAAGAGTGAATTACGAAACTGGCGTATGGCGCAATCGCTGCTGAATAGTGTAGAAGGCCACGAGAACATCACTCAATTAGCCGTTAATCATGGTTACTCATCGCCTTCACATTTTTCTAGTGAGATCAAAGAGCTGATCGGCGTTTCGCCGCGGAAATTATCAAATATTATTCAATTGGCAGACAAATGAAGACACATATTCTTTTGGCCAGAGTGCTGGCATGTGCCGCGCTTGTTCTGGTTGCACCTGGTTATTCTAGTGAAAAAATACCTGTAACGGGAAGTGGGTTTGTTGCGAAAGACGATAGCCTGCGGACATTTTTCGATGCCATGGCGCTACAGCTAAAGGAGCCTGTCATTGTTAGCAAAATGGCGGCACGAAAAAAAATTACGGGCAACTTTGAGTTTCACGATCCTAACGCATTACTGGAGAAGCTTTCCCTACAACTGGGGCTGATTTGGTATTTCGATGGGCAGGCTATCTATATTTATGACGCCAGTGAAATGCGCAATGCCGTGGTTTCTTTACGCAACGTCTCACTCAATGAGTTCAACAATTTTCTAAAACGCTCAGGTTTATATAACAAAAATTACCCGCTACGTGGCGATAACCGTAAAGGAACATTCTATGTTTCAGGGCCACCCGTCTATGTTGATATGGTGGTCAACGCCGCCACCATGATGGACAAGCAAAACGATGGTATTGAGCTGGGACGCCAGAAAATAGGGGTGATGCGTCTGAACAATACCTTCGTGGGCGATCGTACCTACAATCTGCGCGATCAGAAAATGGTTATTCCCGGTATTGCTACGGCCATTGAAAGGTTATTGCAGGGAGAAGAGCAGCCTTTAGGTAATATTGTCAGTAGCGAACCCCCGGCGATGCCAGCGTTTTCAGCGAATGGAGAGAAAGGTAAAGCAGCAAATTATGCCGGTGGCATGAGTCTGCAGGAAGCTTTAAAGCAAAATGCCGCGGCGGGCAATATTAAAATCGTGGCCTATCCGGATACCAACAGTTTGTTAGTAAAGGGAACGGCTGAGCAGGTGCATTTTATCGAAATGCTGGTTAAAGCGCTGGATGTCGCCAAACGTCACGTAGAATTATCCCTGTGGATTGTCGATCTTAATAAAAGCGATCTGGAGCGTTTGGGCACTTCATGGAGCGGCAGCATTACTATTGGGGACAAACTTGGCGTGTCATTAAACCAGTCTTCAATAAGTACCCTCGATGGCAGTCGATTCATCGCCGCGGTCAATGCGTTAGAAGAGAAGAAACAGGCGACGGTGGTTTCGCGTCCGGTATTACTGACTCAGGAAAATGTTCCCGCTATTTTTGATAACAACAGAACGTTTTACACCAAGCTGATTGGGGAACGTAATGTGGCGCTTGAGCATGTAACATACGGAACAATGATCCGAGTGCTGCCCCGTTTTTCCGCAGATGGTCAGATAGAAATGTCGCTGGACATTGAAGATGGCAACGATAAGACGCCGCAATCCGATACTACCACCTCCGTAGATGCGTTACCCGAAGTCGGGCGAACGTTAATTAGCACTATTGCAAGAGTTCCGCACGGAAAAAGTTTGCTGGTCGGTGGTTATACACGGGATGCAAATACCGATACTGTCCAAAGTATTCCGTTTTTAGGCAAATTACCGCTTATTGGTAGCCTGTTCCGTTATTCCAGTAAGAATAAAAGTAATGTTGTTCGTGTGTTCATGATTGAACCAAAAGAAATTGTCGACCCGTTAACGCCGGATGCCAGCGAATCGGTAAACAATATTCTGAAGCAAAGCGGTGCCTGGAGTGGGGACGATAAGTTACAGAAATGGGTTCGTGTTTATCTGGATAGAGGTCAGGAGGTAATTAAATGATTCCTGGCTCAACCTCTGGTATTTCATTTTCCAGAATATTGTCCCGGCAGACATCTCATCAGGATGCGACCCAGCATACTGATGCGCAACAGGCGGAAATACAACAGGCCGCAGAGGATTCGTCTCCAGGGGCGGAAGTACAAAAATTTGTCCAGTCGACGGACGAAATGTCAGCGGCGCTGGCGCAATTTCGTAACCGTCGCGATTATGAAAAAAAATCCAGTAATTTATCTAACAGTTTTGAACGCGTGCTGGAGGATGAGGCTTTACCGAAGGCGAAGCAAATATTAAAGCTAATTAGCGTACATGGCGGCGCGTTAGAAGATTTTTTACGTCAGGCGCGTAGCTTATTTCCTGACCCCAGTGATTTAGTCCTTGTGTTACGCGAATTGCTTCGTCGTAAAGACCTGGAAGAGATCGTGCGGAAAAAGCTGGAGTCGTTACTTAAGCACGTTGAAGAGCAAACCGATCCGAAGACCCTCAAGGCAGGGATTAATTGTGCGTTGAAGGCCCGGCTTTTTGGGAAAACATTATCGTTAAAACCAGGCTTATTGCGTGCCAGCTATCGGCAATTTATCCAGAGTGAATCACATGAAGTGGAGATTTACTCTGACTGGATAGCCAGTTATGGCTATCAACGTCGACTGGTGGTACTGGATTTTATTGAGGGTTCGCTATTAACCGATATTGACGCGAATGACGCCAGTTGTTCGCGCCTGGAGTTTGGCCAGCTTTTACGACGCCTGACGCAACTTAAAATGTTGCGCTCCGCTGACCTACTGTTTGTGAGTACATTGTTGTCGTATTCGTTTACCAAAGCGTTTAATGCGGAGGAGTCGTCGTGGTTACTACTGATGCTTTCGCTATTGCAACAGCCACATGAAGTGGATTCGCTGTTAGCCGATATTATAGGCTTGAATGCGTTATTGCTTAGTCATAAAGAACATGCATCCTTTTTGCAGATATTTTATCAAGTATGTAAAGCCATACCCTCTTCACTCTTTTATGAAGAATATTGGCAGGAAGAATTGTTAATGGCGTTACGTAGTATGACCGATATTGCCTACAAGCATGAAATGGCAGAACAGCGTCGTACTATTGAAAAGCTGTCTTAATTTAATATTAACAGGATACCTATAGTGCTGCTTTCTCTACTTAACAGTGCTCGTTTACGACCTGAATTACTGATTCTGGTACTAATGGTGATGATCATTTCTATGTTCGTCATTCCATTACCTACCTATCTGGTTGATTTCCTGATCGCACTGAATATCGTACTGGCGATATTGGTGTTTATGGGGTCGTTCTACATTGACAGAATCCTCAGTTTTTCAACGTTTCCTGCGGTACTGTTAATTACCACGCTCTTTCGTCTGGCATTATCGATCAGTACCAGCCGTCTTATCTTGATTGAAGCCGATGCCGGTGAAATTATCGCCACGTTCGGGCAATTCGTTATTGGCGATAGCCTGGCGGTGGGTTTTGTTGTCTTCTCTATTGTCACCGTGGTCCAGTTTATCGTTATTACCAAAGGTTCAGAACGCGTCGCGGAAGTCGCGGCCCGATTTTCTCTGGATGGTATGCCCGGTAAACAGATGAGTATTGATGCCGATTTGAAGGCCGGTATTATTGATGCGGATGCCGCGCGCGAACGGCGAAGCGTACTGGAAAGAGAAAGCCAGCTTTACGGTTCCTTTGACGGTGCGATGAAGTTTATCAAAGGTGACGCTATTGCCGGCATCATTATCATCTTTGTGAACTTTATTGGCGGTATTTCGGTGGGGATGACCCGCCATGGTATGGATTTGTCCTCCGCTCTGTCTACTTATACCATGCTGACCATTGGTGATGGTCTTGTCGCCCAGATCCCCGCATTGTTGATTGCGATTAGTGCCGGTTTTATCGTGACTCGCGTAAATGGCGATAGCGATAACATGGGGCGGAATATCATGACGCAGCTGTTGAACAACCCATTTGTATTGGTTGTTACGGCTATTTTGACCATTTCAATGGGAACTCTGCCGGGATTCCCGCTGCCGGTTTTTGTTATTTTATCGGTGGTTTTAAGCGTACTCTTCTATTTTAAATTCCGTGAAGCAAAACGTAGCGCCGCCAAACCTAAAACCAGCAAAGGCGAGCAGCCGCTCAGTATTGAGGAAAAAGAAGGGTCGTCGTTAGGACTGATTGGCGATCTCGATAAAGTCTCTACAGAGACTGTACCGTTGATATTACTTGTGCCGAAGAGCCGGCGTGAAGATCTGGAAAAAGCTCAACTTGCGGAGCGTCTACGTAGTCAGTTCTTTATTGATTATGGCGTGCGCCTGCCGGAAGTATTGTTACGCGATGGCGAGGGCCTGGACGATAACAGCATCGTATTGTTGATTAATGAGATCCGTGTTGAACAATTTACGGTCTATTTTGATTTGATGCGAGTGGTAAATTATTCCGATGAAGTCGTGTCCTTTGGTATTAATCCAACAATCCATCAGCAAGGTAGCAGTCAGTATTTCTGGGTAACGCATGAAGAGGGGGAGAAACTCCGGGAGCTTGGCTATGTGTTGCGGAACGCGCTTGATGAGCTTTACCACTGTCTGGCGGTGACGCTGGCGCGCAACGTCAATGAATATTTCGGTATTCAGGAAACAAAACATATGCTGGACCAACTGGAAGCGAAATTTCCTGATTTACTTAAAGAAGTGCTCAGACATGCCACGGTACAACGTATATCTGAAGTTTTGCAGCGTTTGTTAAGCGAACGTGTTTCCGTGCGTAATATGAAATTAATTATGGAAGCGCTCGCATTGTGGGCGCCAAGAGAAAAAGATGTCATTAACCTTGTGGAGCATATTCGTGGGGCAATGGCGCGTTATATTTGCCATAAATTCGCCAATGGCGGCGAATTACGAGCAGTAATGGTATCTGCTGAAGTTGAGGATGTTATTCGCAAAGGGATCCGTCAGACCTCTGGCAGTACCTTCCTCAGCCTTGACCCGGAAGCCTCCGCTAATTTGATGGATCTCATTACACTTAAGTTGGATGATTTATTGATTGCACATAAAGATCTTGTCCTCCTTACGTCTGTCGATGTCCGTCGATTTATTAAGAAAATGATTGAAGGTCGTTTTCCGGATCTGGAGGTTTTATCTTTCGGTGAGATAGCAGATAGCAAGTCAGTGAATGTTATAAAAACAATATAAGGGCTTAATTAAGGAAAAGATCTATGCAACATTTGGATATCGCTGAATTAGTTCGTTCCGCACTGGAAGTAAGTGGTTGCGATCCTTCATTAATTGGAGGAATAGATAGCCATTCAACAATTGTTCTGGATTTATTTGCATTGCCAAGTATCTGTATCAGCGTCAAGGACGATGATGTATGGATCTGGGCGCAATTGGGTGCTGACAGCATGGTGGTATTACAACAGCGGGCTTATGAAATCTTAATGACCATAATGGAAGGATGCCATTTTGCCCGCGGCGGGCAATTACTACTGGGGGAGCAGAATGGGGAGCTAACTCTTAAAGCCTTAGTGCATCCGGATTTTTTATCTGACGGTGAAAAGTTCTCTACTGCCTTGAATGGGTTTTACAACTATCTGGAAGTTTTTAGTCGGTCGCTAATGAGATGAAAACACCTCGTTTACTGCAATATCTGGCCTACCCACAAAAAATAACCGGCCCAATTATTGAGGCGGAATTGCGCGATGTAGCCATTGGCGAACTGTGTGAAATACGCCGTGGCTGGCACCAAAAACAGGTTGTTGCACGTGCGCAGGTGGTTGGCTTACAGCGGGAACGCACCGTGCTGAGCCTTATCGGCAATGCCCAGGGGCTGAGCCGCGATGTCGTGCTTTATCCCACTGGACGTGCGTTATCGGCGTGGGTGGGATACTCGGTATTAGGCGCGGTGTTGGATCCGACGGGGAAAATCGTTGAGCGTTTTACCCCTGAAGTGGCGCCGATTAGCGAAGAACGCGTTATTGATGTCGCACCGCCGTCTTACGCTTCGCGCGTTGGCGTCCGTGAACCGCTGATTACCGGTGTGCGCGCGATTGACGGGTTATTGACCTGTGGCGTAGGCCAGCGAATGGGCATTTTTGCCTCCGCAGGATGCGGTAAGACCATGCTGATGCATATGCTGATCGAGCAAACGGAGGCGGATGTCTTTGTTATCGGTCTTATTGGTGAACGAGGCCGCGAGGTCACTGAATTCGTGGATATGTTGCGCGCTTCGCATAAGAAAGAAAAATGCGTGCTGGTTTTTGCCACTTCCGATTTCCCCTCGGTCGATCGCTGCAATGCGGCGCAACTGGCGACAACCGTAGCGGAATATTTTCGCGACCAGGGAAAACGGGTCGTGCTTTTTATCGATTCCATGACCCGTTATGCGCGTGCTTTGCGAGACGTGGCACTGGCGTCGGGAGAGCGTCCGGCCCGTCGAGGTTATCCCGCCTCCGTATTCGATAATTTGCCCCGCTTGCTGGAACGCCCCGGGGCGACCAGCGAGGGAAGCATTACTGCCTTTTATACGGTACTGCTGGAAAGCGAGGAAGAGGCGGACCCGATGGCGGATGAAATTCGCTCTATCCTTGACGGTCACCTGTATCTGAGCAGAAAGCTGGCCGGGCAGGGACATTACCCGGCAATCGATGTACTGAAAAGCGTAAGCCGCGTTTTTGGACAAGTCACGACGCCGACACATGCTGAACAGGCATCTGCCGTGCGTAAATTAATGACGCGTCTGGAAGAGCTCCAGCTTTTCATTGACTTGGGAGAATATCGTCCTGGCGAAAATATCGATAACGATCGGGCGATGCAGATGCGGGATAGCCTGAAAGCCTGGTTATGCCAGCCGGTAGCGCAGTATTCATCCTTTGATGACACGTTGAGCGGTATGAATGCATTCGCTGACCAGAATTAAAGTATTGCAGCGGCGCTGTACGGTATTTCATTCACAGTGTGAGTCGATATTACTTCGCTATCAGGATGAGGACCGCGGGCTGCAGGCCGAGGAGGAGGCGATCCTTGAACAAATAGCGGGTCTGAAATTGTTATTAGATACGCTACGTGCAGAAAACAGACAGCTCAGTCGTGAGGAAATTTATACGTTATTACGTAAGCAGTCTATTGTTCGCCGGCAGATAAAAGATTTAGAACTCCAGATTATACAAATTCAGGAAAAACGGAGCGAGCTGGAAAAGAAAAGGGAAGAGTTTCAGAAAAAAAGTAAATATTGGTTGCGCAAAGAAGGGAACTATCAACGCTGGATAATCCGTCAGAAAAGACACTACATCCAGCGAGAGATACAGCAGGAAGAGGCCGAGTCAGAGGAGATAATTTAATGGGCGATGTGTCAGCTGTCAGTTCATCCGGAAACATTTTACTGCCGCAGCAGGATGAGGTCGGCGGTTTATCAGAAGCATTAAAAAAAGCGGTGGAGAAACATAAGACAGAATATTCCGGTGATAAAAAAGATCGCGACTATGGCGATGCTTTCGTAATGCATAAAGAAACGGCTTTACCGGTATTACTGGCGGCATGGCGACATGGCGCGCCAGCGAAATCAGAACATCACAATGGCAACGTTTCTGGTCTGCATCATAACGGAAAAGGCGAACTCAGGATTGCTGAAAAACTGTTGAAAGTCACTGCTGAAAAATCTGTCGGTTTGATCTCTGCGGAGGCCAAAGTAGATAAATCCGCAGCGTTGCTATCGTCTAAAAATAGGCCGTTAGAAAGCGTAAGCGGTAAAAAATTATCTGCTGATTTAAAAGCCGTGGAATCCGCTAGTGAAGTAGCCGATAACGCCACGGGAATCTCTGACGATAATATCAAGGCATTGCCTGGAGATAATAAAGCCATCGCGGGCGAAGGCGTTCGTAAAGAGGGCGCGCCGCTGGCGCGGGATGTCGCACCTGCCCGAATGGCCGCAGCCAACACCGGTAAGCCTGACGATAAAGATCATAAAAAGGTTAAAGATGTTTCTCAGCTTCCGCTGCAGCCAACCACTATCGCCGATCTTAGCCAATTAACCGGCGGCGATGAAAAAATGCCTTTAGCGGCGCAATCAAAGCCGATGATGACTATTTTTCCGACTGCCGATGGCGTGAAAGGAGAGGATAGCTCGCTGACTTACCGTTTTCAGCGCTGGGGAAATGACTATTCCGTCAATATTCAGGCTCGGCAAGCAGGGGAGTTTTCGTTAATACCGTCAAATACGCAGGTTGAACATCGTTTGCATGATCAATGGCAAAACGGTAATCCCCAGCGCTGGCACCTGACGCGAGACGATCAACAAAATCCGCAGCAGCAACAGCACAGACAGCAATCTGGCGAGGAGGATGACGCCTGATGTCATTGCGTGTGAGACAGATTGATCGTCGCGAATGGCTATTGGCGCAAACCGCGACAGAATGCCAGCGCCATGGCCAGGAAGCTACGCTGGAATATCCGACGCGACAGGGAATGTGGGTTCGGTTGAGCGATGCAGAAAAACGGTGGTCGGCGTGGATTCAACCTGGGGACTGGCTTGAGCATGTCTCTCCCGCTCTGGCGGGGGCGGCGGTTTCTGCTGGCGCTGAGCACCTGGTCGTTCCCTGGCTTGCTGCAACAGAGCGACCGTTTGAGTTGCCCGTGCCGCATTTGTCCTGTCGGCGTTTATGCGTAGAGAACCCCGTGCCGGGAAGCGCGCTGCCGGAAGGGAAATTGTTGCACATTATGAGTGATCGGGGCGGCCTGTGGTTTGAGCATCTTCCTGAACTGCCTGCAGTCGGGGGCGGCAGGCCGAAAATGCTGCGTTGGCCGTTGCGCTTTGTAATCGGTAGCAGTGATACGCAGCGTTCGTTGCTGGGCCGAATCGGGATCGGAGATGTACTCCTGATTCGTACTTCCCGTGCGGAAGTTTATTGCTACGCGAAAAAGTTAGGTCATTTCAACCGTGTTGAAGGGGGAATTATTGTGGAAACGTTAGATATTCAACATATCGAAGAAGAAAATAATACAACTGAAACTGCAGAAACTCTGCCTGGCTTGAATCAATTGCCCGTCAAACTGGAATTTGTTTTGTATCGTAAGAACGTTACCCTCGCCGAACTCGAAGCCATGGGGCAGCAACAGCTATTATCACTGCCGACCAATGCTGAACTTAACGTTGAAATTATGGCGAATGGTGTTTTGCTGGGTAATGGCGAACTGGTACAGATGAATGACACCTTAGGCGTTGAGATCCATGAATGGCTGAGCGAGTCTGGTAATGGGGAATGATATCTCATTAATTGCCTTACTGGCATTTTCCACCCTGTTGCCATTTATTATTGCGTCAGGAACCTGTTTCGTTAAATTTTCTATTGTATTTGTCATGGTGCGTAACGCCCTGGGATTGCAGCAGATACCTTCAAATATGACGCTTAACGGCGTCGCATTGCTGCTTTCTATGTTTGTTATGTGGCCCATAATGCATGATGCCTACGTCTATTTTGAGGACGAAGATGTCACCTTTAATGATATTTCGTCATTAAGTAAACACGTTGATGAAGGTCTGGATGGTTATCGCGATTATCTGATCAAATATTCAGATCGCGAGTTAGTTCAGTTTTTTGAAAACGCGCAACTGAAGCGTCAGTATGGAGAAGAGACCGAGACGGTAAAGCGTGACAAAGATGAAATTGAAAAACCATCAATATTTGCGTTATTACCTGCTTATGCGCTGAGCGAAATAAAAAGCGCGTTTAAAATTGGTTTTTATCTCTATTTGCCCTTTGTTGTCGTCGACCTGGTGGTATCCAGCGTGCTACTGGCGCTGGGGATGATGATGATGAGTCCGGTGACGATATCTACACCTATTAAGCTGGTGCTTTTTGTCGCGCTTGATGGCTGGACCTTACTGTCTAAGGGATTGATATTACAGTATATGGACATTGCAACATGACATCATTACGAGACGGGATAGTTAAATGGATGATTTAGTGTTTGCAGGTAATAAGGCGCTCTATCTTGTTTTGATCCTGTCAGGGTGGCCGACGATTGTCGCAACGATTATCGGCCTCCTGGTAGGGTTATTCCAGACGGTAACGCAATTACAGGAACAGACGCTGCCTTTTGGCATTAAATTACTTGGCGTGTGTTTATGCTTGTTTTTACTGTCTGGCTGGTATGGCGAAGTTTTACTCTCTTACGGGCGTCAGGTGATATTCCTGGCGTTGGCTAAGGGGTAAAAAATGTTTTACGCGTTGTACTTTGAAATTCATCACCTGGTTGCGTCTGCGGCGCTAGGGTTTGCTCGCGTGGCGCCGATTTTTTTCTTCCTGCCGTTTTTGAATAGCGGGGTATTAAGCGGTGCGCCGAGAAACGCCATTATCATCCTGGTGGCATTGGGAGTATGGCCGCATGCATTGAACGAGGCGCCGCCGTTTTTATCGGTGGCGATGATCCCGTTAGTTCTGCAAGAAGCGGCGGTAGGCGTCATGCTGGGCTGTCTGCTGTCATGGCCTTTTTGGGTTATGCATGCGCTGGGTTGTATTATCGATAACCAGCGAGGGGCAACGCTAAGTAGCAGTATCGATCCGGCAAACGGCATTGATACCTCGGAAATGGCTAATTTCCTGAATATGTTTGCCGCTGTCGTTTATTTACAAAACGGCGGTCTGGTCACGATGGTTGACGTGTTAAATAAAAGCTATCAGCTATGCGATCCGATGAACGAGTGCACGCCTTCATTACCGCCGCTATTAACGTTTATTAATCAGGTGGCTCAAAACGCCTTGGTTCTGGCCAGTCCGGTGGTATTAGTGCTGTTGCTGTCAGAAGTATTCCTGGGTTTATTGTCACGCTTTGCTCCGCAAATGAACGCCTTTGCGATTTCACTGACGGTAAAAAGTGGCATTGCTGTTTTAATTATGCTGCTTTATTTCTCTCCGGTACTACCGGACAATGTACTGCGACTCTCTTTCCAGGCCACAGGATTAAGCAGTTGGTTTTACGAGCGAGGGGCGACGCATGTCCTCGAATAAAACAGAAAAACCGACTAAAAAACGGCTGGAAGACTCCGCTAAAAAAGGCCAGTCATTTAAAAGTAAAGATCTCATTATCGCCTGCCTGACGCTGGGAGGAATTGCTTATCTGGTGTCGTATGGCTCATTTAATGAGTTTATGGGGATAATTAAGATCATTATTGCGGATAATTTTGATCAGAGCATGGCTGACTACAGTTTGGCCGTTTTTGGGATAGGGTTAAAATATCTGATTCCATTTATGCTGCTCTGCTTAGTGTGTTCCGCATTACCGGCGTTATTACAGGCCGGTTTTGTGCTGGCGACAGAAGCATTAAAGCCTAATTTATCGGCGTTAAACCCGGTAGAAGGGGCAAAAAAACTTTTTAGTATGCGCACGGTTAAAGATACGGTCAAAACCCTACTGTATCTCTCATCCTTTGTGGTGGCCGCCATCATTTGCTGGAAGAAATATAAGGTTGAAATCTTTTCTCAGCTAAATGGCAATATTGTAGGTATTGCCGTCATTTGGCGTGAACTTCTCCTCGCATTGGTATTAACTTGCCTTGCTTGCGCATTGATTGTCTTATTATTGGATGCTATTGCGGAATATTTCCTGACCATGAAAGATATGAAAATGGATAAGGAAGAAGTGAAGCGTGAAATGAAGGAGCAGGAAGGGAACCCAGAGGTTAAATCTAAAAGACGTGAAGTTCATATGGAAATTCTGTCTGAACAGGTGAAATCTGATATTGAAAACTCACGCCTGATTGTTGCCAACCCCACGCATATTACGATCGGGATTTATTTTAAACCCGAATTGATGCCGATTCCGATGATCTCGGTGTATGAAACGAATCAGCGCGCACTGGCCGTCCGCGCCTATGCGGAGAAGGTTGGCGTACCTGTGATCGTCGATATCAAACTGGCGCGCAGTCTTTTCAAAACCCATCGCCGTTATGATCTGGTGAGTCTGGAAGAAATTGATGAAGTTTTACGTCTTCTGGTTTGGCTGGAAGAGGTAGAAAACGCGGGCAAAGACGTTATTCAGCCACAAGAAAACGAGGTACGGCATTGAGCCGCGTAAAGCAGTAGCGATGTATTCATTGGGCGTTTTTTGAATGTTCACTAACCACCGTCGGGGTTTAATAACTGCATCAGATAAACGCAGTCGTTAAGTTCTACAAAGTCGGTGACAGATAACAGGAGTAAGTAATGGATTATCAAAATAATGTCAGCGAAGAACGTGTTGCGGAAATGATTTGGGATGCCGTTAGTGAAGGCGCCACGCTAAAAGACGTTCACGGGATCCCTCAAGATATGATGGACGGTTTATATGCTCATGCTTATGAGTTTTATAACCAGGGACGACTGGATGAAGCTGAGACATTCTTTCGTTTCTTATGCATTTATGATTTTTACAATCCCGATTACACCATGGGACTGGCGGCGGTATGCCAACTGAAAAAACAATTTCAGAAAGCATGTGACCTTTATGCAGTAGCGTTTACGTTACTTAAAAATGATTATCGCCCCGTTTTTTTTACCGGGCAGTGTCAATTATTAATGCGTAAGGCGGCAAAAGCCAGACAGTGTTTTGAACTTGTCAATGAACGTACTGAAGATGAGTCTCTGCGGGCAAAAGCGTTGGTCTATCTGGAGGCGCTAAAAACGGCGGAGACAGAGCAGCACAGTGAACAAGAAAAGGAATAATTATGGTAAATGACGCAAGTAGCATTAGCCGTAGCGGATATACCCAAAATCCGCGCCTCGCTGAGGCGGCTTTTGAAGGCGTTCGTAAGAACACGGACTTTTTAAAAGCGGCGGATAAAGCTTTTAAAGATGTGGTGGCAACGAAAGCGGGCGACCTTAAAGCCGGAACAAAGTCCGGCGAGAGCGCTATTAATACGGTGGGTCTAAAGCCGCCTACGGACGCCGCCCGGGAAAAACTCTCCAGCGAAGGGCAATTGACATTACTGCTTGGCAAGTTAATGACCCTACTGGGCGATGTTTCGCTGTCTCAACTGGAGTCTCGTCTGGCGGTATGGCAGGCGATGATTGAGTCACAAAAAGAGATGGGGATTCAGGTATCGAAAGAATTCCAGACGGCTCTGGGAGAGGCTCAGGAGGCGACGGATCTCTATGAAGCCAGCATCAAAAAGACGGATACCGCCAAGAGTGTTTATGACGCTGCGGCCAAAAAACTGACGCAGGCACAAAATAAATTGCAATCGCTGGACCCGGCTGACCCCGGCTATGCACAAGCTGAAGCCGCGGTAGAACAGGCCGGAAAAGAAGCGACAGAGGCGAAAGAGGCCTTAGATAAGGCCACGGATGCGACGGTTAAAGCAGGCACAGACGCCAAAGCGAAAGCCGAGAAAGCGGATAACATTCTGACCAAATTCCAGGGAACGGCTAATGCCGCCTCTCAGAATCAGGTTTCCCAGGGTGAGCAGGATAATCTGTCAAATGTCGCCCGCCTCACTATGCTCATGGCCATGTTTATTGAGATTGTGGGCAAAAATACGGAAGAAAGCCTGCAAAACGATCTTGCGCTTTTCAACGCCTTGCAGGAAGGGCGTCAGGCGGAGATGGAAAAGAAATCGGCTGAATTCCAGGAAGAGACGCGCAAAGCCGAGGAAACGAACCGCATTATGGGATGTATCGGGAAAGTCCTCGGCGCGCTGCTAACCATTGTCAGCGTTGTGGCCGCTGTTTTTACCGGTGGGGCGAGTCTGGCGCTGGCTGCGGTGGGACTTGCGGTAATGGTTGCCGATGAAATTGTGAAGGCGGCGACGGGGGTGTCGTTTATTCAGCAGGCGCTAAACCCGATTATGGAGCATGTGCTGAAGCCGTTAATGGAGCTGATTGGCAAGGCGATTACCAAAGCGCTGGAAGGATTAGGCGTCGATAAGAAAACGGCAGAGATGGCAGGCAGCATTGTTGGTGCGATTGTTGCCGCTATTGCGATGGTAGCGGTCATTGTGGTGGTCGCAGTTGTCGGGAAAGGCGCGGCGGCGAAACTGGGTAACGCGCTGAGCAAAATGATGGGCGAAACGATTAAGAAGTTGGTGCCTAACGTGCTGAAACAGTTAGCACAAAACGGCAGCAAACTCTTTACCCAGGGGATGCAACGTATTACTAGCGGCCTGGGTAATGTGGGTAGCAAGATGGGCCTGCAAACGAATGCCTTAAGTAAAGAGCTGGTAGGTAATACCCTAAATAAAGTGGCGTTGGGCATGGAAGTCACGAATACCGCAGCCCAGTCAGCCGGTGGTGTTGCCGAGGGCGTATTTATTAAAAATGCCAGCGAGGCGCTTGCTGATTTTATGCTCGCCCGTTTTGCCATGGATCAGATTCAGCAGTGGCTTAAACAATCCGTAGAAATATTTGGTGAAAACCAGAAGGTAACGGCGGAACTGCAAAAAGCCATGTCTTCCGCGGTACAGCAAAATGCGGATGCTTCGCGTTTTATTCTGCGCCAGAGTCGCGCATAAAAACTGCCAAAATAAAGGGAGAAAAATATGTTAATTAGTAATGTGGGAGTAAATCCCGCCGCTTATTTAAATAATCATTCTGTTGAGAATAGTTCACAGACAGCTTCGCAATCCGTTAGCGCTAAAGATATTCTGAATAGTATTGGTATTAGCAGCAGTAAAGTCAGTGACCTGGGGTTGAGTCCTACACTGAGCGCGCCTGCGCCAGGGGTATTAACGCAAACCCCCGGAACGATCACGTCCTTTTTAAAAGCCAGTATTCAAAATACCGACATGAATCAGGATTTGAATGCTCTGGCAAATAATGTCACGACTAAAGCGAATGAGGTTGTGCAAACCCAGTTACGCGAGCAGCAGGCAGAAGTCGGAAAGTTTTTTGATATTAGCGGAATGTCTTCCAGTGCCGTTGCGCTGTTGGCTGCCGCGAATACGTTAATGCTGACGTTGAACCAGGCTGATAGCAAACTGTCTGGTAAGTTGTCATTAGTCAGCTTTGATGCAGCTAAAACGACGGCAAGCTCCATGATGCGCGAAGGGATGAATGCGTTGTCCGGTAGTATTTCCCAGAGCGCGCTTCAGTTGGGGATCACTGGCGTGGGCGCCAAACTGGAATATAAGGGGCTGCAGAATGAAAGAGGCGCGCTTAAACATAATGCCGCGAAGATCGATAAACTGACCACTGAAAGCCACAGTATTAAAAACGTGCTGAACGGGCAGAATAGCGTCAAACTCGGTGCTGAAGGCGTCGATTCTCTGAAATCGTTAAATATGAAGAAAACCGGTACCGATGCGACGAAAAATCTTAATGATGCGACGCTTAAATCTAATGCCGGAACCAGCGCCACGGAAAGTCTGGGTATTAAAGACAGTAATAAACAAATCTCCCCTGAACATCAGGCTATTCTGTCGAAACGTCTTGAGTCTGTCGAATCCGATATTCGTCTTGAGCAGAATACCATGGATATGACCCGAATCGATGCGCGCAAGATGCAGATGACGGGCGATCTGATTATGAAAAACTCAGTTACGGTCGGTGGTATTGCAGGGGCGTCCGGGCAGTACGCCGCTACTCAGGAACGTTCCGAGCAGCAAATTAGCCAGGTGAATAACCGGGTTGCCAGCACCGCATCGGACGAAGCCCGTGAAAGTTCACGTAAATCGACCAGCCTGATTCAGGAAATGCTGAAAACAATGGAGAGCATTAACCAGTCGAAAGCATCCGCACTCGCTGCTATCGCAGGCAATATTCGCGCTTAATCTGAAAGGTCATCTATACGCCATCAGGGGTGTGATTTAATCGCGCTCCTGATGGCGAACTGGGGATATTATGCTTAATATTCAAAATTATTCCGCTTCTCCTCATCCGGGGATCGTTGCCGAACGGCCGCAGACTCCTTCGGCGAGCGAGCACGCCGAGATTGCCGTGGTACCGTCTACCACAGAACATCGCGGTACAGATATCATTTCATTATCGCAGGCGGCTACTAAAATCCAGCAGGCACAGCAGACGCTGCAGTCAACGCCACCGATCTCTGAAGAGAATAATGACGAGCGCACGCTGGCGCGCCAGCAGTTGACCAGCAGCCTGAATGCGCTGGCGAAGTCTGGCGTGTCATTATCCGCAGAACAAAATGAGAACCTGCGGAGCGCGTTTTCTGCGCCGACGTCGGCCTTATTTAGCGCTTCGCCTATGGCGCAGCCGAGAACAACCATTTCTGATGCTGAGATTTGGGATATGGTTTCCCAAAATATATCGGCGATAGGTGACAGCTATCTGGGCGTTTATGAAAACGTTGTCGCAGTCTATACCGATTTTTATCAGGCCTTCAGTGACATTCTGTCCAAAATGGGAGGCTGGTTATTACCAGGTAAGGACGGTAATACCGTTAAGCTAGATGTTACCTCACTCAAAAATGATTTAAACAGTTTAGTCAATAAATATAATCAAATAAACAGTAATACCGTTTTATTCCCAGCGCAGTCAGGCAGCGGCGTTAAAGTAGCTACTGAAGCGGAAGCGAGACAGTGGCTCAGTGAATTGAATTTGCCGAATAGCTGCCTGAAATCTTATGGATCCGGTTATGTCGTCACCGTTGATCTGACGCCATTACAAAAAATGGTTCAGGATATTGATGGTTTAGGCGCGCCGGGAAAAGATTCAAAACTCGAAATGGATAACGCCAAATATCAAGCCTGGCAGTCGGGTTTTAAAGCGCAGGAAGAAAATCTGAAAACCACATTACAGACGCTGACGCAAAAATATAGCAATGCCAATTCATTATACGACAACCTGGTAAAAGTGCTGAGCAGTACGATAAGTAGCAGCCTGGAAACCGCCAAAAGCTTCCTGCAAGGATAACAGAAGAGGATATTAATAATGGTTACAAGTGTAAGGACTCAGCCCCCCGTCATAATGCCAGGTATGCAGACCGAGATCAAAACGCAGGCCACGAATCTTGCGGCGAATCTTTCCGCAGTCAGAGAAAGTGCCACAACGACGCTGTCAGGGGAAATTAGAGGCCCGCAACTGGAAGATTTTCCCGCGCTGATCAAACAGGCGAGTCTGGATGCGTTGTTTAAATGCGGGAAAGACGCTGAGGCGTTAAAAGAAGTTTTTACCAATTCAAATAATGTCGCCGGTAAGAAAGCGATAATGGAGTTTGCCGGGCTCTTTCGTTCAGCGCTCAACGCCACCAGTGATTCTCCTGAGGCGAAGACGCTACTGATGAAGGTGGGGGCAGAGTATACCGCGCAAATCATAAAAGATGGCCTGAAAGAAAAGTCAGCTTTTGGACCATGGATGCCAGAAACAAAGAAAGCGGAAGCGAAGCTGGAAAACCTGGAAAAGCAGCTGTTAGATATCATCAAAAATAACACTGGCGGTGAATTAAGTAAATTATCGACGAATCTTGTTATGCAGGAGGTGATGCCCTATATTGCCAGCTGCATTGAACATAACTTTGGCTGTACGTTGGATCCGTTAACCCGCAGCAGTCTTACGCAGCTTGTTGACAAAGCGGCGGCGAAGGCGGTTGAGGCGCTTGATATGTGCCACCAAAAATTAACGCAAGAGCAGGGTACCAGCGTAGGACGGGAAGCCCGGCACCTTGAAACGCAAACGTTGATACCCCTGCTGCTACGTAATGTTTTTGCACAAATTCCTGCAGATAAACTGCCTGACCCTAAAATTCCGGAACCTGCGGCTGGACTAGTACCTGATGGTGGGAAAAAAGCAGAACCTACGGGTATTAATATCAATATTAATATTGATAGCAGTAGCCATAGCGTGGATAACAGTAAGCATATTAACAATAGCCGAAGCCATGTCGATAATAGCCAGCGCCATATCGATAATAGCAACCATGATAATAGCCGGAAGACGATTGATAATAGCCGAACATTTATTGATAACAGCCAACGCCATGGCGAGTCACACCATTCGACTAACAGCAGTAACGTAAGTCATAGTCATTCGCGTGTGGATTCGACTACGCATCAAACGGAGACGGCACACAGCGCCAGCACAGGGGCAATTGACCATGGCATCGCGGGTAAAATTGACGTCACGGCTCATGCGACGGCAGAGGCTGTGACCAACGCTTCATCCGAAAGTAAAGATGGAAAGGTGGTCACGTCAGAAAAGGGCACTACGGGTGAAACACCCTCTTTTGATGAAGTTGATGGCGTAACCAGCAAGAACATTATCGGCAAGCCTGTACAGGCCACGGTGCACGGCGTTGATGATAATAAACAGCAAAGCCAGACGGCAGAGATTGTGAATGTGAAGCCGCTTGCCAGTCAACTGGCTGGCGTCGAGAATGTTAAAATCGATACTTTACAATCAGACTCGACGGTAATTACAGGTAATAAAGCCGGTACGACCGATAATGATAATAGCCAGACAGATAAGACTGGCCCATTTTCTGGTTTGAAGTTTAAGCAAAATAGTTTCCTCTCAACAGTACCGAGCGTTACGAATATGCATTCAATGCATTTCGACGCCCGTGAGACGTTTTTGGGTGTGATACGTAAAGCCCTGGAGCCGGATGCCTCTACACCGTTTCCTGTACGCAGAGCGTTTGACGGCTTGCGTGCGGAAATATTACCCAATGACACGATAAAGAGTGCAGCGTTGAAAGCGCAATGTAGCGATATTGACAAGCACCCAGAATTGAAAGCGAAAATGGATACGCTTAAAGAGGTCATTACTCATCATCCACAAAAAGAAAAACTGGCTGAGATTGCACTGCAGTTTGCCAGAGAGGCGGGGCTGACCAGGCTAAAAGGGGAAACTGACTATGTGTTAAGTAATGTGCTGGACGGCCTTATCGGAGACGGTAGCTGGCGAGCTGGCCCGGCTTACGAGTCATACCTGAATAAACCTGGTGTGGACCGGGTTATTACTACCGTTGATGGCTTGCACATGCAGCGTTAATTAACCGGGAAAGATGCGATGAATATGGATATTGAAGCAAGAGTCAAAAAAGTGATCACCTCCTGTATTGCCGTTGATGTTGATAGTATCAATGGTCAGACCCATCTGGTTGAGGATCTTTACGCTGACTCATTGGATTTAATTGATATTGTATTTGGTCTTAGTGAGGAGTTTGACATTAGTTGCAATGAAAACGATCTTCCTGATATGACGACCTTTGCGGATATATGCCGTGTTGTTAAAAAAAGTCTTGAGTCCAGGGTGTAGTATTTTTCTCTCGCTCGACAACAATTGAACAAGATTAATTGTTATGAAAATCATCACACATGTAGTACCCGGTTCAGGTATGGCTGCAATATATGATGATATTGCTGATAGTCCGCGTTTTGTTATTAAAGGCAAGTTACGTCATGTTGAAAATGATCCGAAGGAGCTGCTGATATGTGTTCCGATGCGTAGTGAATGGCTATTCTACTGGATTAAAGGAGAGAAATATTGCGCCCGGCGATGGGCGCGAAAATGCATCAAAACATCATGTAACCAGATTAAATTTGAAGAAGCAATCTTATAAAAGATATAATTCAAGAGGAAAGTAAATTGCAAGCACACCAGGATATTATCGCTAATATTGGTGAGAAATTGGGTTTACCGCTCACTTTTGACGACAACAATCAGTGCTTATTACTACTCGATAGCGATATTTTTACGTCTATTGAAGCTAAAGATGATATCTGGTTATTGAACGGTATGATTATACCGTTATCGCCTGTTTGTGGCGATTCTATCTGGCGGCAGATTATGGTGATTAATGGTGAACTGGCTGCGAATAATGAAGGTACGTTAGCGTATATTGATGCTGCAGAGACGTTGTTGTTTATACATGCAATTACCGATCTGACAAATACTTACCATATTATATCGCAGCTTGAGTCATTTGTGAATCAGCAGGAAGCGCTCAAAAACATACTGCAGGAATATGCTAAAGTATGAGGAGAGAAAATTGAATAATTTAACGTTGTCTTCGTTTTCAAAAGTTGGTGTGTCGAATGATGCCCGACTTTATATTGCTAAGGAAAATACTGATAAGGCATATGTTGCGCCTGAAAAATTTTCGTCAAAAGTATTAACCTGGCTTGGAAAAATGCCGTTATTTAAAAACACTGAAGTGGTGCAAAAACATACGGAAAATATCAGGGTACAGGACCAAAAGATTTTACAGACATTTCTCCATGCACTAACGGAAAAATATGGGGAAACAGCGGTTAATGACGCACTGTTAATGTCCCGTATAAATATGAACAAACCCCTTACCCAACGTTTAGCAGTGCAGATCACGGAGTGTGTAAAAGCTGCTGACGAAGGGTTTATAAACCTTATTAATAGCAAGGATAATGTTGGTGTCAGGAATGCCGCTTTAGTCATAAAAGGCGGCGATACAAAAGTGGCAGAAAAAAATAACGATGTTGGAGCAGAAAGTAAGCAACCTTTACTCGATATCGCGCTAAAGGGACTTAAAAGAACATTACCGCAACTGGAACAAATGGATGGAAATAGCCTGCGAGAAAACTTCCAGGAGATGGCTTCAGGTAACGGCCCGCTGCGTTCATTAATGACGAATTTACAGAATTTAAATAAAATTCCAGAGGCTAAACAACTTAATGATTATGTTACAACGTTAACAAATATTCAGATAGGAGCAGACAGGTTCTCACAATGGGGAACCTGTGGGGGAGTGGTTGAGAGGTGGATTGATAAAGCCTCTACCCATGAATTAACCCAGGCTGTAAAAAAAATTCACGTTATTGCTAAAGAACTGAAAAACGTTACAGCTGAACTTGAGAAAATAAAAGCCGGCGCGCCAATGCCACAGACGATGAGCGGACCGACACTGGGCCTGGCACGGTTTGCGGTCAGCAGCATTCCAATTAATCAGCAAACCCAGGTGAAACTGAGCGATGGAATGCCTGTGCCAGTGAATACGTTAACTTTTGACGGTAAGCCTGTGGCATTAGCCGGTTCGTACCCAAAAAATACGCCGGATGCGCTGGAAGCGCATATGAAAATGCTTCTTGAAAAAGAATGCTCATGCCTGGTGGTGTTAACGTCGGAAGATCAGATGCAGGCAAAACAATTACCAGCCTATTTCAGAGGGAGCTACACCTTTGGCGAGGTGCATACCAACAGCCAAAAAGTGAGCTCAGCCAGTCAGGGAGAAGCGATAGACCAATACAATATGCAACTGTCCTGCGGGGAAAAGCGGTATACAATCCCGGTATTGCATGTGAAAAATTGGCCAGATCACCAGCCGTTACCGTCTACGGAGCAGTTAGAATACCTGGCGGATAGGGTGAAAAATAGTAACCAAAATGGCGCGCCGGGGCGTAGTTCATCAGATAAGCATTTACCGATGATTCATTGTCTGGGCGGAGTGGGGAGAACCGGAACGATGGCGGCGGCCCTTGTACTTAAGGATAATCCTCATAGTAATCTGGAGCAGGTACGTGCAGATTTCCGGAATTCACGGAACAATAGAATGCTGGAAGACGCCTCACAGTTTGTACAACTAAAAGCAATGCAAGCCCAGTTGCTTATGACGACGGCACGCTGATAAAAATATAGCTTACTTTTAGAACTATCTGAAAGTAAGCTATTTCTGTATAATTATTTGTTTGACGCGATAGAAAGTCTTTTGTTTTTCTCTTCTGCTGACATTCCTTTTAATTTTCTGTAATTCTCCCAAATTTTTTTAGCATAACGTTTCCTTATATCCGATCGTTTCGGCGACGTCCCGGCATTATAAGCGCCAACGGCCTCCCAGCTATAACCGTAGATTTTCATCATATCTGATAAAATGGAAGCGCCCACAATGACAGAAATGCAGGGGTCCTGTAACAACTGTTTTTCACTAATCCCCATTTTTTTCAGCCTTTTCATATGGAAGCTGTTAATTTGCATCAGGCCAAGATCGGTTGAACCATCTCGGTTATGACCAATGGCGCCAGGTTTCATCGCCGATTCCTGCTGGGCGATAGCGTAAAGTAGTTCGGATTCAATATTGAACATTTTTTCAGCCTGAAGCCAGCAATCAGCCCATGCTGTATTTATGCTAAGCAACCAGATTACGATGATAAAAAAATAATGCATATCTCCTCTCTCAGATTTTACCGTAATTTAATCAAGCGGGGATCCTGTTTCCATCTTTTGAACCAAATATTGTCTTCGTTTTTAAATTTATTCCACATTTTCTCGGCAATAGCTTCGCCGTGGGCAACCAGCACTAACGGTAATAATCCCGGATTATTATCTATACGCTGTTCACTTTCCAGAAATTCTCTTATCGTCGGTAAGGCACGCTCACTATTCTGACAATATTCAGCGTAAAGAAGATTAACAGCAATAAGTCCTGTTATTTCCTGCGTGGATATTTCTTTAGTTAATTTTCGTGCCAGTTCATGTTTACCTTTAAGCGAAAGAAACATAACCTGCATACTTAATAATATTGGATTATCCTGCAGGTGTTGTGAGCGTAATTCATCGCCTAAACGTATAGCATCATCAATACCGGTATGATAATAGGTAATCCACAGCTTAGTGATCCCTGCGGCTGCGCGCGTTGGGTCCAATTTTAAACACTCGTTAATCGTTTGTAAGGCCTCCTCCAACTGACCAGCCATGAAGAGATTCCAGCCATAATAATATTTAATATCTGCAGAAATGGGCGAAAGTAAGTTAGCTTGTTTGAATAGCAAACTCCCGACGATGTATTCTGAATGAATCGTATTAATTAGTCCCAGTAATCCTAAAGCTTGTGGATTATTGTGGTCCAGCTCTGTCGCCTTAATCGCATGTTCTTTAGCTTTGATCATGGCGTTTTGTTTATCAAAAATCCCCATTTGCGCCATGCTGAGGTAGCATTCTGCCAGCGCACAGTAAGGCGCAATGCTGTTTGGCGACATGTTAACGCATTGAGTCAGCAATTTAAGCGCTTGCTGTAAGCTATAGGGGGTATATTGATTTAACTCATGCTTACCGCGTAAGTAAACCATAGTACTGTCAATCGAATTTAGCTCGCTAATCTGCTTTGTGTCCCAGCGAAGTCCGGGAATACATCTGAGCAAAAGATTCGCAATTTTGTTTTGCAAGAGAGAAGCGGGTTGGTGTTCTATCAACTTAATGCTTTCCTGGTGCAGCAGGTGATAACCTTTAACCCGAACTATCTCGATCTGTACAATATTATCATTGCCATCGGGTATCATCTGCCCGGAGATATAATAATCGGGGCGTAATTGATCCATGAGCTCAAGAATATCCTTAACACTGCGGCAGTTCTTCGTAATGGTCACCGGCAGCACGCTCAGGCCAAAGGGCGCATACTGCGATAATCCCTTCACGATAGAGTAATGCAGACTCTCGGATTGAACCTGATCCTGCATCTGAAAAGGAAGTATCGCCAATGTATGAGTCGTAGGTTGCGGCGCTGGCGGAGACACCACTACGACCGGACGATTAAACCGATAGCCCTGTCCGTACAGTGTTTCAATGTAACGATGCTCTTTATCTTCCGACAGAATACGTCGTAAGGCATAAATACAGCGGGTAAGAGATTCTTCGTTAACTTCCGCGTCGCCCCATACCTGGTCCAGTAAGGTGTTTTTACTCACAATCTCGCCGGCGGCTTCGAGCAGGATGACCAGAACGGCATATTCTTTTGGCGGAATATTGACTTTCTTTTCTGAGCGTAGCAGGGAGCCGTCCATGTTGAGTATGAAATCATCAAAGACGAATTTTTTATTCGATACAGGAACAGGATTAAAATGTGGCATGATAATAGTGTATTCTCTTACAGGGTGAAAAGTTATAATAACTAATACAAGTCGTTAGGATAGAATCTACTGTTTCAGTAATTCTGCTGTTAGTACTAACGGTCAGGTTGAGCTTTTATTATGAGCTTAATGTCATATTCTACGGGCTCGGGTTTATATGTTTTTAACATTTGATTATTTAGCTTATGCCTGTGCTTTAAATAACTGACATGTTGGTAATAATATTGTTATAACTAACTGTGATTATCGAATGGACGCTGTCGTATATCCTGGAGCAGAGAGTCAGCGCCGGGCATCTAAATATTTACATATTTAACTTGGCCTCATTGCAATAGAGATTAGTTTTGTAGCTATCTTACTGCATTTTTTTGGGGTGTAAATGCTGCTTATTATATCTTCATGGTTAATGGTCTGATAATTACACCATCAGAACCATTTTTCTCGAAGATTTCCACTAAATGACCATTCGTTGAAAGTTTAAGAGTGTAATTTGTCTTAGGTTCCAAAATATAAATGGAAGACTGTTTTTAATGGTGCGCTTATTTTTATATTTTTTTGCAAAATAATGATATCGTCTTTTCTTTACTCCTTTCAGCTATAGCGTCAAAAAGGCAGGGGGGTTATGAGCAGTATCATCCTCAGGCTGGCCCCCAGGCATTATATCGATATCAGGATGAAGAGAAGAGGTATGCCTGGCAGAAAGCTAACAAGCGTGACTGTTTCGGTGTAGACCGTTCAGGCAAATAGTTCTCAGAGGGAACGGATGATGTATAAATATGAATAAAATGCCGGCCTTAATCCACAGGGTTAAAGCCGGAAGGAGATAGTGTCATCTGGACGAATTCTTACGCTGTGAATAAGGCAATATCGGTTTAACAGTCATCATAGCGATGACAAGTTCACAAAAATCGTGTTATATAATCAGCCTTACTTTAAATTACCAGAGATATCAGTATAAGCTGTCTTCCGGACAGAACAATGATATTAAATAGCCTCCCATCCTGATATAGCGTGTTAATGCGCAGTCTGAATTTTAAATTATTACAATTTTAATAAAAATCTTTACTTGAGTGACAGATACAAAAAATGTTAATGGTTCGCCATTTTTATGAATGTCGATGGCGTAGTTTTAAAATATTTTTTGAAACATTGAATGAAGTAGGACGTGCTGTCATAACCACATTTTAATGCTACAGCATTAACATTATGGTTGCCTATGCGTAAAAGTTTTGCTGCCTGATTCATTCTTGCCGATAAGTAGATGTCGCTAAAGCTGGTACCTTCTTCTGCAAGTTTCCGTTTGAGCGTTGACGTACTCATAAATATATGATCGGCAACATCCGTAAGCTTCCACTGTCTACTGGGTGACGAAGATATAATGTTGTAAACGCGCTCCTTTAACGTTATCTGAGCCGAGCTAAGGATGATCTCATAACTCTCCGGGAGTCGGAGAAAAGCAGTAAGCAGGAACAGCAGAAAATAAGGAATTAACTCTTCATTTTCAATACAACTCTTGTTGTTACAGTTACTGCAACCTTTGCTTGTATCCTTCGTACAGGAGAACGCCGTTTTCAGATGTTCAAATACCTCTCTTCTGGCAGGAAAGTCAGGCGTATAGAAAATTTTCTGCGCTTTCTCTGTGGGGACCGCCATTTTGGTTTGCTGCTCGTTTGGGATAAGTGCATAGAGAGCGCCAAGTCGTTGCGTCGGTATCTCGAGTATATCGAAATCCATGTGGCCATTGACCTCTTCAAGCGTCACGTTAACTACCTGCTCTTTTTTGAGCACCAACATCCCAGGTTCGTCACAGTAAATCGTATCGTGATTATTGCTAATCGTCAGTTTACCGCTCCGAAAGCAAACTAAAGTGAAACTGCTTACATAAAGATTTTTGATGGTAACCTGCTGAGTCTGACTTTTAATTTGCTGCCGGGTATTTGTCAAAAGTCATTTTAATTTCTGTAAGTTATCTGCGGCAGGACGCTGATGACTATTACTTACAAAGGTTACATTTTCCATATTATCCCTTTGTTGATGTTATTTTAATGTTCCTTACTGGTATCCTACTGAAAAAATCTGAGTTGTAAATGCTCTTTATTAGCGTGTGTTGGCAATGGTCTGATTGTTACACCAAAAGAACCCAAATTTGGGTAATTTATCTACAGTAGTTTAAGCCCCAATGGGGATGATGGTTCTTTTAATATGTGTTGAGACGCATTATACAGAATAAATTGATTTTATTTCTCACTTTTCATTCTATTTTCATCAGGAATCCCTGTGTCCTGTGCGGTAATCTGCTGCTATCGAGAACGACAGACATCGCTAACAGTATATATGGAAACATCAAAAGAGAAGACGATAACAAGCCCAGGGCCATACATAGTTCGATTACTTAACAGCTCACTGAACGGCTGTGAGTTTCCATTGCTGACAGGCCGAACACTCTTTGTGGTAGGTCAGAGTGATGCGCTCACTGCTTCAGGCCAACTCCCTGATATACCTGCCGATAGCTTTTTTATCCCGCTGGACCATGGCGGAGTAAATTTTGAAATCCAGGTGGATACGGATGCGACCGAAATTATACTCCATGAGCTGAAAGAAGGAAATTCTGAATCTCGTTCGGTGCAATTAAATACGCCAATACAGGTCGGTGAATTGCTTATCCTGATTCGCCCGGAAAGCGAGCCGTGGGTGCCCGAGCAGCCTGAGAAGTTAGAAACGTCTGCAAAAAAGAACGAGCCGCGTTTTAAAAACGGAATTGTAGCAGCACTGGCCGGGTTTTTTATATTGGGAATTGGGACGGTGGGGACGTTATGGATACTTAACTCGCCGCAGCGGCAGGCCGCAGAGCTCGATTCGTTATTGGGGCAGGAGAAGGAGCGCTTTCAGGTGTTGCCAGGACGGGACAAAATGCTCTATGTCGCTGCGCAAAATGAAAGAGATACGCTGTGGGCTCGTCAGGTTTTAGCGAGGGGCGATTATGATAAAAATGCGCGAGTGATTAACGAAAACGAAGAAAATAAGCGTATCTCTACCTGGCTGGATACCTATTATCCGCAGCTGGCTTATTATCGGCTTCATTTCGATGAGCCGCGTAAACCCGTTTTCTGGCTAAGCCGCCAGCGAAACACGATGAGCAAGAAAGAGCTCGAGGTGTTAAGTCAAAAGCTGAGAGCGCTAATGCCTTACGCGGATTCGGTTAACATCACGTTGATGGACGATGTTACCGCAGCAGGCCAGGCGGAAGCGGGGCTAAAACAGCAGGCGTTACCTTATTCCCGCAGGAATCATAAAGGGGGCGTAACGTTTGTTATTCAGGGGGCGCTCGATGATGTAGAAATACTCAGAGCCCGTCAATTTGTCGATAGCTATTACCGCACATGGGGAGGACGCTATGTGCAGTTTGCGATCGAATTAAAAGATGACTGGCTCAAGGGGCGCTCATTTCAGTACGGGGCGGAAGGTTATATCAAAATGAGCCCAGGCCATTGGTATTTCCCAAGCCCACTTTAATTTAACGCAAATAAGGAAGTCATTATGGCAACACCTTGGTCAGGCTATCTGGATGACGTCTCAGCAAAATTTGATACGGGCGTTCAGGATCTACAAACGCAGGTAACAGAGGCGCTGGATAAATTAGCAGCAAAACCCTCCGATCCGGCGCTACTGGCGGCGTATCAGAGTAAGCTCTCGGAATATAACTTGTACCGTAACGCGCAATCGAACACGGTAAAAGTCTTTAAGGATATTGATGCTGCCATTATTCAGAACTTCCGTTAATCAGTTATAAGGTGGATTATGTCGATTGCAACTATTGTCCCTGAGAATGCCGTTATAGGGCAGGCGGTCAATATCAGGTCTATGGAAACGGACATTGTCTCGCTGGATGACCGGCTACTCCAGGCTTTTTCTGGTTCGGCGATTGCCACGGCTGTGGATAAACAGACGATTACCAACAGGATTGAGGACCCTAATCTGGTGACGGATCCTAAAGAGCTGGCTATTTCGCAAGAGATGATTTCAGATTATAACCTGTATGTTTCTATGGTAAGTACCCTTACTCGTAAAGGAGTCGGGGCTGTTGAAACGCTATTACGCTCATGATTCGTCGATATCTATATACCTTTCTGCTGGTAATGACCCTTGCCGGCTGTAAGGATAAGGATCTTTTAAAAGGACTGGACCAGGAACAGGCTAATGAGGTCATTGCCGTTCTGCAAATGCACAATATAGAGGCGAATAAAATTGATAGCGGAAAATTGGGCTATAGCATTACTGTTGCTGAGCCTGATTTTACCGCTGCGGTGTACTGGATTAAAACTTATCAGCTTCCTCCCCGGCCACGGGTGGAAATAGCGCAGATGTTCCCGGCGGATTCGCTGGTATCGTCTCCGCGAGCTGAAAAGGCCAGGTTATATTCGGCTATTGAACAGCGACTGGAACAGTCATTACAGACGATGGAGGGCGTGCTCTCCGCCAGGGTCCATATTAGTTATGATATTGATGCTGGTGAAAATGGCCGCCCGCCAAAACCTGTTCATCTGTCGGCATTAGCCGTATATGAACGAGGTTCGCCGCTTGCGCATCAGATCAGCGATATCAAGCGTTTCTTAAAGAATAGTTTTGCCGATGTGGATTATGACAACATTTCTGTTGTGTTGTCAGAACGTTCTGATGCCCAATTACAGGCTCCCGGCACACCAGTAAAACGTAATTCTTTTGCAACCAGTTGGATTGTGTTGATTATTTTGTTATCCGTGATGTCAGCAGGCTTTGGCGTCTGGTATTACAAAAACCATTATGCCCGCAATAAGAAAGGCATAACGGCTGATGATAAGGCGAAATCGTCAAATGAATAGGCAGCCATTACCCATTATCTGGCAAAGAATCATTTTTGATCCGTTATCGTATATCCATCCTCAGCGGTTGCAGATAGCGCCGGAAATGATTGTCAGACCCGCCGCCAGGGCGGCGGCAAATGAGTTAATACTGGCGGCATGGCGGCTTAAGAACGGAGAAAAGGAGTGTATTCAAAACTCACTGACGCAGCTGTGGCTGCGTCAGTGGCGCCGACTGCCGCAGGTAGCGTATTTACTCGGTTGCCATAAACTGAGAGCCGATCTGGCAAGGCAGGGAGCCTTGCTTGGCCTGCCGGATTGGGCGCAAGCATTTTTGGCAATGCATCAGGGAACAAGTTTATCTGTCTGCAATAAGGCGCCGAATCACCGGTTTTTACTTAGCGTCGGGTATGCACAGTTAAATGCCCTGAATGAATTTTTACCTGAATCTTTAGCACAGCGTTTTCCTTTGCTTTTTCCTCCATTTATTGAGGAGGCATCGAAGCAGGATGCTGTAGAAATGTCAATTTTGCTACTGGCCTTACAATATGCTCAAAAATATCCCAATTCCGTCCCCGCTTTCGCCTGTTGAGGGGATACTGATAAAGCGTAAAACGCTGGAACGTTATTTCTCTATTGAAAGATTAGAACAGCAGGCGCATCAACGGGCTAAGCGTATTTTGCGAGAGGCGGAAGAAGAGGCAAAGACCTTGCGGATGTACGCCTATCAGGAAGGTTACGAGCAGGGAATGATAGACGCGTTACAGCAGGTCGCCGCTTATCTTACTGATAATCAGACAATGGCCTGGAAGTGGATGGAAAAAATACAGATTTATGCCCGCGAGTTATTTTCAGCTGCGGTCGACCATCCCGAAACGCTTTTAACCGTCCTGGATGAGTGGCTGAGGGATTTCGATAAGCCGGAGGGGCAACTTTTTTTAACACTACCAGTTAACGCGAAAAAAGATCACCAAAAACTGATGGTGTTGCTTATGGAGAACTGGCCAGGCACTTTTAATCTTAAATATCATCAGGAACAGCGCTTTATCATGAGTTGCGGCGATCAGATCGCAGAATTTTCACCTGAACAATTTGTTGAAACGGCAGTAGGCGTCATTAAGCATCATCTTGATGAACTTCCACAAGACTGCCGGACGATTTCTGATAACGCTATTAACGCACTTATTGATGAATGGAAGACAAAAACGCAAGCATTGTAAAATGGAGGTTATAAGGTGATACCGGGTACGATTCCGACTTCTTATTTGATCCCGACAGCGGATACTGAAGCGACGGGTGTGGTTTCGTTGAGTACCAGGGCCGCTATGCTGAATAATGTGGATAGCGCGCCTTTAAGCAATGGCGGCGACGTTGATCTTTATGATGCATTCTACCAACGACTTTTGGCGCTTCCTGAGTCAGCCTCTTCTGAAACGCTTAAAGATAGCATTTATCAGGAGATGAATGCCTTCAAAGATCCTAAAAGTGGTGATTCGGCTTTTGTTTCTTTTGAGCAGCAAACGGCTATGCTACAAAACATGTTAGCAAAAGTTGAACCGGGCACCCATTTATATGAGGCTTTAAACGGGGTATTAGTTGGTACAATGAATGCACAGTCACAAATGACCTCCTGGATGCAGGAGATTATTTTATCGGGCGGGGAAAACAAAGAGGCAATTGACTGGTGAACCCCCCATTGCTGGCGATTTGTGATAAGGTATGGTGTATATATTAGCAAATAATGCAGAAAATGCACCATGCCAGTGTATCTATCTTATTGATGTATATGGATTATTAAGGTATCTGCCAGGCGTTTTATTCTGAAATGATTATATTAATATTGTAAGCTTCCATTACAAAATTGTGCATAAAGTTTGTAAGAGTATCTTTTTGTGACGAAATGAACGTGCGTTGGAATGTAATTATTGGCTATAATAATAAAAAAATCGGATTTAAATCATCTCTGTGAGTTTTAATTATTTGTTTATAAGAATATAACGATTTTGAGTTCCTTATAGCACACAGGATAAAATATGGTATTGCCTTCAATGAATAAATCAGTTGAGGCCATTAGCAATAATCACCTTCAACAGCCGAACAAATTTCCATTAATAAATGGATTAGCTGACGTAAGAGACTATTATGTCGCAAACTGCTTATTATTTAAACTTAATAAAGGCAGTTTGCGAATTGAAAACGAATTTGGGGAGTTCATCGAACAATCTGCGCCGTGTTTATTTTTATTGGAAAAAGATCAAACAATCACGCTTAGTATGAGCGAAATAGAAGGGCATATTGATTTTTCTTCACTGGAAGTTTCCTATGACTTAATGCAAAAATTCTACAAAGTTTTTTACAGTACAAGAAACTATAATGATCGAGAGCTATCATTAAAAACGAAACCAAAGTATTTTTTTCATGCGGACTTGTTGCCCGGGATGAGTGATACTTTTGACTCTATTTTGCATGGTGTGGCATGTCCACGGGTTTGTAGTAATGTGAGTATTGATGATCATGATTATTCATATTTCTCATTGATGTATCTTATATCGGCATTTGTACGTAAGCCCGGTGGGTTTGATTTCCTTGAGCGAGCAATAAAAATTACGACAAAAGAGAAAGTTTATAACATTATTATCAGCGATCTCACCCGCAAATGGTCACAGGCTGAGGTGGCAGGAAAGCTGTTTATGAGCGTATCAAGTCTGAAGCGAAAACTGGCCGCTGAAGAGGTGAGTTTTAGCAAAATATACCTGGATGCTCGTATGAATCAGGCTATAAAATTATTACGTATGGGGGCTGGAAATATTTCACAAGTCGCGACGATGTGTGGCTATGATACGCCTTCTTATTTTATCGCTATTTTTAAACGGCATTTTAAGATTACACCGCTTAGCTTTATGCGTACAATGAACCATTGATTTGTGAAATTATTTTAAACGTTACTATCTGTCTGCGTTACAGATACCAAATATTTTTTTAATCGTAGTGTATATTTCAGTATCGCTACACCAGTGATATGTAGTTAATGAAAGGGAATCGAAAGCGTTCATTGTCAGACATACATGGCCACAAGGCGTCGGGCAATCGTTGTACTCTAAGAGATTACTGTAAAGTAAAACAGCAAATTTAATCATTATCAGATTTGTAAAAGGAATTCATTTCGGTAACGACATTGCGCATGTAATAACGTATCTGGTCTTATTACCTTTGTAGTAAGAAGGCGTTATCTACTTGCGCAGTAGTCGCCCAGGAAGAAAAATAATTACCGAAGCTGTGGTCAGTTTTCAAAAAAGGATAAATAAATGAGAAATGTAATTATATACGGTATTAACTGGACTAATTGTTATGCCCTTCAGTCTATTTTTAAGCAAAAATATCCGGAAAAGTGCGTTAAAACGTGTAACTCATTAACCGCACTTTTGCATTCTCTATCCGATATGCCGGACGCCGGGCTGATTTTAGCTTTGAACCCGCATGAGCATGTTTATCTTTTTCATGCGTTGCAGACGCGGTTGCAGAACCGTAAAGTTTTGGTAGTGGCAGATCGCTTGTATTATATCGATCGCTGTGTGCTGCAATATTTTGGCGTTATGGATTATGTTTTAAAAGACGAACTATCCTGCGCTATCCGCTCGGATCGAGAGAAGCTCCGTCTTCCGGAAGCCTGGCTGCGTTTCTGCCACAGGCCACAAAAGAAAACCGTGGCTGCTACGTATGCTTTTAATGCCGGCGAGACGCCGGAAGAGGTATTGTTTAATATCAATCAATACGCCTGGTGGAATCTACCTCCCGGCGTCACTCAGGCGAAATATGCGCTGCTGATATTATTATCCTCCGGACATCCGGCAATTGAACTGGCGAAAAAATTTGGTCTGGGAACAAAAACCGTCAGTATTTATCGTAAGAAGGTTATGTATCGTTTGGGGATGGACTCTTCACCGCTATCGCTGTTCCGGGGACTGAAACTAGACGCGCATTTACAGCGCACTGCTTTTGCACATAACCCTGCTGTACCTGACGATAATTGCGCGTTACCGATTGCGGTAGGAATGAATTAAACTATTTTTTATCATTTATGACCATGTGTTGAGCTTTTATTATAAAAAAGATTTTTTGAATAGTAATTCTTATATATAATCATCTGGAGGTGATTGGTTGCCTGGCTCAATCATTGAGGCATATTTTTGCGGGCAATATATTGAATCTGAAAAGTTAAAGATGATATTTTCGGTGCAGGAGCTATCATGTGGAGGGAAAAGTATGCTAAGTCCTACGGCTCGTAATATGGGGGCGAGTTTATCGCCTCAGCCTGACGTCAGCGGGGAGCTAAACACCGAAGCATTGACCTGTATTGTTGAGCGTCTGGAAAGTGAAATTATAGATGGCAGCTGGATTCATATCGGTTACGAGGAAACCGATCTCGAAATGATGCCTTTTCTTGTTGCACAGGCCAATAAGAAGTATCCAGAGTTAAATCTTAAATTTGTTATGTCAGTCCATGAGCTTGTTTCCTCTATAAAGGAGACCAGAATGGAAGGCGTTGAATCTGCCCGATTTATCGTAAATATGGGAAGTTCAGGTATCCATATTTCAGTCGTCGATTTTAGAGTTATGGACGGAAAGACATCGGTGATTTTGTTCGAACCAGCAGCGTGTAGCGCTTTTGGACCTGCTTTACTGGCGTTGAGGACCAAAGCAGCTCTTGAACGTGAACAATTGCCTGATTGTTATTTTGCTATGGTCGAGCTGGACATTCAACGAAGCTCTTCTGAATGTGGTATTTTTAGCCTGGCGCTCGCCAAAAAACTTCAGCTTGAATTTATGAACTTAGTAAAAATTCATGAAGATAATATTTGTGAACGTCTGTGTGGTGAAGAACCTTTTCTCCCGTCTGATAAAGCAGACCGTTATCTGCCGGTGAGTTTTTACAAACATACTCAAGGCGTACAACGATTAAATGAATATGTGCAGGCCAATCCGGCGGCGGGAAGCAGTATAGTAAACAAAAAGAATGAAACGCTTTATGAGCGATTCGATAACAATGCCGTTATGCTAAACGATAAAAAACTCTCTATATCCGCTCATAAAAAAAGGATAGCTGAATATAAGTCTTTACTTAAACCGTAATGAAATTATGAGGTTGCCTGCCAGAGGAAATCCTTCCAGCGCCATAAAACTACTCTATATTATGACCGTATGTTTCCTGAATAGCAGGCAAAAAAGTGTTAACCTTGCGCCTCTGGTACGATTTCATTACGCCTGTCGCGCCATGTTGCGTAAATAAATGCCGCAATAAACACGATGGCAAATAATACCACGATGGTCGGCGCTGGCGCGCTATCAAGATAAAAAGACAGATAGACGCCCGCAAAAGCGGTAATAACTGACAGACTCACCGCTAATCCCAGCGCGCGCGCAAAGCGTCGCGTCAGCAAAATGGCAATTGCGCCGGGGGCGATAAGTAGTGAGATTGACAGAATAATGCCCACCGATTTCAGCGTGGCGACGATAGTCAGCGCAATCATACATAGCAGGCCATAATGCAGTAGCGTGGTATTCAGCCCGCTGGCTTTCGCCTGGTGCGGGTCAAAAGCGTGTAGCAGGAGATCTTTCCATTTCAGCCCAATGATTAACGCAATACCCAGTGCAATAACTGACGTTTGTACGATATCCCCCAGCGATACGCCCAGCATATCCCCAAACAGGATGTGATCCAGATGCACTTCCGATTGAATAGAAACATAGAGCACCAGACCTGCGCCAAACATCCCGGAAAAGACGATGCCCATCACCGTATCACGTTTGATGCGGCTGTTATCGTCCAGATAGCCGGTCGCGATAGCGCAAAATAATCCGGCAATGAAGGCGCCAATCGCCAGGGGGATCCCCACAATATATGCCAGCACGACCCCGGGGAATACCGCATGACTCATTGCATCGCCCATTAACGCCCAGCCTTTTAACACTAAAAACACGGACAGTAAGGCGCAGGGAATCGCCACAATGACCGAAACCATAAGGGCGTTCACCATAAAATCAAACTGAAAGGGTTCCAGTAACGTTGTTAAGAACATGTCGGCTCCTTCTGCAGGCGGGCGCGTCGACGGTTGGCTAACAGACCGTGTTTCGGGGCGAAAATAAAGGCTGTGATGAACAGTAAGGTTTGCATGACGACAATAATTCCACCCGTGGCGCCATCCAGCCAGTAGCTAAGCCATGCGCCCAGAAAACTGGTCAGGCTGCCAATCACGACGGCAATCATGAGCAGACGTGGAAAACGGTCGGTGAGTAACCAGGCCGTCGCGCCCGGCGTGACGACGAGACAGATCACCAGGAACGCCCCAACGGTTTGCAGGGCCGCCACGGTAGAGACGGACAATAGAGTGAAAAACAACAGCTTTAGTCGACCCGGATTAAGCCCGATAGAACGCGCATGGGTTTCATCGAAAAAGACGACCATCAGATCTTTCCACTTTAACAGCAGAATCGTCAGCGAGACTGCGCCGATAATCGCCAGTTGCGCAATATCCGCTGGCGCGATCGCCAGCACGTTGCCGAGAATAATCGTCTGGATATTCACCGACATCGGATTGAGCGACACCATAAAAAGGCCGACGCCAAAAAAAGAGGAGAAGATAAGCCCGATAATCGCGTCTTCTTTCAGGCGTGAGCGTTGGTTAAGAAAGAGCATACTGCCTGCCGCCAGTCCGCCGGAAAGAAACGCGCCGAGCGAGAAAGGCAGCCCTAACATCCAGGCGCCAGCGACGCCAGGCACAATAGAGTGAGATAGCGCATCGCCAATGAGCGACCAGCCTTTGAGCATCAAATAGCAGGAGAGAAACGCGCACAGACCGCCCACCATCGCGGAGACCCACATCGCGTTGAGCATATACTGGTAGCCAAACGGCTCAACAAGCCAGTTCATGACGATTTTCCTCCGCTGGCCACGCGCCGGGAAATAAAGGGGCGCTCGTCATCGGTGATGATGTGCTCTTCGCCTCCGCTTAGCGCGATATGACGTAGAACGCCGCTAAACGCCTGTTCCAGATTCGCGGCGGTAAACGTGGTTTCGGTAGGGCCGCTGGCCAGTACGGTTCCTTTAATCATTACCGTATAGTCGCAAAACTCGGTGACGGAGCCGAGATTATGCGTTGAGACCAGCATCGTGCGGCCTTCATCGCGCAGTTCCCGCAGTAGATCGATGATTCGCGCTTCGGTTTTTACATCCACGCCGGTAAAAGGTTCATCCAGCAGGATTACCTGTCCATCCTGAGCGATGGCCCTGGCAAGAAACACACGTTTTTTCTGCCCGCCGGACAGCTCGCCAATCTGCCTGTGACGATATTCCTGCATATCCACCCGCGCCAGCGCGGCGTCAACACAGGCGTGATCATGCGCAGTGGGACGGCGTAGCCAGCCCATATGGCCGTAGCGTCCCATCATCACCACATCTTCTACCAGCACCGGAAATGACCAGTCCACTTCTTCCGATTGCGGAACATAAGCAATGAGGTTTTTTTTCAGCGCCTTGTTGACTGACTGTTGCAGGATAGTGATATCGCCCTGCGCAAGATGCACAAAGCCCATTAACGCTTTAAATAACGTAGACTTACCGGAACCATTTACGCCTACCAGCGCGGCGATTGAACCGCCAGGCACCTGAAAAGTGGCGTCCCGTAGGGCGGTATGACCGTTGCGATACGTCACCGTGACTTGATCAACGGTAATCGCAGATTGACTCATTGTTGACTCCTCAGTCCGTCGTTAATGCCGTTGACGATGGTTTCGGTCGTGACGCGCAGCAGATCCAGATAGGTTGGCACAGGGCCGTCAGCGGCGCTCAGAGAATCGACATACAGCACGCCGCCATAATGCGCGCCGGATTCACGCGCGACCTGACGGGCCGGTTTATCGGAAACCGTACTCTCGCTAAAGATGGCGGGAATATGGTGCTTTTTAATGGTATCAATCACTTTACGCACCTGTTTTGGCGTCCCCTGTTGATCGGCGTTAATTGGCCAGAGATAAAGCTCTTTCATGTCATTATCGCGCGCCAGGTAAGAGAACGCGCCTTCACTGGTGACCAGCCAGCGCTGATCGGCGGGAATTTTTTCCAGCTCGGCACGCAACGGATCGGCCATCTGGCGAATTTTCGCTTTATAGCGTTCGGCATTTTGCTTATAGATCTGCGCATTATCCGGATCGTACTTCACCAGGGCGTCGCGAATGTTATCGACATAAATCAGCGCGTTTTCTGCCGACATCCAGGCGTGCGGGTTCGGTTTACCGTTATACGGGCCTTCGGTAATGCCCATCGGTTTGACGCCGGTGGAGACGACGACTTCCGGCACGCCGGAAAGGTGCTGATAAAAGCGGGCGAACCATCGCTCCAGGTTCAGACCATTCGCGAGGATAAGCTGTGCCCCCTGCGCTCGTTTAATATCGCCGGGCGTTGGCTGATACTCATGGATTTCAGCGCCGGGTTTGGTAATCGAGCTGACTTCCGCTGCGTCGCCCGCCACGTTTTTCGCCATGTCGGCAATAACGGTAAACGTGGTGATGACTTTAAATTTCTCTTTTGCATAGGCTGGCGATAGCGCGAGTATCGCGACAATACCGGCAATCAGGAGTGTTTTCAGACGATGTAGATTCGTCATAGTATCCCTCGCAACAATGTGGTTAATTAATCATCGAATATAGCCTTTGCTATGTTATATAGCACAAGGCATGAATAAATGAAAATAATTCTTATTTGCGAAATGGCGACGATATGCAGTGATAGTGCTAAAGAGGGATAAGGTGTAAAATAAATACACCTTAATGTTCGGAGAGAGCACGATGCCTGGTAAACGTATCGCTCGTGAAAAACTGACGATCAAAAAAATGATCGCGCTGTATGAAAGCCAGTGCCCACAGGCGTCAGCGGTGCAGGGGCATTACGAGGCGCTGTTCGCCTACGCGCAAAAACGTCTTGATAAATGCGTATTTGGCGAGGAAAAACCCGCCTGTAAGCAGTGCCCGGTGCACTGCTATCAGCCGGCTAAACGCGAGGAGATGAAGCAGATTATGCGTTGGGCAGGTCCGCGAATGCTTTGGCGGCATCCTGTCCTGACCGTGCGGCACCTTATCGACGATAAGCGCCCCGTTCCGGAATTGCCGGAAAAATATCAGCGCAAGAAGTGAAGGGGAAGCGCCAGGCCTACGGCGCGCATCATCTCCTGGCCGGATCAGATCCGGCAACCCGTTACGCTAACGCGTCTTTATCAATACCCAATCGCTTCATACGCGACAGCAGGGTGGTTCGTTTAAGCCCCAGACGCTGCGCCGCGCCTTTTGGTCCAGCCACTACGCCATTGGTCTCTTTCAGCACGCGTATAATAAGCTGATATTCATCTTCGCCTTCTTTGGCGCTTTCAGTTGCAACAGGCGAGGTATCGGGCGTTACGGCGGTAATATCCGGCAGCGACAGTTGTAGCACATTGCCGCGCGTCAGCAGCACGGCGCGCTCGACGACATTCTCCAGCTCGCGAACGTTCCCCGGCCATTCCATGCTGCTGAGCGTGCGCAGCGTTTCGGCGGGAATGCTGTCGATATTACGCCCCATTCGGCGGGCGATTTTGAAAGTGAACGCTTTGACCAGTAGTGGAATATCTTCCGGACGTTCGCGCAACGGAGGAAGCTGGATCGGAAAAACATTCAGCCGATAGTAGAGATCGTTACGGAATTCGCGATCGGCGACCATTTTTTTCAGATCGCGGTTAGTCGCGGCGATCAGCCGCACGTCGGTCTGGATCAGTTTATTGCTGCCGAGACGTTCAAACTCTTGCTCCTGAAGGACGCGCAGCAGCTTAGGCTGTAGCTCCAGCGGCATGTCGCCCACTTCATCCAGAAACAGCGAGCTTTTATCCGCCAGCTCGAAACGGCCAATCCGCTGCGCGCTGGCGCCGGTAAACGCGCCGCGCTCATGACCAAACAAATCGCTTTCCAGCAGCCCCGCCGGCATCGCGGCGCAGTTCATCTTTACCATCCTGCGCCCGCTACGTCCGCTCAGGTTGTGAATGGCGCGGGCAATCAACTCTTTACCGGTTCCCGTTTCGCCCAGAATCAGCACGGTACTGTCGCTCTGCGCCACCATCTCAACCTGCTTTAGCACGTTGTACATCGCTTCGCTGCGTCCGATGATCTCGCCAAACTCGCTGTCGACGTTATTAAGCTGCTCCGTGAGCGCCAGGTTTTCGTCGACCAGGCGTTCCTTCAGTCGGTGGATTTCCTGATAGGCCAGCGCATTATCCACGGCAATGGCTACCCGTTCGGCAATCTGACGCAGCAGCTTGAGGTTGGCGGTGGTAAACACTTTTTCTTCGCACTGCGCCAGTTTGAGCACGCCAAGCATCGTCTTGCCGGACATCAACGGCAGCAGGCAAAGCGTCTGGATCTGATTGCCCCAGGTATCGAACAGCATGCGTTCGTAGGGGGCAAGCGGATCGCGTTCGTTGAGGTTGATAAGCAGCATCTCTTTACTTTTAAAGACGCGCTCCGTGAGCGTGCCGGCCTCGTCGACTTCGCTCTGTTCGTGCGCCGGATGATGCTCATCAAGATAGTGGGTGGAGTAGATATTCAGCTTATTTTTGCGATGGCTGCGCAACACAATGCTGATTGCGTCGATATTGAAATAGTGGTGGATCTCTTTTGCGACTTCGCTTACCAGTTCATCAATATCCAGACGCGACAGGACGGCGTTGGTAATCGCAACCAGAATACGGAAGTTATCGCGTTCGCGGCACAACAAATCATAATCGACATTATTGTTTACCCGGTTTTGAATTTGCTCGGCGACCACGCCGACAATTTGGGTAAACGTATGCAGACGGTCATATTCCTTTTCACTCCAGGGACGATCTTCCTGACGGATGAATTCGCAGCCGCCGAAAATACGGCCCTCCGCGGCTAAAGGAAGCAGACAGTAATGACCAAATTCAGGGTAGAGGCCGCTCGCGGCAAGTTGCGGCCAGGTTTCGGTAAACTCATGGAAATTACAGTGCAATGCATCGGGGCGAGAAAGGATGCGACGTACCGGGCCGTGCGCCAGTACGGTTTCATCTTCATATTCAACAGGACGGCCATTTTCTCGCGTCGCATAATATTGTGCGCGTTGCGACTGCGCCTGCCATAGCATAATGCCGGCGCTGTCGGCGAGCGCTGAACGCTTTACCAGTTGCGAAAGCGCTTCACTGAGCGACGCCAAATCGGGCTGCTGCAATAAGGTACGAGTGATATCGAACAAGCCTTGCTGTCCAAGATCGCTCATGGGTGTATACGACATGTTGCTTTTCCAGGAAAATACCGCAAAACGGTGCGAAAACGGTAAATGAATTATAGGTATAAGTCGTAAGTTATTGCCGGATGGCTGACCGCAAACTCGCTGGTCACACACTCCGTAGGCCTGATAAGCAAAGCGCCATCAGGCGTTAATGCAGCGTTAATGCCGGATGTCGACGCAAATGCGTCTTATCCGGCCTACAGTATGCTGCCAACAGGCTGCTAGCATATACGAGGTAATGGTTCGGCGTGTGGCAAATCAAGGGTTCGCTTCACGCCATAGAGTCCGGCTAAGCGAACGCCTTTGCGTTCCACGACTTCGCCAATCAGCGCCGCATCACGTCCCAGCGGATGCGCGCGTAATGCCGCCAACGCCCGATCTGCGGCCTGCCGTTCAACGGCAATCACCAGTTTTCCTTCGTTGGCAAAGTTCAGGGCATCCAGCCCCAACAGCTCGCAGACGCCGCGCACGGCAGGTTTGAGCGGCAGTGCGGATTCGGACAATTCAATACCGTAACCGCAGGACGCCGCAAACTCATGGGCGACCGCATTCACGCCGCCGCGCGTGGCGTCACGCAATGCCTTCACTCCGTCAATATGACGCAGCGTCTGAATTAGCGGCGTTAATACTGCGCAGTCGCTCGCCAGCTCGCCATCCAGTCCCAGTTGCTCACGCAGGTTGAGAATAGTGGCACCGTGATCGCCAAGCGTACCGCTGACTAACAGCACATCGCCAACGCTCAGCGTTTGCGCGCCCCAGTGAATATCGGCGGGAATCGCCCCCATGCCGGCAGTGTTGATAAATAATTTGTCCGCCGCGCCGCGCTGCACAACTTTGGTGTCGCCGGTTACAATGGCGATACCCGCTTCCCGCGCGGTCGCCGCCATGCTATTGACCACGCTTTTTAACGTCTCCATCGGCAGCCCTTCTTCAAGGATAAAGCCGCAGGAGAGATAGCGGGGGATCGCGCCGCTCACCGCTACGTCGTTCGCCGTACCGCAAATCGCCAGTTTGCCGATATTGCCGCCGGGGAAAAAGAGCGGATCGATCACATAGCTATCGGTAGAAAACGCCAGACGGTCGCCCTCCGCCGTCAGTTGCACCAGCTCCAGACGCGCCTGATCTTCTTGTTCCGCCAGCCACGGGTTGGCAAAGGCCTCCATAAACAGGCTATTAATCAACTGTTGCATAGCCTGGCCGCCGCTGCCGTGGGCGAGTTGTATATTGTTCAAACTTCACACTCCTGCTGACGATACTGATACCAGGCGGCGCATGCGCCTTCGGAAGAGACCATCAGCGCGCCGAACGCGGTCTCTGGATTACATGTTTTACCAAATAGCGGGCACTGATGCGGCTTGCATCTGCCGGTCAGCACTTCGCCGCAGCGGGCGCGCGGATCGTCATAGACCTGTTGCGGCGCTGGGCGGAAATGCGCTTCGGCGTCAAAGCGCTGATACTCTGGCGTCAGGTGGACGCCGGAGGATTCAATCACGCCCAGGCCGCGCCACTCGCTGTCGCCATTAACGCAGAACACATCGGCGATGGCCTGCTGCGCCAGCATGTTTCCGGCATCCGGCACCACGCGACGGTATTGGTTTTCAACCTGGCTTAGGGCCGCTATTTTCTGCTCAACCAGCATGACCACGCCTTGCAGTAGATCAAGCGGTTCGAATCCAGCCACCACCAGCGGGCGATTAAAATCGGCGGCGATAAACTGGTACGCCTCGGTGCCGATGACCATGCTGACGTGGCCTGGCGCAAGAAAGGCGTCAATGCCGTTGTCCGGCTGCTCCAGTAGGCTACGCAGCGTCGGGATCAGCGTAATGTGCTGGCAGAAAAAGTAGAAGTTTTGCACGTCACGCTGTTTTGCCTGCTGTAGCGTGATGGCGGTGGTCGGCATGGTGGTTTCAAAGCCCAGCCCGAAAAATACCACTTTGCGGGTCGGGTTATCCTGCGCCAGCTTCAGCGCGTCCATCGGAGAGTAAACAATACGGACATCCGCGCCGCGCGCTTTAGCCTGCAACAGCGAACCCTGTTTCCCCGGCACGCGCATGGCATCGCCAAAGGTGCAGAAAATCACCTCCGGATGGCTGGCGATTTCCACGCAACTGTCGATACGTCCCATCGGCAGCACGCAGACCGGACAACCGGGGCCGTGAATAAACTCCACGTTTTCGGGCAGTAACTGATCGAGACCAAATTTAAAAATTGCGTGGGTATGACCCCCGCAGACTTCCATAATGCGCAACGGACGTTCGGCAGTGTAAGGAAGAAGGGCGGCGCGTTCACGCAGGTGTTCAATGAGCTGCATTACCTGTTCCGGCGCACGGTACTCGTCAACAAAACGCATTATCTCTCCTCACCATACAGCAGTGCGCCGACGTCCGGCTCAACATCAAACATAATTTGTAGCGCGTCGAGCGTGTCGCGCGCTTCCGCTTCGTTAATGACGCTCATGGCGAATCCGACATGAACCAGCACCCACTGACCCAGACGCGGCTGACCGTTTTCATCACAACTGCCGACTAATGTGAGATCGACGTCGCGCTGAATGCCGCAGACGTCAACTTTTGCCTGATTGCCGTCAATGGCGCGGATTTGACCCGGCACGCCTATGCACATCGCTGCGCCTCCAGCCAGGCCAGCCACTGATCCATGCCTTCGCCGCTGGTGGCGGAAATCAGGATAATTTCAATCTCCGGGTTCACTTCACGCGCGCTGGCGATGCACTTCTCAACGTCAAAATTGAGGTAGGGCAGCAGATCGACTTTATTGAGCAGCATGAGCGACGCAGCGGCAAACATATGGGGATATTTCAGCGGCTTATCTTCACCTTCGGTCACGGAAAGCACTGCGACTTTATGCTTTTCGCCCAGATCGAAGCTGGCCGGGCAGACAAGATTACCGACGTTTTCGATAAACAGAATACCATGGTCATCCAGCGGCAGGCGCGGCGCGGCGTCGGCGATCATTTGCGCGTCAAGATGGCAGCCTTTACCGGTGTTGACCTGAATGGCGGGCGTGCCGGTAGCGCGGATGCGGGCGGCGTCGTTCACTGTCTGCTGGTCGCCTTCAATCACCGCGCACGGTACACGGTCTTTCAATTTCATTAGCGTTTCAGTCAGCAAGGTGGTTTTACCGGACCCGGGGCTGGACACCAGGTTGAGCACCAGTTGCTGGCGGGCGGCGAAACGGGCGCGGTTGCGCTCAGCCAGACGATTATTTTTGTCCAGCACGTCGATTTCAACCTCCAGCATCCGCCGCTGACTCATACCAGGCGCGTGGGTTCCGGCTTCGCCGTGGCCGTAATGCAGATCGCCTTCTGCGGTCTGACTTGGGGCAAAGTCAGGCGTTTTAATGCCGGTAATATTCAGCGCCGGGCGAGCCGCTGGGGCAAAGGGCGCGCTACGAAACGCTGAGTGCGGATTATGTTCATCGCCTTCTATATAAAGGTTGCCTTCAGCGCAACCGCAAGTCGTACACATCGCTTACTCCTGATCTTTTTCTTGTTACAGGCTTTCTGCCGGATGGCGACGCGAGCGTCTATCCGGCATTAATCTTCAGTTTCATCAATCTCTATGCGCCGAATTTGTAAGCCGTCATCGGCCACAATTCGCAGTGTATCGCTATGACATTGCGGACAACGACGTACACGGTGGGTTAACAACGTGACATATTGTTGACAATGCTCACACCAGCATTCGGCTTCCTGTTCTTCGAGGTGCAGTTTACAACCTTCTGCTATCGTGCCGCGGCATACCAGATCAAAACAAAAGGAAAGAGCGCTGGTTTCCACGCAAGAAAATGCGCCAATTTTGATCCAGACGGCTGTCACACGTTTTGCACCGTATGCTGAAGCCTGTTGTTCAATCAATTCCAGTGCCCGTTGGCAGAGGGTGATTTCGTGCATATCGCCTCCCGTAGTGGTTGCCCCTGTAAAGCAATATTTATGCCAATATTTGTATCCCCTGGCAGGTTAATGTCGACGATGACGAAATGACATGTCGTCACCGCGTCGAAACGGCAGTAACTGCGCTCGTCTGCCATTAAAAACAACAAGTTAAAAATTGGCATGGAAAATGCTTAACGCAGGCATCTCTGTTAAACGGGTAACCTGACATGACTATTTGGGAAATAAGCGAAAAGGCCGATTACATCGCGCAACGGCATCGTCGCCTACAGGACCAGTGGCATATTTACTGCAACTCGCTGGTTCAGGGGATCACCCTCTCGAAAGCGCGCCTGCATCACGCAATGAGCTGCGCGCCGGAAAGGGATCTTTGCTTTGTCCTGTTTGAGCACTTTCGTATTTACGTCGCGTTGGCGGATGGTTTTAACAGCCACACCATTGAGTACTACGTTGAAACCAAAGATGGCGAAGATAAGCAATTGATTGCACAGGCGCAGCTCGATATCGACGGCAAGGTTGATGAACGGGTTAACAACCGCGATCGCGAGCAGGTGCTGGAGCACTATCTGGAAAAAATCGCCAGCGTTTACGACAGCCTCTATACCGCTGTAGAAACCAACTCGCCGGTTAATTTGCGTCAATTGGTAAAGGGACACAGCCCGGCGGTATAAGCCTGAGGCGTTGCCCGCTTTGATTCGCGATGTGGCGTTGCGCCATGTCATGAATGTTTTGGGGATGGGCGTGTCGATAAGTGTCGAAAATGACATTTCAACGGCATGTTTTCGTCAAAAATGACAATCACCTGAGGAATGCCTGGTGAATCGTTTTGTAATTGCTGACTCCACTCTCTGTATCGGCTGCCACACCTGTGAGGCCGCCTGTTCAGAGACGCATCGCCAGCATGGCCTGCAGTCAATGCCGCGCCTGAAAGTGATGCTGAATGAAAAAGAATCTGCGCCGCAGCTTTGTCACCACTGTGAAGATGCGCCATGCGCCACGGTATGCCCGGTTAACGCGATTAATCGCGTTGACGGCGCTGTCCAGCTTAATGAAAGCCTGTGCGTGAGCTGCAAACTGTGTGGTATTGCCTGTCCGTTTGGCGCTATTGAGTTTTCCGGCAGCCGTCCGCTGCATATTCCAGCGAACGCCAATACGCCGAAAGCGCCGCCCGCGCCGCCAGCGCCTGCGCGCGTCAGTACGTTGCTCGACTGGGTGCCGGGCGTACGCGCTATCGCGGTGAAATGCGACCTGTGCAGCTTTGACGAGCAAGGCCCGGCCTGTGTGCGGATGTGCCCGACTAAAGCGCTACACCTGGTGGAGAACACGGATATCGCCCGCGCCAGCAAACGTAAACGTGAGCTGACGTTTAATACCGATTTTGGCGATCTCACCTTGTTTCAGCAGGCTCAGAGTGGGGATGCATAATGAGTTCACTTTCACTGATTACTAGCGGCGTCGCGTGGTTTGCCGCCGCCGCCGTTCTGGCGTTTCTGTTTTCGTTTCATAAAGCGCTGAGCGGCTGGATTGCCGGTATCGGCGGCGCGGTCGGCAGCCTGTGTACGGCAGGCGCGGGGTTCACCGCGCTGACCAGCGCCGTTACGGTGAGCGGCGTGATGCCGTTTACCGGTCACATGCTGCAAATTACGCCGCTGAATGCTATCTGGCTGATTACGCTGGGGCTGTGCGGCCTGTTCGTCAGCCTGTTCAATATCGACTGGCATCGCCATCCACAGGTAAAAGCCAACGGACTGTTGATCAACCTGCTGATGGCGGCAGCCGTCTGCGCCGTGGTCGCCAGTAACCTGGGGACGATGGTGGTGATGGCGGAAATCATGGCGCTCTGCGCCGTGTTCCTCACCGGCGGTAGCAAAGAGGGCAAACTGTGGTTTGCGCTGGGCCGTCTCGGTACGCTGCTGCTGGCAATCGCCTGCTGGCTGGTGTGGCAGCGCTACGGCACGCTGGATCTGGGGCTGCTGGATCAACGCGCTCAGCAACTGCCGCTGGGCTCCGATATCTGGCTGCTCGGCGTTATCGGCTTCGGTCTGCTGGCCGGGATTATCCCGCTACACGGTTGGGTGCCGCAGGCGCACGCCAACGCCAGCGCTCCCGCCGCCGCGCTGTTCTCGACCGTGGTGATGAAAATCGGGCTGCTGGGCATTCTCACGCTATCTCTGCTTGGCGGCAATGCGCCGCTGTGGTGGGGCGTGGCGCTGTTGGTGCTTGGGATGATCACCGCCTTTGTCGGTGGTTTGTACGCGCTGATGGAGCATAACATTCAGCGCCTGCTGGCCTATCACACGCTGGAAAATATCGGCATCATTTTGCTCGGTCTGGGCGCAGGCGTTACCGGGATTGCTCTCAATCAGCCGGTACTGATCGCGCTGGGTCTGACCGGCGGGCTCTATCACCTGCTGAACCATAGCCTGTTCAAAAGCGTGCTGTTTCTGGGCGCGGGCAGCATCTGGTTCCGTACCGGTCATCGCGATATCGAAAAACTGGGCGGTATTGGTAAACGGATGCCGGTTATTTCTATCGCCATGCTGGTCGGTCTGATGGCGATGGCCGCGCTGCCGCCGCTGAACGGCTTTGCCGGCGAGTGGGTGATTTACCAGTCCTTCTTCAAACTGGGCAACAGCGGCGCATTTGTTGGTCGTCTGTTAGGACCGCTGCTGGCGGTTGGCCTGGCGATTACCGGCGCGCTGGCGGTGATGTGTATGGCGAAAGTGTATGGCGTGACGTTCCTTGGCGCGCCGCGCACGAAGGAAGCTGAAAATGCCAGCTGCGCGCCGATCCTGATGGGCGTCAGCGTGGTGGCATTGGCGATTTGCTGCGTACTGGGCGGGGTTGCCGCGCCGTGGCTGCTGCCGATGATTTCCACTGCGGTACCGTTGCCGCTGGAAACCGCGCACACCACCGTATCGCAGCCGATGATCACGCTGCTGTTGGTCGCCTGTCCGCTACTGCCGTTCATCATTATGGCGATGTTCAAAGGCAACCGTCTGCCGTCGCGTTCTCGCGGCGCGGCCTGGGTGTGCGGCTACGACCATGAGCAGTCGATGGTGATTACCGCGCACGGTTTCGCCATGCCGGTGAAAGAGGCCTTTGCCCCGGTACTCAAACTGCGTAAGTGGCTCAACCCGGTATCGTTGATTCCGGGCTGGCAGAACGCGGCGGCCGCGGGGCTGTTCCGTCGTCTGGCGCTGATTGAGCTGGCGGTGCTGGTGGTGATTGTGGTTTCACGAGGAGCCTGAAAATGAGTGTGTTTTATCCGTTAATTCAGGCGCTGGTGCTATTTGCCGTTGCGCCATTGCTGTCCGGTATTACTCGCGTGGCGCGCGCCCGTCTACACAATCGCCGAGGGCCGGGCGTGTTGCAGGAGTACCGCGACATTATCAAACTGCTCGGTCGTCAGAGTATTGCGCCCGCTGATTCCGGCTGGGTTTTTCGCCTGACGCCGTTTGTGATGGTCGGCGTGATGCTGACTATCGCCACCGCGCTGCCGGTCGTCACCGTTGGATCTCCGTTGCCGCAACTGGGTGATTTAATCACCCTGATTTACCTGTTCGCCATCGCGCGCTTCTTCTTCTCTATTGCAGGCCTGGATACCGGCAGCCCGTTCACCGCGATCGGCGCCAGCCGTGAAGCGATGCTCGGCGTGCTGGTGGAGCCGATTCTGCTGCTGGGTCTGTGGGTCGCCGCGCAGGTGGCGGGTTCAACTCATATCAGCAATATCGCCGATACCATTTATCACTGGCCTGTCGCGCGCAGTATTCCGCTGATTCTGGCGCTGTGCGCCTGCGCCTTCGCCACCTTTATCGAAATGGGCAAGCTGCCGTTCGACCTGGCGGAAGCGGAGCAGGAGTTGCAGGAAGGGCCGTTGACCGAATACAGCGGTAGCGGCTTTGCGGTGCTGAAATGGGGCATCAGCCTTAAGCAACTGGTGGTGCTGCAAATGTTCGTCGGCGTGTTTCTGCCGTGGGGACAGATGGAAACCTTCAGCGCAGGCGGACTGTTGCTGGCGCTGGTGATTGCCGTCGTCAAGCTGATTGTCGGCGTACTGGTGATCGCCCTGTTTGAAAACAGCATGGCGCGACTGCGTTTTTGCGCCACTTCACGCGTGACCTGGGCCGGTTTTGGGTTTGCGTTTTTAGCCTTCGTCTCCTTGCTGGCGGCGTGATTTAAGAGAGTTTGAGCATGTCTGAAGAAAAATTAGGTCAACAATACCTTGCGGCGCTGCACCAGGCGTTTCCGGGCGTCGTGCTGGACGAAGCCTGGCAGACCAAAGATCAGCTGACTATTACGGTAAAAGTGAACTATCTGCCGGAAGTGGTGGAGTTTCTTTACTACCAGCAGGGTGGGTGGCTGTCGGTGCTGTTCGGTAATGACGAACGCCAGTTGTGCGGCCACTATGCCGTTTATTACGTGCTGTCGATGGAGCAGGGCACGAAGTGCTGGATTACCGTTCGCGTTGAAGTAGATGCCAATAAGCTGGAATTCCCATCCGTTACGCCGCGCGTGCCGGCTGCCGTGTGGGGTGAGCGCGAAGTACGCGACATGTACGGTTTAATCCCGGTCGGTCTGCCGGACGAGCGCCGTCTGGTGCTGCCGGACGACTGGCCGGATGAACTCTATCCGCTGCGTAAAGACAGCATGGATTATCGTCAGCGCCCGGCGCCGACCACCGATGCGGAAACCTACGAGTTCATTAACGAGCTGGGTGACAAGAAAAATAACGTGGTGCCGATTGGCCCGCTGCATGTCACCTCCGATGAACCGGGCCACTTCCGTCTGTTCGTCGATGGCGAAAACATTATCGACGCCGACTACCGCCTGTTCTACGTCCACCGTGGTATGGAAAAACTGGCGGAAACCCGCATGGGTTATAACGAAGTCACCTTCCTGTCGGATCGCGTGTGTGGTATCTGCGGCTTCGCGCACAGCACTGCCTACACCACTTCCGTGGAAAACGCGATGGGCATTCAGGTGCCGGAACGTGCGCAGATGATCCGCGCTATTCTGCTGGAAGTGGAACGCCTGCACTCGCATCTGCTCAACCTTGGCCTGGCCTGTCACTTCACCGGCTTTGACTCCGGCTTTATGCAGTTCTTCCGCGTGCGTGAAACCTCCATGAAAATGGCGGAGATACTGACCGGGGCGCGCAAAACTTACGGACTGAACCTGATCGGCGGGATTCGCCGCGATCTGCTCAAAGAGGACATGATCCAGACCCGTCAACTGGCGCAGCAGATGCGTCGTGACGTGCAGGAGCTGGTGGACATGCTGCTGAGCACGCCGAATATGGAACAGCGTACCGTGGGTATCGGTCGTCTGGACCCGGAAATTGCCCGCGACTTCAGTAATGTCGGCCCGATGGTGCGCGCCAGCGGTCACGCCCGCGACACCCGCGCCGACCACCCGTTTGTCGGTTACGGTCTGCTGCCGATGGAAGTACATAGCGAGCAGGGCTGCGATGTGATTTCTCGTCTGAAAGTCCGTATCAACGAAGTTTACACCTCGCTGAATATGATCGATTTCGGTCTGGATAATCTGCCGGGCGGCCCGCTGATGGTGGAAGGCTTTACCTATATTCCGCACCGTTTTGCGCTCGGCTTCGCTGAAGCGCCGCGTGGCGATGATATCCACTGGAGCATGACTGGCGACAACCAGAAGTTGTACCGCTGGCGCTGCCGTGCGGCGACCTACGCCAACTGGCCAACGCTGCGCTATATGCTGCGCGGCAACACCGTTTCTGATGCGCCGCTGATCATCGGTAGCCTCGATCCTTGCTACTCCTGTACCGACCGGATGACCGTGGTCGATGTGCGTAAGAAGAAGAGCAAAGTCGTGCCGTACAAAGAACTTGAGCGCTACAGCATTGAGCGTAAAAACTCGCCGCTGAAATAAGGAATCGCCATGTTTACCTTTATCAAAAAAGTTATCAAAACCGGCACGGCGACCTCGTCTTATCCGCTGGAGCCGATTGCGGTTGATAAAAACTTCCGCGGCAAGCCGGAACATAATCCGCAGCAGTGCATCGGCTGCGCCGCCTGCGTTAATGCCTGCCCGTCGAACGCGCTGACGGTGGAAACCTTACTGGCAACCAATGAGCTGGCGTGGCAGTTCAATCTTGGCCGCTGCATCTTCTGCGGTCGCTGCGAAGAAGTTTGCCCGACGGCGGCGATCAAACTGTCGCAAGAGTACGAACTGGCAGTGTGGAAGAAAGAAGACTTCCTGCAACAGTCCCGCTTTGCGCTGTGCAATTGCCGCGTGTGCAATCGTCCTTTCGCCGTACAGAAAGAGATTGACTACGCCATTGCGCTGCTTGCGCACAACGGCGACAGCCGCGCGGAAAACCACCGCGAAAGCTTTGAGACCTGCCCGGACTGTAAGCGTCAGAAATGCCTGGTGCCGTCCGACCGTATTGAACTGACTCGCCATATGAAAGAGGTCAGCTAATGAGCAATTTATTAGGCCCGCGTGACGCCAACGGCATTCCGGTACCGATGACGGTGGATGAATCCATCGCCAGCATGAAGGCGTCTCTACTGAAAAATATTAAGCGTTCGGCATACGTTTACCGCGTGGACTGCGGCGGCTGTAACGGCTGTGAAATCGAAATCTTTGCGACGCTTTCGCCGCTGTTTGATGCCGAGCGTTTCGGTATCAAAGTGGTACCGTCGCCGCGTCATGCCGATATTCTGCTGTTTACCGGCGCGGTGACCCGCGCCATGCGCTCTCCGGCGCTGCGCGCCTGGCAGTCGGCGCCGGATCCGAAAATTTGTATCTCTTACGGCGCCTGCGGCAACAGCGGCGGCATCTTCCACGATCTCTACTGCGTGTGGGGTGGTACCGACAAAATCGTCCCGGTGGATGTGTATATTCCAGGCTGCCCGCCAACGCCTGCGGCGACGCTGTATGGCTTTGCGATGGCGCTTGGCCTGCTGGAGCAGAAAATCCACGCCCGCGCGCCGGGTGAGCTGGACGAGCAGCCCGCAGAGATCCTGCATCCGGATATGGTGCAGCCGCTGCGCGTGAAGGTGGATCGCGCGGCGCGCCGGCTGGCGGGTTATCGCTATGGTCGTCAGATCGCCGATGATTACCTGACACAGTTGGGGCAGGGCGAGCAGCAAGTGGCGCGTTGGCTGGAAGCGGAAAACGATCCGCGTTTAACCGAAATTGTCACCCATCTCAATCATGTTGTTGAAGAGGCGCGTATCCGATGAGCGAACAGGTGGTGTTCAGTCAACTGAGCCGTAAGTTTATTGATGAGAACGATGCGACGCCCGCCGAGGCGCAGCAGGTTGTCTATTACAGCCTGGCGATTGGTCACCACCTGGGGGTTATCGATTGCCTGGAGGCCGCGCTCACCTGCCCATGGGATGAGTATCTGGCGTGGATCGCCACCCTGGAAGCCGGTAGCGATGCCCGGCGTAAAATGGAAGGCGTGCCGAAGTATGGCGAGATCGTCATCGATTTCAACCATGTGCAAATGCTGGCGCGCGCGTTTGATGAGGCGCGCGCCGCGCAGACCCCGCAGCAGCAAGAATGGAGCAAACTGATGCTCAGTATGCTGCATGACATTCATCAGGAAAGCGCCATCTACCTGATGGTGAGGAGGCTTCGTGACTGACGTTTTACTCTGTGTCGGCAACAGCATGATGGGCGACGACGGCGCAGGCCCGTTACTGGCGGAAATGTGCGCGGCGCAGCCGAAGGGTAATTGGGTGGTGATTGATGGCGGCAGCGCGCCGGAAAACGACATTGTGGCGATTCGCGAACTGCGCCCGCAGCGTCTGTTGATTGTCGACGCCACCGACATGGGACTTAATCCGGGCGAGATCCGCATTATCGATCCGGATGATATCGCCGAAATGTTTATGATGACCACCCACAATATGCCGCTCAACTACCTGGTCGATCAGCTGAAAGAGGATGTCGGCGAGGTGATTTTTGTTGGTATCCAGCCGGATATCGTCGGGTTTTATTATCCGATGACTCAACCGATTAAGGACGCGGTAAATATCGTCTATCAGCGTCTGGAAGGCTGGCAGGGAAACGGCGGATTTGCCGCGCTGGAAGCGCCGGAGGCGTAAAATGCGCACATATTTAGGGAGAATTTGTGTTACCCGGCATAGGCGGTAAGAAGGACGTGAAGATTATCGTATGGAGCGGACTGCTATTTTTCTGCATCGCCGCGCGCGCACTGGCCACCGGTTTTGTCGGTTACCTGCCGATGAGCGACGGTGAATATGCGCAAAAGCGTGCGCTGAAGCCGCTGTTGACCCTGCCTTATTCTGTATCGCCCGACCAGACCTGGCATTTTCGCCAGGTCGGAGTCAGTGGCGTGACGCTACTGCCGGAGCCGAAAAAAGATAACGAATGGCGGATTAGCGGAAAAGACAGAGCCGGTAATTCGTGGGTTGTCCCGGTGGGAATGCTGATTAATTTGGCGGGTAATGCGCAATTTTATCGCGCTGACCTCGATCGTAACGGCATTCAGGATCTGGTTATCTGGTTGGGCAATCCTGGGTTGGGCCTGGCGCCGAGCGCGCAATACATCATTTTCACCTTTCTCAAGAATGGCCGCCCCTGCGTCTTTGAACCGTGGGGGTTTTATACCGCCACCGATACTGGCGTCGATGATTTGCTTGATTTACAGGGCAATGGGCGCACGCAACTGTTGGATATGCAGTTTGACTCAGGCTACTGGATAACCAATTTATATCAGGTGAAGGACGCCCGCTGGCAGCGCGTACACGGCTGGTTTGGCCGGTTGAGTTATCCGGCGCTGACCCGTTTTAATCACTATCCTGGCCGTAAATTAATTATCAAACCTATTGCCGGAAGGAATCCGCAAACGGACGATCTTTCCCTTACGCAGCGCTGTTTAATACGCGGTAACGTATTGCCAGGCGTTAATCAGGATTGATGCCAGTTGCGGTGCAGAGTTGGCTGGCTATCACTGCAAATCTTGACCACCACTGGCGACATTACGTGTCATCGACACTTGTGACGATGACACGTAAATGCTCACGAAAATAGAAATAATATTCTTAAATAACAATGAAATAAAAATTGGCACGATTCGTGTATATATCGGCACATCATCTGTTATTGCTGGAGAATTTGATGAACCGTTTCATCATTGCAGACGCGAGTAAGTGCATTGGTTGCCGTACCTGTGAAGTGGCTTGCGTCGTATCCCATCAGGAAAATCAGGATTGCGCATCGCTGATCCCTGAAACCTTTTTACCTCGTATCCATGTCATCAAAGGCGTGAATGTTTCCACGGCAACGCTGTGTCGCCAGTGTGAAGACGCGCCGTGCGCCAACGTTTGCCCGAATGGCGCCATCAGCCGTGACAAAGGCTTTGTTCATGTGATGCAGGAACGCTGCATTGGCTGTAAAACTTGCGTAGTGGCATGTCCTTACGGCGCCATGGAAGTGGTGGTACGTCCGGTGGTTCGCAATAGCGGCGCAGGGCTGAACGTGCGTGCCGAAAAAGCCGAAGCCAACAAGTGCGATCTGTGTCACCACCGTGAAGCCGGTCCGGCCTGTATGGCCGCTTGCCCAACGCACGCCCTCATCTGCGTGGACCGCAATAAGCTTGAACAGCTAAGCGCGGAAAAACGCCGTCGTGCGGCGCTGGATTCAACGGCATCGCTGCTTTTCTGATTTCTGCGATTGCGCGTAGAATACGCCACAAAGCATTGCCGGATGGCGGCATCAATGCCTTATCCGGTCTACGGTCCGTGCGGTTGTAGGCCTGATAAGCGTCGCGCCATCAGGCATCCGGGTTCGATGATGGCGGGAAAATAAGATGGCGATAGACACACCTTCCGGCGTACAGCTACGCATTCGGGGCAAAGTACAGGGCGTCGGTTTTCGTCCTTTTGTCTGGCAGCTGGCGCAGCAGTTGCAATTACACGGCGACGTGTGTAATGACGGCGACGGCGTCGTCGTTCGGCTGCTGGAAGATCCGTCGCAATTTATTGCCGCGCTCTATCAGGATTGCCCGCCGCTGGCGCGCATTGACAGCATTGAACACGCGTCGTTGGTATGGGAGCGCGCACCGACGGATTTCACCATTCGTCAGAGCGCAGGCGGTTCGATGAACACGCAAATCGTGCCGGATGCGGCGACCTGCCCGGCATGTCTTGCCGAGATGAATACCCCAGGCGAGCGGCGCTACCGTTATCCTTTCATCAATTGCACCCACTGCGGACCACGCTTCACCATTATTCGCGCTATGCCCTATGACCGGCCATTTACGGTGATGGCGGAGTTTCCCTTGTGTCCGGAATGCGACAGCGAATACCGCGATCCGTACGATCGCCGTTTTCATGCCCAGCCCGTTGCCTGTCCGTCATGCGGGCCGCATCTTGAGTGGCGGAGCCAACATGAACGAGCGGAAAAAGAGGCGGCTTTGCAGGCGGCAGTCGCCCAACTGAACGCCGGAGGCATTATTGCCGTTAAAGGGCTGGGTGGTTTTCATCTGGCCTGCGATGCGCGCAACGATAACGCAGTGGCGATGCTGCGGGCGCGTAAACATCGCCCGGCGAAACCATTGGCGGTGATGTTGCCCACGGCGCAAACGCTGCCGAGCGCGGCGCGTTCGCTGCTGACCACGCCAGCGGCCCCGATTGTGCTGGTGGATAAGCAGTATGTACCTTCGCTGAGTGAGGGCATCGCGCCAGGGCTTACGGAGGTGGGCGTGATGCTGCCAGCCAACCCATTGCAACATCTCTTGTTGCAGGCGCTCAATTACCCGCTGGTGATGACATCCGGCAACCTGAGCGGCAAACCGCCCGCCATCACCAACGAACAGGCGCTGGACGATTTACACGATATTGCCGATGGTTTTCTGTTGCACAATCGCGACATTGTTCAGCGCATGGACGACTCTGTCGTGCGCGACAGCGGCGAAATGCTGCGTCGTTCGCGGGGATACGTGCCGGACGCGATTGCGTTGCCGCCCGGATTTCGCGATGTGCCGCCGATACTGTGTCTGGGCGCGGATCTGAAAAACACGTTCTGTCTGGTACGCGGCGAACAGGCGGTTGTCAGCCAACATTTGGGCGATCTCAGCGATGACGGTATCCAGGCGCAGTGGCGCGAGGCATTGCGTTTGATCCAGTCAATCTACGATTTTACCCCAGAGCGTATCGTCTGTGATGCGCATCCGGGCTATGTTTCCAGTCAGTGGGCCAGTGAGATGCGTCTGCCGACAGAGACGGTGTTACACCATCATGCCCATGCGGCGGCTTGCCTGGCCGAGCATGGTTGGCCGCTGGACGGCGGAGAGGTGATTGCCCTGACGGTAGACGGTATCGGCATGGGTGAGAATGGCGCGCTATGGGGCGGAGAATGTTTGCGGGTCAATTATCGCGAGTGCGAACATTTAGGTGGTTTACCCGCCGTGGCGCTGCCGGGAGGCGATCTGGCTGCCAAACAGCCGTGGCGTAATCTGTTGGCGCAGTGCCTGCGCTTTGTGCCGGACTGGCAGGATTACCCGGAGACAGCGGGGCTGCAACAGCAAAACTGGAGTGTCCTGGCGCGCGCCATTGAGCGCGGCGTCAATGCCCCGTTGGCCTCTTCCTGCGGGCGGTTGTTCGACGCGGTGGCTGCCGCGCTTCGCTGCGCGCCAGCATCGCTTAGCTATGAGGGCGAGGCCGCCTGCGCGCTGGAGGCGCTGGCCTCTCAATGCGCTAACGTTGAGCATCCGGTAACGATGCCGCTTAACGGCGCTCAACTGGACGTCGCTGTTTTCTGGCGGCAATGGTTGAACTGGCAGGCCACGCCCGCGCAACGCGCCTGGGCTTTTCATGATGCGCTGGCGTGCGGGTTTGCCACGCTAATGCGCCAACAGGCTACGGCGCGGGGGATAACCACTCTGGTCTTCAGCGGCGGGGTGATACACAACCGCTTACTTCGCGCGCGTCTTGCCTTTTATCTTTCTGATTTTAAATTGTTATTTCCGCAGCGGTTACCAGCGGGCGACGGCGGGCTGTCGTTTGGACAGGGCGTGATTGCCGCAGCGCGAGCGTTAAGTGAAGTGTAGGGCACCGGATGGTGGCTGCGCCTTATCTGGCCTGTAAACAGATGCTCACTCGTAGGCCGGATAAGACGCGAAGCGGCGCCATCCGGCATCACAGGCTTATACGGACAACGTTTTCAGCAGTGCAAAGGCCTCTTTCATGCGATCTTCACTCACCACAAAGGCGCGTAGTTGGCCTTCTCCGCTCATGCCTTTGGCAATCATACCGTCAGATTCTGCGGTAATCTGCCAGCTCAAATCGTGGCGCTGAGTTTCTCCCGCCAGATGCAGCGGCAGTTCCGGCGTTTTGACTTTGACCAGCATCGCCGGTAGCTTCAGCGGCGCGTTGCCGCCAAACAGATTTTTCGCCAGGTACATCGCGCTTAACTGGATCGGTTGCAGGAAGGGCAGCACCTGACCATTGATTTCCGCGCAATCGCCGATCGCATAAATATCCGGGTGACTGGTCTGTAGATAGCTATCCACGCAGACGCCGCGGTTGACGACTACCCCGGCGCGGCGCGCCAGAGCGGTCTCCGGGCGTAAGCCGGTGGCGGCAATCACTGCATCGACCTCAATACTATGCTGGCTTACCAGCGTAGCGCGGATACCGGCTTCGGTTTTCTCCAGTTTTTGCAACTGCGATTTCAGCAGCAGATGCACCCCCATATCGGTCAGGTGATGCTGTAAGCGACTGCTCACTTCCGGTGGCATCAGTGAGGCGAGAAGGCTGGCGGCGTTATCCATCAGCGTTACCGTTTTCCCGGCGCGGCAGAAATCCATCGCTAATTCACTGCCAATGAGACCGCCGCCGACAATCAGCACTCGCTGCGCGTCGCGCAGTTGTGTCTCACAGGCGCGGTACTCCTGCTGGCTATTCAAAGTAAGCATTAACTCACGTCCTGCAATCGGCGGCACAAAGGCTGTCGCCCCGGTCGCCAGTACCAGCTTGTCGTACTGCCACTGTTTATCCTGACTTTTCACCACATGGGCATCGGCATCAATGTCAGCAACCCAGGTATGCGGGAACAGTCGTAGATTAAACTGTTCAGCAAATTCTCCCGCTAACTGGCGGGTGAGATCATCGGCGCGCTGCGACTGGCTGATAACGTGGCTGAGATCGGGCTTGTTGTACTCATCCATGCTGTCCGCCGCAATCAGGGTTAACGGCACATGCGCATCTTGTTTACGGATATTTTTGACGAGCTGGCGGGCGGCGAAGCCCGACCCAATAATGATGATTCCCCGACTCATTTTGCCTCCGTCGCCAGTACGTCGAACACGTCTTTACCTAATGAACATTCCGGGCACAGGAAGTTATCCGGCACGTCGCTCCACGGCGTACCCGGCGCGACATCCTGCAACGGCTCGCCCAGCGCAGGGTCGTAAATCCACTGGCATACGCTGCATTGCATTTTAGGACCGAGGTCTGCGGCGGCGCAGGTTGTGATTTCTTCGGCTGGCGCGGTTTTCTGTGTGGTTTCCGGCAGCGGAGCAAGCGCCCACTGACGCGCGATGTCGCGACCGTGCTGACGGCACAACTCCAGCGCATCCAGATCCGGACGCCATTTCGCTTTCAGACTCAGGGACATTTCAAAACCGGCATCCTGTAAGCGCGTGGACAGTCGATCCACAGCGCCGCCGCTCCAGCCATGAGAACCGAAGGCGCTGGCGCGTTTGTTGCGAAAGCGCAGGCCGGTCATCTCTTCCACTAGGCCAGCGATTTTCGGCATCATCACGTTGTTCATGGTAGAAGTACCGACCAGCACGCCTTTCGAACGGAAGACATTGGTCAGTATTTCATTTTTATCGCTGCGGGCGACGTTAAAGATTTTGACCGCCACGTTCGGGTCCACTTCATTGATACCCTGCGCGATGGCATCCGCCATCATGCGAGTATTGTTCGACATGGTATCGTAGAAAATAGTGATACGATCTTCCTGATAATCTGCCGCCCATTTCAGATACAGCTCCACGATTTGCGTTGGGTTGTCGCGCCATACCACGCCGTGTGAGGTGGCAATCATATCCACCGGCAGGTTGAAGCCGAGGATTTCGGTAATTTTTGGCGTTACCAGACGGCTGAACGGCGTCAGGATATTGGCGTAGTAGCGCTGGCATTGCTCAAACAGTTCGGTTTGGTCCACTTCATCATTGAATAGGCGCTCGTCGCAGTAGTGCTGACCAAAGGCGTCGTTGCTGAATAACACCGCGTCGCCGGTCATATAGGTCATCATGCTGTCCGGCCAGTGCAGCATCGGCGTTTCCACGAAGATCAATTGCTTGCCGTTGCCGATATCCAGCGTATCGCCGGTTTTCACCACCTTAAAATTCCATTCCGGATGATGGTGATGGCCGTTGATAGAGTCAATGGCGTTGGCGGTACAGTAGATAGGCGTGTCCGGGATCTGCGCCATCAGTTCGGTCAGCGCGCCTGCATGGTCTTCTTCGGCATGGTTAATGATGATGTAGTCGATGTCCGCGAGGTCGATTTCACTGCGCAGGTTTTGCACAAACTCACGGCTAAACTTATGATCGACGGTATCGATCAGCACATTCTTTTCTTCACGAATGAGATAGCTGTTATAGCTGCTGCCACGCAGCGTTTTGTATTCAGTGCCGTGAAAATCACGTACTTCCCAGTCGCGTTGGCCAACCCAATGAATATTATTTTTAACCAGAATAGACATAACCACCTCAATTCATTCAACGTTTGCAAAAAGTTGTTTTGCTTATTGCAGGTAGTGTGCCAACTTTACATCTTATTGATTTATATGAAATTATGATAATTTTGTATTTTTGGTATAGTCAAAAAGACTATAAGTGATGCTGTCAATATGACACTATAGATTGTCAAAATGACAATGAGGTAACCATGAGTTTTTCCGTGGAGGTATTGGCGGGCATCGCCATTGAGTTACAACGCGGCATTGGGCATCAGGATCGTTTTCAGCGGCTGATTACTACGCTGCGTCAGGTGCTGGCGTGCGACGCCTCGGCGCTGTTGCGTTATGAATCACGACAATTTATTCCACTGGCGATTGATGGCCTGGCGCAGGACGTTCTCGGCAGACGTTTTACCCTGGAAGGGCATCCGCGCCTGGAAGCCATCGCTCGCGCGGGGGACGTGGTGCGTTTTCCGGCTGATAGCGATTTACCCGATCCGTATGACGGGTTAATTCCCGGACAGGAAAGCCTGAAAGTCCACGCCTGTGTTGGTCTGCCGCTGTTTGCCGGACAGAACCTCATCGGTGCGCTGACCCTTGATGCTATGACGCCGGAGCAGTTCGAGGTATTTAGCGATGAAGAGCTGCGGCTTGTCGCCGCGCTGGCCGCCGGGGCATTGAGCAATGCGCTGTTAATTGAACAACTGGAAAGCCAGAACATGCTGCCGGGGTCGTCAGGCGTGTTTGAACCGATAAAAGAGACGCACATGATCGGCCTGTCGCCGGCGATGACGCAGTTGAAAAAAGAGATCGAGATTGTGGCGGGCTCCGATCTTAACGTGCTGATCGGCGGTGAAACGGGGACTGGTAAAGAGCTGGTGGCGAAAGCCATTCACCAGGGCTCCCCCAGAGCGGTCAATCCGCTGGTCTATCTCAACTGTGCCGCGCTGCCGGAAAGCGTGGCGGAGAGCGAGTTGTTTGGTCATGTAAAAGGGGCTTTTACCGGGGCTATCAGTAATCGTAGCGGTAAGTTTGAAATGGCGGATAACGGCACGCTGTTTCTGGATGAGATTGGCGAACTGTCGCTGGCGCTACAGGCCAAGCTACTTCGCGTGTTGCAGTATGGCGATATTCAGCGCGTCGGCGACGATCGTAGCCTGCGCGTGGATGTGCGGGTGTTGGCGGCGACCAACCGTGACCTGCGTGAAGAGGTGCTGGCGGGGCGTTTTCGCGCCGACCTGTTCCATCGCCTGAGCGTTTTCCCGCTCTTTGTGCCGCCGCTGCGCGAGCGCGGCGATGATGTGGTGCTGCTGGCGGGCTATTTTTGCGAGCAGTGCCGACTGCGGCTGGGGATGTCCCGCGTGGTGTTGAGTCCCGACGCGCGCCGCCATTTGCTCAACTATGGCTGGCCGGGCAACGTCCGGGAGCTGGAACATGCCATTCACCGTGCGGTTGTACTGGCGAGAGCGACCCGGGCAGGGGATGAGGTGATACTGGAGGCGCAGCATTTTGCCTTGTCAGAGGACGTTTTACCCGCGCCGCCTGCGGAAAGCTTTCTGGCTCTGCCGACTTGCCGCAATTTGCGCGAATCGACGGAGAACTTCCAGCGAGAGATGATTCGCCAGGCGCTGGCGCAAAATAATCACAACTGGGCGGCCAGCGCGCGGGCGCTGGAAACCGACGTCGCCAACCTGCACCGGCTGGCGAAACGTCTGGGACTGAAGGATTAGATAATCCCCGCCTGGTAGAAATCCTGTAGGTTAATGGCGCCGGTGAGTTTGCCGTTTTCATCGACCACCGGCGCGGCGGTAATTTTGCGCTTCATCAGGAGCTCTTTGGCGTCAATGGCGCGGCTTTGCGCCTGGAGCGTAATACCGTTGGGCGTCATGGCTTCGCTTACCGGCGTGGTGAGCGCGCCGCCGCCCACCAGCCAGCGGCGCAGGTCGCCGTCGGTAAAGACGCCTTTCACAACATGTTGCTCATCGCAAACCGCCACCAGCCCCAGCCCGGTACGGCTAAGTTCCAGCATGGCATCCATCACGCTGGTGGCGAGCATCACCTGCGGTATTGCATCGCCCTGGCGCATCAGGTGATGCACATTATTGAGCAAACGCGCGCCCAGTGCGCCAGCCGGATGCGAACGGGCGAAATCTTCTTCGTTAAAACCGCGCGCCTGCATGACCGCCATCGCCAGCGCATCGCCCATCATCAGCGTATTGACGGTACTGGACGTTGGTGCCAGATGCATCGGACAGGCTTCACGCTCGACGGAAATATCCAGAACGGCTTTTGCCGCTCGCCCCAGCGGAGAGTGAGGTTTACCGGTCATCGCCAGCAGCGCGACGGATTTATCTTCCAGACGCGGGATGATGAGGTCGAGTTCTTTTGCGCCGCCGGAATAGGAGATAAATAACATCACGTCGCGGCTTTCAATCATCCCCAGATCGCCATGCAGTGCTTCCGCCGGATGAACAAAAAAAGCGGGAGTACCAGTACTGGCAAGCGTCGCGGCGATTTTTTTACCAATATGACCTGACTTGCCAATGCCGGAAACGATCACTTTGCCTTCACAGTGAATAATGATATTGGCGGCGCGGACAAAATCATCGCCCAGACGCTCCGGCAGACGGCTGGCTTCCTGTAGCTCCAGCATTAAGGTCTGACGGCCCGCGTTTAGTAGTGCATCACTCATTGCTTTCTCCGGTTATGATTACTTCAATCCCTTTTGCTTCCAGCGCCTGACGAAATGCCGGATCGATCCCCGCGTCCGTGATCAGTTTGTCGACGGTTTCCAGACTGCACACCACATTGGGGCTTTTACGACCAAATTTTGAGGAGTCCGCCATCAGAATCACCTCGCGTGCTGCATTGCACATTGCGTTACTGACGGTGTAAACCTCATTGAACGTGGTCACACCGACATTCAGGTCAATACCGTCAGTTCCCATGAAAAGTTTATCAAAGCTGAATTGCTCAAAGGCGTTTTCCGCCAGTTGACCGTGAAACGACGCCGATTTTTTACGGAAGGTGCCGCCGGGCATCAGGATAGTTTGTTCGTTGTCCAGTTCCGATAGCGCGTTGACAATATGGAGGCTGTTGGTCATCACTGTGATGTTGCTAAAACGCGAAAGCAACGGCACCATCTGTAACACGGTACTTCCGGCGTCCAGAATAATGGAATCGCCATCATGGATATATTTCACAGCGGCTGCGGCTATCAGCGCTTTTTTGTGGGTGTTGATAAGCGTTTTGTGATCAATAGGCGGATCGGACTCTTCTTTATTCAACACCACGCCGCCATAGGTGCGGATGACGGTTCCGGCATTTTCCAGAATGACCAGATCTTTACGGATAGTGGTGCCTGTCGTGTCAAAGTACTGGGCCAGTTCTTCAACCGAGCATTTTCCCTGTTTTTGCAGGTGCTCCAGAATCGCGGCCTGACGCTGACGAGGTTTCATAGGCGTGATTACCCTGACTTATGTATTTACCCGTCATACTTCACGCTGCATGTGCGTTGGCTTTCCTCGCTTACCCCGGTCACGTACTGATGTACGCTCCTGGGATTCGCTGCGTCGCCGCCTTCCTGCAACTCGAATTATTTAGGGTATTGGTTGCAAAATGATAATTTCGCAAGCTATACGCATTCACAACGAAATTACCCATGTTTCAGTTTAAGCGCCAATGATAGTGCATTCTGCGCGAGCGAATCATGGGGAAAGATCACATCAGGCTGTAATTCATGCAAATGTTTTCCTTGCATTGCGGCAATTTTAACCGGTCTGGCGAATACCGTAAGACCTTTCATCAATAAAGTGTCCGTCACCCGCTGCTGTTCGTCCAGCGCCACGGCAACCACCACCCGGGGCTTAAAACGCCCGCCGGAGCGCCCGACGCCGACCCGCCCCTGTTGGCTAAGTTTATCGAAAGCTCGATTAAAGCGGGAAATCTGCCAGCCGCCCAGCGCCAGTTGCGCACACCAGGCGATAACGGCGACGGTAATCAGAGTGGAAACCATAATGTGCTCCTGTTGGTTTGCCTGATGGCGGCGTAACCGTCTTATCCGGCCTACGGCGCCATCCGACAATTCACGGTCAGAACATCACTTGACCGCCGGTTACGTTGATCGACTGCCCGGTGCAATAAGACGCTTTCGGGCTGGCATAAAATAGCAGCATGTTCAGCACATCCTGATAATCACACCCGCGTTTGAGCGGTACCTTATCAATGTAATACTGCTCCACCTCGTCGGGCTTAATGCCCAGTTTAGTGGCGTATTGCGGCAGCAGTGACTGGAACATCGGCGATTTCAACAGGTTGCCGAGCATCAACGAGTGTACGGTAATGCCGTATTCCGCCAGATCCAGCGCCAGAGACTGGGTTAACCCCACGCCGCCGAATTTCGCCGCGCTGTAGCCGGAGTTGTGTTTACTGCCCACTTTGCCGGATTTAGAGTTAATCTGAATAATGCGCCCCTGAATGCCGTCGCGGATCATCAGGCGGGAAAACTCACGGGCGCAGAGGAAATAGCCCACCAGATTCACCTGTAGCGAGCGGTCAAAATCGCCCAACTGGAAATCGCTGATAAACGCCGCTTTGGCGATACCCGCGCTGTAAACCAGCAGATCGACGCGCCCGAAAATCTCGTCTACGCCGCGGGACAGCGCCAGCACGCTCTGCTCGCTGGTAGCGTCGGCGCCAAAACCGTACGCCATACCTTCGCCAAAATCGGCGTTAATTTCCTGGGCGACATTCGCGGCTTTATCGCTTTGAATATCAACGACCGCCACGCGGTATCCTTCTTCTGCAAGCCCACGGCAAAGGAATGCCCCCAGGGTCTGGCCTCCGCCAATGACAACGGCAACTTGATTCATGTTTTTTCTCCTTAAGCGACAAACGTCAAAATACAGCCCGGCGCGATATCGTCCGGTACAGGCCCCGCAACGTGTACGGTGCCGGGAAATTCCGCTTCGCGCAGACCATCGAAGCGCAAAGTGATATGCCCCAGTTCACGCAGGTTTTGCTCGGCTACGCTGCCGACCGCCGTGACCGGATAGCAATGTTGGCCCAATTCACACCGCGCGCCAGGCTGCAGCGCGCCGGTCAGTTCGCCATGGCAATGGATGAAGCAAAATTCTTCGATATCCGCCGGCGCACCTTCCCGAAACGTAATCAGCATCTGTTCGCCGAGCGCCTCCTTCGCGCTCTGGCCGATACGGGTGATGGTGGTTTGATAAATCACGCTCATGTCTGAACCTCTTATTGATAGATAAAGCCGGAAACAAACCAGGCGATAAGTACCGTGGGCGCGCCAGTCAGGAAGCGTCCGACCAGCACAGAAGGTACGCCGACGCGAACGGTGTCTTGTTTCGCTTCCGCCAGTGACAGGCCGACCGGGATAAAGTCGCAGGCCGCCTGCGCGTTAATCGCGAACAGGGCGGGAAGCGCCAGATGCGGGGGGATATTGCCCAGGCCTATCTGAACGCCGATCAGGACGCCAATGACCTGAGCGATAACCGCGCCAGGGCCGAGAAAGGGCGACAGCAGCGGGAAAGAGCAGATCAATGCCAGCGTCACCAGCCCCAGTGGATGGCTGGCTAATGGCGCCAGGCCGTGGGCGATCCAGTCGCCAAGACCTGAGGCCATAATGATGCCGATCAGCGCCGAAACGAACGCCATAAACGGCAGGATTGTTTTCAGGACTGTATCAATGGTGTCGCGACCGGACTGGAACAGTACCGCCACGGCGGAGCCCATTCCCATACCGACTTTTGCCAGCAGCCCGTCGCTCTGCTCGGTGATTTTTTTGCTGGTGTCGTAGTCACGTCCTAATGTCGTTTTGGCAGGCTGAGGACTGGCAGGCGTTTCGCCGACAAGAGTAATGTTTTCTTCTTTTACGCCGGAGACATAAATATCCTCAACAATATACTGCGCCAGTGGGCCGGACTTACCCGTCGAGTGAATATTAATGGTTGGAATCCGGCGTTTCGGATAGATACCGCAGCGCAGCGTACCGCCGCAGTCGATAATGGCCGCGCCGATTTCCGCTTCCGGTGGTTCGCCTTCTTTAAAGCCGTCCACCGCTTGCCAGCCTGTTAGTTGCGCCAGTTTGTCGACGATCGCCGGGCGCGTACCGGCTGTGATATAGACGATCTTTTTGCCTGGCGTAACGTCCAGTTCAAGCGGGCCGCCCCAGCCGCCGGCGCCTTTCTCAATACGAACCCGTGTCATGATACCGCTCCTGTCAGATGAACTTTCTGCTCAAGTTGAATCCCCATTTTTTTCTCAAAAATAGCGGTGGTGAGATCGGTGACCCAACCGCGGAAGAAGTTCGTCACCAGACCTACCAGCAGATAGCTCACCGCGAGCGGGCCGAGAGGAAGCCCTAACGTGGTGAGTCCGCTGGCGATACCCAGATAAACAAACAGTTCGCCGGGATTGATATGCGGAAACAGACCGTTCATGGAGTGACAGCTATAGGAGGCCGCCGCGTAATAGCTCGGCTTGTACTTCTCCGGCATAAAGCGTCCCAGGCTCAGGGTCATCGGATTACAAAAAACAAACGTTCCGATAAACGGTAAAAGCAGGTAGCGGGATAGCGGATTTCCGGCGCAGCGTTGGGCAAAACGCTCAATACGCTGCTGGCCGATAAAATTGATGAGCGCATTCATGATAACCAGCAGGCTTATCAGTAGCGGAAGAATACCTGTCACCATACCGGTAAACACCTCTCCGCCTTTCTGGAATAACCCGATGAACCACTCCGCACCATGTGTAATGGTTTCGATCATTGTTCTCTCCTGTAGGGTTTTTAGTTTTCTTGCTAATTTCCTGTTCATTGTAATCATGTTGAAAGATTCAAAAGTGTTATTGTGATCGCAAAATAAAAGAAAAATATTTTAAGTTGAAAGATTGTGGGGGCGAGGGAGAGGATACAAACTGAAAAGAGGAGAAAGGTGATTTATTCTCTTGTGCCGCTTCCTTGTGCGGCGGGGGATGCTTTACCATACTTCTCCCTGGCTGAATTTGTTTAATGGATGTCTCATGTTCAAGCGTCGTTATGTAGCGTTACTTCCACTTTGCGTATTGCTTGCTGCCTGTAGCAGCACGCCAAAATCTTCCGAGACTCAAGCGACGACTGGCACGTCTTCCGGCGGCTTCCTGCTTGAGCCGCAGCATAACGTCATGCAAATGGGCGGCGACTTCGCCAACAACCCTAATGCGCAGCAGTTCATTGATAAAATGGTCAGCAAACACGGTTTCGACCGTCAGCAGCTGCAGGAGATCCTCTCGCAGTCTAAAAGACTGGATTACGTCCTGCGTCTGATGGACAGACAAGCGCCGACCACTCAGCCGCCCGCCGGACCAAATGGCGCCTGGTTGCGCTACCGCAAACAATTTATTACGCCGGATAACGTGCAAAACGGCGTCGCGTTCTGGAATCAGTATGAAGACGCGCTGAACCGCGCCTGGCAGGTATACGGCGTACCGCCGGAAATCATCGTGGGGATTATCGGCGTGGAAACCCGCTGGGGACGTATTATGGGGAAAACACGGATTCTGGACGCGCTGGCGACGCTGTCATTTAACTATCCGCGCCGGGCGGAATATTTCTCCGGCGAGCTGGAAACCTTCCTGCTCATGGCGCGCGATGAGCAAGACGATCCGCTCAATCTGAAAGGTTCCTTTGCGGGCGCGATGGGCTACGGCCAGTTTATGCCATCTTCCTATAAAGAATATGCGGTCGATTTCAATGGCGATGGGCACATTAACTTGTGGGATCCGGTAGATGCCATCGGCAGTGTGGCGAACTACTTCAAGGCGCATGGTTGGGTGAAAGGCGATACGGTTGCGGTGCCAGCGAATGGTCAGGCGCCGGGACTGGCGAATGGTTTCAAAACAAAATACAGTCTCTCTCAGCTTGCCGCCGCAGGCTTAACGCCGCAGCAATCGTTGGGCAATCATCAGGAAGCCAGCCTGCTGCGTCTGGATATCGGTACGGGCTACCAGTACTGGTACGGCCTGCCGAACTTCTACACCATTACCCGATATAACCACAGCACGCATTATGCGATGGCGGTTTGGCAACTGGGCCAGGCGGTAGCGCTGGCGCGGGTGCGCTAATTTACGCTTAGGGAGGGGAGCACCCCCTCCGCTATTATTATGGCTTTTTGGGCTGATTCTCTGCCTGCAAGTGGGATATCTTCTTTGATAGTGCCAGACTATATCCCAGACATCCCAGGCCTAAGATAATTTGACCGCCATCATACGGTTCAAAATAGCCTGACGACAATATATTCAGTACTCCCATGACAAGTGAACAGACGCCGCCAATTGTGGCCCACAGCCGTAGTTGGGTGGTTTGTTTTAGTGTTTGCTGTGTGCTTTCCGTTTTTTTGAGTGACATCCTTGCTTTCTCTCCGTGCGTGTAAATTTAGCGACATGGTACTGCTATTTAGTCATGTGCTACCTCATTTCATTCTGCATAAATAACCTGCTGGCATTTTTTCGGAATCCGACTCGTAAAATCGACTGCTCGTCCCCATCTCTGGTGAGAAAGTGCTATCTTGTGCGGCAGGATTTCTAACTGACAGAGGTCATGATGACTGACAGTGAACTGATGCGGCTTAGCGAGCAGGTCGGGCTGGCGTTAAAAGCGCGCGGGGCGACCGTAACGACAGCAGAGTCCTGTACCGGCGGCTGGCTGGCGAAAGCCATTACCGACATCGCCGGAAGCTCCGCCTGGTTTGAACGCGGCTTTGTCACCTATAGTAATGAAGCCAAAGCGCAGATGATTGGCGTGCGTGAAGAGACCCTGGCGCAGCATGGCGCGGTCAGCGAACCCGTAGTGGTCGAAATGGCGATCGGGGCGCTGAAGGCCGCTCGCGCCGATTTTGCTGTCGCTATTAGCGGAATTGCCGGGCCGGATGGCGGCAGTGAAGAAAAGCCGGTTGGTACGGTGTGGTTTGCTTTCGCCAATGTCAGCGGAGAAGGGATTACGCGTCGGGAATGCTTCAGCGGCGACCGTGAATCGGTGCGTCGACAGGCGACGACGTACGCGCTACAAACCCTGTGGCAACAATTTCTACAAAACACTTGATACTGTATGAGCATACAGTATAATTGCTTCAACAGTACGAATTCACTATCCGGTTCAATACCAAGTTGCATGACAGGAGTAATAATGGCTATCGACGAAAACAAACAGAAAGCGTTGGCGGCAGCACTGGGCCAAATTGAAAAGCAATTTGGTAAAGGCTCCATCATGCGTCTGGGTGAAGACCGTTCTATGGATGTGGAAACTATCTCCACCGGTTCGCTTTCACTGGATATCGCACTCGGTGCGGGCGGTCTGCCGATGGGGCGTATCGTCGAAATTTACGGGCCGGAATCTTCCGGTAAAACGACCCTGACGCTACAGGTGATTGCCGCTGCGCAGCGTGAAGGTAAAACCTGTGCGTTTATCGATGCGGAACACGCGCTTGACCCTGTTTACGCACGCAAGCTGGGCGTCGATATCGATAACCTGCTCTGCTCTCAGCCGGATACCGGCGAGCAGGCGCTGGAAATCTGTGACGCGCTGGCGCGTTCAGGCGCGGTGGACGTCATTGTGGTCGACTCCGTAGCGGCGCTAACGCCGAAAGCGGAAATCGAAGGCGAAATTGGCGACTCTCACATGGGCCTCGCGGCGCGTATGATGAGCCAGGCGATGCGTAAGCTGGCGGGGAACCTGAAACAGTCCAACACGCTGTTGATTTTCATCAACCAGATCCGTATGAAGATTGGCGTGATGTTCGGTAACCCGGAAACCACCACCGGCGGTAACGCGCTGAAATTCTACGCCTCTGTTCGTCTTGATATCCGTCGTATTGGCGCGGTGAAAGAGGGCGATAATGTCGTGGGTAGCGAAACGCGTGTGAAAGTGGTGAAAAACAAAATCGCCGCGCCGTTTAAGCAGGCCGAGTTCCAGATCCTCTACGGTGAAGGCATCAACTTCTATGGCGAACTGGTTGACCTGGGCGTGAAAGAGAAGCTGATCGAGAAAGCGGGCGCATGGTACAGCTACAACGGCGAGAAGATCGGCCAGGGCAAAGCGAACGCGACTACCTGGCTGAAAGAGAACCCGGCGACAGCGAAAGAGATCGAGAAAAGGGTTCGTGAATTACTGTTGAGTAATCAGAATGCCACGCCCGATTTCGCCGTTGACGATAGCGAAGGCGTTGCAGAAACCAACGAAGATTTTTAATCATCAGGTGATGGTGGGTCGGACAAAACGAAGCCGCCATTCAGCAAAACGTTAAATTACCATCAAGGGCTGCATTTATGCGGCCCTTTTGGCATTTCTCCCTGTTAAGGTTTTTTATGAGTGAACCCACATCGCGCCGTCCCGCTTATGCTCGTCTCCTTGATCGTGCGGTACGTATTCTTGCTGTCCGCGATCACAGCGAGCAGGAATTACGGCGTAAACTCTCCGCGCCGGTGATGGGCAAAAATGGGCCGGAAGAGATTGATGCGACGGCAGACGATTATGAACGCGTGATCGCCTGGTGCCACGAACATCACTATCTTGATGACGAGCGCTTCGTGATGCGCTTTATCGCCAGTCGTAGCCGCAAAGGCTATGGCCCGGCGCGTATTCGCCAGGAGTTGAATCAGAAAGGCATTTCCCGTGAATCGGCTGAAAAAGCGATGCGAGAATGTGAAATTGACTGGAGTGAAATGGCACGTGAACAGGCCGTTCGCAAATATGGCGAGCCGCTCCCTTCAAACTTTTCAGAAAAGGTTAAGGTACAGCGCTTTTTGCTCTATCGCGGGTATCTGATGGACGATATCCAGCAAATATGGCGAAATTTTGCAGATTGAGCGCATACGGGATTTTACTTCCCGGTAAAGAAAACTTATCTTATTCCCACTTTTTCCGTCTGGACGCGGGTTGCTTAACGGCGAACAGCGTCTGCGACGAATATTCCTTAAATACACAAAATCATTCAAGCCGCATCAAAGCGGCAAGTGAGCCTCGGGAACGCGTGACCGGGAAACTCGCAGCCAACGCAGAGGCGGCCTGAAGGATGAAGTGTAGCTTGATTTCAGGATAATTATGAGCAAGAGCACCGCTGAGATCCGTCAGGCGTTTCTCGACTTTTTCCATAGTAAAGGGCATCAGGTAGTTGCCAGCAGTTCCCTGGTGCCTAACAATGACCCCACTCTGTTGTTTACCAATGCCGGGATGAACCAGTTCAAGGATGTTTTCCTTGGGCTCGATAAACGTAATTATTCCCGTGCAACCACTTCCCAGCGTTGCGTACGCGCGGGGGGTAAACACAACGATCTGGAAAACGTCGGATACACTGCACGTCACCATACTTTCTTCGAAATGCTGGGCAACTTCAGCTTCGGCGATTACTTCAAACACGACGCCATTCAGTTCGCATGGGAATTACTGACCGGTGAAAACTGGTTTGCTCTGCCAAAAGAGCGTTTATGGGTCACCGTTTATGAAACCGACGACGAAGCCTATGAGATCTGGGAAAAAGAAGTCGGCATCCCGCGCGAGCGTATCATCCGTATCGGCGACAATAAAGGCGCGCCATACGCATCGGATAACTTCTGGCAGATGGGTGATACCGGTCCCTGCGGTCCGTGCACCGAAATCTTCTACGATCATGGCGACCACATCTGGGGCGGCCCTCCGGGAAGCCCGGAAGAAGACGGCGATCGCTATATTGAGATCTGGAACATCGTCTTTATGCAGTTCAACCGTCAGGCTGACGGGACTATGGAACCATTGCCGAAACCGTCTGTAGATACCGGTATGGGGCTGGAGCGTATTGCCGCGGTACTGCAACACGTTAACTCTAACTATGATATCGACCTGTTCCGCACGTTGATTGAAGCGGTAGCGAAAGTCACCGGCGCCACCGATCTGGGTAATAAATCGCTGCGCGTTATCGCCGACCACATCCGTTCTTGCGCATTCCTGGTTGCCGATGGCGTGCTGCCGTCGAATGAAAACCGTGGCTATGTGCTGCGTCGCATTATTCGTCGCGCGGTTCGTCACGGCAACATGCTGGGCGCGAAAGAGACCTTCTTCTACAAGCTGGTTGGGCCGCTGATTGAGGTAATGGGCTCCGCAGGCGAAGAGTTGAAACGTCAGCAGGCGCAGGTCGAGCAGGTTCTGAAAACGGAAGAAGAGCAGTTCGCCCGTACGCTGGAGCGCGGTCTGGCGCTGCTGGATGAAGAACTGGCGAAATTGCAGGGCGACACCCTGGACGGCGAAACAGCTTTCCGTCTGTATGATACTTATGGTTTCCCGGTCGATCTAACGGCGGACGTCTGCCGTGAGCGCAACATCAAAGTCGATGAAGCCGGTTTTGAAGCCGCTATGGAAGAGCAACGCCGTCGCGCGCGCGAAGCTAGCGGTTTTGGCGCGGACTACAACGCGATGATCCGCGTTGACAGCGCTTCTGAATTTAAAGGTTATGACCATCTGGAACTGAACGGCAAAGTGACCGCGCTGTTTGTCGATGGTAAAGCGGTTGAAGCGATTAACGCGGGACAGGAAGCGGTTGTCGTGCTGGATCAGACCCCATTCTATGCGGAATCAGGCGGTCAGGTTGGCGATAAAGGCGAGCTGAAAGGCGCTGAATTTACTTTCGCTGTGGACGACACGCAAAAATATGGTCAGGCGATTGGTCACCTCGGCAAATTGTCTGCGGGCGCTCTGAAAGTGGGCGATGCGGTACAGGCTGACGTAGATGAAGCGCGCCGCGCACGTATCCGTCTGAACCACTCCGCCACGCACCTGATGCACGCGGCGTTGCGCCAGGTGCTTGGGACACACGTTGCGCAGAAAGGTTCGCTGGTTAGCGATAAAGTGCTGCGCTTCGACTTCTCGCACAATGAAGCGATGAAGCCGTCGGAGATTCGTGAGGTTGAAGATTTGGTGAATGCGCAAATTCGCCGCAACCTGCCGATTGAAACGAACATCATGGATCTCGACGCGGCGAGGGCGAAAGGGGCCATGGCGCTGTTTGGCGAGAAATACGACGAACGTGTACGCGTTCTGAGCATGGGCGATTTTTCTACCGAACTGTGCGGCGGTACTCACGCCAGTCGTACCGGTGATATCGGTCTATTCCGTATTATCTCTGAGTCCGGCACCGCAGCGGGCATTCGTCGTATTGAGGCGGTAACCGGTGAAGGCGCTATGGCCACCGTTCATGCGCAAAGCGATCGCTTAAACGATATTGCGCATCTGCTGAAGGGCGACAGCCAGAATCTGGGCGACAAAGTGCGTGCCGTACTGGAACGTACACGTCAGCTGGAAAAAGAGTTGCAGCAGTTGAAGGACCAGGCCGCAGCGCAGGAGAGTGCAAATCTTTCCAGTAAAGCGGTCGATCTCAACGGCGTGAAGCTCCTGGTTAGCGAGCTTGCTGGTATTGAGCCGAAAATGCTGCGAACCATGGTTGATGATCTGAAAAATCAACTGGGGTCTACCGTTATCGTACTGGCAACGGTTGTTGAAGGTAAGGTTTCTCTGATTGCGGGCGTGTCGAAGGATGTGACCGACCGGGTTAAAGCAGGGGAATTGATTGGTATGGTCGCTCAGCAGGTGGGCGGTAAGGGTGGCGGTCGTCCGGACATGGCGCAAGCCGGTGGTACGGATGCGGCAGCTCTGCCTGCAGCGTTAGCCAGTGTACAAGGCTGGGTCAGCGCAAAATTGCAATAATTATAAGCGTTCGTTGGCGCCGCAGCCCGTGCTGCGGCGTTTACGTCAACGCTATCGACAACGATAAAGTCAGGTTGAAGTTTTGTATATCGGCTAAACTTAGGTTTAACAGAATGTAATGCCATGACTGCTTACACCTAAGGTGTTTGTCATCGCTTACTTTTTGGCGTTATATGATGGATAATGCCGGGATACAGAGAGACCCGACTCTTTTAATCTTTCAAGGAGCAAAGAATGCTGATTCTGACTCGTCGAGTTGGTGAGACCCTCATGATTGGCGATGAGGTCACCGTGACAGTTTTAGGGGTGAAGGGCAACCAGGTGCGTATTGGCGTGAACGCCCCGAAAGAAGTTTCTGTCCATCGTGAAGAGATCTACCAGCGTATCCAGGCTGAAAAATCCCAGCAGTCCAGTTACTAAGGTTTTCGCGTCTCACTTTTCGGGTGAGGCGCAGCCTCTCTTCTCGCTCGCCCGCGTTGTCCCTTCATGACTTTTTTCAACCTCACTGTTGATATGGTGCGCTTTTGGCGGCCAGCGTGTCATCAAATTATCTGTTGATAAAACACTCTTTTTGGCTTTTTTACAGACTAATTGAGCGTGAAGTGTGCAAACGATAAAAGCTCTGGAAAAATTGTTTGACTTATAAGTCCCAGAAAGTAATATGTGCGCCACGCAGCGACGATGAGCAGAACAAGTTCTTCGAAGCACTCGTAAGAGGCGTGTGGTGAGGTGGCCGAGAGGCTGAAGGCGCTCCCCTGCTAAGGGAGTATGCGGTCAAAAGCTGCATCCGGGGTTCGAATCCCCGCCTCACCGCCATTTGCATCCGTAGCTCAGCTGGATAGAGTACTCGGCTACGAACCGAGCGGTCGGAGGTTCGAATCCTCCCGGATGCACCATCTCTTACTTGATACGGCTTTCCCGCGGTATCAAAATCTGCAGTAAAGTAAGTTTCCCGATGCATCCGTAGCTCAGCTGGATAGAGTACTCGGCTACGAACCGAGCGGTCGGAGGTTCGAATCCTCCCGGATGCACCCTCTC
>NZ_JBGDXS010000006.1:0-114484 GCF_046550535.1 Salmonella sp. SAL04213 | reverse complement strand
ATCATCCGTAGCTCAGCTGGATAGAGTACTCGGCTACGAACCGAGCGGTCGGAGGTTCGAATCCTCCCGGATGCACCATATTCTCCGTACTTTCAGCAATGCAGATAAGATAGCGGTAATCACCGCTGGCATCAGAAGGATAACGTTGCGTCAGCAACGGCCCATAAGGCGAATAATCCTCCCGGATACGTCACTGCCCTGCAATCGCTTTTCCCCTTATCCTGAATATACCTCTTCATCTCTATTAGCGACAAAATCAACCAATTGCGATAAAGTACTGTCTGGTTATTCGGTTTGCGAGAACACGATGTACGCACGTTATGCTGGTTTGATTTTTGATATGGACGGTACTCTCCTGGATACCGAACCCACGCATCGCAAAGCGTGGCGTGAGGTTTTGGGGCGCTATGGTCTTCGTTTTGATGAACAGGCAATGGTCGCGCTTAACGGTTCGCCAACCTGGCTTATCGCCCAGTCAATCATTGAGCTTAACCATGCCGATCTTGATCCCCTGTCACTGGCGCGTGAGAAAACCGACGCGGTAAAAAGCATCCTGCTGGACTGCGTAGAACCGCTGCCGCTGGTTGAGGTGGTCAAAGCGTGGCATGGGCGGCGTCCCATGTCGGTCGGTACCGGTAGCGAAAGCGCTATCGCGGAAGCCTTGTTAGCGCATCTGGGGCTGCGTCGTTATTTTGATGCGGTTGTGGCGGCAGATCACGTACAGCATCACAAACCTGCGCCTGACACCTTCCTACTGTGCGCCCAGCGGATGGGCGTCATGCCGACGCAGTGCGTGGTATTTGAAGATGCCGATTTTGGTTTACAGGCGGCGCGGGCGGCGGGAATGGATGCCGTGGATGTCCGACTATTGTGAGTGACGGACTGTCGCTCCTGTCTCTGTTTGCCAGTAGTTTTCTCAGCGCGACGCTGTTACCCGGTAATTCTGAGGTGGTTTTGGTTGCTATGCTGGTCTCCGGCGTCAGTCATCCCTGGGTCTTAGTCTTAACAGCAACAATGGGTAATAGCCTTGGAGGGGTAACTAACGTTATTCTTGGGCGTTTCTTTCCGCTGCGCAAAACGTCGCGCTGGCAGGAAAAAGCGACTGGCTGGCTAAAGCGTTATGGCGCAGCCACACTATTATTAAGCTGGATGCCGGTCATCGGTGATTTGTTGTGCCTGTTAGCGGGATGGATGCGCATCCCGTGGGGGCGGACGATCTTTTTTTTGTGTCTTGGTAAGGCGCTGCGCTATGTTGCGCTCGCAGCGGCGACGGTTCAGGGCATGATGTGGTGGTAATAATTGTAGGTTTGGCATGTATGGCCGCCATTACAGTTATGCTTATTAAAACGATTTGGACAGGCGGGAGGTCAATTTGATCCCGGACGTATCACAGGCTCTGGCCTGGCTGGAAAAACATCCTCAGGCGTTAAAGGGGATACAGCGCGGGTTAGAGCGCGAAACGCTGCGTGTCAATGCTGATGGCACGCTGGCGACAACAGGTCATCCTGAAGCGTTAGGTTCAGCGCTGACCCATAAATGGATTACCACGGATTTTGCGGAAGCCCTACTGGAGTTTATTACGCCAGTCGATGGCGATATCCAGCATATGCTCACTTTTATGCGCGATCTCCATCGGTATACGGCCAGGAAACTGGGCGATGAGCGGATGTGGCCATTAAGTATGCCCTGCTATATTGCGGAAGGGCAGGACATAGAGCTGGCGCAGTACGGCACATCCAATACCGGGCGCTTTAAGACGCTCTATCGCGAAGGGCTGAAAAATCGTTATGGCGCTTTGATGCAAACCATCTCCGGCGTACATTACAATTTTTCATTACCGATGGCGTTCTGGCAGGCGAAATGCGGCGTTACGGAAGGCGAAGCGGCAAAAGAAAAAATTTCTGCCGGCTATTTTCGTCTGATTCGCAACTATTACCGTTTTGGCTGGGTCATCCCCTATCTGTTTGGCGCGTCTCCGGCCATTTGTTCCTCTTTCCTGCAAGGAAAGCCAACCACATTACCGTTTGAAAAAACGGACTGCGGCATGTACTACCTGCCGTATGCGACGTCGCTGCGTTTGAGTGATTTGGGCTATACCAATAAGTCGCAAAGCAATCTCGGAATTACGTTTAACGATCTACATGAATACGTTGCAGGTCTGAAGCGCGCGATTAAAACCCCTTCCGAGGAGTACGCGCGGATTGGTGTGGAAAAAGACGGTAAGCGGCTACAGATTAACAGCAACGTTCTGCAAATTGAAAATGAGCTGTACGCGCCCATTCGTCCCAAGCGCGTGACGCGCAGCGGCGAATCGCCTTCTGACGCGCTTCTGCGTGGTGGTATTGAGTATATTGAAGTTCGTTCTCTCGATATTAACCCGTTCTCACCGATCGGCGTAGACGAGCAACAGGTGCGCTTCCTCGATCTGTTTATGGTCTGGTGCGTATTGGCCGATGCGCCGGAAATGAGTAGCGATGAGCTGTTATGTACGCGTACTAACTGGAATCGCGTTATTCTGGAAGGGCGTAAGCCGGGCCTGACGTTAGGCATTGGCTGTGAAACTGCGCAATTCCCGCTGCCCAAAGTAGGGAAAGATCTTTTCCGCGATCTGAAACGCGTGGCGCAAACGCTGGACAGTATCCACGGGGGAGAGGAGTATCAAAAGGTGTGTGACGAGTTGGTCGCCTGCTTTGATAATCCTGAACTGACATTCTCCGCCCGGATCTTACGGTCTATGATTGATGAAGGCATTGGCGGCACCGGGAAAGCGTTCGGTGAGGCTTACCGTAATCTGTTACGCGAAGAGCCGCTGGAGATTTTACAGGAAGAAGAGTTTATTGCTGAACGTGACGCTTCAGTACGTCGTCAGCAGGAGATTGAGGCGGCGGATACCGAGCCGTTTGCCGCGTGGCTTGCAAAACACGCCTGACCCAAAAGAAAAAGGCCACTCACGGAGTGGCCAAAATTTCATCGCTGAAAACAGGGATGATGATAACAAATGCGCGTCTTTCATATACTCAGACTCGCCCCGGAACAAAGAGTTCAGTTTATTTTTAAAAAATTATCGGAGGTGACTAAATGCCATTATTAGATAGCTTCGCAGTCGATCATACCCGGATGCAAGCGCCGGCGGTCCGGGTTGCAAAAACGATGAACACCCCGCATGGCGACGCAATCACCGTGTTTGATCTGCGTTTTTGCATTCCGAACAAAGAAGTGATGCCGGAAAAAGGGATTCATACGCTTGAGCATCTGTTTGCTGGCTTTATGCGCGACCACCTCAACGGTAACGGCGTTGAGATTATCGATATCTCGCCGATGGGCTGCCGCACCGGCTTTTACATGAGCCTGATTGGCACGCCGGACGAGCAGCGTGTTGCCGACGCCTGGAAAGCGGCGATGGCGGATGTGCTGAAAGTGCAGGATCAAAACCAGATCCCGGAGCTGAACGTTTACCAGTGCGGTACGTATCAGATGCACTCGCTCAGTGAAGCGCAGGACATTGCCCGCCATATTCTGGAGCGTGATGTGCGCGTGAACAGCAATAAAGAGCTGGCGCTGCCGAAAGAAAAACTGCAGGAACTGCATATTTAGTCTTATTGGTAAGCGTTTCCAGTATTTAAATTAACCCCGGTTTATGGCCGGGGTTTTTTATTGCTTAATATAATTTGCGTTTATTATATTTGCGGCGAGAATACATTTTAAATTAAGTAATGCCTGGCCTGTTAAATAATAAAATGTGATCTGGCAAACAGAAAAGGCGGATAACTCACGATGCCAGAGTGTATTGATCACATAAACTAAAAATCATAAATAATTAATAGAAAAACATAATGGAATGCGCCAGATATCCAGGTAATAACAAGACTCTACTAATAGCCGGTCGATGGGGTTTTTAGCAAATCTTATCTGGTATACATCAAACTTAAGGGATAAAAAATGAAGGCTAAATATTTGGCGCTGATGATCGGTGCTTGCTTTTCTCATAACCTTTGGGCAGCGAATAATATCACTATTGAGCAGCGTCTGGCTGAACTGGAGCAACGTGTTGTTAATGCTGAAAAACGGGCATCCGATGCCGAGGCGCAAATTCGCTCGCTGAAACAGCAGCAGGTCGCCGCTACGCCGACGGTGAATGTCCAGTCTGCCGAGCCCACTGCAGCAGGTAAAACGCCGCCGAAGCTGACCTTATCCGGATTCAGCGATATTAAGTTCTATGGCGATGTCGAATTTAATATGGATGCGGCAAGCCGTTCCGGTAGCCTGACATCGATGAGAACGTCAGCGAATAAAGATTGGGCATCAGGAACCAATGAACGCTGGGATATTAACGGGCGCTTGTTGCTGGGCTTTGATGGCTACCAGCGGTTGGACAACGGTAATTTTGCCGGATTCTCTGTACAGCCTCTGGCGGACCTGACCGGAAAAATGAACCTTGATGATGCCGTTTTCTTCTTTGGTCGTGAGAATGACTGGAAAATTAAGGTTGGTCGTTTTGAAGCCTACGATATGTTCCCGCTGAATCAGGATACGTTTATTGAATATTCGGGGAATACAGCGAACGATCTTTACAGTGACGGTTACGGCTATATCTATATGATGAAAGAAGGACGGGGACGTAGCGACAGTGGGGGTAACTTCCTGCTGAGCAAAACCATCGACAACTGGTATTTCGAAGTTAACACATTGCTGGAAAATGGCAGTACGTTATATACAGAGAAGCAGTACCACGGAATGGATTTAACCAACGATAAAAACGTGGCTTACGTCCGTCCGGTTATTGCCTGGCAAAACGGGCGTTTTTCAACGGCGATAGCGATGGAAAGTAACGTCGTTAACAACGCCTATGGCTATTATGAGAATGGGAAGTGGATCGATCAGTCAGATCGTACGGGCTATGGTTTTACCATGACCTGGAATGGTCAAAAAACTGACCCGGAAGATGGCGCGGTGATTAACCTGAATACCGCTTATATGGATGCGACCGATGAGACAGATTTTACCGCTGGGGTGAATGCGCTGTGGCATCGATTTGAACTGGGTTATATCTATGCGCATAACAAAATCGAAGCCTTCAATGCTACTAATATCGATGCCGTTTGTGAGGACGATTGCTGGATCACCGATCCCGGCAATTATGACATTCACACTATTCATGCCTCATATTTATTCCCCAACGTGATGGATATGAAAAACTTTAACATCTACCTCGGTGCCTATGCTTCATGGGTAGAGTCCAATCCGAATAATGGCGATAACAGTGAAGATGCGCGTTACGGCGGGCGTCTGAGATTCAAATATTTCTTCTGATTGTTGGTCTACTAAAAAAGGGATCCGCAGATCCCTTTTATCAGATAGTTAGTGCGCGCCGCCACCGCCGCCGCCCGCACCGAAGGGCGGTTTGGCGAACCACACCAGGCCGAGCAGCACCAGGAAGATCCCCGCCGACATCCAGAAGATTTCGTTGGCGGAAATAATCAGCCCCTGATTCGTGATTTGCTGGGCTATCCAGCCTGACGCCTGTTGGTGCGTCATCCCTAAGCCTTCCAGTTTATCGTACATAGCCTGAGCGTTTGGATTATACGCCGTAATCGACTCCGTGAGCTGAGCATGGTGTAGCGACTCACGATCGGTCCACATAGTGGTGGTAATCGAGGTGCCGATGGAGCCTGCCAGCGTTCGCGTGAAGTTCGACAGGCTTGATGCCGCCGCCAGCCGTTCTGGCGGTAACCCGGAGAGCGTAATGGTGGTCAGCGGCATAAAGAAGCAGGCGACGGCAAATCCCTGAATAAACTGCGGCCATGCGGAAGCGCCGAAATCCATACCCGGTTCGAACGTCCAGGCGCGCCAGTAAAAACAGACGGCGTACATAATGAAGCTGAACGTGACCAGCCTGCGCATATCCAGTTTATGCGCGAAGCGTCCGATAATCGGCGACAAAATTACCGGAATAATGCCGACTGGCGCCGACGCCAGACCTGCCCACGTTGCGGTATAGCCGTACACCTCTTGCAAAAGCTGCGGCAGTAGAACAATGGCGCCGAAATAGAGCATATAGGCAAGGCTGATGCACAAGCAGCCAATCGTGAAGTTACGCGATTTAAAAAGAGAAAGATCGACGATAGGGTGATCGTCGGTCAGTTCCCAGACGATCAGGAAACTGATGGCGATGACGGCGACCACGGTCAGGATGATAATTTCCTGCGAGGAGAACCAGTCCAGCTCTTTACCGCGATCGAGCATAATTTGCAGGCTGCCGATGCCAATCACCAGTAACGCCAGCCCGACGGCGTCAATACGTCGCCGTTCGGTATGCGTTTCACGTCCGCGCAGCGTGTGTAACGTCATCAGGACGACGGCGATGCCAATCGGCACGTTGATGAAGAAAATCCATCCCCAGTGGTAATTATCACTGATGTAGCCCCCCAGAATCGGGCCGCAAATCGGCGCGACAATGACGGTCATTGACCAGAGCGCCAGCGCAATGGAGCGCTTTGCAGGCGGATAGTTATTCAGCAACAGGCTTTGCGAGAGCGGAATCAGCGGCCCGGCGACCACGCCCTGCACCACGCGGAAGAAGATCAGCATATTCAGGCTGCTGGATACGCCACAGGCCCAGGAGGCCGCGGCAAAGGCGACCGTCGACCACATGAACAGTTTGACTTCGCCAAAACGTTTCGCCAGCCAGCCGGTTAAGGGAATCGAGATAGCGTTCGCCACCCCGAAAGAGGTGATAACCCATGTCCCCTGGCTTAGGGAAGAACCCAGGTTCCCGGCGATGGTCGGAATCGCCACGTTGGCAATGGTGGAGTCCAGCACCTGCATGAATGTCGCCAGCGACAGCGCGATCGTCATGATGACGAGCTGCGCGCCCTCCAGCGGTTTTTGCTGTTGCATCACACGCACCTCAGGATTAACCCGCGTTAGCCTGTACGATGTCGTCGATCAGTTTATTGACCGGCGCGAGATTAATTTCGCGTGCGTTACTTTCGGCAACCGGCGTCGTTCGTACCTGGCTGGCCAGTACCTGACCGTCGCGATTAGCGGTATCCACGGTGACCAGCGTCGATAAACCAATACGCAGCGGATGTTGTTCTAACTGGCGGGCGTCCAGTTCGACGCGTACCGGCAGACGTTGAACCACTTTAATCCAGTTACCCGTCGCATTTTGCGCGGGCAGCAGAGAGAAGGCGCTGCCTGTTCCCATATCCAGACCGACGACTTTACCGGTGTATTTTACGTCGTCGCCATAAATATCAGTAATCACCGTCACTGGCTGCCCAATGCGCATATTCGCTAATTGAGTCTCTTTAAAGTTAGCGTCCACCCACAGATCGGTTGCAGGCACCACGGCCATCAGCGGCGTGGTGGGGCTGATTTGCGCGCCAGGCTGGACGGCGCGGCGGGAGACATAACCGGTCATTGGGCTGACGATGCGGGTACGCTCCAGCGCCAGCCAGGCGTTACGCACTTCGGTCGCCGCTTGTTGAACCGCAGGCTGATCTTCCAGTTTACTGTTGAGTATCATTGCCTGGTTGGCATTGTACTGTTGAATGGCGACATCCAGCTGTGCCTGCGCGCTGGCGACGGCATCGCGGGCGTGTTGCAGCTCTTCACGGCCAATAAGATTGGCATTACCCAGCGGCACACGACGGTTAAGGTCGCTTTGCGCTTGCGCCAGGGCGGTTTTTTGCACGTCGATATTCGCCTGTAACTGCTTGCTGTTAATCATCAACTGGTGCGTCTGGCGCACGCTGGAGGCCAGCGCCGTTTTGGCTTTTTCAAACGCTTGTTTGGCGTCAGTCTGATCGAGCGTGACCAGAACATCGCCCTCTTTTACAAAGTCGGTGTTATCAGCCCAGACTTTCGTCACGCTGCCTGACACCTGCGCCATGATTTGAACCTGGTTCCCTGCCACGTAAGCATCATCTGTCTCTTCAATATGACGCAATACTAAAAACCAATAAATTCCATATGCCACGGCAATAATAACAAAGAGCAAGGTAAGAAGTAGCAGCGCTGTTTTGCGTTTGCCTTTCTTCTTAGCCGGTTGCTGCGGGGTTTGGATCTCCGCATTTGCGCTCATGTTGTTCTCCACGATCTTATTATTCACATCGGCTGAGCCGACCTGTTGTCAGAAAGGCCAGCAGTAACGCGTGCCGGCCTGTCCGCTTTCCTGTTATTAATCTGGATTTTTGAGCGGGTCGGCGCTTTAGCGCAGCGCCTCAAGAACAGTGCCTTCCTGCTCCATTTGATCAAGACGCGTCAGGAGTTTACGAGTGATGTGCTCAAGTTGATCTTTTTCGGCAGTGCTAAGTGATGACCAGAGTTGATGCAGACAATGATGCTGAGGCGGAAGCACTTCTTGCAAAAATGCCTGACCTTTCTCCGTTAATTGCAGATGCAGGCAACGGCGGTCGTTATCGCTCTCACGACGCTCAATCCAGCCGCGTTTTTCCAGCTCATCTGCAATGCGTGTCGCATTGGTGCGAGATGAACCCAGCGCGCAGCTTAATTCAGACGGCTGAATACTGTGGTTTTCCTGAGACTCCAGCGTAATCAACGCCATAAACAACGTCTCGTTAATCCCTTGAGCCTTCAGCATCTTATTGCGGTTTTCCAGGAGCTTGCCTTGCATGTGCATACAAAGACGAGTCAAAAGAATTTCCTGATAAGGAAAGTCTTCGTGACGGCTGGCGCGAAATTTTAGCATTTGTTCAATGGGCGTAAACGAACTATCCATTTGGGCATGACCTCATTAATTTCAGCCGATATAGTAACGACAGTGACAAATAAAGTAAATGTATTATTAATACAAAATCATTCTTTCAGGCTATAAAGCAACCAATGATACGCAGACTGAGACGTCAACGGGAGCATTGGGCCCGGTAAAGCGCCGCCTGCGGCAAATCCAGGAATGACGAGAAAAGCGTGAGTGCCTGCATGAAAAAATCAGGAGAGAACGATAAGCGGGAGGGGCGAAAGCCGGGTAAACGGCCTTACAACCCGATGCAAAAGCCACCGGAATATCACGGATAGCTATCGGTGAACGACCTTCGAATCCTTGAACGGGCGCTATTGGCCTGGGAGCAGATGGGGATGCAGGGCTTTCCATAGAATTATATTATTCTTCACCGGTATAAAAATAACCATGATAAATGAATAGCATAACCTTAACAGACTGGGGAGCTCCTTAACACCCTAAGGAGCTTAAACAAAGGTAAACGCTCACTATCCGCTTAATTTACGGCTTCCTGTCGGTGAAAACCTCGCCACCAGACCAGTAAATTAAGTAAGGCTACCGTGACACCCGCCAGACAAACGCCGGCCCAGCCGGCATGTTGCCAGGCGGAGGCGGAAATCAGCGACCCCGCGGCGCCACCGATAAAGTAGCTGGTCATATAGCCGGCGGTGAGCCGGTTACGCGCATCCGGATGCAAACGATAGATGACCGTCTGATTGGTGATATGTACCCCCTGAACGGTGAGGTCCAGTACCAGAATGCCAATAATCAGCGCCAGTACCGAGGTGTGCCCAAGCCAGATAGCCAGCCAGGAGAGTAACAGCAGCAGTAAGCCGAACGTGGTGGTGAGGTGAGATTTACCTTTATCGGCAAATCCGCCAGCCGGACGCGCGCCTAAAGCGCCGGCGGCCCCCGCCAGGCCAAACAGGCCAATCATTCCCTCGGAATAGCTAAACGGCGGCGCGGCGAGCAAAAAGGCCATTGATGTCCAGAGGATGCTGAAATTAGCAAAGGTCAGACAGCCCAGCAGCGCGCGGGTACGCAGCAGCTTATCGTGAATAAACAGGCTGAATACAGAACCCAACAGTTGCGGGTAGTTAAGATGGGTGTCGGATTTGAGCTTTGGCAGTCCGCGCCACAACGCGACGGCCATCAGCGCCATCAGCGCCGACGCTACCCAAAATACGGTGCGCCAACCGCCGAGGTTTGCCAGCAGTCCGGCGACCGTTCGCGCCAGCAGGATCCCCAGCAACAGGCCGCTCATAATGGTGCCGACCACTTTACCGCGGGTGGCGGGCGTCGCAAGCGTGGCGGCCAGCGGAACCAGAATCTGCGCCACCACGGAGAACAGTCCGGTTAAGGCCGTTCCGAGTATCATCATGCTAAGCGACTGACTGCTGGCGGTGATCAGCATTCCGCCAGCCGCCAGCAACGTCATGGAGACAATCAGCGTTCGGCGTTCAAACATGTCGCCGAGCGGCACCAGAAACAACAGGCCAGCGGCATAGCCCAACTGCGCGGCGGTAACGATAAACCCTGCGGAGCTGGCGGAAAGCGAAAAGTGATGCGCGATGGTATCAAGCAGCGGCTGGGCGTAGTAGTTGCTGGCGACCGCCAGCCCCGTGGCCACAGACATTAAAACGATCAGCGCCGGGCTAAGCCCATGAGTGGGTTTCGTCATTATGGTAATCGTGATTCAGATAATTATTTCCTGGGAAAACAATCATAGCGGATGTTGATGAATAAAGGGGAACGGTGACGTGATGAATCGTGCGCTTTGAGGAGAGATTGCGTTGGCCGGATAGCGGCGCATGAACTGCGCCGCTATCCGGCATAAAAAACGATCTTATTTCTGCGCGGCCAGCGCTTCTTTCACCCAGCCGTCAAACTGCTGCTGGTGGGCGTTGATCCAGCCGTCTACGTGGCCCTGAACATCGGCTTCAGACGATTTACCGGCATGCATCATGGCGTTCTGCGCGTTGATATCCGCCAGCGGCAACTTCATGATGGCGAACAGTTTCGCCGCCGCCGGGTTTTTCTCCGCCCATGCCTTATTGGCGACAATATGCATGGTATTAACCGGGAACCCATAGTTCGCGCCGTTCGGCAGTTTAGTATCAATATTTTTCTGTTCGCCCGGCAGAGAGGAGAACGGCACCTGTAGCCAGACGACATCTTTACCCGGCTTCATTACGTCGCTCACCCAGTACGGGGTCCAGGTGTAATACAGCACCGGCTTGCCTTCTTTAAAACGGGTAATGGTATCAGCCATCATCGCCGCATAGTTACCGTGGCTGACCTCAACGGTTTTTTGCAGATCAAACGCTTTATTCTGGTGATTGATCACGGCTTCGCAGCCCCAGCCCGGCGAGCAGCCCATCATGTCCGCTTTTCCGTCGCCATTGGTATCGAAGATTTTGGCGATTTTCGGATCTTTTAGCTGAGCGATATTGGTGATGTTGTACTGCTCGGCGGTTTTTTTATCGATCAGATAGCCCTGCGCAGCGCCGGAGACGAAGACGCCCTCGCGGTAAAACTTTTTGTCTCCGCCTGCTGCGGCATACATATCATCATGCAGCGGCTGCCAGTTCACGGCGGTAAACGTCGCATCGCCAGAGGCGATGGAGGTATAGCCTACGTTGTAATCGACTTCACTCGGCTTATTTACGGTATAACCCAACTTTTCCAGCGCCCGGCTGACCAGTAACGTCTGGAAGGACTCTTCAGAAATCGTGCTTTGGATAGGTTGAACGGTAATGCCTTTGCCAGGCAGGTCGGCAGCGAAAGCGCTGGTGGTGACAAGGGTGGCAAACGCTGAGGCAAATATCACAGTATGTCGCATCGTTGTTCCTTTAATTATGGTAGGGAGTTGTAAGCCCGGTAAGCGCAGCGTCACCGGGCGTCAGGAGAGTTACTTAACGAAAGGGCGGGTGATTAGCCCAACAGGACCGGTGGTATACCAGCGACGGTTACCGCGGCTACGCGAGTCGCGCCCGACGGCCTGCGTCAGACGGTCCAGAATGATGGCGAGAATCACAATGCCGACGCCGCCGACGGTTGCCAGCCCCATATCAAGACGACCAATGCCGCGTAATACCATCTGGCCAAGCCCGCCGACCGCAATCATCGAGGCGATGACGACCATCGAGAGAGCCAGCATCAGCGTCTGATTAACGCCTGCCATAATGGTGGGCATCGCCAGCGGTAGTTGCACTTTGAACAACATTTGGCGCGGGCTGGCGCCGAACGAGCGCGACGCTTCAATTAAATCGGCAGGCACCTGGTTAATGCCCAGGATCGTCAGGCGTATAATCGGCGGTAGAGCAAAAATAATCGTCACCACCACGCCCGGCACGTTACCGATGCCGAATAACATGACAATCGGCACCAGATAGACAAACGCGGGCGTGGTCTGCATCGCATCCAGCAGCGGACGAACTATTTTGGCCGCGCGCGGGCTGCGCGCCAGCCAGATTCCCATCGGTAATCCGATCACGACGCAGAACAACAGGGCGGTCAGCACCAGCGCCAGGGTAATCATCGCCTGCGACCAGGCGCCGATCGCGCCGATGGCGATCAGCGATATCAGCGCCGCGATCCCCATGCCCACGCCGGAAACCTGCCAGGCAATCAGCGCAAAGAGAATAATCGCCACAGGGGCGGGCATTCCCAGCAGCAGTTGCTGAAAGCCGTTAAGGATGTAATCCACCGGCACACGAATCCCCTGAAAAAGGGGACGGAAATGGGTGACGACCCAGTCGATTCCCTCTGTGACCCAGCTATCCAGCGGGATAAGCGTCTTATGGAACGGGTCCAGAAGAGAAAAGTGTTCAGGGGCTGGCGCGGGCGCGCTGTTCAACCAGTCGGTACTGCCGCCGTCCGTGGCTACGCCTGCCGGTGTTCCCCAGGCATCAGCCGTTTGCGTCGTCGTATCGGCCACCTGTGCGGTATCCCACGGATTCGTTTGATCAGCCATTGTTACCCCCCTCGCGATCTAAAGCCTGTAGCAACATACGTTTTGAAATAATGCCAACATACTGGTGTTCTTCATCGACAACCGGCACCGCGCAGGGCGCCTGACCGACGTGAGAGAGCAACTCGCTGAGTGGGGTTTGCGCATCAACGACTAAAGGGTCGTCGATAAGCGCCGCTTCAATCCCTTGCGCCTGGCTTAATGCCGCTTTTAATGAGTCGATGGACACGACGCCCACGAATTTATTGCCACGCTCAATGACGTAACCATATTCACGGTCTTCATCCTGTAATAATTTCAGTGCCGAACGGGGACCGAAACCTGGCGTTTTACGAATTAATCCGACCGGACTGCGACGGGCAATATCTTTGGCGCTAAAGACCTGACTAATATCCACGCCACGGAAGAACGTGCGGACATAATCATTTGCCGGATTATTCAGGATCTCATCCGGCGTACCAACCTGTACAACCTCGCCATTTTGCATAATGGCAATCCTGTCGCCAATACGCATAGCCTCATCAAGATCGTGGGAAATAAAGACAATGGTGCGCTGATGTTTCGCCTGTAATTTCACCAGCTCATCCTGCATTTCGGTACGAATTAATGGATCGAGGGCGGAAAATGCTTCATCCATTAATAAGATATCAGGGTTGATTGCCAGCGCGCGGGCAAGCCCAACACGCTGACGCATCCCACCGGAAAGTTCATCCGGATAGGCGTGAGCGTAATTCTCAAGCCCCACCTGACGCAAGGCGTCCAGCGCTTTTTCGCGACGCTCTTGCGCCGCGATGCCCGCTAATTCCATACCGAATGCCGTATTATCCAGCACGGTCATATGCGGCATGAGCGCAAATGACTGGAAGACCATCGCAATCTTTTTCCTGCGCACCTCGCGAAGCTCAGCGTCTGATATTTTGGCAATATCAACGCCGTCAATCAGTACCTGTCCGCGGGTGGGTTCAATCAGGCGATTGAGAAGGCGTACCATTGTGGATTTACCCGAGCCGGATAATCCCATGATGACAAATATCTCGCCTTCTTCAATGGCCAGACTGGCGTCTTTAACGCCAAGCGATAGCCCCGTTTTTTCCAGTATTTGCTCTTTCGATAGTCCCTTTTCAATATATTTGAAGGCACGCTGTGGATGCTCTCCAAATATTTTATACAGATTCTTCACTTCTAATTTAATTGCCATGCAATAGAATGATTCCTGTTATTTACTTATGTCGATATGTTACCTGATAGAAATAGTTACCTTTTTCTACCCTAACATACTCAGAATCTGAGACAACCCTGAATTTGCTTCTGGCATGAATATTGCGAGGTGCTATCGGCTGTGATTTCCCATGATATAAGGGCTGAACGCGAATGGGGAGGGAAAGATATTTTTTGAGACAACCAGCAAAAATCCACCTGAATTGGAGGAATCCAGGTGAATAATCTCACTCGTATTGAGTGTAGAACATGTTGTAATATTTGCGCGATTTAACCCGGTATTGCTTGAAATAAAGGCATGGAAAATGTAACGTTATTTCCCATGCCCGTAAGGTTAAAAATTCCAGTCTTCGTCTTCGGTTTCGACTGTTTTCCCCATCACATAAGATGAACCTGAGCCGGAAAAGAAATCATGGTTTTCGTCGGCATTCGGCGAGAGCGCGGCAAGGATTGCGGGATTCACGTCAGCCATCTCCGGCGGAAATAACGCCTCATAACCCAGGTTCATTAAGGCTTTATTGGCGTTGTAGCACAAGAAGGCTTTGACGTCGTTAACCCAGCCGGTTTCCGCATATAATGCTTCTGTGTAGCGGATTTCGTTGTCGTACAGTTCCATCAACAAATCGAGCGCGAAAAGCTTTAACTCTTCACGCTCGATTGCCGATAGTTTTTGTAGCGCTATCTGATACTTATAGCCAATATAATAACCGTGAACCGCTTCATCGCGAATGATTAAACGAATCAGGTCGGCAGTGTTCGTGAGCTTACCGCGGCTGGAGAAATACATTGGCAGCCAGAAGCCGGAATAGAACAGAAAAGACTCTAAAAAGACGCTGGCAATTTTTTTCTTTAGCGGTTCATCGCTGACGTAATGAGCCAAAATAATCTGCGCCTTACGCTGAAGCGGCGGGTTTTCTTCGCTCCAGGCGTAGGCGGCATCAACCTCTTTCGTCTGGCACAGCGTGGAAAAAATAGAACTGTAAGAGCGGGCGTGTACCGCTTCCATAAAGCTGATGTTCGACAGCACTGCCTCTTCATGCGGCGTGATGGCATCTGCCATTAACGACGGCGCGCCTGCGATGTTCTGGATAGTGTCGAGCAGCGTAAGTCCCGTAAACACGCGAATGGTGAGCTGCTGTTCGGCGGCGCTCAGCGTCTGCCAGGCCGGAATATCATTCGATAACGGCACTTTTTCCGGCAGCCAGAAGTTACTGGTCAGCCGGTTCCACACCTCCAGATCTTTGTCGTCCTGGATCTTGTTCCAGTTGATGGCGCTAATACGAGATAATTTCATATGGCTTTCCTTATAGCGCGCAGGATACGCAGCCTTCAATTTCAGTACCTTCCAGCGCCAACTGGCGAAGCCGGATGTAATACAGTGACTTAATACCTTTTCGCCAGGCATAGATCTGCGCCTTGTTGATATCGCGGGTCGTGGCGGTATCGGGGAAAAACAAGGTGAGCGACAGCCCTTGATCGACGTGGCGCGTGGCCTCGGCATAGGTATCAATAATTTTTTCCGGACCGATATCGTAAGCATCCTGATACATGTCCAGATTTTTATTGGTCATAAACGGCGCGGGGTAATACACACGCCCGGTTTTGCCCTCTTTGCGAATCTCAATTTTGGCCACAATCGGATGAATGCTGGAGGTCGCATGATTAATGTAAGAAATCGAACCGGTCGGCGGCACCGCCTGCAAATTTTGGTTATAGATGCCATAGCGCATCACATCGTCGCGCAGCTTTAGCCACATTTCGCGTGTGGGCAGCGTAATGCCGCTGCGGGCAAATAGCGTTCTGACTTTCGCCGTTTTCGGTTGCCAGTCGTCCTGTAAATACTGCGTAAAATAGTCGCCGCTGGCATAGCGCGACTGCGCAAATCCGGCGAAGGTTTTGCCGCGTTCGCGGGCCAGCCGCATTGAAGTATGCACGGCATGCCAGGTAATGGTGTAAAAATAGAGATTGGTGAAATCCAACGCCTCCGGCGAACCGTAGGCAATGCCTTCTCTCGCCAGATAGCCATGCAGATTCATCTGGCCCAGACCGATGGCATGAGAGGCGGCATTACCGGCGGCTATTGAGGGCACGCTGCGTATATGGCTCATGTCCGACACCGCCGTCAGGCCGCGAATAGCGGTTTCTACGGTACGGCCAATGTCCGGTGAATCCATGACGTGAGCGATATTCAGCGAGCCGAGATTGCAGGAAATGTCATGCCCGATGTGGGTATAGTCAAGGTTATCGTCGTAACGGGAGGCGCTATTGACCTGTAAAATTTCTGAGCACAGGTTGCTCATATTAATGCGACCAGCAATGGGATTCGCGCGGTTTACCGTATCTTCAAACATGATGTAGGGATACCCGGATTCGAACTGAATTTCCGCCAGTGTTTGAAAAAAGTCACGGGCGTTAATATAGGTTTTACGCACGTGCGGATCGGCAATTAATTCATCGTACCGTTCGCTAATGGCGATATCGCCAAACGGTTTGCCGTAGCGTCGTTGTACGTCATAGGGCGAAAAGAGCGCCATTTGCGCGTTTTCTTTCGCCAGCCGGAAGGTGATATCCGGGATCACCACGCCGAGAGAGAGCGTTTTGATCCGGATTTTTTCGTCGGCATTTTCCCGTTTGGTATCCAGAAAACGCAGAATATCCGGATGGTGCGCATGGAGATAAACCGCGCCGGCCCCCTGGCGCGCGCCAAGCTGGTTGGCATACGAAAACGCGTCTTCCAGCATTTTCATCACCGGGAGCACGCCGGAAGACTGATTCTCAATGCGTTTGATCGGCGCGCCCGCCTCGCGCAGATTGGAGAGTAAAAACGCGACGCCGCCGCCGCGTTTGGAGAGTTGTAGCGCCGAATTCACCGCCCGCCCGATCGACTCCATATTGTCTTCGATACGGAGCAGGAAGCAGGAGACCAGTTCCCCACGCTGCTGTTTGCCGCAATTTAAAAAAGTCGGGGTGGCGGGCTGAAAGCGACCAGAAAGCATTTCATCGGTCAGTTGGGTGGCCAGCGTTTCGTCACCCTGCGCCAGCGTCAACGCCACCATTGTTACCCGATCTTCAAAGTGTTCCAGATAACGTTTGCCGTCGAAGGTTTTCAGCGTGTAACTGGTATAGAACTTCCAGGCGCCAAGAAACGTCTGGAAGCGAAAGCCGCTGGCGTGGGCGTGCTCGAACAGGCGGAGGACGAAGGCGCGGTCGTAACGCGCGAGGACGGCGTCATCGTAATACCCTTCCCGAACCAGCGTCTCCAGACGTTCATGCTGGCTGGCAAACGTCACGGAATGCGGGCGGACGTGAGCGGCAAAGAAGGCGTCGATCGCCTGCTGGTCCTTGTCGAACTGAATATGGCCTGCTTTATCATAAAGATTCAGCATCGCGTTCAGGGCGTGGTAATCCATGGTTTCCTGCATTACGCGCTCCGGGGTAGTTGTTGCCAAAATTCATTTACTCCTTTTCGGACGTTATCGATGTCGCGTTGTATGCCCATGAGCTCAAAGCGGTACAGCCAGGGGACGCCGCATTTTTGTGCTATCACATCGCCAGCGCATCCCCAGGCATCGCCGAAATTGCGGTTACCGGAGGCGATGACGCCGCGAATGCGCGCCCGGTTGTGTTCATCATTTAAAAAGCGGATCACCTGTCGCGGCACCGCACCGGCCATCCCGCCGCCGCCGTATGACGGCACAACCAGAATGTACGGTTCGTCTACCTGAATTCGCTCCCGTTCATTGAGCGGAATACGCGTGGCAGGCAGCCCCAGACGCTGCATAAAGCGGTGCGTATTTTCAGATCTGCTGGAGAAGTAGACGAGCGCGCTCATGCGTTTGCCGCGTGGGGTGTCGGGTGCAGACGGTTAATCATGTCCGGGCGGAAGCCAGACCAGCTCAAATCGCCCGCCATCACCACCGGTAATTGACGAAATCCTTGCGCCCGGAGCGTATCCGCTGCATCCGGCACCAGATCGACGTTCACCATCTCAAATTCAAATCCACGGCTTTCCATCGCCCGCTTTGTGGCGTGGCACTGGACACAGTTATTGCGAGTGTAAATAGTAATGCTCATGATTCGTATTTCCATTTAAAATGAGAAAACGGCGCGATGAAACGCGTCGGATTGTCGTGTGTTGATACAGGAAATACTAGATGTAGTTGAATTAAGATTCAACCATACAAGATATGGGAATTTTCGATTGATTTTAACGTCGCTGATGAACGCAGCGGGGTAGGGGCGGCATGGCTAATTTTTGCCGGATGGCGGCGTGAACGCCCGATCCGGCCTGCAGGTTCACGCATAACAGAGTTGGCTGACATCTGCGCCATCCGGCAACAATGCGTCACATTCGCATACCGATCGCCAGACGGTTAAAGCAGTTCATTAAACCAATAGCGAAGGTCAGATCGCTGATTTCACGCGCGCTGAAATGATCGAGCAGCGGCAGGTAAACATTATCTTCGGCGTGGGTTTCAGCAATGTGCGTCACCGATTCCGCCCAGGCTAACGCCGCGCACTCTTGCTCGCTGAAATGGTGACTTACCCGCCATCCTGCCAGCGCATCTAATTTAGCTTGATTTACGCCAGCCTTACGCAGCGCTTTACTGTGCATCTCCAGGCAAAATGCACAGCCATTTATTTGCGAAACACGCAGGTAAATCAGCTCCATCAGAGTGAGGTCAAGCGTGCTCTTTTCCAGCGCGTTTTTCGCCTGCACCAGAGCGCTGTAAACCTCCGGGCTCAGTTCATAATAGGGTTGGCGTAACGTCGTCATCATGTTTCTCCTCGTGTTGATGACGAGCACTGTAGCACTATAATGGTCTGTAAAAGAGAGCCATATTTTTACAGAAAAAGCAGACCATATGCCGCGCTATCAGCACATCGCTCGTCAGTTAAAAACGGCCATTGAGCAAGGAGAACTCGCGCCAGGAACGCGTTTGCCTTCCAGCCGAACGTGGGCGCAGGAACTGGGCGTTTCTCGCGCCACGGTGGAAAATGCCTATGGCGAGCTGGTGGCGCAGGGCTGGCTGGAGCGACGTGGCCAGGCAGGCACGTTTGTGAGCAACGCTCTACGGTTTGAGACGGCGCCGCCGATACCCGCCGTTTTTGCCGGAGAAAGTCCGGAACCGAAACCCTTTCAGATGGGATTACCGGCGCTGGATCTCTTTCCACGCGAGAAGTGGGCGCGAGTGATGGGGCGTCGGTTGCGCACGCAGACGCGCTTCGATCTGGCATTAGGCGACGTCTGCGGCGAGGCGATTTTGCGCCAGGCGATAGTCGATTACCTGCGGGTTTCGCGTAGCATTGAATGTCTGCCGGAACAGGTATTTATTACCTCCGGTTATGCGGATTCTATGCGGCTAATCCTGCGTACATTGTCTGTGCCGGGAGACAGCATGTGGGTGGAAGATCCCGGCTTTCCGTTAATTCGCCCGGTGATAACGCAGGAGGGGATTACGCTGGCGCCGATTCCGGTCGATGCCGATGGGCTGAATGTCGCGGCGGGGATGCGGGATTGCCCGCAAGGGCGCTTTGCATTGGTGACGCCCGCCCATCAAAGTCCGTTGGGGGTGGCGCTGTCGTTAACTCGCCGACGGCAACTTCTGGCATGGGCGGCGAATGTGCAGGCCTGGATTATTGAAGATGACTACGACAGCGAATTTCGTTATCACGGTAAACCGCTTCCGCCGCTCAAGAGTCTGGATGCCCCGCAGCGAGTGATTTACGCCGGAACGTTCAGTAAGTCGCTCTTTCCGGCATTACGTACCGCCTGGCTGGTGGTGCCGATAAAGCAGATTGAGCATTTCCGCCAGCAGGCGTCGCTGATGCCCTGTAGCGTACCGTTGTTATGGCAGCACACGCTGGCTGATTTTATCCGTGATGGCCATTTCTGGCGGCATCTGAAAAAGATGCGTCAACATTATGCTCAGCGACGGTTATGGATTGAAGAGGCGCTGGCAGAACAGGGATTTGTCGTGACATTACAGAAAGGCGGTATTCAATTGGTTATTGAGGTTGAAGGTGATGATAAAGCGCAGGTAGCAAAAGCGAATCAGGCCGGACTGGCGGTACAGGCGCTAAGCCGTTGGCGAGTGGTTTCGTCAGGAAAGGGGGGCATTTTACTGTCGTTTACCAATATTACTTCCGCTGGCATGGCGAAACAGGTCGCATGGCAGCTTCGACAGGCGATACAGTAACCGTTTCGCCGAATGGCGCGACCTGGGCCTGCGGCAATGATGCAGGCCCAATAAAGTATGTCGCAATCCGGCTGCGCACGTCGTTAGCGACGCAGGCTAAGCAGCGCCCCGATAAAAATTCCTACCGCTGCGGCGGTTCCTACGCTACACCAGGGTTTTTCACGCACAAACGTATCCGCGCACCCCATCGCATCACAGGCGGCTTGTTTTACGCGAGTACGTCCATGCATCCGCGCCCGGGTCTCTTTCAGCAACGCCTGTGCTTTACGTCGCGCAGCCTCGGCTTCGTCTTTCGCATCGCTTCCCCAGGATTTAAGGACATCTTCCAGACTGTCGGCTAATCGATTGACATCATTCTGAATATCCTGAACACCATCATCGACGTCGTTTCGGTTCGGTTTGTTAAGCATATGATCCTCCATTGATTTCGATGTAGCTTTCAGTGTAGTTCATATTTTTACCTGCCGAGGCTTGTTACGGCGATATCATGCGTTTCTGGACTTTTCTGAAAGCGTTGATAACGCGCTATCGGGTAAGGTAAGCCCGCAGTACAAGAGAATGAGGATAAAATATGTATTTACGACCTGACGAGGTGGCGCGGGTACTGGAAAAGGCAGGGTTTACCGTCGATGTGGTGACGAATAAAACGTATGGTTATCGACGCGGCGAGAATTATGTTTATGTTAACCGCGAGGCGCGTATGGGGCGTACCGCGCTGATCATTCACCCCAGATTAAAAGACCGTAGCTCATCACTGGCTGACCCGGCTTCGGATATTAAAACCTGCGATCATTACCAAAATTTTCCGCTCTATTTAGGCGGCGAGACCCACGAACATTACGGTATTCCCCACGGCTTTAGCTCCCGAATAGCGTTAGAACGTTATCTGAATGGGCTTTTTGGCGACGAAAAAAGCGACTAAAAGCGCGACTGGCAATGCCAGTCGCGACGCTAGCTTACGCCTTAGCCTGATGATAGCTGCTCACTTTAAACAGGCGGCGACAATAATCCAGGAAGTAGCCATAAACCGCGCCCATTAACATTGAAACAACAATGTTTGAACTCACGGCGGCCACTATCTGATGCCAGCCGGCACCGACGGTCAGCAAGATGATAATATAAACGGGTGACTGAAAGGTGACATAAGCCAATACATCCGCCAGGTTTTTGGCCCATCCCGCCGGGCTTGCCTTACGCGCGACGCGCATAATCAGATCGCGGTAAACGCCGTATGGCCATGCAATCAAAATGTTGACAGGTATCGCCACCAGCCTGGAAGAAAGCGACTGCTCAAAGCTCATTCCGGAGAGGAATATCTCGATCAACATGTTCACAACAGAACAGTAAACAACCATCGCAAACGTGTCTGCTACGGCATGACGCAAGCGTGACTGTGGAGAGAACATGTTAATGCTCCTTGTAGCGTATCGATCAGAATGAGGTGATGGTTGGTAGTGAAATCATAAAGCACTTTTGTCTTTGCATAGAGTATATCCCTATATAATAACTATCAACTAGTGTAATATTTTTATTTATAGGCTTTTTGTCGATAAAATACTCTGGGATTGTGTGTTTTTTGCTCGCGGCGAGATTTTCGTTGTTGTTAGTCATTAATTACTTTTAAATCAATGCATTATAATGCATTGTTTTTCTGGCGATTTTCAGCCACATTCCAAATGTTGTCAGATGCGATGTATTCTCGGCTAACGGCACGCGCTCTACTTTTCTCAGCATAATTATAGCTATTGCAGGCTGATTTTTAGCATAAAGCTCTGATGATGATTTTTGAATAGTTAATCTCTTATTGTGCTGAAATATTCACTTCTGTATAAGGTCAGCCACCGTGAGGGTCACCGTGGTTACTGAGATACGCAATACGCTATATACGCTATGGATTTCGAGTTGCTTAAAGGCGGCAAGGGAGTGAGTCCCCAGGAGTATAGATAACGATGTGACTGTGGGGAGCGACAAATCTGCCGGGAGCAGATTTGAACGTCGCGTGCGACGACCCGTCAGGGCGAGGCCCATGGATGGGCCGGGTAATCCGTAGCCAACACATAAGCAACTTGAAGAATGAAGGGTATAAACAGCCGAACGGGAAACCTACAGATATACCGTAGGCAGAATAACCTGAAACACACAGGGGGTAATGAATATAACCTTCTGGTTAACAGATTAATATAATTAATCGAGTTATACTGAGTATATCTGTATGAACTTTAGGATCTGGAAATATAATCAATAATCGCATACAATACCGCCTGTAATAGTTTTTGTTTTCTGCGTTAAAAGGTTTTTATTGATATGAATTTGATGTTACAGAACTTAAATAATATCCGCACGCTGCGCGCTATGGCTCGCGAATTCTCCATTGACGTTCTTGAAGAAATGCTCGAAAAATTCAGGGTTGTCACTAAAGAAAGACGCGAAGAAGAAGAATTGCAGCAACGCCAGCTTGCCGAGAAGCAGGAGAAAATTAATGCCTTTCTGGAGCTGATGAAAGCAGACGGTATTAACCCGGAAGAGTTATTTGCCATGGATTCAGCAATGCCGCGTTCTGCTAAAAAGCGCCAGCCGCGTCCGGCAAAATATCGTTTTACTGATTTCAATGGCGAAGAAAAAACCTGGACCGGACAAGGTCGTACGCCTAAACCGATTGCCCAGGCGCTGGCGGCGGGGAAATCTCTGGATGATTTCTTAATCTAATCACGGATAACCTTTAACAGATGGCGCTTCGTTTCCTGTCTCTATTAACCGGGACTCAGGGAACGTTGCGCCATGCTCATTCTGATAAATCAGCACACGCCAAAATCGCCCTCTTCGCAATAGGGGGTGACATCTGCCGCTTTGAGGATCAATTTTTCGCCCTGCTCATTACCGACCTGTACCGCGACAATATGATCCTCGTTGACTTCAATCACTTTCAGTTTCGGCCCACCCATTCGGGGCTGTACGATATCGCCTGGTGTGAACATCACGCTCTCCTGTTGAACAATGGTATAAACCCGCCTTCAGTCTACTACACACCTACCGACGCGCGGTGAAGGTACCGCTTAATGAGTACGGGTATTCCAGGGCATTTTTTCCAGTAGTCGCGCCATTCCGCAGAAGCCGGTCATGCCTGCCAGCATTAACCCGGCCCCGACAAAACCACTAATGAGGAAAAAGCCGCCGTGGACCGTATAGCCAAGAATCACCCCAAGCAACGTCAACCCGCCGGCGGCGATTTGCACCTGACGCATCAGCGGCAACGGTTGCGATTTGTCTTCTGTGACGGGCAATCCTGCCGCTTTCCATCCGTCGATGCCGCCTTCCAGTAGACTGACCTGAGCAGGGGCGGCAATGGCCTGTAGTTTTGCTGCATTGCTGCTGGTTCGTTTACCTGACTGACAGTGAAAAATAATCTGTTCCGCTCGCAGGTTGGCGGGCAAATCGCCCTGTTCAAGCCGGGAAAGCGGCGCCAGTTGCGCATGTGGAATATGCTCGCGCAGATATTCATCGGCGTCGCGCACATCAATCAGTTTCGCGCCTTGCGCTATCAGCGCTTGCGCCTCACGGGGGGAAACTATCCCAATGGACATCGTGCCTCCTTATGGACAATAGAGATTCTTTAACGTGGCGATAATCGTATTAACCGCCTCATTTTTAATGAAATAGTGAATGCGCTGGGCATCGCGTTGACTATCAATCAGCCCTTCTTCCCGCATCCGCGCCAGATGTTGCGACGTCGCGGAGGGGCTTAGCCCGGTAATGCGCGCCAGTTCGCCTGCGCTGGTTTTTGGCGAACCGCAAAGCATACATAAAATCAGTAATCTTTTTGGGTGGCTCATCGCTTTGAGCAGGGCCGCCGCCTGTTCTGCGCTGGACTGAAGTTGTTCAAGCTCTGTCATAGTTATTTAAGCATTTTCTAAATTTAGTTAATTCTAAAATAAACGTCAACCTAATGCCAGCGTAAAGAGCGTAAAGGAGGGTAAAAGCGCGGCGCGTGACTGGCAGGCTCAGGTAAACTGACTATGCTTAGAGATAAAATCTCTTTTTAAACAACGACTAATTTTGCTTGTATGGAGTGTATATGGGTTTCTGGAGAATTGTATTTACGATTATTTTGCCTCCGCTCGGCGTACTTTTAGGAAAAGGGTTCGGTTGGGCATTTATCCTTAATATCCTGCTGACATTACTCGGATATATTCCGGGGCTTATCCACGCATTTTGGGTTCAGATGCGTCATTAATTACCGGCCACCGGCGGCGCATAAGCGCCGCTTATCAGGATAACCTCATTCCCTCTGCTACACTTTTCTTTGTGTGTATTTTTGACAAGCGAGGTGAATATGGGACTTTTCAATTTTGTAAAAGATGCAGGTGAAAAACTCTGGGACGCGGTAACCGCTAATCATGATAAGGACGATCAGGCGAAAAAAGTCCAGGAACATTTAAATAAAACGGGAATACCCGACGCTGACAAAGTGAATGTGCAAATTGCTGATGGAAAAGCGACAGTGACGGGTGATGGGCTGAGTCAGGAGGCAAAAGAAAAAATTCTGGTTGCCGTGGGGAATATCGCCGGGATTAGCAGCGTTGACGATCAGGTTAAAACCACGACGCCAGCGGCTGAAAGTCAGTTTTATACCGTAAAATCAGGCGACACCCTGAGCGCTATTTCAAAGCAAGTGTATGGTAACGCCAATCTGTATAATAAAATCTTCGAGGCAAATAAACCAATGCTGAAAAGCCCGGAAAAAATATATCCGGGACAAGTGTTGCGTATTCCTGAAGAATAATGGCTATCAGGCCGCGCCAGGCTACATTTTTCCTGCCATCGCCTGGCGAATAATGGGAATCGGCGTCAGCAAATGCTGACGCATTAATTCGCTGGCGCGTGCCGCCTCGCGCGCCAGTATCGCTTCGGTTAGCGTGTGATGCTGGATATGTTTATCTTCCAGCATCTCGACGGACAGAACGGTTTCACGTAACCAAATAAAGCGGTAGCGGGCCGCCAGGTCAAATAAGCGTTCGCGCATCTGTAGCAGATAGTGGGAGCCGCACCCGGCGACAATGGCGGAATGGAACGCCTGGTGGCGCTGATCCCATTCATCGAGCATATGTTCACTGGCATCGCTGGCTTCCAGTTTACTGAGCATATGCGCTCGCGCCAGGATCTCTGCCTCCCACGCATCATCGCCGCGTTCAATCGCCAGGCGTACCAGCATCGCTTCCATATTGGCGCGCGCGTCAAAAATATCGAGGAGTTCCGCCTCTGACATGGACGCCACGCGATAGCCTTTTTGATTCACCACGGTGACCAGCCGTTCCGCCACCAGTTGCGACAGCGCCTCACGCAGCGGCCCTACGCCGAGCGCATAGCGGGCGGTTAATAAACTCATCCGCAGTTTCTCATCCGGCTGATAAGTGCCGCGAATAATGTCATTTTTAAGCCAGCGATAGCCATCTATGGCCGTCGGTTGGGAAAGGGCGGTCATCTTTTACTCCTGAGAAGCTTCCCGGCTGACGCCGGGAATAACTAACGTAGGTTTTGCAGGGGGGCTTTTTGCCACCTTATCAGTTTTTTCCAGCGAGACATAATGGGGACAGTACCTATTATGCCCAGCCCTAACAGCCCCGTCGAAATGACTTCTAGTTGCTGTGCTGGTCGAAACAGCATCACCACCAGGACAAAGCAGATAAAGCCGATAACCAGCCAGGTGAGCCACGGATAAAGCCACATTTTCAGCTTAATTTCTCCGCCCTGCGCCAGCAGAATTTTACGCATCCGCAATTGCGAAATCGCAATCACCAGATAGACCAGCAGCGCGATGGCGCCAGAACTGTCGATAAGAAATTTAAACACTTTTGCCGGGGCGTAATAATTGACGATAACGGTTAAAAAGGCCGCGCCGGTAGAGAGGAGAACCGCTACCCAGGGCGTTTTGCTACGGTTAGTTTTTCCCATTATCGCAGGCGCATCGCCGCGGCGGCTAAGGGAATAGAGCATCCGGGAGGCGGTATATAATGCGGAGTTCAGACAACTGGTCACCGACAACAAAATCACGCAGTCCATAATGAATTTTGCGTGCGGAATATGAAGCAGCTCCAGTACCGAGCGGTACGAACCTACGCTTTTCAGACCCGGCATATTCCACGGGATCAGCGCCACCACCACAAAAATGGAACACAGGTAAAAGATGGAAATTCGCCAGATAACAGAATTGGTGGCGCGTACAATATGTTTATCCGGCGTATCGGATTCCGCGGCAGCAATAGTGACGATTTCCGCGCCCATAAAAGAGAACATGGTGATCAACATGGCGCTTAACACAGCGCCGAAGCCGTTAGGCATAAAACCGCCGTGATCCCAGAGCCGGGAGATACCGCTTACCTCGGCATACGGATAAAAACCGCTAATCGCCGCCGCGCCCAGCGCGATAAACGCCAGAATGGCAATTACTTTACATAGCGCCAGCCAGAATTCGAATTCGCCGTAATTTTTGACGCTCAATAAATTGCTTCCGGTTAAGGCAAGCGTAATCACTAATGAAAATAGCCACACCGGAATACCTGGTATCCATGAATTCAGAATAATGGCGGCAATATTGGCCTCCAGCGGAATAACCAGCACCCAAAACCACCAGTATAACCAGCCGATGGTATACCCGGCCCAGGGGCCGATCGCTTTATCCGCATAGGTGGAAAAAGAACCGGTATCCGGCGTGGCGACGGCCATTTCAGCCAGCATTCGCATTATCATGACGACTAAAAGTCCTGCGAACAGATAGGCCAGCAGTACCGCAGGGCCGGCCTCCGCAATCGCCACGCTGGAACCGACAAACAGGCTGGCGCCGATGACGCCGGCGATCGATAACATGGTGACGTGGCGTGATTTCAGCCCGCCCCCTAATGCATGTGATTCTGACAATTGCCCCATCCTAAAACCTCTTTATTGTTATTGCGCTCGTTTACCGGATGGCGCCTGGCTTATTCGGCCTACAATCGAAACGGTTTTTGTAGGCCGGATAAGACAGTTACGTCGCCATCCGACGCTGCTTATTGGACATTACGCTTGTTTCGCCTCATCAAAGCACTGGGCGATAATCTCCAGGCCTTGCCGAATCTGCGAGGCCTCAATAGTGAGTGGAACGAGGATGCGCAAGATGTTGTAGTAAGGACCGCAGGAGAGCAGAATTAACCCTTTCTCGCGGGCGCGGGCCACAATGTCGGCGGTCAGAGTCGCGTTCGGTTTGCCGGGGTCGCCATTTTCAAACAACTCAATGGCGATCATGGCGCCCAGTCCGCGCACGTCGCCAATCTCACGGTGCGTTTCCGCTATCTCCATCAGGCCATCGCGCAGCGTTTTGCCAAGCGTATTTGCCTTTTGCAGTAGAGTTTCCTGCTCGAAAATGTCCAGTACCGCCAGCGCGGCGGCGCAGGCAATCGGGTTTCCGGCATAGGTGCCGCCCAGCCCGCCCGGCGCGATAGCGTCCATCACGTCTGCCCGGCCGGTAACGCCTGCCAGCGGAAAGCCGCCGGCGATCGATTTCGCAAACGTGGTAATATCTGCCGCAACGCCCATCTGTTCCATGGCGAACAGCGTACCGGTCCGGCCCGCGCCGCTTTGCACTTCGTCGGCAATCAACATAATGCCGTGTTGGTCGCATAGCGCGCGCAGTCGCTGCATAAACGCGGGAGAGGCGGCGTAAAATCCGCCTTCGCCCTGTACCGGCTCAATAATAATGGCGGCGATATCTTCCGGCGCGGCATCATTTTTAAAGATGCGCTCAATGCTGGCGATGGCGTCGTCGTCGCTGATGTTGTGTAGCGGGCAAGGATAAAGCGCGCGGTAGACATGGCCTGGCATCAATCCCATACCAGCAGAGTACGGGTGTACTTTCCCGGTCAGAGAGAGCGTGTAGTGGGTACGACCGTGGTAAGCGCCGCTAAACGCGATAGCGCCGCTGCGTTTTGTCGCCGCGCGGGCGATTTTCACCGCGTTTTCAACCGCTTCTGAACCGGTCGTGACCAGCAACGTTTTTTTGGCGAAATCGCCCGGTACCTTCTGGTTCATGCGTTCGCACAACGCCAGGTACGGTTCATAGGCCAGCACCTGAAAACAGGTATGCGACAATTTCTTCAACTGCGCTTCCACCGCTGAAACAATGCCCGGATGTAAATGACCGGTGTTCAGGACGGCAATGCCGCCCGCGAAATCGAGATACTCACGGCCTTCGACATCCCAGACCCGACAATTTTCCGCCCGCTCGGCGAAAATCGGGTGAATCTGCCCCACGCCGCGAGGAACGGCGTTATGGCGGCGCTGCATTAAAGCGTTATTGGTATTCATTAGCGACTCTCCTGTTAAAGGCCGATGCACATATATTTGATTTCTAAATAATCTTCGATGCCGTATTTGGAACCTTCACGGCCTAATCCGGAGGCCTTAATACCGCCGAAAGGCGCGACTTCGTTGGAGATAATGCCGGTATTAATACCGACGATGCCGTATTCCAGCGCTTCGCCGACGCGGAAAACGCGGCTTAAATCGCGTGCATAAAAATAGGCTGCCAGGCCGAACTCGGTATCGTTAGCCTGCCTGATGACATCCGCCTCGTCGCTGAAGCGGAACAGAGGCGCGAGCGGCCCGAATGTCTCTTCTTTGGCGACTTTCGCGTTATCAGGAACATCCGCCAGAATGGTCGGTTGAAAGAAGTTGCCGCCCAATTTGTGCGCTTCACCGCCCGTAATGACGCGGGCGCCTTTTTCCAGCGCGTCGGCGATATGCTCCTGGACTTTCGCCACGGCTTTTTCATCAATCAGCGGCCCGATAGCGACGTCGGCTTGCAGGCCGTCGCCGACCGCGAGCTTATTTACCGCCTGGTTGAGTTTTTCCGCAAAACGATCGTAAACTCCGTCCTGAACATACAATCTATTGGCGCAGACACAGGTCTGCCCGGCGTTGCGAAACTTCGAAGCCAGCGCGCCTTCGACGGCTTTATCCAGATCGGCATCGTCAAAGACGATAAACGGCGCATTGCCGCCCAACTCCAGCGACACTTTTTTAATGTCTTTGGCGCATTGTTCCATTAGCTGGCGGCCAATCTCCGTCGAGCCGGTAAACGACAGTTTGCGTACCAGCGGGTTGCTGGTCAGCTCGCCGCCGATATCGCCTGCCGAACCGGTAACGACGTTAAATACGCCTGCGGGAATTCCGGCGCGCTGGGCCAGTTCCGCCAGCGCCAGCGCGGAAAACGGCGTCTGGCTGGCGGGTTTGAGTACCATTGTGCAGCCTGCGGCCAGCGCGGGGCCGGCTTTACGGGTGATCATTGCCGAGGGAAAGTTCCACGGGGTAATCGCGGCGGTGACGCCGATGGGCTGTTTAATCACCAGCAGCCGTTTATCGGCCTGATGACCTGGAATCGTGTCGCCATAGATACGCTTCCCCTCTTCGGCGAACCATTCAATAAACGAGGCGGCGTAGCTAATTTCGCCTTTCGCTTCCGCCAGCGGTTTACCCTGTTCCAGCGTCATCAGACGCGCCAAATCGTCCTGATGTTCCATCATCAGATTGAACCAGCGACGCAGGATATTGGCTCGCTCTTTGGCGGTGAGCGCGCGCCAGGCGGGCAGGGCGCGATTGGCGGCGTTGATGGCGTCGCGCGTCTCTTCCGCCCCCATTTTGGGCACATTGCCGAGCGGTTTCCCGTTGGCGGGGTTGCTCACGGGGATGACATCGCCGCCGCGCGCGTCGCGCCAGTCGCCATCGATAAAGGCCTGCTGGCGGAACAGGGTAGAGTCGTTAAGTTGCATAATTGCTTCCTGTCTGAAGGGTTAACGGGTAAATGCGGCGTGTAGTGCGTCCACGCTGCGTGCCGCACGCAGCGTACGTCCGGGGTTGCTCTGGCTTGCGCGTAGCGCCTGAACTTTACTGACGATATGCGCGCCGATAGGTATCGCGGATGTCGCCGCCGGGGAGGGGGCGTTACAGGTGTGAATGGAACGCGGCGTCGTGACAAACAGAAAATCATCAATCAGTTTGCCGTCCGGTGAAACCGCCTGCGCCCGCACGCCTGCCGGCCAGGGCTGGAGATCGTTGACGGTCAGGCTGGGGCAATACTTTTGTACTCGCCGCAAATAGCCGCTTTTGCACAGCGAGTTTTTCATCTCGCCCAGTCCGGAAAGCAGATGGTTTTGCAGTACGCGGCGAATGCCGGCGGAGCGGAAAATCTCCAGGGTGTCGGTGAAGGAAACATCGCGCTTACGGTAGCCTTCGCGTTTAAGCGCCAGCACCGCATTCGGCCCGACCGTAACGCTGCCATCGATCATGCGGGTAAGATGGACGCCGAGAAACGGCATTGCCGGATCGGGGATCGGGTAGATCAAATGGTTAACGATCCGGTTGTGCCGCGGGGCCAGACGAAAGTACTCGCCGCGGAAAGGGCAGATAATAAAACCGGGCTCCACGCCCAGCATTTTGACCAGCCGATCCGCCATCAGTCCTGCACAGCCGATAAGCGTAGCGGTTTCGATTTCCCGACCTTGCGAGGTGCGAATGACAACGCCAGCGGCATGTTCTGTCAGCGCGCTGACCTCGGCATGGTAGATGATCTCGCCGCCTTTGGCCTGAAAGCGGTTCGCCATGGCCGTCGCGACATCGCGATAGCTGACAATCCCGCTGGAAGGGACAAAAATCCCGCCCAGGCCAATGATATTGGGTTCGCGTTCACGCAGCTCCGCCGCGCTTAACCACTCGCGCTCTAAGCCGTTGGCCACCGTCCGCTCCCATAGCGCGCGCATCCGCGCCATTTCCAGCTCCGAGGTGGCGACCAACATTTTGCCGCAGGTGTCGTAGCGGATGTTGTTTTGATCGCAAAAGGTTTTGGTCGCCTGATTGCCCGCCAGACAAAACCGCGCTTTGAGGCTGCCGGGCGTGTAGTACACCCCGGCATGGATCACGCCGCTGTTATGCCCGGTCTGGTGGCAGGCTGGCGCGGACTCTTTTTCCAGCAACGCGATGCGCGCATCCGGGTAGACATCAATAAGTTGCATGGCGGTCGACATGCCGATAATGCCGCCGCCGATAATCACAAAATCATACATCCGCGTAATTCCTTCGCCGTGGCGCTTATTGGTGAGTTTGATAATGGCTGGCGGCGTAGGCGAAGTAACCTCGCTGGCGCATCAGCTCGCGACGCAAGTCAGGATGCGGCGTAAAACGATCGCGTCCATGTAGCCAGAACAGATTGTTAATCAGCAGGAATTTGCCGACCGGTACCGGCACGGAGAGGATGTTTTGACTGGTTTCCAGCGCGTCTGAAAGCTCGCTGAGCCAGACGCCTTCTTCAAAGTCTTTTGGCTGGACGAACTGGTCGATATAACGCATGACCGGGCGGCCTTGTTGGTCGACATCAAACACCGGGTGCCAGACGTCATGGCTAACATTCTTGCTTGGCGGCGCCGCCCAGCGCATGACGCGACGCGCCAGCGGATGGGTAAAAAACGACTCCAGATGTTCCCAGTCATCAAGGTGCAGCAGCAGCGAATTACCGCCTTCCATATTTTGTTCGTCGATTTTCATCATCAGCACGTAGTCGGTCACCTCCTCAACATAGGTGCCGTCATTGTGCAGTTCCATTACGCGGTGGGGCTGGCGCAGATAACTGTCGGAGTTGTCGACGTTTTTGACCACGAAACGCGCGTAATACTGGCCGCTCATCGCATCGTAGTTGGAGCGACCAATAAGATGCGCCACCGCCGTCGCCAGTTTGACCATCTCTTCTGCCTGTGCGACATCATCGATCCCTTCGGCGCTGATCAACAGCGCGCCTTGTGCACGGTTGAGGAGCGTTTTGATCAACAGCGGTTGTAGCTGATTGCCGCACAGATCGTCGAGGATCTTGCCGATTTTGAAACGTAAGAAAGATTTGTATTCCAGCGCCTGCACCGGCCACTGCGCAACCTGATGGAGAAATTGTCTTGTGGTATCCGCCGTAAACGTTAACGCCAGCAGGCGCGGCGACTGCGCCGAAGGGGCAAGGATGAAACCAGTATGGCGTTGGGCTAAATCATCTGTGTTCGCTTTTACGGCAGTCAGTGCATTCATCAGAATCATTCCTCTCGGTAGATGGTCAGGGAGACATGGCGATGCTCATTTCGTAGCCATAAATTAAAAATATCGACATTTTCCAGGAACGCGTATGAAATAACCGCTTTTGTTTAATTATTGTGATCAAAAACAACAAATATTTAACAATGCGAAGGGGGAGGTTAACGGCGCCACGAGCCTGACAACGGCAAGAAGGGGTGTAAAATGAGCGAGTTATGGAAAGAGTGATGCTGGCGGGGTTGCCCGGCCTGGCACATGAGCGCGTAGGCCGGACAAGTACAACGTATTTCAGCAGTCAATTAACCGGCGTTAACCTGCGGTTTACGGCTGTGTTTACGGATCAGACGTAACACTGGCGGTACGACAATGACCATGATCGCCATGATCAGCAGGGCTTTGGCAACGCCGCTTTGCCACAAAATCGCCATATTGCCGTTACTGATGGAGAGTGCGCGACGCAGGTTTTGCTCCAGCATTTCCCCCAGTACGAATCCCAGGATCAGCGGCGACATGGGGAAGTGCATTTTACGTAAAATGTACCCTAACACGCCGAGCGCGACCATCAGCACCAGATCGAAGGTGGTGCTGTGTACCGCATACACCCCTACCGCCGATACGGCAGCGATGGCGGGTACCAGGAACCACAGCGGAATGGTGAGCATACGGGTGAACAGACCGATCAACGGGATATTCATGATCAGCAGCATCACGTTCGCAATCAGCAGCGCAGCGATGAGTCCCCAGACGATATCCGGCTGTTCGGTGAACATCGCCGGGCCTGGCGTGATGTTGTACAGCGTCAGCGCCCCCATCATCACTGCCGTAGTGCCGGAACCGGGAACGCCCAGCGTCAGCATCGGGATGAAGGAGCCGCAGGCAGAGGCGTTGTTTGCCGCCTCCGGCGCCGCGACGCCGCGAATATCCCCTTTGCCGAAGCTATCGCTGTTGCCGCTGAGTTTTTTCTCGGTCATATAGGTAATGGCGCTGGCGATGGTCGCCCCGGCGCCGGGCAATACGCCGACAAAAAAGCCGATTACCGAAGAACGCAGGGTGGTGCCGATACACTGCGCGCCTTCTTTCAGGTTGAACAACATTCGACCCGTTTTGCGGACCATTGTTTGCCCGCTGCTGGTATGTTCCAGCATTAAAAGTATTTCTGATACCGAGAACAGGCCGATCACCACGACGATAAACTGTACGCCGTCGGAAAGATGAACGCTGTCAAAGGTAAAGCGATAAACCCCGGTGTTGGCGTCCACGCCGACGGTCGCAAGGCCAAGACCGATCAGCGCTGCCAGAAATGATTTAAGCGGATTTTGCGCCATCATGCTGCCAAGACAGGCGATGGCAAAAACCATTAAGGCGAAATATTCCGCCGGACCGAAGGCCAGCGACCATTGCGCCAGTAAAGGGGCGAACAGAATGATGCCGCCGATAGCGATTAATGAACCGAAAAATGAGCTGACTGCGGAAATCGACAGCGCTACGCCGCCTTTCCCTTGCTGCGCCATTGGGTAACCGTCCAGCGCCGTCATGATCGCCGCCGCATCGCCGGGGACGTTGAGCAATATGGAGGAGATCCTGCCGCCATACTCACAGCCAATGTACACCGTCGCCAGCAGAATTAGCGCCGACTCCGCAGGCAGATGCAACGCAAAGGCCAGCGGCAGTAAGATTGCCACGCCGTTGATCGGTCCCAGGCCCGGCAGCAGACCGACGATCGTGCCCACGAAGCAGCCAATCAACGCGATAACCAGGTTTTCCGGCGTCATCGCCACCGCAAAGCCCTGAGAAAGATATATCCAGGTATCCATCGTTGCTCCGTTAACTCAGCCAGGCGCCGAGAGGTAAGGTGACATCAAGCAGCCGGTCAAAGGCATACCACAGCAGAATGCCTAATACCGCGCCGGAGATACCCGCCGCCGGAATCGTGGCGCCGAACAGCATCCCGATAACCATGGTGAGAAGCGCGGTGGCGATGGGAAAACCCAGCCATTCGAATCCCCAGGCATACATCAACAGGATGATGATCATGGTAATTAGCTTTTGCAGAACATGGCGGCGCGGCCAGCTAACCGTGTCGGGATGGCGCAATAACAGCGCCAGCGCGCAGAGCGCCATCAGGCCGATAATCCCCAGCGGAAAAGGGCGGGGGCCGACGGGTTCATAGCTGTATTCGCTTTGGATCTGCCAGGCGATGAATAGCCCGGCGATACAGAGCAACAGCCAGATACCCGCAAAGATACGATCGCTCATCATTGCCTCCGCGATTATTTCGCGAGTCCGAAGGCTTTCGCCTGTTCACGGTAATCAGTAACCTGTTTTTTCACGTAGTCATCGAGCTGCTGGCCGGTCATGTCGAACTCAAACAGGCCGCGCAGATCGCGCTGCTTTTTAAACTCGTCGGTTTGCTGGAGCTTCTTGAAGGTATCCACCCACCACTGGTAATCGGCATCGCTGACTTTGGGCCCGACGTAGAAGCCGCGAATAATCGGCCACACCAGGTCGTAGCCCTGTTCTTTAGCGGTAGGGATATTGGCAAGCTGGCCCGGCAGACGATTTTCTGAAAAGACGGCAAGCACGCGGATTTTGTCGCCGCCCAGATAAGGCACCATTTCACTGAGATCGCCGGAGACAACCTGAACATGGTTGCCCATTAATGCCGTCACCGGCTCGCCGCCGCCCTCAAAGGCAACATAGCGCATCTTGTGCGGGTCGACGTTCGCCTTTTGCGCCAGCAACGCCGACTTCATCCAGTCCTGGCTGCCAATAGAGGCGCCAGCGCCAATGACCACGCTGTTGGGATCTTTTTCCATCGCCGTCATCAGATCTTTCAGCGTCTTCCACGGGGAATCCGCACGCACGGCGATCATGCCGTAATCAGTGCCCACGCTTGCCAGCCAACGCACATCATCCACGCCGTAGCGACCAAATTTCCCCTGCGACAGGTTGAGCAGCGAACCGCCGGAAAAGGCGACCACAGTCCCGGGTTCGCCAGGGCGTTGGGCGACTATCGCGTTATAGGCCACAGCGCCGACGCCGCCGGGCATATACGTTACCCGCATGGGTTTCTCGATAGCGCCAGTCTCCAGCAAACTCACCTGAATCAGCTTACAGGTAAGGTCGAAACCGCCGCCAGGTTTGGCTGGTGCGATACATTCCGTTCGCGACGGCGCCTCCTGCGCCAGAACAGAGGTACTCATTAATAAAATGCTTGCAGTAAGGGTACGAAGTAATTGTTTTTTCATTTTTTATCCTCACGCCGGACGTCCGGATTTTTCAGGTTCGGAAGAAGATTTTTGTGATTATGTGAGCCGACATGTAGCAGTTCGGTTGCGTGATTGTTAAAACAATAACCTTTCAATTCCCTTTCAATGCGGCAGAAACTTTACAGGATGTGATATGCGTCTCTTATTGGCGGAAGATAACCGTGAGCTGGCTCACTGGCTGGAGAAAGCGCTGGTGCAAAACGGCTTTGCCGTGGACTGCGTATTTGACGGCCTGGCGGCTGACCATCTTCTGCACAGTGAAATGTACGCGCTGGCGGTACTGGATATCAATATGCCGGGAATGGATGGACTGGAGGTGGTGCAACGGCTGCGTAAACGCGGTCAGACCTTGCCCGTTTTGCTGCTCACGGCGCGAAGCGCGGTGGCGGATCGCGTAAAAGGTCTCAACGTCGGCGCCGATGACTATCTGCCGAAACCCTTTGAACTGGAAGAGCTGGATGCTCGTTTACGGGCCTTGCTCCGACGCAGCGCTGGGCAGGTTCATGAAGTTCAGCAACTGGGGGAATTGATCTTTCATGATGAAGGGTATTTTCTGTTACAGGGACAGCCGTTAGCGCTGACGCCGCGTGAGCAGGCGCTCTTAACCGTATTGATGTACCGACGAACGCGGCCGGTTTCGCGTCAGCAGCTTTTTGAACAGGTGTTCAGCCTGAACGATGAGGTAAGCCCTGAAAGCATCGAACTTTATATTCATCGACTGCGTAAAAAACTCCAGGGAAGCGATGTACGAATTACGACGCTGCGCGGCCTGGGTTATGTGCTGGAGCGCGGCGATGAAGTGGGTTAAGCCGCAATCGTTGTACCTGCAACTCTTGCTGTTCCTGGGGTTGCCGCTGATTCTGCTATGGGGGCTGTCGGCGTTTAACAGTTATGTCAATGCGCTACAGGCCGCCACTCAGGCTTATGACCGTACGTTGCTCTCCTCGGCGCGAACGGTATCGGAACGGCTGGTGGTGCGCAATAACCATCTGGAAGTTAACGTGCCCTGGGTGGTGCTGGATAGCTTCGAGCTTAATATGAATGATCGACTCTATTACAAAGTCGTCGACCCTTCCGGAAAGGTCATTTCCGGTTATGACGATCTGCCCGCCATGCCGCCCGCTACGCCCCGTACCCGGCTTTATCCGGCGCTGGCGTGGTTCTATCATACCGAGTATCGCGGCGAGGCGATCCGCGTGGCGCGTTTGCTACAGCCGGTCAACGAAGGCGGCATTATCGGCATGGCGGAGATTTATGTCGCAGAAACGCTGCAGTCCCGTCGTTATCTGGCGGGCCAACTGCTGTTCTCTTCCTGGATCTCACAGGGGCTGCTGGTGTTGCTGACCCTGGTGCTGGTTGGCTGGTTATTACGCCGGATCCTGCGCCCTATGCGTCAACTTTCGTCATTAATGGTACGCCGCGAACCGGGTCTGTTAACGCCGCTGCCGGAACTGCTGCCGTGGTCGGAAACACGCTTGTTAATCGTGGCGTTTAATCGCTACATTGACAGGCTCCGCGGCATCCTCTCCCGGCAGGAACGCTTTAGCGCCGATGCTTCTCACCAGTTAAAAACGCCGCTGGCGGTGTTAAAAACGCAGGCGGCGGTGGCGTTAGCCAGCCAGCACCCTCATCACTGGTACGAAAGTCTGCAGGCGATGAGCGTAACGCTGGATAGCACCATTCAGCTCACGGAAAGATTGTTGCAACTTTCTGCGGTAAAGCATAAAGAGCAGGGCGAGCGGCGTTTTTCCCCGGTGAATCTGTACGGTATCGTACAGAGCGGCTGTTTTACCCGCCTGGCGCAGGCACGGAGTAAACATATCGACCTGGGCTACGAAGGCGAACAGGAAGCGATGTGGATCGAGGGGGATGAGGTACTGCTTAGCGAGCTGTGCGGAAACTTGCTGGATAATGCGCTGAAATACACGCCTGAGCAAGGCATCGTCACCGCGCGGCTTGAACGGGATGGCGATGCTGTGACGCTGGTTGTCGAAGATAGCGGCCCCGGCATTGATGATGAACATATCCATCTGGCGCTACAGCCGTTCCACCGGCTCGATAACGTAGGAAATGTGGCCGGGGCGGGTATTGGTCTGGCTTTGGTCAATGATATCGCACGCCTGCACCGTACTCATCCCCATTTTTCCCGTAGTGAAGCGTTGGGAGGGTTATACGTTCGGATACGCTTTTTAAGCCTTGTTCCGCAGTAATGCGCACAAATGTGTCAGCGGTAAAGCACGTTTACAAAAAGTCGCATCTTGAGGTGTGACGTTTTAATCAAATGATCATACATTCCCCCTGCAAACCGTAGCGTTAATTAAAAATATAGTGGGTGCAGGGGCATGAATAATCATACTAAACGACGGGGAATAGCATTAACCGTCTTTCTTGTCGGGGTTAACATCCTGGCCTGGATTTGGGCGTTCTGTGTTTTTCATCACCATGCAGTCATGCTAAGCGCAGCCATACTGGCGTATAGCTTTGGGCTGCGTCATGCGGTTGATGCCGATCATATCGCAGCCATCGATACCGTCACCCGTAAACTGATGCAGCAGGGTAAAACGCCTTTAGGCGTGGGGGCGTTTTTTTCATTAGGTCATTCGACCATTGTCGTTCTGGCATGTCTGGCGATTGTTGTGACGTCGATGGCATTTCGCGATCGTATTGATGTTTTACATCAATATGGTTCGTTGATTGGTACGGCTGTTTCCGCTTTTTTTCTGCTGGCGATGGCCCTGCTTAACCTGTTTATTTTGTTCAACGTCTGGCGGCAATTTCGCTCGGTTACCCGCGGCGAGTCAGTGAGGGCGCATGACGAGGCCATACCTGGCGGGCTGATGACGCGTATATTTCAGCGTACGTTTCGTTTGGTCACTTCCAGTTGGCATATGTATTTTGTCGGTTTTCTGTTTGGTCTGGGATTTGATACCGCAACCGAGGTTGGATTGCTGGGCATTTCCGCTTCAGCAGCTAACCAGGGGCTATCTCTCTGGTCAATGATGATTTTTCCTGTGCTGTTTACCGCCGGGATGGCGCTGGTGGATTCCCTGGATAACTTTGTCATGGTCGGCGCTTACGGTTGGGCTTTCTCGCATCCATTACGTAAGCTTTATTATAATATGACCATTACCGCCGCATCCGTCATTGTCGCGCTGGCGATTGGCGGGCTTGAGGCGCTGGGGTTGATTGATGATGCGTTACAGTTAAGCGGAACATTTTGGCAGACCGTAAGCACGCTTAACGATCATATGGGGAATGTGGGCTTCTGGGTAGTGGGCGCTTTTGTGCTATTCTGGCTGCTCTCGTTGTTGAATTATCGCTGGCGCGGCTATGATAAAATCACCCTCAATACCTGATTGATTTCTGTAAAAATAGCATTTCGGCAGTGGTGTCATATCATTGCCGAAGCATTTTATCTCCTGAGAGTATATTCTTCCCGGTAAGTGCGTTATTTTTCATGCTTGCCTTTCGTTATCAATTTAAGCAATCCGATATAACATACAATACCAAAAATAATAATAACAGTTGTATACCCAAGAATCAGCCAGTCTGCATGTGTCATAATATAATCCAGTTATCAGGTATCCCGTGTTAAGACGATCTTTAAGCCTGTTGTCAGCAAGAACCACTGTACCCGTTCAGTGCTGTTGGCAATAACGTATTGTTTATGCACAAGAGCGTTGTTACAAATAACGTATACATTGAGCATAGACCTCACCCACATTTTTGTAATGCCATAAAGCAAGGCTACACCTTTAATCTACTGACGGTATGCCAGGCCAGAAGAGATAAAAGGGTAGTTGTCATCATCATCTGTTCCTGACGCCAGGTTAATGACACACACATATGAAAATGTATAACCGCTGCACGCTTTTTAGCACGTTATCTGTAACATACCGTGTTAATCAATTCCATAAAACCGAGTATAGTGTAAGTGAATTTCGAGTAATTGTCATTATGATTATATGGTGGTTAACTTATTTTTTAAATTCTGATTAAATTTCGTTTTTTATCAGTTCATCAGGATTTATGAAAAATCTGGACGTAAAAAACATATTTACGTCCAGGCTTTCTTTTTAGCAAATCGATTTCCCGGTAAAATAGGGGGTCGACCACATGCGCTTATATTCCCATTCAGGCTTTAGTATGCCGATGGAAAAAAGTAATTTTTTTTGTCTTTCCTGGCAGTAATTTCTGGCGCGGCTAATATTTAGCCACATTAGTATGCTGCCGGGACTGAGTGGCCTGCACTCATTTTTAATTGCACCATTAGATACGTCAAAGTAGACGTTCATCTGGCTTTCAGATTTCAGTACGATATCAAATGCACAGGGTATCCCTTCAATATAAAGAATATGCCCAAACAGAAGGTGATGCAGTTGACTAAAAAAGTTGGCAAGGTTATCAGCGGGATAGCAGGATGAAGTATTGCCGAAACGAGACTGAAATAACTCGATAAAAATATGAGTCAGTTCATCAGAAGAACAATCAGCAACGCTTTTTACACTACCGCCTTTTTTAAGAAATTGCTGATATTCATTACGGCGTCTTTTTTCAAACTTAGAAGAGAACGTTTCTTTGACCAGACAATTTTGTTTTTTTCTGGTGAGTTTCCATATGGCATTGCGTATTTGTGGCTGATGCAACGCCGAAAGCCGGTTAGTACGATCGGGTAAGAAGCAGCGTAAATCTGGTGCCATCGGAATAAGTATTTCATCTGACGATAGCGGGAAGGTTCTGCGCGTCAGGATGCCAATATTTTGATCATTACAGATAAAGTAGGCGCCTTTAATCTTATCGTCTTCTTTATAGTGGAAGAATTTAAAATGCCAGTTATGGCGCTTCATAAAATAATCCACAATATCTGGGTGCATATTGATACTACCGCCGTATTGCGTAAACACCTCCCGGTATAGGGTAAAGGAAGACGGCTGCCAGCGGGTTAATATACGCTTAACTTCTTGTATTTTCACCAAAACTCCTGACTTAGCTTACTGAAAATTCTATTTTGTATTATTTTTTTGCTTAACCAAATAAAAATGTGAAAAATGTTTAGCTTGTATTTAATAGTTAACATGCTAATCGATGACGTTATGGTGAAGGGAATAAGATTAAGATGTTGATCATAGCATGAGTGAAAGCGACGGTTTAATGCCGCGCTTTTCACTCGCAAGCCATTCTGTATTTAACCATCCAGTAGCGATACAGATTTCAAAGAGATCCGCTGAACGGTAGCAGGATCTGCACATCCGCGTATGAAATAGTTCTACCGGGAGAGGCTGTTAACCTCTTGTATTATTGTATCCAGAATATGATAGCGTTTCCGATACTCTGCGCGTTTTTTGCTGGGGATACTTTCAGGCGCTTTACGCATCACCTGTGATGGCAGATGATATAAGGCACCTTTCTTAACGCCGTTTAGCGACTCCCAGAATTCACTATAGCTGGCCACAAAAGTTTTTTTCTTCTGGAATAAGTACCTGAGTTGACGATAAACATGGTTGTTTTCACTTACCGCATAAATCTCGTCGACATTACAGGCCTGCATCAATGTTGCAAATGCTTCATACAGCATCCGTTTAGGAAAGAGACCGTAACAATCTTTGGTGGCGTTACGTATGACTTGTGGGCCGACATGTTTACTGGGCCCTTGTAACCCGGCAACCAGCGCTATTTGCTTCCCTTCATGACGGATAAAGGAAAATGATAAACGTGCCAACGGCGTATCATTGAAGCACAGCGTTAATGTCAGTTCACCTTCCCTGTCATAGCCACAGGGACCGCAGTAGATATCTACCAGAGCACCGTTTTTTCCTTCCAGGTGAGCGAGTAAGATTTGTTCCTCGGACAGAAGGATCTTTTTAATTTTACTTTCCGGAAAGGACTGAACGAACTGGTAGTGTTCCAGAATAGCTCTTGCCCGGCAACGTATGCTAAGCCCGGTATACAAATAGGGCCGCTGGATTTTTGCCGGCAATAGGGGACGATGAATGATCAGCGTTCTGGGCTGAGACAGATGGCATAATTCATTGAAGTATTTAATTGTCGTTACGGGGTTAATAAGGCAACGTAATACAAATTTATAGCGAAACTTACGCTCTCCCCAGCGTTTATGGCGATAAGGCGTCTGCGCCATGACTTCTTTTAACATTAATAATGGATTATATCTTTCCATATCACTTTGCTGCATCGTCATACTACGTCCCTACTACTCGATAGACTTATAACCGAGACGGTAGCCTGATTGAGTTAAACGTAAAGGCAACGAAGAAGGCCTGTACAGACGACGTTGTTAAACAGTTTATCAATGGCAGCAATAAAACGCCTGAACACGCTTTTTAATAGATTTTCTGCTAATGAGTGGGATGAGTCCTGAACGTAGTATTAAAACGAATGCCGTGTTTATTATTTTAAATAATGTTTATACTCTAAATAATTCGAGTTGCAGGAAGGCGGCAAGCGAGTGAATCCCCAGGAGCTTACTAAAGTAAGTGACTGGGGGGAGGGAACGCAGCCGCAGCACATGCAACTTGGTATGACGAGTATAAGCCAATATATTTATTTAGCTGGTATTGTGTAAGCCAGACAGCAAAGCGTCGTGATACGTTATTATGTAACCAGACGCAAAGGGGGTATTCACCTTATCTCTAAATGCAAATCTATATGATAAATTTTATCATGTACCATGTTGCTATCTCTGGGAGAAAATATTATGCAGCGTTCACTCGATAGTCTGGCTGGTATGGCTACATCTGCTTTTGGCGCGGGGACTTCTGCTGCTATGCGGCAAGCCACCTCTCCCAAAACCATTCTGGAATATATCATTAACTTTTTTACCTGTGGTGGGGTGCGTCGGAAAAATGAAGCACAGTATCAGGAATTGATAGACACTATGGCTGATACATTGAAAAGTTCAATGTCTGACAGAGGTGCTCCGTTGCCAGAAAACATTATACTGGAGGATATGGGCGGGTTTCGTGTCGAATTTAATCTTCCTGGTGAGAATAACGAAGCTGGACAAGTTATTGTACGAGTCAGTAAAGGCGACCATTCTGAGACGAGAGAAATTCCGCTTGTCTCTTTTGAAAAAATATGTCGAGTTTTACTATTCAGATACGAATTTTCTCTCCCTCAGGATTCTGTAATGTTAACTGCCCAGGGAGGCATGAATCTTAAAGGCGCTGTCCTTACCGGAGCAAATCTGACGGCAGAAAATTTATGTGGCGCAGACCTAAGCGACGCAGATTTAGGGGGGGCAGTACTGTTTATGGCGGATTGTGACGGTGCAAATTTTAAGGGTGCAAATCTATCGGGAGCATCATTAGGCGACAGTAATTTAATGAACGCCTGTCTGGAACATAGTATTATGTGTGGCGCTACCCTCGATCGCGCTAATCTTACTGGCGCCAATTTACAATACACAAGTCTGTTAGGCTGTAGCATGGTAGAATGTCTTTGCTCCGGTGCAAATATGGATCACGCTAATATTTCAGGCGCAACCCTAATACGTGCTGATATGAGCGGTGCGACATTACAGAGTGCTACTATAATGGCTGCTGATATGGAAGGCGCTATCTTAACCCGGGCAAACCTGCGAAAGGCTAGTTTCATTTCTACGAACCTGGACAGGGCTGATTTGGCTGAGGCTAATTTAAATAATACCTGTTTTAAAGATTGTACACTAACCGATTTGCGTACCGAAGACGCCAGAATGTCTACAAGTACACAAACACTCTTTAACGAATTTTATAGTGAAAATATTTAGCCCTTTTTGACGTGAATCTGAAATAAAAGAAATGTAAGAATAACTATCTGCTACTGAATAGTAGCCGAGAGTTAATTATTTACAGTATCTTTTATTATTACAGGAGTATGCGACGGTAAAAATATCTGAATAACTATTTCTATTTTCTCAAGTAGAACTTCCAACTAAAGCGAATTGTTTGAAAAGGAAAACGTTATGCCTGGATGTATAAGTGCCTGTTCATGCGTTGCCAGTCCGACGCCTCCCGATCCTAAGGCCCCCCCTAAGCCTAAGTGGATAGAGTTAAAAGGTTATTGTGTTACATGTACTAGTCAGGAGGATATTCGTCCACCTAAGGAGGGTGAACCAAAGCAAAAAATGACACCCAGTGAGTTAGTGCTGTTACGAGGTCTTTTAAAAGACCTGGGGGTAACACAACATCCCTGGCAAGACCCGACAGTAAAATCCACTAACTGTGGGTTGCCATATTTTCCAGTAGTTCCTGGAGAACGAGAAACCGATGTTTAATGGTTTTCAGTCTGCAAAGCGCCTGATAAATATTACCAGGCGCTTTGTATTTTGGCGCCAACATCACTTTCATTGTCATATATCGAATGACTACAATCGTATCCGATCCCGCCATTACCCTGACGGCAAACTGTAAGAACGGTTCGCCGTCGGCAGGGAAGCGGCGGTGAACCCTGAACCGCGCTATACCATCTTATCTGGGTGTTTATTATCATTAATGCTTTGAAAAATAATTAATTTCCTCTATTCCTGTTTTGTAAAACCTTCGTTCAGTAGGCGCATTCTGCCCCCCTTCCCGGATTTACTGGCAAAGCGGAGCCCGGACAGAGAGTCATATTGCAAAATCCCATTTCCGTTTTCTTATTACCAGATTTTTGCGGTCGAAAGATTGCCTTTTTCTTAATTGAATGATAATTATTATCATTAGCATATGATAATAATTACTATATAGACGTAACCTGGCAAGGATGTGAGCTTGAGGGCAACAGCGCTACTTTAGACATTATTTAGGGAATGGGTATGAGAGTTAAGAAGTTCATCTGGTTAATAACCGTGGTTTCTACAGGGGTTAATAGTCCATTATCAGCAGCAGAATCTACAGACGACAACGGCGAAACGATGGTGGTTGAATCCACCGCCGAGCAAGTATTAAAGCAGCAGCCGGGCGTTTCGATTATTACTCGTGACGATATTCAAAAGAATCCTCCCGTTAACGATCTTGCCGATATTATTCGTAAGATGCCTGGGGTTAATCTTACCGGCAATAGCGCCTCGGGGACGCGCGGAAATAACCGACAAATTGATATTCGTGGTATGGGGCCGGAAAATACCTTAGTGCTGATTGACGGCGTGCCGGTGACGTCGCGAAATTCGGTTCGCTATAGCTGGCGCGGAGAACGCGACACCCGTGGCGATACAAACTGGGTACCGCCGGAGATGGTAGAACGTATTGAAGTGATCCGTGGGCCCGCCGCCGCGCGCTATGGCTCCGGTGCCGCAGGCGGGGTGGTGAATATCATCACCAAACGCCCCACTAATGACTGGCACGGCTCGCTGTCGCTCTATACCAACCAGCCGGAAAGCAGCAAAGAAGGTGACACCCGGCGGGGTAACTTTAGCCTTAGCGGCCCGTTGGCTGGAGATACGTTGACGATGCGCCTGTACGGTAATCTCAACAGAACCGATGCCGACAGCTGGGATATTAACTCCTCCGCCGGTACCAAGAATGCCGCCGGACGGGAGGGGGTCACCAATAAAGATATTAATAGCGTCTTCTCATGGAAAATGACCCCGCAGCAAATCCTTGATTTTGAAGCGGGATACAGTCGGCAGGGGAATATCTATGCCGGCGATACGCAAAACAGTACTTCAAACGCGGTTACCAAAAGTCTCGCGCAGTCTGGGCGGGAGACCAATCGCCTGTACCGGCAGAATTACGGTCTAACTCATAACGGCATCTGGGACTGGGGGCAAAGCCGCCTGGGGTTCTACTATGAAAAAACCGATAATACCCGCATGAATGAGGGGCTCTCCGGCGGCGGCGAGGGGCGTATTACCAACGACCAGACGTTCACCACTAACCGCCTGACCTCGTATCGCACCAGCGGCGAGGTGAATGTCCCGGTGATATGGCTATTTGAGCAAACGCTCACCGTCGGCGCGGAGTGGAACCGCGATGAACTGAACGATCCTTCCTCTACCAGTCTGACGGTTAAGGATAGCAATATCGCCGGGATATCCGGTTCGGCGGCTAACCGTAGCAGCAAAAATAAATCGGAAATCAGTGCGCTGTACGTTGAAGATAATATCGAACCCATGGCCGGTACCAATATTATTCCGGGTCTGCGTTTTGACTATTTGAGCGAATCCGGGAGTAATTTTAGTCCCAGTCTTAACCTTTCCCAGGAGTTAGGTGAATACGTCAAGGTGAAAGCCGGTATTGCCCGTGCCTTTAAGGCACCGAACTTGTATCAAACCAGTGAGGGGTATTTACTCTATTCGAAAGGAAACGGTTGTCCAAAAGATATTACGTCGGGCGGCTGTTACCTGGTCGGTAATAAGAACCTCGATCCTGAAATTAGCATTAATAAAGAGATTGGGCTGGAATTTACCGTAGACGATTACCACGCAAGCGTCACGTATTTCCGTAACGATTATCAGAATAAGATTGTCGCAGGTGATAAAATTATTGGCAGAAGCGCATCTGGCGCTTATGTATTGCAATGGCAGAACGGCGGTAAAGCGCTGATTGAAGGTATTGAAGCCAGCATGGCTGTTCCGCTGATGCCGGACCGTCTGAACTGGAATACCAATGCGACTTATATGATCGCTTCTGAGCAAAAAGATACCGGCAATCCCTTATCGATAATCCCGAAATATACGGTGAATACCTTCCTCGACTGGACTATTACCAGCGCGCTCTCCGCTAACGTCAACTGGACGTTATACGGCAAGCAAAAACCGCGAACACATGCGGAGTCGCGTAGTGAAGAGACCAAAGGATTGTCCGGGAAAGCGCTGGGGGCTTACTCACTGGTCGGCGCTAACGTTAATTACGATATCAACAAGAATCTGCGTCTTAATGTCGGTATCAGCAATATCTTCGATAAACAGATCTATCGCTCCGCCGAAGGGGCAAATACCTATAACGAACCGGGTCGGGCTTATTATGCCGGTGTGACGGCCTCGTTTTGATGGATTATGCCCGCCGCTGGCGGGCATATTCTGGCGGCGGGTTAATGGCAGCGTGGTTTTTGGCTTGCCGGTTCGCGACTGATATCCAGCAATGCACTGCGAAAAGAGGCGTTAAACATGGGCCCGTGGCCCAGGCCCGGGTAATGCTGCAGGGCCGCGTTAACGCCGTTGTTCTCAAGCGTTCTCACGGTCTCCTGAACTTTTTGCAGGAGCTCGGCCATCTGGCGTTGCCTGCTATCCCCATTCGACGCTGAACCTTCCATTATGATGAGTTTTTTATGGCAGAACAGCGACGGCTTCACTGTCGTAAGGCGATTCAACAGGGCAAAGTTATCCCTGCTGAGTGACGGGCTGGCGCTGTAATAGATATGAAAGAAGGATGACGACAGCCAGGAGTCTAAAACGAACAGGCCGCCATAAGAATGTCCCCATACCCCGCGCCGTTCGGGGTTGATGGTTATTCCTTGTTCCACCTGCGGCGCGATATGTCTCTCCAGTAGCTGGCGGAACGCTGGCCCGCCGCCGGTCTTACGATGAAAACGCGGGTTATTTTCACTGCCTTCGATTCCCGGCGCCGGCGTATAGTCATAAGCTCTGCCGTTAAGATCAAACGGCAGGTTAGTCTGATAGCCAATCGCCACAATCACCGGCGGCGAGTGGTCTGCCAGCTGTTTGAGCAGCGTCTCCGGCAGTCTGTCCATCACTGCGTTGCCGTCCAGCATATATAAGACAGGATAACCCGACGGCGGGGCGGCTTTATTGGGAGTAGCGGTCCATACCCGGTAATGTCTTGCGCCATCGGCAGATTGAAAGTCATTGACCCTAAAATGGTAATATCCCGAACCTTTATCAGCAATATTCGGTCCTAATGGCTGCATATCCGGCTGCGCATAACTCAGCGCGCTAAAACAAAAACTCACTAAAAATAGCGCCATGCGATAGCACTTGTTGTGGTACTGGCGACCATACATCGGATGTGATTCCTTTTTGGCAGGTGAAGTTTTATCGGGGCAGTAGACGTAATCCGTCAATCAGCGCGCCGCGCCACCAGGCATAATCGTGACCGCCGGTGTACACGCTGCAATGGCTTTCAACGCCGGCGGCGCGCAATTTTTCATGCAACTGTTTGACCTGCGGGACCGTCGAACCTTCCAGCGATCCCACGCACAGATGCGTACGTACGGCTGGCGAGGGCGCGGATAACACATGTTCGCTGACCCATGAGCGCTCTTCTGCGCTGAAATGGCCCGGGCGATTGCGGTTGTCCGGCGTCCACCACATTGAGGGGGAGTGGCTCAGTACCAGGCCGAAGCTCTCTGGCGCGTGGCGGGCCGCCATCAGCGCGGTCACGCCGCCGAGGCTTTGCCCAGCCAGCACCGTTTGTGTACGGTCCGCCCACTGTCGTTCCGGGTATTTGGCGCGAAGGGTTGGCAGCAGGCGTTCGGCAATGTCGAGCACCAGCTCGCGGCGACCGCCGAGGATTGCGACGCGTTCACGCGCGTTGATGTTATCAATGCCGAGTACGGCCACCGGCGCGATGCGTCCGCTGCGGATGGCGGCGTCAATGGCGGCGCTTACCCCAAGATGGTCGAACCAGATCTCGCCATCCGTTAGTACCAGTAAGCCCAGCGGTTGTACGACAGGAACGTCAGGAAGATACAGCCGCACACGGCGACGTTGTCCGGCGAGCCGATGCTCTGAGGTGAAAAGCTGCCCGGCGTAAGCGCGACAGCCTGACCACTCCTCCTGTGCCGGGGCATGATCCAACGCCAGAACGGACTCCTGCGCATTACCCCGAACATTTATTCCCGGCGTGCTGTTCAGCGGGTCCGCCTTCCCGACAAGGGAGGCGAAACGGCTTCCAAGCTGCAATACCGTCTCGTCCGGGGTTTCCGGTGGTATTTCGACCATCGTATAGGAACCGCAGTAGGACGCCGGTAAGCGAAGCGTCAGATGCCAGATATCCGTTGTGGGCAGTTGCGTCATCATACCTTTCGCCACGTTATCTTTATCGGTGACACGGTTCAGGCGAACATAAACCCCCCGCAGAGGAGAGGCGGCACGCCACAGGAAGGTGACTTCCCGTTCATCGTCTGCGCCGTTAATGGCTGTCACCAGCGGCAGTGCGAGCGAGTTTGCTTCTCGCCAGAAGTGAGAAGCGTCAACCTGGCTTCCGGCGGCGAGTTGACGGCGAAGGCGCGTAGCGGTCTGTATAGCGACAGGAGCGACGGGCGGGCTCAGTCTCATTCTTTGTATTCCATCTCATTTATATTTCGGTCAGTATCAATAGCTAAAGCGGCTGTTACAGGAACAGCCGCTTGCGGGCTTTCTTTTGCGTAAATCGTGGCGATAAAAACTATCCTACGACCTCTCCTTGCGTATCGCGTGTCTGGCCGATGCTGTCCCGCCACAGACGAGCATACAGGCCATGAGCCGCTATCAACTGCTCATGGCTGCCATATTCAGCGATACATCCTTTATCGATTACGACAATCACATCGCAGCGGCGAGCGGTGGTCAGCCGGTGCGCGACGATAAGCGCGATGCGTTTCTCGGTATGCGTCACTCCGGTAAGCGAGGTTATTAAGCGCTCCTCGGCGCTGCGGTCAATACGCGCTGTCGCCTCGTCGAGCAGCAGAATGTGCGCCTGCGCCAGTTGGGCGCGGGCGAGGGCAATCAACTGACGCTGGCCCGCGGACAGATCCGTGCCGCCGTTATTGACCGGAGTACGAAACCCCAGCGGCAGATGTTGCACAGTTTCAAAGAGTCCCGCCTGTCGCGCCGCGATCTCCACCTCCGTGTCGCTGCTGTCTGGCCGCGAATAGCGGATATTTTCGGCAATATCGCCGCTAAATAATGCGACATCCTGAGTGACCAGCCCCGTCTGGCGACGATAATCACTAAGCGACGCGGCATCAATTAGGCGCTCACCGACACGGATTTGCCCGCTGCCGGGAGAGTAGAGCCCGGCCAGCAGCTTGATCAGCGTCGATTTGCCGGCGCCGCTACGTCCGACCACCGCGACTACCGTTCCTGGCGGAATGGTGAGCGAGAGCTTATCAAGCACAGGTTGCGTTTTTTCGGGATAGCGGAATGTCAATGCCTCCAGACGTAGCGCGCCGCCAGTGCCAGGCGTTATGGAGGACGGTTCAATATTCTCCGTTTCCTCAGTCGCCAATAGCGCATTGATATGTTTGCCGCTGGCGGTCGCCTGCTGCCAGGAATCGACAATGCCTGACAACTGCTGTACCGGGCCATAAAATTGTCCCAGTAGCAGGAAGAACGCCGCCAGTATCCCGGGCGTCATTTCGCCTTCGGCGACCCGGGTCGCTCCGATTAAAAGCACGGCGGCATAGGCAGCCTCGGTGCAGAAGGTCAGGAACGGAAAATAGACAGCAAGGTATTTTTGCGCCCGCACGCGGGTGGCGCGGAAGTTGTCTGATAACGCCCGTAGCCTGGCGGCTTCCTGCTTCTGTTGGCCGTGTGACTGCACTACCCGCATACCGGAGACCTTTTCCTGAAGCGTACTGTTCACCTTACCAATTTCCAGCCGTGCCTGGGCGTAGGCAGGCGAGCTCAAACGGCGGTAAATCCACGTCGCCAGCATCACTACAGGCACGGCGCTTAATGCCGTTAATGCAAGAATGGGGTCAAGCCAGAACATTGCCGCGGCGATAGCGACCATCGTCACGATGCTGGTGGCCGCGCTGGCAAGACCGTTTTGCAGAAATCGGGCGAGTGAATCAACGTCGACGGTCATGCGAGTAAGACGCGAGTCGATGTGCTTCTCGTGCCAGGGAAGACTCAGGCGTAGCAGGTGGCTGAAGCTGCGTAAGCGTACCGTATGCTGTACCGACTCTGCCGCGCGGGCGGCGAAGATCGTTTGCAGCGCATAGCAGCACCAACCGATCGCCACCAGGCACAGCGCGAGCAGGGCGCATATGCCAATAGTCGACATATCCCCTGCGGCAACGCCTGAGTCAATACCGCGCTGCAAAAGCACCAGCACGCCAACGCCTGCGGCGGAATCAAGCGCGATAAGCAGGGCGGCGATGACGAACATCCAGGCTACTGGCGTCAGCAGCGATGAGACTTGACGCCCGTGGCCTGCCAGCGCCATCTGTACGGCGCGTTCTGGAACGCGCGTCATCCGGTCGACAAAACCTTTTCCGGCGGGTGTCTGGCGCTCATGCGCGTCGTCGGATTTTGCCGCCTGCGTTGTTGGCCATAGCGCACGTTGTTCCGCCGGGGCGAGGGCGAGAAAATCACCCTCGCCGCTCATCAGCGAGCGAAACGTCGGACACCTTGCATCCAGCTCCGCCTGGGTACCGATATCCACGACGCGGCCTTTATCCAGCACGACGATCCGATTGGCTAACTGCAGCGTTGAACGGCGGCGTGCAATCACCAGCAGCATATGCTCATTATCGGCATAACGACCAAGAGCCGTGTTAATTTCCGCTTCAGTACCGGCATCGACCGCCGAGGTGGTGTCATCGAGAATCAGCAGTTCCGGCGCGGTAATCAGTGCCCGGGCTAGCGCAATACGCTGGCGTTGGCCGCCGGAGAGGTTGCTTCCGCGTTCGGTCAGTCGGGTGTTGAACCCCTGCGGTAGCGCATTGATGAACCCGCTGGCGCCTGCGGCATCGGCGGCGCGTCGAATGTCGTCCTGAGTCGCTTGCGGGTGCCCATAGGCGATGTTTTCCGCCACCGTACCGGCAAACAGAAACGCGTCTTCAAACACTACGCCAACGCGACGACGAAGCGCCGTCAGTTTCAGGTCGCGAATATTCTGTTGACCCGCAGTGGTGTTGAGCCACACCCCGCCGGAGGTGGGATCGTAAAAGCGCGCCAGCAACATCAGCAATGTTGATTTTCCGGAGCCGGATGCGCCAACCACTGCCACGGTTTCACCGGCGTGAATGGAAAACGAGATCTCATTGAGGATACGGTTACCGTTGTCGTAGTGGAAACTCATCTTCTCCACGTCCAGCCCGATAATCTGACCCTCAACCGACTCAGTACCGTCTTCCATGCGAGAACGCGTGTCGATAAGCGCGAAGACGCGCTCCACCGACGCCTGTGTGCGCTGTGCGATAACCAAAAACGATGCCAGTACGCGGGTAGGGCCGGTCAGCATAGCGAGAAAACTCGCGAACGCAACGAAGGTTCCCAGATCGATGCGCCCATTCATTACCGACCAGCCGCCATAGCACAGCAGGACGATTTGCCCTATCACCGGTAGCGCCAGCATGGTTGCGCCCGGCATCGCCTGCGAGATAGCGGCGCCGATGCGTACCCGCACCATCTGCCGCGACTGAGCATCGAGCCAACGCGTTTCGCGCAACTCCGCCACGCAGGACTTCACCACTGAGATCTGTTCCAATACTTCGCGCATATGCTCCGTCATGTGCGCCAGCCGGTCTGAGGCAAGCCCCGTTTGCGCGAAAACACGGCGACGGGCGCGCAGGGCGGTAATAGCAAGGGCGGCCAGTACGCAAATCACGATAAGCGTCATGGATGGCGACATCCATAGCATCACCGCGATACCGGCCACATAGTAAGTGAGCACCGCCAGCGGCACCGGACACATCTGTAGCAAGGTGTGTACCTGTTGAAGATCGCTGTTGGTACGCGAAATGACCTGCCCGGTACGCAAGGCGTCCTGGCCTGCGCCGTCCAGTTTTTGAATACTGTCGAACGCACGGCTACGTAACGTATGCTGAACCCACAACGAGAGTTCTCCGGCATAGCCGCGGCGCACGTAATTCCCGATAAAATCAAAAAGGGCAATTAACAGCAGGCCGCAGGCAAGTAACGGCAGGTGGGTCGTATCGCCTGCTATCGCGTCATTGACGGCCTGACGCGTTATTAGCGGCGTCAGCGCAGCCAGTAAAATGGTCGATACTGATGCTACGATGACAATGATGCTCAGTGTTTTACGTTCCCAACACACGCGGGCAAGGCGAACTATCCAGGCACGAGCGGGCATGGGGGAATGAGTCGCGGGCATTAAGCCTCCTTATCGGTGAAAGATGAGATATGGCGACACACGCTGGGTTCAGCCGCCATATTGTCATTGCGCTGCCGCGGTTAGCCGTGTTGCAGCATGGCGATCAGTTTTTTTGCCACCTCGGTCGGGCAAGGCTGGGCCGCCATTTCCGCCGCGACCTCCTGCGACGCCTCGCAAAGCGCGCGATTACCGAGGAAGGTATTGATCATGCTGCTCGTAAGCCCGCTCTTACCGGGAATAATGCCGCATCCGCGCTCGACCACGGCGCGGGCATTGACGGGTCTGTCGGCACCCTGGCCAAAGACTATCTGCGGAATGCCGGCATGCAGCGCCGTCAGGGTGTTGCCTGCGCCGCCATGGTGGATAAAACCGTCGGCGCCGTTAAGGAAAACGCCCATCGGAAGCCAGTCGACCAGACGGACATTCGGCGGCAGTGAACGTAAATCCGAGCGGGCGTTTGCCGGAAGATGCAGGATGATTTCGGCATCTACTTCGCCGGCAGAATCCATTACCCAGGAAATCAGATCCAGGCCATCCACCATCGGTTTGACGGTGCCGAGGCTGACCAGAAGACGCTTGCGATCAGGTGTACGTTCCCACCATTCTTCCCAGACGGCGCCGCCGTTATACGGGACGTATTGCATGGAGATAACCGGCTCTCCGTCATTTTGCAGTATGCTCATGCTGGGCGGTGTGACGTCTATCCACGCCAGATCTCTTGGTGGCGCGCTGACCCCATGGCGGCGGTAGGCGTTAGAAAGTGATTTCGTCACGCCTTTGATGTGCCATGGCGTATGACCGAAGCCGACGGTTTGCATCACTACCGGAATGTCATACTTAGCGGCAATCAGTGGTCCAACGACCCCAAGGGGAGGATAGACGATGAGATCTGGCCGCCACTGTCCGGCGAACGCGACCAGCGGGTCAGTCATCTCTTCGCTGAAAAATGAGAAGTTTCCCATTTTTGTTCCAATGTTATTTTCTTTTCGCAATGCCTCCTGACGGCGATAACCCGCTTCCGAATCGAAACCAGGCGCAGCGTCAAATACCACCAACCCAGCTTCTGCTGCTTTCTGTGCAAATTTTCCACCGCTTGCAATCAGCACTTCATGGCCATTAACACGAAACGCTTGCGCCAGGGACAGCACAGGGTATAGCAGTCCATACAGTGGGGGACCGACAAACAGAATACGCATGAGAAATCCTCTCTCTCCACGTCATAAATCTAACAAGTTTTAATGAGAATGATAATAATTACCAATATCATTTGTAAAATGCAATAACAAATACGACCCTTGTTCATGTGATGATTTTTTGCGTAAAAATTGGGGAAGAGGAGAGCGTTAAGCGGTGAAGTTTGGTTTCAGGCTTATTTACGCGCGTATGGTCGCGAAGGCAAAGCGTCAGGATTGGGGAACTGGATTCGCATACCAGACGCCCGTGGATTATTAATGATAACTTCGTAAATAACCTTTCAGACAATGAGGTAAACGTACCGACAGCAAGGTAACGGGAAACGTAGGGAGTAGTATTGATAACGCGTTGCGGGGCAATTTAACGGTGTCCGGCGGCGGATCGTGTTCTGTGTGGACTTTCCGGCGTTAAATCCCGTATCACCTGCGAGCCTGGACTATCTCTGTGGTATCAACTCTGTAGTAATTTTGTCCCCTTCGTCTTCATTAACCAATGAAACCAGCTTTAACGTCACCGTTCGAATGTTGCGAACGAACAGCTCCTTATGCGGATATCGTCACCGCTCTGCGATTTTTATAGCGCATCAGCCACACGATTTATTGGTTCTTGAAAACCAAGGTTTTTGATAACCAATGTTATGCCAGGCTTACCTGTGTCATCCAGGTTATCGACACTTGAGGCATAAACTTTACTATTTTTTCTGTCCGTAATTGCTTACATCTAACATTTTGATTAAAAAGCCTTTCCAGGTGAATACTGTGTCTGGTAGTGTTTTGAGCGATGTCGTCTATAGCTGGATGTAACATAGGCCTTATCGTGAGCGCGCTACACTATATATGTTAATGCGTTGAATTTTTTTTCTCTTTTTAATTAGATGCTGTCTTTTTCGTATACCCTTCCGGTTTATTTATGCCATACGCCTGTATTACAAAAATGTTATATCCATCCTGTTGTAATTTTTATTTTAATTCATTCGTTTTTTTATGCGGCTTGCCGGAAAATATCTGTATAAGGTAGATACGCCAATACCAAAAATAATAGCTAGTTGCTGCCGAGGATGGCCTTTCTCTAATAGCCGACTAATCTGTTCCTGTTCATGTTTGTTGATCGCGCGAGGGCGCCCTCCCAGTCGTCCTTGCGCTCTGGCGGCAGCCAGTCCGGCAAGGGTTCGCTCGACAATTAATTCTCGCTCCATCTCGGCCAGTGCTGACATTACATGAAAAAAGAATCGTCCCATCGCGCTACTGGTATCAATACTATCGGTTAAAGAATGGAAGTGAGCTCCACGTTCATGTAATTCTGATATTAACGCCACCAGGTTTTTCACGCTGCGGCCCAGTCTGTCTAATTTCCAGACGACAAGAGTATCGCCTTTATTTACATACTTTAACGCTCGTTTCAGGCCGGGGCGGTTTGCAATCTTGCCACTGATACGGTCCTCAAAAATGCGGTCACAATTTGCACTAGTAAGCGCATTACGCTGTAAATCGATATTTTGGTCAATTGTTGACACCCGAATATACCCAATAGTAGCCATGATTTTCTCCTTTACATCAGATAAGGAAGAATTTTAGTCGCTTTTCTCATGGAGGGTTGCTTTATCAAAAACCTTCCAAAAGGAAAATTTTATGGCACAAGTAATCAACACTAACAGTCTGTCGCTGCTGACCCAGAATAACCTGAACAAATCCCAGTCCGCACTGGGCACCGCTATCGAGCGTCTGTCTTCTGGTCTGCGTATCAACAGCGCGAAAGACGATGCGGCAGGTCAGGCAATTGCTAACCGTTTCACCGCGAACATCAAAGGTCTGACTCAGGCTTCCCGTAACGCTAACGACGGTATCTCCATTGCGCAGACCACTGAAGGCGCGCTGAACGAAATCAACAACAACCTGCAGCGTGTGCGTGAACTGGCGGTTCAGTCTGCTAACAGCACTAACTCCCAGTCTGACCTCGACTCTATCCAGGCTGAAATTACCCAGCGTCTGAACGAAATCGACCGTGTATCCGGCCAGACTCAGTTCAACGGCGTGAAAGTCCTGGCGCAGGACAACACCCTGACCATCCAGGTTGGTGCCAACGACGGTGAAACTATCGATATCGATCTGAAGCAGATCAACTCTCAGACCCTGGGCCTGGATTCACTGAACGTGCAGAAAGCGTATGATGTAGATAGTAAGGCTGTGACAGTAGCTGCCAATTTAGATATTACTGATCTTAATAAAGACGCAGCCCTTAAAGCAGGCACTGGTGCTACAACAGGTACTGCAGCAATAAAAGATGGCAAAGTTTATTATGATAGTGCTAGCAAAAACTACTATGTTGAAGTTACCGGTCTGACCACCCCTGATGACGGTAAAAATGGCTTCTATAAAGTAAATGTCGCCGATGATGGTAAGGTGTCTATGACCGCTGGTACGGCTATGGAGGCGGGTAAACCAGCTGGTGCGGTAGAAGTAACAAAAACTCAGGAAGAAAAAAATCCATTACCATTATCAACAGATCTCAAAACCTCCCTTAAATCTGGCGGGATTACAGACCCAGAAATTGCTGCTGCCCAGGTTGTCAAAATGTCTTACACCGATAAAAATGGTAAGACGATTGATGGCGGTTACGCTGTAAAGGTGGGCGATAATTACTATGCCGCTACCCAGAAAAAAGATGGTAGCTTCAGTGTTAACACCACGTCTTACACCGCAGCTGACGGTACTACCAAAACTGCCCTGAACCAACTGGGTGGCGCAGACGGTAAAACTGAAGTCGTTTCTATTGACGGTAAAACCTACAATGCCAGCAAAGCCGCTGGTCATGATTTCAAAGCACAGCCAGAGCTGGCGGAAGCAGCTGCTAAAACCACTGAAAACCCGCTGCAGAAAATTGATGCTGCTTTGGCGCAGGTGGATGCGCTGCGTTCTGACCTGGGTGCGGTTCAAAACCGTTTCAACTCCGCTATCACCAACCTGGGCAACACCGTAAATAACCTGTCTTCTGCCCGTAGCCGTATCGAAGATTCCGACTATGCGACCGAAGTCTCCAACATGTCTCGCGCGCAGATTCTGCAGCAGGCCGGTACCTCCGTTCTGGCGCAGGCTAACCAGGTCCCGCAGAACGTGCTGTCTCTGTTACGTTAATTTATTTTGTTTTATTCAGCCCCGTGAATCCGGGGCTTTTTCATTCAGCATAGATGAATATATCTTTATGGAATGTATAGCTGTAAATGATATTTCCTACGGGCGAGAGGCTGAAATATGGCCGCGGGATTATTCTATGCTTGCTCGTCGAGTTCAATTTCTACGTTTTAATGATATCCATGTTCGATTGGTGAGTAATAATGCCCGGATAATCATAGGCTACATTGCGAAGTTTAATCCGAGGGAAAATTTGATTCTGGCTTCGGATAAACCTAAAGGAAATAAGCGAATTGAAGTTAAATTAGAGTCTCTGGCAATACTTGAAGAATTATCAGGTAATGACGTTTTTAATCTTTCGCTGGTGCCGGCTGACGAATTTAATCTTCAGCAATATACTCCATCAAGAAGAGATTATTTCTCGATTTGCAATAAGTGCTATAAACAGGGAGTCGGTATCAAAATCTATATGAAGTATGGACAGGTTTTGACTGGCAAAACGACAGGCGTAAATGCGTGTCAGGTTGGTGTGAGGACATCCAATGGCAATCATATGCAAGTTATGTTTGACTGGGTGAGCAGGATCACGTCTTCGGATTATGCTGAATAACGCATACGGTAATAAAAAATTCCGTGAGAAAATATTGCTCCTGGAGGAACAGAGACCATTCGACAGCGCATAGATAGTTTCGCCGCTGCTCGTGCCACTACGGCCAGGACGCTTAAAGCAGCTGACAGAAAAGAATTGATCATTAAAGCTTCGCAAAGAAGGTCTGCTGAATCTTCGCAAATCTATGGATACCGTAGCCCAACATCCTGGCGTCTCACGGGCAACTGCTTATCTTTATGCTCGACAGTCTGACTGCGAGCTTTGTCCCAGCCAGGCAGGACTCTCAGTGAGTGTTCTATTTTCTTTGACTCTCGTATTCCAATTCTTTCGGGAGTTATTGGTGAGACTTTTGGCGTTTTGCCCTGTCACCCATCGCGTCATTTGACGTCAATGCCCGTGAGGCTCTCTACAATCCTCACCAGGCGGCAATAGATGTAAAAAAGCCCGCAGAGCTTGTGCTGTGCGGGCTTAGTGAACTTCATTGAACGTCAATGTATCAATATTTGGTGGAGCTGGCGGAGTCTGAATTGGTTTTATAACTATTTGTTTTATATGTGCTAATAATCAATTCAATTTTCATTTTGGTCCCATTGTTGGTCCTAAAAGAAAATGTCAGGTTTTTTGCAAGGGAGGGGAGAGGAGGTTACAGCAGGAGGCTCTTTGTCTACGAGATTAGCATTTTGCTTTCCTTTAGTCTGCTCTGTATTTAAGCGTTTATTTCACGTCAGTTTTTAGCAAGCCAGTAGAGCGTCTTGCTTGCAAAATATCCACTACGGAAAGATACGGGCTCTGTTCTTGCCATGAAAATCCCTTTCGGTCGATACGGACAAGCCCGTATTTTTCGACAAGAAAGTTCACCGCATCGCTGAGCGATACTCCAGCATTAATATATTCCTGAATAACTGTTTTATCACTGAACGGCGTGTCGTTTAGCGTCAGGCCATAGTGTTGATCCAACAGGCGTGTCAGTAACATTTGCCAGACAGCCACGGGCGACAGACAGGGCTTCGTCGCCCGCGAAATTGTAGCAGGTAGAGTTTTCATGTTTGCTCTCGTGAAATTCGTTAGCGTTGAGTGGGATAGACGGCGATGTATACATAGCCGCAACTGCCAAGAGTGTCGGCTTCGCAGGTGAAACCGTTGTGATACAGGATGACGCAGTGGGCATGGCGGGGATTCATTTCACCAGTGGTCAGCATCGATTCCATCTGGCTGATAAAGTGCGGGAATGTTTCATCCAGCCTCCGGCATTCGGCGTCACTGAATTTACCGGTGATACTGGCCCGGTCAGCCAAATAATGCAGTTGGTTCCCCTCCTGTACCAGACGGGCTCCCAGACGCGGCGTGGTATCCCGCTGCAGGCCCCATGTAATGTTGCTCATTTATAACCACCTTTATTGTCAGTTCAGAGTGATACTCATCAGACAGGCATAGGGCTCGTTGCGGTCCTGGCGGCGTTCGGCGTATACCGCCAGCACGCCGGGAATGTCAGGAACGGCCAGACCGGTGTAATGACAGACACTGCCGTGCCACTGATATCTGCCGGTGCAGTATCGAAAAATGCGTGAGGCCGGATGCTGACGGTAAATTGTCATCGCCCGGCGTTTACTGATAATTTTCATGTAATACCTCAAAGCAGACCATGTTCAGCGAACGACAATATCTGCGTACCACCGACGATAAGGTGGTCAGGCACACGGATATCAACGAGCTGAAGCGCCTGTACCAGACGCTGCGTTATGGTCTTATCTGCCTGGCTGGGCGAGGTGTCGCCGGAGGGATGGTTATGAGCCAATATCACTGCTGCCGCATTGAAGTACAGGGCGCGTTTGACCACCTCACGGGGATGTACCTCGGTACTGCTAATGGAACCGGCAAACAGGGTTTCGTGGGCAATCAACTGGTTCTGCTGGTTCAGATACAGCGCCATAAACTCTTCGCGCTCCAGCCCCGCCATTTTCAGTTTCAGCCAGTCACGGGCAGCCTGAGTGGAAGTGAATGCCACGCCTGTTTCGCGCAGGTGTCGATCAAGCAGCGTTAAGGCGCGTTTTACCGTGCGTTGTGCGGTTAGTGGTAGTGCCGGAGTCAGTGGGATAAGTGACTGTTCCATCATAAGTATCCTTAATCAATAATGCGCAGAATGGCGCTAGATTCAGGGTGCTGCAGGGCGTAATCTCTCAGCAGGTAATAGTGTTCAGTCATGGCATCGCATTCGGTGCGACAGGCGTGCTGGCTGTATTCAATCAGGCAGACAGCGATACCTGCGGCTTCCGCGCTCATTTCCGCACCATTGCCGTTCATGCCGTTGAACAGATGCCATTTATCGTCACCTTCAGCATCAGGAGCCATAAATGCGCCGCCATTGCTGAGCGTATAAAAGGACCAGATACCACCGCTGTACTCATCACAAAAGCGCTCCATCCAGGCGAAAATACGCGGTTCCAGCGTTATCCATTGCGGAATAGCGCCAAAGTATAGCGGCCAGAAATCGAGGCGCTGTTCGTCAGGTACTGGTGTTGCAGTGAGGTCAAATTGAGGTTCATTAGCGGACATCAATTCGCATTGAGTTTGTATCGTCATGGATATTCTCCGTCAATAAAAACGCCAGCAACGATGGCTGGCTTATGGGAAATAAAGGACATACAGGGATGATGAATGGGTGTGGTCAGGAGGAGGCTCTGAGGATGCCTGACTTGTGGATATAACGGTTAAGCCCTTCACCGGCATCCGGTTCAAAGCACCACGCCCGCCAGATCATTCGACCCTCAGAGTCGCGAACCACCAGGCGGAAATGACTGCGCTGGTCATCTTCAATAGCGATGTTTTGATACCGGCGGGTAACAGCTTCAGCCTGCTGTCGCGTGAAAGCTCCCGGTGGCAGCATGTGAGAACGAAAGCGCAGAGGTTCACGTGTACAGTCCGCAACATTGCTGACCGGCGACACTTCACCGGCAAACAGGGCATTGCACAGCGACGATTTTCCCGCCCCTGTTTTCCCCATAATGCCGATAACTGGCTCGTAGTTTGTGAGCTGACGAATTTGCTGCATGACCCGTTCTGAGGCCCATTCAGGTAAGCCCTTAAGTGAGCCCTGCAAGGGCTGCAACCCTCCCAGATTATTCATGATATCTCCTGAAACAAAGAAAATAAAAACGGCGAATCCTTATGGATTCGCCGTTATAGTGATATGTTCAAGATAATGATATATATTTGAAAAGTTTTGGAATGCGTTCTCTTTGCGAACGGTATAAAATTTCTGGCGTTCCCTTTCATAATCACATTTTTTAGGATCAGGCAGGCACAATCTATGCAATGTCTGAGATAACTACATCCATTTTTACTTGACTACCACCAACAAAAATTTAGTGGTGCAGGAGAAAACGTGAAGTATCAGATAGTAGGTGGTGCAGGCCTGCACCGCAGCGAAACCAAAACAGTTGATATGATGGTTAAGCAGTTACCAGATAGTTGGTTTGGCTATGCTGGCTTGGTTGTTACTGATAGCCAAGGATCGATGGAAATCGATACGCTAATTATTACTGCTGACCGGTTGCTATTAGTCGAGCTTAAAGAGTGGAATGGTAACATCACATACGAAGGGGGGAAGTGGCTGCAAAATGGTAAGCCACGAGGCAAAAGTCCCTATCAGATCAAGCGTGAGCATGCACTGCGACTAAAAGATTTGTTGCAGGAAGAGCTATCTCGTAAGTTGGGTTACTTTTTGCATGTTGAGGCTCATGTAGTGCTGTGTGGCACTGCAGGTCCTGAGAACTTGCCGTCAAGTGAGAGTCGCTATGTTCATACTCGTGATGAATTCTTGACTATAGGCAACCCCAAAAATTACGAAAAGCTGGTGCAAGACACTAACTTTTCTCACCTTTTTGAGGGGGGGAAGCCTCGGCCAAATTCAGATGAGGCATTACCGATCATTAAGTCCTTCTTTGAAGGCCCAAAAGTCAGGCCTTTACCACTTAAAGAAAGCGGTTATCTTGCGAACGATAAGCCATTCTTTAGTCACCCTCACATGGTCTACAACGAATTCAGGGCTACCCACAAAGATAATAGTCAACACAGAGGTCTGCTACGTCAGTGGAACTTTGATGCCTTGGGTGTAGCAAACGCAATGCAAACATTGTGGACTGAGATAGCTCTGCGTGAGACCCGAGTAGGTCGCTTAGTTCGTCATGGCAGTGCAACTATGCAGGATTATATGTTGCGTGCGGTAAGGGAACTATCCGAGGAGGATATAACTGATGATGCCCGTGAGCTGTATGAGTTACGCCGTAGTTTTAGCCGATTGGATGAGATACTAGATAGCGAAGCTGACGGATGGAGTAAGTCTGATCGTATTGATCGCGTTCGTGCATTATTGGCTCCATTTTCTGAATTACATAGCCTAGGTATCGGCCATTGTGATATTGACCCGCACAATCTATGGTACGCAGGGGATCAAAAGAGCATTGTCGTTACTGGTTTTGGCGCAGCCTCGCTGGAGGGACATAATAGCCTGGAGGCATTACGTCCGACATTGCAAAGTGCTCCATATACTTTGCCCGAAGATGCTTTTGAAGAGGCAGTTGAGCCCTATCGCCTAGATGTATTCATGTTGGCTGTAATTGCTTATCGTATTTGTTTTGCAGGCGAATCATTACTAACTCCTGGACAGATGCCTGAATGGCGAGCTCCATTAACTGATCCTTTTAGCGGTATTTTAAATAGCTGGTTTGAACAAGCTCTTAACCTTGAGCCAAGTAAACGCTTTCCACGTGCGGACATAATGCTCAATGAGTTTAATGCGGCTACTAAGGAACATAGCCAAGAATTTGATGAAGCTAACCAGATTTATCAAGAGTTAAAGCAAAACAAATTCTTTCGCGAAGGGATGAACAGCGTTGGCGTGTTAATTGAGTTTCCTCCGCTTCCTGAACAGTTGTCTATGGTTTACCCTGCTCTTGCTGCTATTGCTACGACTGGCAGCATCAGTTATCACTGTGAACAAGGTGGGAAAGCCCTGCAGGTAAAATTGTGGGATGGCGTGATTTTGAATCCTCAGCAACCTGGTGTTAACCGCCGTATCCACGCTTTTAAGCAGAGAATCGATAAGATTACGCATATAAATCTGCCAACTCCTAAGGTGCAGTCCTGTGGACTATTAGGACAAGGCGGCTTGTATGTAGTGAGCGAGTATGTGGATGGTCTACCGTGGTCACAGTTTATTGCTGAGAACGTGTTAGAACAATCCCAACGTTTCACAATTGCGGAGACTTTGATCAACACCATTCATGCTTTTCATGAAAAGCAGTTACCTCATGGAGATCTTTGCCCAGAGAAACTGCTGGTACAAGTCGGGGAGCAGACAGCAATTACCCTGATTGGATTGCTTGAATTCAGTGATGAATTAACTGCAGATAATCGCTACCAGCCAGATAATCCTGAAAGTACTGATGCTTTTGGGCGAGATTGCTTTGCAGTATATCGTATGGTGGAGGAGCTATTTAGTGATGATATGCCAGTACTGGTGCAAGCTGAGTTAGAACGTGCAAAGCAAACCGTTGACGGTATACCTATCGCGCTCGATCCTTTGCTGCAGTCACTTCGAGCACCGGAACAAGCTGATATTAAGCAAGTTGTGGAGTCTGAGTCACAGGATAAGGTAATTCCTGTTTGCTGGGGCGCAGATGATTGGCCGCAAGAAGTGAAGCTTCTAGAACAAAATGATGGGATCTATCATTTTCAATGTAACTGGTCAGCTAACCCACGCTTTGCGCATGAATTGCGTTGTTACATCACTGGCCTAGGTGAGCGGCTATTGGTAGACTTGGATCCTGATAATCGCACTATTAATAGAATAGTGTATGAAAAAGGATTATCGATCGAAGAAAGTATAAAGGCTGGAAAATATTCCCAAGCTAAAATTAATACTCAACTTTCATTACAGCGTGGCTCACTTAATCAGCGTAATACTTTTATTGAACTACTGTTTAATCTCGAGCCAGTAATTGACGCCATCATTGAGCGAGCTAATCCTAATCAAGAGATGGATGAAGATGACTTCGATAGCAGTGAGTCAAGTCCAGTTGAGTTGTGGCAGGCATTGTCTGACACAGAAGTAGACCTACGAGATATAGTCAACATCGATTCAACTGACTTTCAGGAATCACCAAGTGGTTGCTTACTCTACCCATATACTACGGAATCCGGTGCTGACCTCAGCTTTGAACTTGATGATAAGATCATTGTTTATATTAAAGATAAGCGTGAATCAGTGCAGTTAGGGGAATTGCGGCTAAGTGAGACTACGCCGAATCTATTGGCTATTCGCTTTGATTTCGATGCTGCTCGTAAGCGAATTAGTAGCGGCAGCCAGCTACAATTGGAGTCGATCCGTGACAAATCATCAAGAGAGTTGCGTCAAAGAGCCCTTCAACGAGTAATTGAAAACAAAGCAGAGATCCCGCATCTGCCACAGTATTTTGATTACCACCAGAAACCCTGTATGCAGCAAATGCAACCGCGGCCATCCGCGGAGACATTACGCGAGCTTTATGATCAGCCTGGACAACGTTTTAATGAACAGCAGCTCATGGCGTTTCAACAGTTGGTCGAGTTGGGACCTGTTGGAGTTCTCCAAGGACCGCCGGGTACAGGTAAAACAACCTTTATTTCAAAATTTATTCACTATCTGTATCAACATTGCGGTGTGAATAATATTCTTCTGGTCGGCCAATCCCATGCGTCTGTTGATAATGTAGCCATCAAGGCTCGAGAGCTCTGCCATACAAAAGGAATGGAACTGGATACAGTACGTATTGGTAATGAACTTATGATTGATGAGGGTATGCTAAGTGTTGCAACTAAAGCTCTTCAGCGACAGATTCAGCATAAATTTCACCGTGAATATGACCTGCGAGTTAGCTCCCTAGGAAAGCGTCTAGGGATGGCTCCATTATTAGTCAAACAGTTATGTCAGTTACATCGTACGCTGAATCCCTTGATGGTGACATATGGCCAATATAGCCGTGAGCTGGATAAAGTAGACCAGACAAAGAGCAGTAGTATTAGTCATCAAGAGCGACTGACTGAATTATTAGAACAAAGCAATCAGCTTAAACTGCGAACACAAGAAATTATTAACTCAATATTCGATGACAGCTTGCTGAAAACTCTTGTCTATGATGAGACCTTGATAAGACAGTTGGCTGAGCAAATTGCCATACAATGCAGTTATAACAATCCAGAGAACCTTGAACGTTTTATGCAGTTATTGGAAATGAGCCAAGAGTGGATGGATGTATTACGCGGCGGCGAGGCTGGATTTGATCGATTTATGTTCAAAAGTAAGCGATTAGTTTGCGGAACTCTTGTTGGTGTTGGGAATCGTCGATTAGAGCTAGCTGAGTCCAGTTTTGATTGGGTAATAGTTGATGAGGCTGGCCGAGCACAAGCTGCTGAATTGATGGTCGCGCTGCAATCAGGCAAGCGAGTGTTGCTGGTAGGGGATCATAAACAATTGCCACCATTCTATCATCAACAGCATCTTAAGTTAGCCTCTAAGAAGTTAGAACTCGGGAAAGGGATCTTTTACGAGTCTGATTTTGAACGTGCTTTTAAAGCAACAGGCGGCGTAACACTCGATACTCAATATCGAATGGTAGAACCAATTGGCGAGTTAGTATCGGAGTGCTTTTACGCTCAAGATATCGGTAAACTGCATTCATCGAGGAAAGTCTCGCCAGATTGGTATTCCGAGTTACCAAGTCCTTGGAACAAAACTGTTACTTGGATCGATAGTTCGAGCCCTAATGAAGCAGGTGCAGAAGAGCAAAAGGGTAATGGCCGTTACTATAATCAACGAGAAGTCCGGCTACTGTTAGAGGCTTTGCAGTCATTGTCGAGCGATGACTGCATTGCACAGCTTGAGCAAACTATTACCACAGAGCAGCCATATCCTATTGGTATAATCACAATGTATCGTCAGCAAAAAGAGGAAATTGACAATGCTATCAGTCGGGCTGAATGGGCAGCATTGTTACGTGGTTTGATTAAGATCGATACCGTTGATTCATATCAGGGCCAGGAGAACAAGATAATTATTCTCAGTCTGGTTCGCGATAATCCCAACAAACTACAAGGTTTCCTGCGCGATGCGCCGCGAATAAACGTTGCTATTTCGCGAGCTCAAGAAAGGTTATTGATTCTGGGAGCTAGGCGTATGTGGTCAAAGACCAATAATGATTCAGCACTTGGAAACGTTCATGAATTTATTAGTAAACAGGTTGCCGTAGATGAACCCAACTACCAAATCCTGTGTGGTCAAAGTCTGCTTGGAGATAACAACTAATGTCAGAACCACGTCTGGGTAATCTGATTACCGTTTTACTACCTGCGCGTAGTTACAAGATCAACTGCGCTTTGACCACTGAAAAACTGATGCCTGGAATTGAACAGTTTGCATGTCGCTTGCTGCTGATTTTTGATCAGCTCTATCCCAGCGAGTTACAGAATTACTTTGGTCTAACCGATCGTGAGCGAGAGGTATTGCTTGATGGCTTGCTGGCTAACAGACTGATCAACATTAACCCTGATGGGCATATTGAGGCTAGCTCATTTCTACGTAAGCATGCAGCTAGTAATGGTGGGAAGCCAAGTTTAGTTAAGTATCAAGAACGTACGGAGGAAGTGGCATTCGATCTACTAACTCTTTCGATATGTAAACCGCAACCGAATCGTCGTTTTACTTCTGGACTGCCAGAGCTATTGCCTCGGCATCAGATCGGGGGAGATGCTGCTGCGGTAACTGAGGCTTTTAGTTCACAGTTTCGCCACCATCTTTTGCTCAGCCGCAACAGCGAGTATGAGCGTCAAAGGACTAGATTATATAAGATAATGGGCTGTAGTTCGCATGAGATGGTGCAGCTCCCAATAGAGATAGAGGTTAGCTACGATGCTTCTGCTGGTAGCATTGAGCCGCAGAAGTTTACTCGCTCCTATGAATATCTAGGTAACACCCGGCTGCCGCTTTCAAACGAGCTGGAGGCTCATATCGCAGATTTTTTGGGAGAACATAAGCTAGATGAATTTGGTATCGACTGTGAAGATTTCTGTAAACTAGCAAATGATAAGGTATTGTCACAATTTGCTAATGGTTATAAGTTCGACTATTCCGGCTGGATAGAGGCTCGCGAACAACGGAAAACTGGCTACGGTACTTCATTGACTACCGGTATGTTAGGGGCTGTTTATTTACCGCACAACTCTAAGCTGTTCATTAGTATGTTGCATAATGCATTACGTGATTATGTAGGTAAAACAGCTCCAAAAGCGCTGTGGTATAGCAGTAAAGTACCACTGTGGGGAGCTAATGGCAGTCAACTTTCGCGTTTTACTCGCGATCTAGGCGATATACTTGGCAATTATTCCGATGATAAGATTGCTCGCATTTCGCTTTTACATCCAAGTGCTGATGAAGGTGAGAAACGTCAAGAACGTAAGCGACACTTAGGTCGTTTTCCTACCGGTATTGGCCTTACTTCAGAGGCTAAGTTTGATCGTTTGGAGATCCTCTTAATTCCTGATGTGATTGCTTTGGTGCAATACCACGGTCAACCTAATTCTGATAGTGCATTAACCATGCCGATTGGTTATGTAACCGTTGAGCCCGAGCGTTTAGAATTACTTAAAAACCTAATGATTAAGCGAATTGAGGGGGTTGTTGCAACCATCAATTGGTCTGAATCAAAAATTGAAAATTTAACTTCGCTATTACCTGTTGAGTTTCTGATTAAACTGAATAAGAAAAGTGGTGAAGATGTGGATGCTGCAATACAAAAAATACAAATTGCTAACCGTGCTGAAACCGCACGCGCAATTTTATCGCTACGCAAGTAGCATTTATATTGCAGTGAATGAATTTTTCTAGGTTGCTATGAACTAGATAAAGGACAACAAATAGGTGAGCGGCGTTATTCATGTCAAATGAGATAATGCTAAATTGATAGGACTTTATATCCCTCCGACCATTTTTAATGGTCGGAGTTCATAAAGTTTCTTCTTAAATTTTAATTCTAAGGGCTAACAATAACTCTTATATCCGATCCGGAAATACTTTTAATATACGAATAACTAGTTCCAAGCACTGCTAACTTGTAAGTATCCCGCATAATCGTGCCATTCACATTTAGAGATCCTCCGGCATAATCAATCTGCCAACAAAGGAGATCGCTATGCGTAAAGCCCGTTTTACTGAGCATCAGATCATTGCCGTAATTAAATCGGTTGAAGCCGGACGAACCGTTAAAGATGTCTGCCGGGAGGCCGGTATATCTGAAGCCACCTGGTACAACTGGAAGTCCAGATACGGTGGCATGGAGGCTTCTGATATTAAAAAGATCAAGGATCTTGAGGACGAGAATCGGCGTCTCAAACAGATGTTTGCCAACCTGAGCCTTGAGAACCGGGCGCTGAAAGACGTTATCGAAAAAAAGCTTTAAAACCAGCCTTTAAGCGTGAGCTGGTCACTCATCTGATAACGACATTTGGACTCAGTATCCGTCAGGTCTGCCGGAGTCTGAACCTGAGTAGAACGGTTTACCATTACCGTCCGGATACCACGCGTGACGAACCCGTTATTGTCGCGTTGCAGGCAGTGGCAGAGCGATACCCACGGTACGGTTTTCCAAAACTTTTCCAGGTTCTGCGGCGGCAGGGATACCCGTGGAATCACAAAAGGATCCATCGTATTTATTGTCTGCTGAAGCTGAATTTTCGCCGTAAAGGCAAACAACGGTTGCCGGTGCGTAATCCCTCGCCACTGGCCACACCGGAAGCGCTTAACCAGAGCTGGTCTGTCGATTTTATGCATGATGCTCTGGTCTGTGGCCGTCGTTTTCGCACGTTCAATGTCGTTGATGACTTTAACCTTGAGGCATTGTCGATTGAAATCGATCTGAATCTGCCAGCCTTGCGCGTGGTCCGTGTACTCGACAGGGTCGCGGCAAATCGCGGTAAATCGCAGCAAATCGTAGCAAATCGTAGCAAACCGCAGCAAATCGCGGCTATACGGTCATGCTACGCATGGATAATGGTCCGGAATTTATCTCACTTGCACTGGCTGAATGGGCAGAGCAACATGCAGTAAAACTGGAATTTATTCAGCCGGGTAAGCCGACGCAGAACGCTTTTATTGAGCGCTTTAACCGAACATACCGTACAGAAATACTCGATTTTTATCTGTTCAGAACGCTGAATGAAGTGCGGGAAATCACGGAAAGATGGGTGTCAGAATATAACTGTGAATGCCCTCATGAATCACTGAACAATATGACGCCGGAGGAATATCGGCAACACAATCATTTGGCCGGGATCTCAAAAAATGCCTGGAACTAAAACGGGTCTATTTACGGCCCCTTAAGAGGGCAGGCGTGGCGGGGAGAGCATTGCGCGCTGTTCTTGGATGTTGTTTTTTTTATTTTTACGAATCTGGCAGTGGAACCAATGAGCATTATCCGTGGGGAAATAATATTCCCATTTTGAATAATGAGTTGTATTTTTATTTCCTTTGGCTATTAGATGGTGTGCGTTAAGACATAGTTTTTCCTAAGCCTTTAATGTATATATGATTCTTTCACGAAATAAGGGAACAAAGATAAAAATGGCAAGGGCAAAAAAATTAACTTACGGGGCTGTGAATATAACCATGCACCCCCACTCGCCAGAAAAGTATGTCGAGTTATTCAGGATGGCAAGAAAAAATGCGAGCAATGTTAATTTAAGAGGAGACTCATTCGCAACTTTATCATATTTTTACCCTTATAAGAAAGGTCAGGTAATTAGTGAACCTTTTGAGGGGGAAATTCTAAAGTATACAGATATTGACGTTAATGGCGACTGGTTCGATATCGTAAAGAAAGATATAGCTTCAGATGAGGAAAAGGAAAGAATAAATATACCTGATAATTTAAAACCAAATGTAGCTAGATTCTCTTTTGTTTTTCTACCCGCAAGTCATCTTTTAGTTTACGAAATGCAGGACAAGAGCCGGCATCTTACATCAAGACAAATAGAAAGCTTTCTGAATGGGATATTTTCTCATGAGAGAATTATAGAGAAATTTGGAAAGGTTAATGTTACAATATTGACTGAGCCAGATAGTGTAGAACGTATGCTTTCTTTAAAAGGTATTACGTGTATAAATATGGTCACTCGACGTCCTAACCCGGATGATCTCGCTTCTGCAGAAAGTGTTATGCAAAAGCGTTTCAAGCGTATTGGGGTTATTGAAGAGGATAAAACATATAAGTCTGAGCGAGGTCAGGAAATTAAACCTGATGGTGGGTTAAAACAGGATGCTCTTATTGCTTCGAGAAATGGTGAAGTTAGTATACGCAGGATTAATGAGGCAGGATTAGTAGAGATTCATGCCTCAAGTGACGTACCACTTCAAAGGGTTGAACCATATGATTCTGACGTAACATCGGTTTCTGAACTATTGTTATTAAGGGCAAAATCATTAGCAGATGAATTTAAGAGGCTTCTGAGAAAGTAATGAGTGAAGAAAAAGAATCAACCAGTGCATTGGCTAGATACTGGAAAATCTATGGTGGCGCTGGGGCTGTGTTTAAAAGTCGCTATTTTTGGTGTGCTTTTTTAATGACAGTGATTCTTTATCCATCTTGGTCTCATCAGGGGTGGTGGAATGATATCCTGTCATTGATGCCGAACCTTCTGGGCTTTTCATTAGGTGGTTTTGCTATGTGGATAGCTATTGGTGATGAGGCCTTTAAAAAAATAATAACTGGTGATGAAAAAAGTGAAAGTGGAGAAGTAGAATATTCTCCTTATATGTCAGTCAATGCAACTTTTGTCCATTTTATATTGTTGCAATTACTAACTATTATTACGGCCTTGGTTACCAAGGCCTATAGTAGTATTCTCATAAATAATGCTTTTATGTATTATTATTTAGGTGTTTTCTATAAGTATGCGTTATTAACATTTAGTTTTTTTGCTTACTTTATATTTATTTACTCGGTGTTCTCTGCATTAGCAGCTGTTCTTGCTATATTCCGTGTTTCTAGTTGGTATAATACCTTTATGACTTTTCAAAATAAACAGGATGCTGATAATTCGAAAGATAATGCAGGAAAATAAAAGCTCATAGGAATGAGCTTTTATTTTTTTTTAAGTTTTTATTATAAACTTTTTCACCCCACCATTCCATCATGCCTATTCTTTGCTTTAAATAGATAGAGCGGTTATATGCTCTTCTTACCTCATTTTTATCTGTATGAGCTAATGCCGCTTCTATCACATCTGAATTAAAGCCCGCTTCATTCAATGTAGTGCTTGCAATAGATCGTAAACCGTGTGCAACTAATTTTCCTCCATATCCTATACGCTTCAAAGCTGCATTAGCTGTTTGGCTATTCATGGATTGTTTTGGATCATTCCTACTGGGAAAACATGCTCACGATGTGCACTAATAGGTTTCATCACTTCGAGAATCTCTAATGCCTGAGTTGAGAGAGGAACTATGTGCTCACGTTTCGCTTTCATCCGTTCGGCTGGAATAGTCCAAAGCTTTGCATCGAGATCGATTTCTGCCCAACGAGCACCGGAGGCCTCAGAAGGGCGCACAAGCGTCAGGAGTTGCCATTCAATGAGACAGCGAGTCGGAACAGACAGATTTGACATCACTAAAGAACGCATCAGCTTCGGCAATTCTTCCGGACGCAGTGTCGGCATGTTTTGTTTTTTGGGCTTCTCAAAGGCCATCCCAACACCTGATGCTGGATTAGCATCAATCAGGCCAGTGTTTACGGCATAAATCATTATCTCGTTAATGCGCTGCACCAGTCGACGTACAGTCTCAAGCGCCCCACGAGCTTTGATTGGCTCAAGAGCTTCAATCAATGTTCGGGCTTTGATTTGCTGAACAGGGATCTCACCGATGGCAGGGAATACATCTTTTTCCAGTGAACGCCAAATGTCTTTTGCGTAATCAGGGGTAACGCTTTTGCTTTTGAGCTGGAACCAGTTAGCGGCGACCGTTGAAAAAATACTGTCCAGTGCGATTTGCTGCTGTTCCTCTGCAACTTCAGCTTGAATTTGCGGGTCGATTCCGTTGGCTAATAAGGCAAGGTAATCAGCTCTTAACCCTCGGGCATCAGCAAGCGAAAGTGAAGGGAAAGCACCGAGCCCCATCATTGTTCGCTGCTTTGTTGCCGGGCGTTGATAACGGAAACGCCAGAGCCTTTTCCCGCTGGTTTTCACTATCAGGAAAAGTCCATCGCCATCATGTAGCGTTAGATCCTTCTCTAACGCTTTAGCGCGCAGAACTTCGGTGTTGGTCAGGGGGCGTGTTGTCCGTGCCACTGTGGCCGCTCCTTCATGAATTGGTATACGCTTTTAGGTATACATCCTACCGTATACCTAAACGTATACCAATAATCACCGGATTTAGCCGGATGTTCTCGGACAAGGACAGGCACAAAAAAGCCCGCATGGCTTGCGCCGTGCGGGCTCTTAGGACTTCATCGGATGACTCTGGTAATCACCGATGGAGAATTTTGGTGGAGCTGGCGGGAGTTGAACCCGCGTCCGAAATTCCTACATCCTCGGTACTACATGCTTAGTCAGTCTTTACATTCGCCTGGCACCTGCGGACGGACACGCCACTACCAGACTAGCCTGATTCGTTTTAACGCTTCAACCCCAGGCAGGGCATCCGCGCGATCTCTTTTGGGTTTGACCTCTCTTGATCCCCGTCCTAAGAGCGGAGGCTAGGGAGAGAGGGCTCTAAGCAGGTTATTAAGCTGCTAAAGCGTAGTTTTCGTCGTTTGCGACTATTTTTTTGCGGCTTTTTACGAGGCCAACCGCCCCTCGGCATGCACCTTGGGTTTCGCAAATCCCGTCGAATCCAGAATCAGCCCCAATGTGTAAGGTAAGTATAACAGACTTGTGACACGCGTGACCAGCCCCCGTATCTTCTTATCTTCAACGATTTACCGCTCGCGCAGCGCTTCTTTCGCGCGATTAAACGGTTTGATTAAATAGTCGACAATGGTTTTTTCACCGGTTTTGATATCCACCGTGGCGATCATGCCTGGAACAATCGAAAAACGGCGTCCTGATTTATTTTGTAGATAGTCCTGGTGGGTGCGGATAAACACGCGATAGTAGAAAATTTCCGGTTTCACTTTATCCTGAATGGTGTCCGGTGAAATGGTCTCCACCACGCCGTCAAGCCCGCCGTAAATGGCGTAATCGTAAGCAGTAATTTTAACCAATGCGCGTTGGCCGGGATGAATAAAGGCGATATCACGCGGCGAAAGGCGGGTTTCAATCAGCAGACGATCGTCTACCGGCACTATCTCCATCATCTCGCCGTTAGGCGGGATCACGCCGCCAATCGTCGTGACCTGGATATTTTTAACAATGCCGCGTACCGGCGAACGCACGGTAAGGCGGGTGACGGAATCCTCGCGTCCTTTTAAAATGGCGGAGAGCATATCGACCTCAGCGTTCGCTTTTGATAACGCTTCGCGTGCCTGCACATAATATTGTGAGCGCAGATCGGTAATTTTTAAGCCTAAATCGCTTTTTTGTCGTTGCAGTCGTAGCACTTCAACATGACTGGCCGCGCCGCTTTTCTCCAGCCGCTGGGTAATGGTCAGCTCTTTATTAACCGACGCCAGCGCATCCCGTAGCTCGGCTTCGGTATCGGCCAGCTGTGCGCGGCGGCTTTTATAGAGACGCGTCTCTGCGGCAATCAGATCCGGCCAGCCGTTCAGCTCAGCGGGGAAGGCGAGAGGTAAGTCGCTGACTTCCGCGGTTAACCGTGCGCTGGAGGCGAGTGAAGCGCGATATTTTGCCGCACTTTCACCAACACTGGACGCCAGACGCGTCGGATCAAGCCGGGCGACAATCTGGTTAGCCTGAACTCTGTCGCCTTCCCGCACCGTCAACTGCGCCAGAATGCCGCCATCCAGCGACTGCAGAACCTGTTCGCGTGAACTGGGGATCACTTTCCCGTTGCCGGTGGAAACCTCATCCAGTCGGCCAAACCACGCCCAGATGCCGAGAATGAGAAATAACAGTGAGCAGATCAGAACAATACGACCCGCGCCGGAAAACGCCCGTTCACGCTGAATATCGAAATCGTCCATCGCGGCATCATGCTGACTGATTTTCATTTTTCCACTCCCGACGGTGACTTTGCATCCGATCCGCGTTAAGCGCCTGCGCTTTTGGCGCATCCATCACCAGTTGTCCTTCTTTCAGGACAATGACACGCTCAACCAGCTCCAGTATTGGTACCCGGTGCGTCGCAACGACCAGGGTACGATTGCCAAGCCACTGATGTAACCGCTGAATAAACTCTCGCTCCGTATGCTCGTCCAGCGAGGCGCTGGGTTCGTCAAGTAGCACAATATTGGGGGAGCGCAGCAGCATTCTCGCCAGCAACAGGGACTGACGCTGCCCGCCGGACAGGCCGTTACCACCCTCCATAATGGGATGATCCAACCCTTTTGCCAGCCGCCTGACGAAGACGGCGCCGCCGCTGACTTCGAGCGCGTCAAAAATCTGTTCATCGTTGGCGTGCGGCGCGCCGAGCGTCAGGTTCTCTCGTAGGGTGCCGAAGAAAAGCCGCGCGTTCTGGCTAAGAAAGCCGATGTTGCGGCGTAAATCCGCCATATCGATGTGCAACAAGCTGAGATTATCAAGCCGGGCATCTCCCTGAATCATCTCCAGGCCACCCGCCATCGCCTGTAAAAGTGTGGATTTACCCGCACCGTTACGCCCCAGTATCGCAATCCGCTCGCCTGGCATGATCTCCAGACGCACGAGGCGCAACGGTATGCGTTGATCGTCGTTATGGTAACGAAACTGAGCGTTTTCAAAGAGGTAATGCCCGTGGAGGATGTCGTGGTGTATCAGGCTGTCATCATGCTGTGTCTCGGTGGGCAGTTGCATAATGTTGTCGAGACCCATCTTCGCCGCTTTCACCTGCTGCCAGCGCGCCAGCACGCCGCACAGGTTAGCCATTGGCGCGATCATCCGCGAGCCGAGCATCGACGCGGCGACCACGGCGCCGGTAGTCATACTGCCTTCAATGACCATCGGCGCGCCGAACATAATCACTGCGGCATACACCAGACTTTGTACCGACATCCCCCAACTAATAAGCCCTTGCGTGAGTTTGCGGGTGCGTAGACCCGACTCGCCGGTAATACGGATATAGCTATTCCACTGCTGAAGAAAGCGGTTCTCCGCCTGCATCAGTTTAATATCTTCCAGCCCCTGAACGCTTTCGACCAAGACTGCATTGCGTAGCGTCGCTTCGTGGGCGGCCTGGTTGGCGAGGACAGCCAGTTTTTTTTGCAGTGCCACGCCCGGCAGGATCATCAGCAGAGCCGCCACGGGCGCTATCCATGCCAGCGGTGGGGCAATAATCGCCAGGACTATCATAAACAGGAAAAAGAAAGGCAGATCGACAATGGTCGCCAGCGTTGAAGAGGTAATCATCTCGCGGATCTGCTCCAGTTCGCGTAACTGCGAGATAAAACTGCCGGTGGAACGGGGGATAGCGCTGTTGCGCAGCCTTAACGCATGACCGAATACCCGATCGGAAATGCGCATATCGGCGCGTTTACCGAGCACGTCCATAATGTGCGTACGCGCTTCACGCAGCAGAAAACCGAACAGCACCGCTACCAGCACGCCGAAGGAGAGCACGTACAGGGTAGGATATGACTGAGCGGGGATCACCCGATCGTAAACCTGCATAGAGAACACAATCCCGGCCAGAGACAGCACGTTAATCAGAAAGGCGGCGACCATTACCGGTAAATAAGGGCGAATATCCTGCAGAACCAGCTCGCGCATCCAGTCAGGTTTAAAGCGGGAGATATAGCGGTCGACGCGGCTATCCTTGAGCGCCGATAGCGGGCGTAGCGCGGCAACATAGAGGATCTCCGGCAATAACTCGCTGAGCGTCAGGCGGTTACGCTGACTCTCTTCTTCAATCACAAAAACGTCTACCGCATCTTCGTCATTAACATGTTCGATGACCAATAACTGCCCGTCCCGGAGCTCGACAACCAACGGCAATCGCCACTGACTAAATGCCGTTTTGTCTATGTCCGGCGCATGAAAGGATAAACCCGCCTGCCGCGCGAGCTGCGTTAAGGCGGTCGTTCTGCTTTTACCCCTAAACCACGGGGCGTTGGCCTGAATTGAACCGGGAGAACAGGCAATGCGATAATGGCTGGCGACATAGCTGATGGCCTGCGCCCATTGGCTTAGCGCGCGCTCACTGAGTACCTCTTCTACATCGGGGACGGCGCGGGTCATGGCTGGATCTCCACGGATTGAATGCTGCGATGATTTAACGCGAACGCCTGACGAAGCGCGCCGGTGTTATACAGACAGTTCAGTTGCAACTGATGCAACTGGCTTTCCGTTTGCAGTTCGGCAAAACGCGCCTGGTAAACTTCCTGCTCCGCATTAAGCACGTCGAGCAGCGGGCGGGAACCGAGGTCAAGGTATTGCTGCTGATACAGTTCGCGCGTGCGTTCGCTAAGCTGCTGTTGCCGACGAAGGATTTGTAACGCGCTGGCAAGACTCATTGCCTGGCTGCGCGCCTCCATCAGTTTCTGGCGGACATCAAGCCGGGTGCGCTGAATGGTCGACTGAGCCGCGTCTACCGCATGGCTGGCGGCGTTGCGTCGGGCAGTCAGCCCTCCGCCCTGATAAAGCGGCATCTCAACTTTTACCCAGGTGGAATACTGGGTTTTATCCAGCACTTCATGACTGGGATATTTATCATTAAGATAATGTTGTACAGAAGGTTCGAGCGAAATCGTCGGCGTCATTTGCGCGCTGGCATAGTCCAGATTCGCCCGCGCAACGTTGGCCTGCGCCCAGGCGGCCAGTACCGCGGGCACCAGCCGATCGTCGGGAGTCGCCGTCTCACAGCTGCGAGCGAGTTTCGCCGGGAAGTCATTATTGATGCCGTTAAGCGAATTCCAGCCCAGCCAGCTCATCAGTGAGGCTTTCGCACTGTCGAGATTGGCCTGATACTGCGCCAGTTGCGAGCGGGCGGATTCGATTCTGGCTTCGGTTTGCACTACGTCAGATAGCGACGTAGCGCCTTCATCGCTGCGCTGCCGGATAAGTTTACCGATGCTGTCCAGCGCGACGAGCTGTTCTTCCGCCGCTTCTACCATTTGCTGCCAGCTCTGCGTTTGTACAATGGCGTTGGCGGTTTCGTGCGCGACGGTATCAATACTGAGCAACACATTGGCCTGTTGCTGCGCTGCGCCTGCGGTTTCGGCGCGAACCTGGCTTGCCACTTTGCCGAAGTCATAAAGCATTTGCGATACCGACAGCACCAGCGAGGGGCTATACCCGTGATCGGTGTAGGTATTGCTGTACCCATTGTTCACGCCAGCGCTGACTTGCGGATAATATTTCGATTTGGCGACCTCTATTTGTTCATTCTGTGCGAGCAGTTTGCCGACGGCTTCGCGAATAGAAGGATGCCAGTTAACGGCGCGATTGACCGCGTCATTGAGCGTCAGGTTGCCCGGCGCGGCGGCGCTGAGCGGCAACTCAGCGGCGGAGCCATCCAGCGAAGGAAGCATCTGGTCCGTTGCTAATCCTTCGGATGTAATCATTGGCGGCGCTTCTGCGCCCCGGGGCTGGTGATGAAACAAAGCAAATGCCAGTACGATGGCGACAGGCGCGACTCTTCCCATAGTTTATCCCTTTTAAATATCACCGCTTGTTGCCCCGAACGTCGTGGCGTTAGGGGCTTTTTTATCAACCGCCGGTTATCAGGTGGTTGTTCTGCAACAGATCATTTAGCGTGAGCTGCACATTCTCCAGAGTGACAAGGTCGGTTGATTTAAACGCGCTGCCGGCGCCGTCGCGATCGACGGATATCACCGTATTGGCGCCGCTGGTATGAACCTGAACAAAGTTACCCAGCGTCGCCGCCTGATGATCCCAGCCGGTCAGCAGTTCGTGGATATCGATCTTGTCGCCCTGCGCGGTAGAGAAGTTTTGCCAGCGATCGGCGCCATTGCCGCCGGTCGCGTCCGCGCCGTTTAACAGGTGGTAAATCAGCGTATCGCCATAGGCGGAGCCGATGAGAACATCGTTTTGGTTGGTACTGACGATTTGCGGCGCCATATCAATGGTCAATGTGGCGCTATCCGTATGACCCATCTTGTCATCCAGTTGATAGGTAAAGACCTCTTTACTGGTGATGGACGACATCGCGACGCCATTATTCAGGGTGTAGGTGTAAGCGCCATCGAGGTTAATTTGCAATGTGCCGTAATGTCCCTGAATCGTGGCGCTGGTGGTATTCGCCGCGGCGTCCAGCGTGGCGGCGCTGCCGTTATACCCGCTAATGCTCAGGCGGGTATTCACCGTATTAAGCTGATCCATCGCCCCCGCCGCATCGCTGCCGTCAAAAATATTGCCGAGAACGGTATGCGTTCCGGACGTTTCAAAATTATCCAGATCGACGGTGGTGCCGATGACGCGTGGCGTGATCGTCGCCGCCCCGGCCAGGGTATTGGTGCCGGTAAAGTTAAGCGTGTACGTTCCGGCATCCAGCTCCAGGCCGCTCAGGTTGACGGTCACCGTCGCGCTGCCCAGCGTGATATTCGCCACCGGAACGGTTCCGTTGCGTATGACGGTCCCGTTCTCCTGAATGGCCCAGCTAATATTCAGATTGCCCAGCGTAATGAGCGTGGAGACATCAAAGACCAGTGACGCGCCTTTAAGTACGGTACCTGTTGCAACGTCAAAGGTGCCGCTCCCGCTGCCCGATTTGCCGAGTAGCCCCCAACTGGCGCTGCCGACGCTGGAGTCCAGCCAGGCAGAGGTATCCTGAAGCGTGGCGACGCTAAGGGTATCGCTGACATCATTAATCGCATCCAGCGCCCTGGCGGTTGGCGTGATATTGAGCGAGGCCGTATCGGTATCGCCGTTTGGCGCTTTGACCGTATAGATAAAGCTGTCCGGCGTTTTAATGCTGTCGGCGCCGACGCCGTTCTTCAGCGTGTAGGTATAGTTGCCTCTTGCGTCAATGATGAGCGAGCCATACAGTCCGTTTACCTCCGTCGTGCCGGTCGCCGCAATCGCCACGCCGTTTACTTCAGTGAGGAGGGCGTCCGTAGGGGCGACATCATTGGTCAGTACGTTGCCGGTGGTGTTGGCGGTGATACTGTCAACGGCATAGGTGTGGTCCTGGGAAATCGCCAGCGTATAGCCAGTGAGGACGCTAATGCCGCTGGCGGTATTCAGCACGAACAGGTATTCGCCGCCAGGCAACGTCAGGGTCAGCGGCTGAGACTGTCCGGCTAACAGCAGGGTGTTAATCCAGCCCTTTTGCACCCGGAACTGCTCATATTGCTGAATGGCATCGTTGAAGCGATAAACGTACAGATCGAACGTGGAAACCAGTGAGACGCCGCCGACGGTTCCCTGTAACGTCATGGTTCGCGTAGCGCCTTCTTCAACGTTAAAGATGATCGGATTAGTCATATCATCAAGCAGATTCGCGTTCAGTACATTACCAAGTCCGACGCTTAATACCGTGACGCCGCTTTGTGTCGAGGGACCGTTGTTGACGTAGCTAACGTGAGTATCAAAGACCAGAGAGGCGTTATTGTCTGTCGCTATCACGCTGCCCGGTACCGGCGCGGGACCCAGATTGATAACCAGTTGCGCGGCGCTGCTACCGACGCCATTCTGGGTGATGGTGTAGGTGAAGCTCTCTTTATGTCCGTATCCCGCCGTGGGCTTAGTCAGCGTGTAGGTGTAACTGCCATCCTGATTAATGTGCAGCGTGCCGTATTGCCCCAGGATATCCACGCCGCCCGCGCCGACCGGCGTACTGACGCCGTTGGCGTTGGTGATGGCGGTGACCGTGGTGCCCGTCGGCGCGGTATCATCAGCCATGACGTTGCCGGTACTGATGGTTGGCCCGCTAATAATACCTGCGCTGGTCTGGTGTACATCGACATCCAGGCTGGTATATGACCCGGTGGCGAGCAGACTGGTGTTATAAGTGAGTACCCGGTACTGGCCTTCGCCCAGGCCGCTCAGGTTCAGGGTAACGCCGCTCCCGGTCAGGGTAAGCAAATTCGCGAAGTCGCCAACGGCGGTGTTGACGATCGTCGTCCAGGCGCCGAGGCTGGTGTCATAACGCTGTACCACAATCTCCTGAGTACTGAGCAGCGAAAGCACGATTCCCGTTGCGGCGGCATCGATGGTGACGTCGCCCGTACCACCTTCAGCAATGGTGAACTCAACCTGAGCGGTATCGTTACCCAAAACCGAGGCGACATCGCCAAGCGCGCCAACCAGCAGCAGGCCGTAATCCGAATAGTTTTGCGTGCTGGTGACGGCGGTCGAGGTCAGATCAAGACTGGTGATGTTATCCCTTGCCGCCAGCGGCAGAACCGGCGCGGTAATGCCTAACGCGCCGGAGGCATTACCCGCAGCGTCAGTGGCCGTCACGTTAATGAGCTGACCTTCAATTTGTTTTGTCGGCAAGGTGAGAGACCATGCGCCGTTGCTGCCGGCGGTGGTGGTGAGCGTCACGCCGCCCGCCAGCGTGACGGTTACGGTGCTGTTTGCCTCTGCCTGTCCGGAAAGTGAACCGCCATCGGCGCTGAGCGTACCTGACGGCGTACCGGGCGCCAGCGTATCGACAATCACCGTCGCGGCGCTGGAGACGCTGCCTGTTCCGTTGGCGTTAGTCGCGGTGGCGGTGAAGGCGTGGCTGCCTTCGGTCAAATTACCTGTCGGGGTAAAGCTCCAGTTTCCGCTGGCGTTCGCCGTGGTGGTGCCGAGCAGCGCCCCGTTGTTATAAATGCTCACCGTGGCGCCCGCCTGAGCGGTACCATTCAATGTGGGTTGTGCGTCATTAGTGACCTGACCGTTGGCGATAGCGCCGGTATAAATACCCACATCATCCACTACGTTGGTGATGATCGGTGCCTCCGGCACGCGCGTATCGGGCGCGGTAAATCCGGCGGCAATGCCGGTGTTGCCTGCTTTATCCTGGGCAAATGCCAGTAGCGGCTGACCATTGGTCTGCGCGGGCGTGAGTGTGGCGGTGAAGCTACCTGTACCGTCGGCGGTGGCGGTTCCCAGTACCACACCAGTCTCAGAGGTAATCGTCACTGTACTGCCTGCTTCCGCGGTGCCCGTCACGCGATTACCGGTAGCATTGATGACCAGGTTGCCGGGCGCGCCGGGCGCAATGGTATCCACGATAATCGTTGTCGATGGCGAAGCGGCGCTAACGTTGCCAGCCGCATCGGCGGCGCTAACGCTATAGGCGTGACTTCCCTGGCTGAGCGCGGCGGTTGGCGTCCAGCTCCAGTTGCCGCTGGCATTGGCGTTCACGGTCGCGACCAGCGCGCCATTATCGAAGATGCTTACCGCGCTGTTGGCTTCCGCGGTACCGTTGAGCGTCGGCTGTGTGTCGTTGGTCGATTGTCCATTGCCAATGGCGCCGGTATTGTTCGGGACATCATCAACGATGCTGGTTATAAGCGGAACCGTTGGCGCAAGGGTATCGACCACGATAGTAAAACCGCTGGTGGCCGGGCTAACGTTGCCTGCCGGGTCGGTGGCGGTCACTGTTAATGTGCGCGTGCCGTCGTTTAACCCTGTCGTTGGCGTGAAGCTCCACGCGCCGCCCGCGTTAGCCGAGGTGACGCCAAGCAGAGTGTTGCCATCATAGATACTGATCACGCTGCCCGCTTCGGCAGTGCCGTTCAGCGTGGGGCGGTTATCATTGGTTATCTGACCATTAGCGAGATTTCCTGTGACCCCGCTCGCGACGTCATCCACTACGGACGTCAGGATCGGCGTTTGCGGCGCGGTGGTATCGACCGTCAGGGTGAAAGCCGTACTGTTCGGGCTGCTGTTTCCTGCGGCATCGGTGGCGACGGCGGTGATGACGTGCGTTCCGCTTGCCAGCGTTGAGGTGGAGATGCTCCACGCGCCGTCAGGCTGAGCCGTTGTCGTGCCAATGACCGTACCATTTTCATAGAGCGTGATCGTGGCGCCGGCTTCTGCGGTGCCGCTGAAGGTTGGCGTAGGATCGTTGGTATTTTGGCCGTTCGCGATCGTGCCGAGGCCTGGCGCCTGATCGTCACTGACTGATGTGATTACCGGCGTCAGCGGCGGCGTGGTATCGACGACGAAATTAACGCTGTCTGAAACGGGACTGGCGTTGCCTGCGGCATCAACGGCAATGACGGTAATTACATGGTTGCCCGTCGCCAGAGAGGCATCGGGCGTGTAGCGCCAGCTACTGCTATTGTCGGCGGGAATTTCAGCCAGCAGCGTGCCGTTATCGTAGAGACGAATAGTTGTGTTGGCTTCACGGGTGCCGCTAATGACAGGGCGCGCCTCGTCTGTGATCTGCCCTGAACTCAGATTGCCGGTAATGGGGCCGGTACCGTCGTAGACCGTATCAATAACAGGCGCGGCGGGAGCCGTGGTATCAATAGTAAACGAGCGTATTTCGGACGCGGCGCTGGTATTGCCTGCCGCATCGGTTGCTGTCGCCGTCAGGTTCCAGACGCCCGCGCCCAGCGAGGTAGACGGCGTAAAGCTCCAGCTACCGTTGGCCTGAACTTGCGCCGTGCCGACCAGCGCGCTGCCATTATAAATCGAGATGGTTGTACCCGCCTCACCGGTACCCGAGAGTGTTGGTCGGGTTTCGTTCGTCGAGCCGCCGTTGGGGACGATGCCCGTCACCGGCGCCGTATTGTCTGCCACGCTGGCGATAACCGGCGCGGCGGGCGGTGTGGCGTCAATCGTCAGCACAAATCCGCTGGACACCGCGCTGCTATTACCCGCCGGATCGGTGGCGCTAAGGGTGAACGTGTGGCTACCGCTTGCAAGCGGCGTCTGCGGCGTGAAACTCCACGTGCCGTCGCTATTCACCGTCGTGGTACCGATGGACGCGGGATTACCGTCAAGATAGACATTAATCGTCGCGCCTGCCTCTCCGCGCCCGTTCAGGGTGGGCGTCGCATCGTTCGTTAGCTGCCCGCTTACCAGGTTGCCGGTAATACCGGGCTGGTCATCCACGACGGAGGTGAGAACCGGGATCGCCGGAGGCGTAATATCGACCACGATCGTCCACGGCGCGGAGACCGCGCTGGTATTGCCCGCCGGATCGGTAGCGCTAACCGTCAGATTATGGCTTCCCTCTGACAAATTGCGGGGCACCGGGAAGGTCCAGCTACCGTTTTCGCCTACTTGAGCCGTGCCAAGCGGCGTACCGTTATCAAAAATGGTGATTGTTACGCCAGGTTCGCCAGTTCCGTTCAGTATTGGCTGCCGATCGTCGGTGGATTGCCCCGGTAACACCGGAACGGTCGGTTGATTGTTATCGTCAATCACGGACGTGATAACCGGCACATCTGGCGCCTGCGCGTCAATGTTCAGCGTAAAGCCGTCCGAAGGCTGGCCGCTATTGCCGGCGGGATCGGTCGCCACGGCGGTAAAGATGTGTGCGATGCTCTCCAGCGGCGCGTTTGGGGTGAAGCGCCAGTTGCCGCTTTGATCTACCGTGGCGGAACCGATTTCTACGCCGTTATCCAGAATGCGGATGGTGGCGCCTGCTTCTCCCGTTCCGTTGAGCGTCGGGCGTGAATCATTGGTGAGCGCGCCGTTATCCAGCGTACCGGTCATGCCGGGGACATCATCCGTTGCGCTGGTAATAACCGGTTGCGCCGGCGCGCTAAGATCGACAGTGATCCCGACCGGTGCGGATAGGCCGCCCGGGCCATTCGCATTGGTTGCCTGGACGGTGAAGTAATGTGTGCTTTCGCTTAATGGCGTCGCGATCTCAAAGATCCAGTTCCCGCTGGCGTCAACGGTGGCAAAGCCTGCCGAATCGCCATCAATGAAAACTTCAACGGTAGAGCCGATATCCGTGGTGCCGCGCAGCGTCGGCGTGGTGTCGTCCGTGGCGCCGCCCGCCGCAATATTCCCCTGTACGCTCCCGACATTATCTTCAATCGCCGTGATGGCCGGGACGGCGGGCAGACCGCTGTCGGAAGCGGGAAAATTCGTAGCCGGGCCGTTATTCCCCGCGCGATCGATAGCAATTGCCGTCAGCGTACCGCCATCGGTTTGCGCCGGACTGAGCGTAACGACGAATTCACCGGTGCCATTAGCGACAGCGCTGCCGACCAGGGTGCCATCGGCATGGTGAATTTCAACGGTAGCGTAAGGATCGGCAAGTCCGGCGACGCGCGTGCCATCGTCGTCCACCGTCTGGATCGTTGGCGCGGGCGGGGCAGTGATATCCACGGTAATAGTGATCGGCTGGGTTTGCGCCGTGGTATTTCCAGCATCGTCAGTCGCGCTGAAGGTTAGCGCATGGCTGGCTTCTGATAATTCGGGCGTATTGAATGTCCAGACCCCGTCGGTGACGAGCGCCGTCCCGATTGCCACGCCATTGTCGTAAATCGTGACGGTGCTGCCGTTTTCGCCGCTGCCGTTAATAGTCAGCGTCCGATCGTTAGTAAAGGCGCCATCGGTTAATGGCCCGGTCACTGGTGCAACATCGTCGAGGATCTCATTGACGACGGGCGGCTGCAACGGAACGGTGTCGACGGTGAAGGTAAAGCTGTTCGATACGCCGCTGCTGTTTCCGGCTGCATCGGCGGCAATGGCGGTCAGGGTGTAGACGCCATCCGGCAACGCGCTGGTCACCGGCAGCGTCCAGGTACCGGTCTCATCGACGGTGACTACGCCCACGACACTACTGCCGTTATAGAGCGTGATCACGCTGCCGATGTCGCCAGTGCCGTGAATGACCGGCGTATTGTCGTCAGTGGTTGCGCCGCTGACAATAGTATCCTGGACTTCGCCGACGTTATCTTCGGCAAAAGTGATAACCGGATTGGCGGGCGCAGTGGTGTCTAGCGTAAAAGTGACTGAGGCGGAAGGTGGACTGATATTGCCCGCTATATCGGTTTCCGTGACGGTAATGGTATAGGTTTCTGGCGTCAGTGCCGCAGGCGTAAAGTTCCAGCTACCGTTATCGCCTACCGTTGTGCGACCAATTTCACTGCCATTATTGTAGAGAATTATCGTGCTGCCGATCTCTCCCGTGCCGCTGAAGGTCGGCGTGGTATCGTTCGTTGCGCCATTATTGCCGATGTTGCCGATAACCGGCGCGACGTTATCGCTGATTAGCGGCGCGTCAGGCTGCGCTGGAGGCTGGGTATCAAGGGTAACGGAGAAAACGCCGGAGGTGGGGCTACTATTGCCTGCGGCATCCGTGGCGGTGGCCGTCAGGATGTTTAACCCTTCGCTCAGATTACGGGGTAGCGGATAGGTCCAGCTACCCTGTGGATTGACCTGGACGGTAGCCAGTTCTACGCCGTTATTGTACAGGGTGATGATGGCGCCGGGTTCGCCGGTGCCGCTGAGGGTCGGCATACGCTGATTGGTAATACTGCCGTTTGCCAGTAGCACCTCGCCTTCTCCGCCGGTGATGGCGGCTGACACGATCTGCGGCGCATCCGGCGCCTGGGTATCAATGCGTAGGGTAAAGCTGATGGATTCGGGACTTTCGTTCCCCGCCGGATCGTTGGCGCGAGCGGTCAGAAGGTGGTCGCCGTCGCCCAGCGCGGCAGACGGCGTAAACTGCCAGCGCCCGTCCGTGCCGACCAGCGCCTGACCTATGGCATTGCCATTATCGTAAAGGATGATTGTGTCGCCTGCGGTGCCGCTACCGCTCAACCGAGGCTGGGATTCCTGGGTAATCTGATTGGTATCAATCGTATTTCCGTCGCCGTCAGCTACGCCGATAACGCCGGGAGCGGCAGGGGCCTGGGTATCAATGGTAATCGTAAAATCGGTCGAAAAAGGCGTGGTGTTGCCGTTACTGTCGCTGGCCGTCACGGTAAAGGTGTAGGTGTCGTCCGCCAGTGGCGAGGCCGTGGTGTAGGCGTAGCTCCAGACGCCGGAATTACCGACGATAATATCTGCTATCCGGGCGCCATTCTGATACAGGTGTACTGTGGAACCCGGTTCACCTGTACCGTTAATCGTTGGCGTGCTGTCGTTAGTGAGCCCCAGATGCGCGACGCTACCGAGAATACCCGGCGCATCATCTGTAATGAAGGTGATTACCGGTTGCTGCGGCGATTGCGTATCGACCACCAGGTCGAATGACGCGGCCGGACTGGCATTGCCTTTAGCGTCGGTTGCGATTACGGTCAGTCGATGCGCGCCTTCACCTAAATTTTGCGACGGCGTAAACGTCCAGGTGCCGTTGGGCTGTAGCGTGGCGAGTCCCAGCGAAACACCGTTATCAAAAATTTCGACACGCGCGCCAGCCTCCGCCGTACCGCTAAGGGTGGGGCGGTTGTCATTGGTGGTTTGTCCGTTAACCAGCGGCCCGGTGAAGCTTTCAACATCGTCCAGCACCTGAGTGATAATGGGCTTATCCGGGGCGGTGATATCGGGCGCTTGCGCTGTAGTTGGCGGGCTGACATTGTTGGCGCTGTCGGTGGCGGTGACGGTAACCTGTTCGCCGTTGGTCTGTGCGGGGACGAGGGGAAGGGTAAAATGACCTTCGCCATCTGCTTTGCCGCTGCCAAGCGGCTTGCCGTCCGGCGTGGCGATCGTGATGGCGCTACCCGGTTCGGCGGTGCCGCTGATACTGGTGCCATCCTCACTAATTACCACGTTTTTTGGCATTTCCGGCGCGGTACTGTCCGGCGCGATAACCGTCGCGGCGGCGCTTTCGTTTTTCGCGACATCGGTGGCGGTAGCGATAAGCGCCTGGCCGTTAGTCTGCGCCGTATTCAGCGGAACGATAAATTGTCCGTTGCCATTAGCGACGGCGCTGCCAAGTACGGTGTTGCTACTGTCGCGGATAGTTACCGTTGCCCCGGCTTCCGCCTGACCGCTTACGGACAGACCGTCGGTCGCCACGATAAGACCGTCCGGTGCCGCAGGCGCAGTTTTATCCGGCGCGTTCAGCGTTTCTACCGGACCGCTATTCGCGGCTTTATCGGTAACGCTAATGCTTAATGTTTCGCCGTTAATTTTCGCCGGGCTAATACCTATTGAGAAGGTACCGTCGTCGCCTGCCGTTCCACTCCCGAGCGTATTTCCCAGGCTGTCTTTGATAACCACAGTACTGCCAGCTTCCGTAGTGCCGGTGAGTCTGTCGCCGACGTCGCTAACCGCCAGGCCTTCCAGCACCGGCGGCTGCGTGTCGATATCAATGGTAAAGGAGACGGACTGCCCGCTGGTGCCGCGATCGTTGGTCGCGGTAGCGGTAAAGACATGGTCGCCATCGGCAAGTGCCAGCGAGGGGGTAAAGCTCCATTTGCCGTCAGCGTCAGCGACAATGGGCGGAAAGGTCAGTACAGGAAAGCCATTATCGTTAATCGATATCGTACTGCCTGGTTCGGCAATACCGCTGAGGGTTGGGCGGTTATCATCTGTGGCATCGCCATTTTTCAGCAGCCCGGTAACGGCGCCAGCGTCATCCGTCACGGTAAGGATAGTCGGCTGGGCAGGATACTGTGAGTCAGAAGCGGTAAACTCCGTGGCGGGGCCGATGTTACCAACGGCGTCCTGAATACGCGCTTCCAGACGCTCGCCGTGGGTCTGAGCCGGATTCAGCGTGATGCTGAATTGGTTATTTTCTCCGGTAATCGTGGAGCCCAGGTAATTTCCCGCCGGGTCATAGATCGACACGGTACTGCCAGCTTCAGCGGTACCGCTAACGGTTGTGCCGTCTTTCGCGACATTATCAATGATAGCGGCGTCCGGCGGCGTGGTGTCCACAATGATAGTAGGCGTTGTCGTCACGCGGCTCGTGTTTCCGGCATTGTCGCTTTGTTCGACGGTAAAGGTATGTTCGCCATCGCTTAACGGCGTAGTTGGCGTAAAGGTCCAGCGTCCATTTTCGTCTACGGTAGCGCTGCCGATAACGGTTGAACCCTCTTTAATCGTGATGGTATTGCCTGCCTCTCCCTGCCCGGAAAATAGCGGTTTTGCCTCGTCAGTTCGGTCATTATTCTGTAGCGGCCCGGTGAGCAAACCGGTGTTATCGGCAATCAGTTCAACGCGTGGGGCATCGGGGCTGAGTGTGTCGATAGTCAGTGTAAAGCGGGCTGATTCGCTACTTTCGCCTTTAACGTTAGTCGCAATGGCGGTGAAATGATTTTCCCCATCCGCCAGCGCGCTGGTAATGGCAAAATGCCAGTTTCCGCTGGCATCAACCGTTGTGGAGCCTATTTCCTGACCATTGGCGTAAATATGGATGACTGTGCCTGCGCTGCCGGTTCCCTCCAGCGTGGGGGTATTGTCGTTCGTAAACTGATTATTGCTCAGCGTGCCGGTGAGGGGAGCGGCATCATCGATAGCGGCGGTGATAGCTGGTGTATCGGGGAGAGGAATGTTGGGCGCATCAATGGTTGCGGATGGGCCGGTATTGCCGGCATCGTCAGTCGCGGTCACGGTAAGTTGTTCGCCGCTAAGCTGTGGCGCTGTCAGATCAATACTAAATTTACCGTCGCTATCCGCTTTGCCCTCGCCAACGACGTTGCCTGAAGGATCTTTGATGGTAATGGTACTGCCCGCTTCGGCCTCGCCGCTCACCGTTTTTCCGTCCGCTGAAATCAACAATTTGCCGGGAGCGAGAGGCGGGGTAGTATCTACAGGATTACTGCTACCTGGAGTATTGCCGTTAGGGTTACTGCCGCCGGGATTGCTGTTATCAAGGGGATTACCGTCAGGATTGGTGTTATCGGGGGGCGGATTATCGCCATCCGAATGATGGTGGGAATCGCCGCCGCCGGAAGACGCGATAGCGGCAATGCCGCCAGCCGCCACCGCGCCAGCCAGTACCCACGGCCAAACGGCGCCGCCTGCTTCATGGGAAGCGCCAGAAGTGACCAGCAGCTCATTAATATCAGCGATTTGTTCAAAATGTAGCCCGGCTTGCGGATTTTCTACCCACCATAACGTGCCATCGTTTTCCGCCAGTACCAGCTGGCTTGCGCCCAGATCGTTGGTAACGTAAAAGTTTTTAATCGTGATCGTTTCGCCGGAATGGAGCGTCACCACCAGATCCTGATTAATGCGCGTAAGTTGACTAATTTCCTCCCGGGCCACTGATAATTTAACAATTGACGGGGCGTTAAGAGTGACCGCTGAGGATTCCACAGTGGTGGAGACGCCAGTCAATTTCGAAACCACGGCGAGTAGACGCATAAATTAGCTCCTGATGGATTTGCTCTGTGTATTAATTAACGGGCACGACGTTCAGGGCAAAATGCGTAGACGAGCCTTCCCGTTCATCGTGAGAGATGAATTTCCGTAGCCATATTCTTTTTTATGAGCGTAGGTGAAGGTCTGGTTTTCTCGCCGAATAACCCTTTGTTTTTTGTGCCTGACTAGTGCTTTCGTATTAGATGATATAGTCAGAAAAAAATCTTTCTGCAAATTAAGATCTATTGATAAAGGTGTTAGTGCGTCTGAAATATAACGGAGTTTGTGTTAAGGAGAGGTGGGGTAGGCTAACAACGCATGATGGTTTTTTATTTATCTTTATGTTTTATAATGAGTTTTAATTTAATCTTCTTTTTCTTTTTTAACATAAAAACAATACCTTTTGTGAAGGTATTCAGCAATATTAAATTTTATAAAAATCATTTGAAGTATTGTGTTATTAGGCTATAAAAATTTTTTAAACAAAGAATATATTCTTGTTGTGGTATTTATTGCTATTGATAAGCGTCAGACACAGAGAATATATTTTCGAGGCATGCATGAGATATGAATATTGACCAGCTTCATACTGAGAAGCTGGTCACAAAAAATGTCTATTATCGGCCTGCATTTTTCATAATGCGTGCTTTATCCAGTTGCCACTCACGTTCTTTAAGATCGGAACGTTTATCATGTTGTTTTTTACCTTTCGCCACGCCGATCTTTACTTTGCACCAGGCATTTTTCCAGTACAGAGAAAGCGCGACGACAGTATAACCTTCACGATTAATACGGCCATACAGCGAATCAAGCTCACGCTGATTTAACAACAGTTTGCGGGTTCGGGTTGGGTCGCATACAACATGTGTCGAGGCGACCGCCATCGGCGTAAAGTTTGCGCCAAACAGCCAGGCCTCGCCATCTTTGAGGATAACGTAACTGTCGCCGATATTGGCTTTTCCTGCGCGCAGAGATTTTACTTCCCAGCCTTGCAGGGCGAGACCAGCCTCGAACTCTTCTTCGATAAAGTATTCGTGCCGGGCGCGCTTATTCAGCGCGATGGTGGCTGAGCCCGGTTTATGTGCTTTTTTCTTCGTCATAAGTGTCGTGAATTCATAGGTAATCTGATATCGAAAACACCCCATTACGTCCTGATGAGGTGCAAAAATCTATCTTAGCATGAGTTGGGCTATGCACGCACAATTAAGGCATGACGGTTGGGGACAGCATTTTTTTTACTCGCTGATAAGTGGTATTATTTACACGATTTATGTTGATGGGAATTGCTATGCCTCAGATTAGTCGGACTGCTTTAGTCCCCTACAGTGCGGAACAGATGTATCAGTTAGTGAATGACGTGCAATCGTATCCCCAGTTTTTGCCTGGGTGTGTTGGTAGTCGCGTCCTGGAGTCATCGCCAGCACAGATGACGGCGGCTGTTGACGTGTCGAAGGCGGGTATCAGCAAGACGTTTACGACGCGTAATCAGCTAACGCGTAACCAGAGCATTCTGATGCATCTGGTGGATGGCCCCTTTAAAAAGCTGATCGGCGGCTGGAAATTTACCCCGCTCAGCCCCGAGGCGTGCCGCATTGAGTTTCAGCTTGATTTTGAGTTTACCAATAAACTCATTGAGCTGGCGTTTGGTCGTATATTCAAAGAGTTAGCGTCCAACATGGTGCAGGCGTTTACGGTTCGCGCCAAAGAGGTTTACCGTGCCGGATAAACTTGTGGTTGAAGTGGCTTATGCGCTGCCGGAAAAGCAGTATTTGCAGCGCGTAACGCTGGAGGAGGGCGCGACGGTCGAAGAGGCGATTCGCGCTTCCGGCTTGCTGGAATTGCGCACGGATATCGATCTGGCGAAAAATAAAGTAGGTATCTACAGTCGTCCGGTAAAACTCACCGATACGGTGCAGGATGGCGATCGGGTTGAAATTTACCGTCCCTTAATCGCCGATCCAAAAGCGTTACGCCGCCAGCGTGCCGAAAAATCGGCTGGCAGATAATTAGCCTCTTTTGCCGGATAACGGTGTGAAAGCCGTACCACACCTGAAGCACAGGCGTGCCTGTAAGCCAGATAAACGTAGCGCCATCAGGCAAATTCGTACCAAATGGCGGGGGAGAGGTTTGCAGGCCTGATGAACGTAACCTCATCAGGCGGTATCACAAAATTACTTCGTCAACGCCGGTTTGTTATCAATATTGGTTAACACGCCGCTGCTGTTAAAGGTGAGCGTCAGAGTCTGCTGCGTCACGTTCTCATGTCCTGGCTGCTGGCGGAAGACATAAAACCAGGTGTTCGTACCAAAAGGATCGGTCATCATCGGCGTGCCTAAAGCATACGCAACCTGTTGTTGCGTCATACCAACACGCACTTTGGCGACATCCGTAGGTGTAAGATAGTTCCCCTGATTGATGTCAGGTCGGTAAACCACTCGCTCCAGAGTGGAACAGCCTGCGGTCAACATCAGGAGTACTGCTGCGGCAGCAGTCAGCGTTTTACAGCGCATAGTGATTGGGTTCCTTTTCGGGCCTGAGCAGTACGTGGCTCATATTAATATGCCGATGATAATAGACCTTTCATCACTTTAAAACCTTTTGCTGTCGGGTCTTACGGCGTTTTTGTTGTGAACTCAGACCTTCGGGAGATAAAAAAGTTTACGCCGCCAGCAGTTCTTTTGCGTTTGCCAGCGTATTACGCGTAACTTCACTTCCTCCCAACAGGCGGGCCAGTTCTTGTAAACGCGCACGTTTATCCAAAGGTTGCATATGGGTTTCGGTCATTGCCCCGTCTGTTTCTTTACTGACAAAGAAGTGCTGGTGACCGCACCCGGCTACCTGTGGCAGGTGAGTGACGCACATCACCTGAGTGGATTCGCCAAGCTGACGCAGGAGTTTACCGACCACGGCGGCGGTTGGGCCGCTGATGCCAACATCGACCTCGTCAAAAATCAGTGCCGGCGTTTCCATTTTGCGCGCGGTAATCACCTGAATAGCCAGCGCAATGCGCGACAGTTCACCGCCAGACGCGACTTTAGCGATAGGCTGCAGCGGCTGACCTGGGTTTGTCGTCACTTTAAACTCCACGCGATCGGCGCCGTCGTTGCTCAGATGATGCTCATCAAATTTCACGTCGATAGTAAACAGACCGTGCGGCATCGAAAGTAAATGCATACTTTCAGTGATCAACTGCCCCAGCTCCTGGGCGTAAAACTGACGCTGTTGATGCAGTGCTTGCGCCGTTTCCAGCGCTTGTTGGTGATGCTTATTAACCGCCAGCGTTAGCGTTTCCAGCGAATCGGCCTGATCGTCGAGCTGCTGCTGTTCTTCGAGCAGTGACTGATAAAGCTGCGGCAGCGCTTCCGGGCTGACGTGATGTTTTCGCGCCAGCGAAATTTGTTTAGCGATGCGCTGTTCAAGCTCAAACAGGCGATTGGGGTCTAAATCCAGACGCTCGCAATAGTGGCGTAATTCATCGCTGGCTTCGGTGAGTTGGATAGTGGCTTCTTCCAGCATATCCAGGATGCCGGAAAGCTTGCTGTCCATACCTACCAGCTCGCTAACCAGTTGTTTTGCGCTATATAACTGGCTTTGCAGGTTAACGTCTTCGCCGTCCGCGAGTAGCGCCAGAGCGTTCTGGCTGGTCGTAAGCAACTGCCCGCTGTTGGCCAGCCGTTTGTACTCTTCGTCAATTTGCTCGAATTCGCCGGCCTGCGGATTAAAGTCGTTCAACTCTTTTAACTGATATTGCAGCAGTTCCGCGCGCGCGGCGCGTTCCTGGCTTTGTTGCTGGTGATGGGCGAGATCGCGGCAGCTTTGATGCCATAATTGGTAGCGAGCAGCCATCTGCTGCGCTAAAGCGGCTTCGTTGGCATAGCTATCCAGCAGCGATTTTTGCTGTTCGGGTTTGGTAAGCTGCTGGTGCGCATGTTGACCGTGAATTTGAATCAGCAACTGACCGAGCTCGCGCAATTGAGACAGGGGCACAGCGGTGCCGTTAATAAAGCCCCGTGAGCGACCATCGCTGCTGATAACGCGGCGAAGTAAGCATTCGCGACCTTCTTCAAGCTGGTTTTCTTCCAGCCAGCGCAATGCCGCAGGCGTGTCTTTCAGCGCAAAGCGGGCACACAAATCGGCGCGGGTCGCTCCGGTACGGACCATATCGGCCTCAGCGCGACCGCCCAGACACAGACCCAGGGCATCAATCGCAATAGATTTACCCGCGCCGGTTTCACCAGTAATGACGGTCATTCCGCTCTGAAAATCGATCTCAAGCTCACGAACGATAGCAAAATTGCTGATGGTCAGTTGCGCCAACATAGCTGTTTTCCTGTATGAAAAACCATGACTGTAATTAAATACAGTATAAACTGGTTTTTTATACAGTAAAGAGGCTAACGTAAAATTAGAATAATTTTTTTGACCAACCGAGTTTTGTGCTTAATGTATTGAAATAGCTATAGTCTTTGGGATGTATGAGGTTGAGATGGTAATCGCAGCGGCGAATCAGCACATCTTCTCCTTCCTGAATAGGCAGCGCTATCTGGCTGTCGCAGCTAATTTCCAGATCGCTACGGCGATGCGAAAAACGCAGACGAATCGTGCTACTGCTGTTAATGACTAACGGGCGCGCCGACAAGGTATGCGGGAACATCGGCACCAGGGTGATTGCATCCAGTGAAGGGGTCAGAATAGGGCCGCCTGCGGAGAGCGAATAGGCGGTGGAGCCGGTCGGCGTAGAAATGATCAGACCATCAGACCGCTGTGAAAAAGCGAAGGTTTCATCAATATAAACCTCGAATTCGATCATATGCGCCACTTTTCCCGGATGCAGCACCACTTCATTAATGGCTGTGCTGATACGCTTCTGGCGGTCCTGTTGGCAGACCTGCGCTTCCAGCAGAAAACGTTTTTCGGAGATATAGCGCCCTTCCAGCACATCAGATAATTGTTGCAGGGCGTTGTCCGGATCGAGATCGGTCAGGAAGCCAAGATTACCGCGGTTAATGCCAATCACATTGATGTCATAACGCGCCAGCGTACGCGCTGCGCCAAGCATATTGCCGTCGCCGCCCACGACTACCGCCAGATCCGCCTGTTGACCAATTTCCGCCAGCGTGCCGGTTGGCACATTTTTTAGCTGTAATTCGTGGGCGATTTGTTGCTCCACAATGACCTCATAACCCTGATCGCATAGCCAACGGTAGAGCATTTCATGTGTCGTGAGTGCGGTGGGATGACGCGGATGCCCCACAATGCCGATACACTTGAAATGATTATTCATTTTTCTGAGGTCCTTGTAGCGAAGATTGATGACAATGTGAGTACTTCCCTTGAAACCCTGAATCTGATCCCCATAATAAGCGAAGTTAGCGAGATGAATGCGAAAAAAAACGCGGAGAAATTCATGAGTAGTAAAGAACAGAAAACGCCTGAGGGGCAAGCCCCGGAAGAAATTATCATGGATCAGCACGAAGAGGTTGAGGCAGTTGAACCAAACGATTCTGCTGAGCAGGTGGATCCGCGCGATGAAAAAATTGCGAATCTGGAAGTTCAGCTTGCAGAAGCCCAGACTCGCGAACGCGACACCGTGTTGCGCATCAAAGCGGAAATGGAAAACCTGCGCCGTCGTACTGAACAGGATATCGAAAAAGCGCATAAATTCGCTCTCGAGAAGTTCGTCAACGAATTGCTGCCGGTAATCGATAGCCTGGATCGCGCGCTGGAAGTTGCAGACAAAGCCAATCCGGATATGGCGGCAATGGTCGAAGGGATTGAGCTGACGCTGAAGTCTATGCTGGATGTGGTGCGTAAGTTCGGCGTGGAAGTGATTGCTGAGACCAACGTGCCGCTGGACCCGAACGTGCATCAGGCGATTGCGATGGTGGAGTCGGAAGAGGTTCCGGCAGGCAATGTGCTGGGTATTATGCAGAAAGGCTATACGCTGAACGGTCGTACCATTCGCGCGGCGATGGTGACTGTAGCGAAGGCGAAGTAAAAGTCTGATGGCCGATGTAAAGTCGGCCATTTTTTTAGCTTAAAAAATCCTGCACTTCCAGCCACGGCGTGTTGAAGTCCTCTATTTTTTTATATTCGCTCATTGGCAGAACGACCACATTATAGGTGTCAGATCCTTCATTCAGATCAAAAATCTGGAAGCCCCTCTTATTGAGTTCGGTCTGGATGCGTTCAAAGATCTCGTCAAGGTAACGGTCCCCGGCTTCACAGACATCGGAGATTTCATCCTCTTGGGTTATTTCGACAAGAAGATTTCTTAATTCCTCAGAATCCGTCAGGTTTTTTGTGAGTTCATAAAAGCGATCTGCGGCAAAATTAGCCAGTTCGCCTTCTTCATCTTCACCTTTCCAGTCAACGAGGTGAATAAATCCTTCGCCGCGTAGAACTTGTAAAAATGCCTGTGCCAGCTCGTTATTTCCGAGATCGCCACCGCTACAATCCAGGACGTCCTGCAACCCATATTCGTCTTCATCTTCGTCTTCAAAGATTTCAGGTTGCGTCGAAAGTTGAGAGAAAATAGTGGGCCATAAGGTTGGGTTGTGCGATAAAAAAACGTTAGCGACGACGTTGAGGTCGTCTGCAAAATTCTTATCCCATTCAATTACATAATCTTCTGACATAACATCAATATCCTTTCTGAATGCCTGAAAAGACATTATTGCATTGTTAAGTAAATGGCAGGAATTGATGGAATCTTAAAAGACGGCGATAAAAAAGGCGAACCGGAGTTCGCCATTGGGTTACTCCGCCACACTCTCGCGCAGCGGTTTTACCGGTACAACCTTTACCTGCTTAATCATATTTTCCTGTACATCGAGAATATCGATATCGTACTGCTCAATGCGCACGCGCGTGCCAGCAACCGGAATTTCCTCCAGCGCCTCCAGAATCACCCCGTTGACGGTGCGCGCGTCATCTTCCGGCAGGTGCCAGTTAAACGCTTTATTGATTTCCCGGACGTTGGCGGTACCGTCAATAATGACCGAACCGTCGTTTTGCGGCGTGACCTCTTCCGCCAGTGTCGGCGACATCGATGTGGTGAAGTCGCCAACGATCTCCTCGAGAATATCTTCCACGGTGACCAGCCCCTGGATATCGCCATATTCGTTGACGACCAGTCCGACTTTCTTTTTATTGCGCTGAAATTTAATCAGTTGTGTACTGAGCGGCGTACCTTCCGGGACGTAATAGATTTCATCGGCGGCGCGCAGCATCATCTCTTTGGTGAACTCTTTTTTCTCGGCCATTAACCGCCAGGCTTCACGCACGCGCAGCATACTGATGGCGTCATCCAGCGAATCGCGATAGAGCACAATGCGTCCGTGCGGCGAGTGGGTAAGCTGCCGCTCGATAGACTTCCAGTCGTCATTGATATCGATTCCGATAATTTCATTACGCGGCACCATGATGTCATCCACGCTGACCTTTTCCAGGTCGAGAACCGACAGCAGCATATCCTGATTGCGGCGAGAGATTTGCGAACGGGATTCATGCACGATAGTGCGTAATTCCTCTTTGCTTAACGACCCGCTGACCACGATGTCCGTTTTAATTCCCATCAGACGCATCAGCAGGCGGGTGATGGTGTTAAGTAACCACACCAGCGGCATCATCAGTATCTGTAACGGCGCCAGCAGGAAGCTGCTGGGATAGGCCACTTTTTCCGGATAGAGCGCGGCGATAGTTTTGGGCAGGACTTCGGCAAAAACTAACACGACAAACGTCAGTACCCCGGTGGCGATAGCCACGCCGGCGTCGCCGTAAAGCCGCATACCCACAATCGTGCCGAGCGCCGAGGCAAGAATGTTGACCAGGTTATTGCCGATCAGCACCAGGCTTATCAGTCGATCGGGTTTACGCAATAATTTTTCTACCCGTTTTGCCGAGCGATTACCTTGCTTCGCCATATGGCGTAAACGGTAACGGTTTAGCGTCATCATTCCAGTTTCGGAACCGGAAAAATAGGCCGAGATGACCACCATGATGATTAATATGATAATCAGCGTGGTGGTGGAGATGTGTTCCAGGGGAAACTCCTTTAAAAGCTTAGCTTACAAATTGCTGTAATATGCGGCTACCAAAATAGGCCAGCGTCAGAATACCCGCGCCTGCGACGTTAAACCACACGACCCGCCGACCCCGCCAGCCTTCATGGTAATGCCCCCACAGCAGAACGATATAGACAAACCATGCCACGATAGAGAGCACGGCTTTATCAATATTTTCAGTACTGAACAGGTTATGCATGTAAAACAGGCCGGTACACAGAGTAAGGGTCAGCAGTACGACGCCAATCTGCGTGATATGAAACATTTTGCGCTCAATGCTCATCAATGGCGGCATTTCATTACTAAACGCCAGCTTTTTGTTCTTCAACTGATAGTCGATCCACGCCAGTTGTAGCGCATACAGCGCGGCGATTATCAGCGTCGCGTAAGAGAAAAGCGACAGACCGATGTGCACCATCATGCCTGGGGTCGCTTCCAGATGCGTAATATATTCATTAGGCATGAACGTGGCGAAGGCCAGGTTAATCAGCGCAAAAGCATAGACAATGGGCAGAAGTAACCAGCCGCGATTACGCGACGCGACAATGGTCATCACCGTGCAGATCATCAGGCTGACCAGCGAACCGACATTCAGCAGGCTCAGGTTTTGTCCACTGTCGCCGCCGGGCAGAATACGCGATTCCAGCGCGACAGCATGGCACACCAGCGCGATGACCGCAGAAAGAATAGCCATACGCCGCCAGCCGCTGTTCTTTTGCAACAGTCCGGGAACGATCAGCGCGAGGCTGAAGGAGTAGGCGACAAGGGCAAGTAAAGCAAAAACGGGCATAGTTGTGTCGACAGTTGACCAGTGAGAAAGAGAAGCAGTATAGCGTTACGTGACCGCAGCTCCAACCGTTGCATAACAACAAAGACGGCTTCATGGTATACTGTGGCGAAATTCTGTAACTGTGTCGCTGCGGCGACCAACCGTTTCCACCCCAGGCGAGAGACAATGTTTGATAATTTAACCGATCGTTTGTCGCGCACGCTGCGCAATATCAGTGGCCGTGGGCGCCTTACTGAAGACAACGTTAAAGAGACGCTGCGCGAAGTGCGCATGGCGCTGCTGGAGGCTGACGTTGCGCTGCCGGTAGTGCGTGAGTTCATCAATCGCGTAAAAGAGAAAGCGGTTGGTCATGAAGTTAACAAGAGCCTGACCCCAGGGCAGGAGTTCGTCAAGATTGTCCGTAGCGAACTGGTTGCGGCGATGGGCGAAGAAAACCAGACCCTGAATCTGGCTGCGCAGCCGCCAGCCGTAGTATTGATGGCGGGTCTGCAGGGGGCGGGTAAAACCACCAGCGTCGGTAAGTTGGGTAAATTCTTGCGCGAGAAGCACAAGAAGAAAGTGCTGGTCGTCTCTGCCGACGTCTATCGCCCGGCGGCGATCAAACAGCTCGAAACGCTGGCTGAGCAGGTTGGCGTGGATTTCTTCCCGTCTGATGTCGGCCAGAAACCGGTTGATATCGTCAACGCCGCGCTGAAAGAAGCGAAGCTCAAATTCTACGACGTGCTGCTGGTGGATACCGCCGGTCGTCTGCACGTTGACGAAGCGATGATGGACGAAATCAAACAGGTCCACGCTTCTATTAAGCCAGTAGAAACGCTGTTTGTCGTCGATGCGATGACCGGTCAGGATGCGGCGAATACCGCAAAAGCCTTTAACGAAGCGCTGCCGTTAACCGGCGTGGTGCTGACCAAAGTTGACGGCGACGCTCGCGGCGGCGCGGCGTTATCTATTCGTCATATTACCGGTAAGCCGATTAAATTCCTCGGTGTCGGCGAGAAAACCGACGCGCTGGAGCCGTTCTACCCGGATCGTATCGCCTCGCGTATTCTCGGCATGGGCGACGTACTGTCTCTTATCGAAGATATCGAAAGTAAAGTTGACCGCGCGCAGGCTGAGAAGCTGGCGACCAAACTGAAGAAAGGCGACGGTTTCGACCTGAACGACTTCCTGGAGCAGCTCAAACAGATGAAAAACATGGGCGGTATGGCCAGTCTGATGGGCAAATTACCGGGCATGGGGCAGATTCCGGACAACGTTAAATCGCAGATGGATGACAAAGTGCTGGTGCGTATGGAAGCGATCATCAATTCGATGACGCTGAAAGAGCGCGCGAAGCCGGAAATCATCAAAGGTTCCCGCAAGCGTCGTATCGCGCAGGGCTGTGGGATGCAGGTGCAGGACGTTAACCGCCTTCTGAAACAGTTCGACGACATGCAGCGCATGATGAAGAAGATGAAGAAGGGCGGGATGGCGAAGATGATGCGGAGTATGAAGGGGATGATGCCGCCAGGCTTCCCGGGTCGCTAATTTCCCGGCCTGGCTCACTTGCTATTTCGGCACCGGGGTGTGCTCGCCATCCTCACGTACTGCGTGTACGCTGCGGTGGCTGCGCGCACGCCGGTACCGAACTCGCTGCGCCGCCGACGGCCTTCTACAGCAGAGTTATTAACTGTTGATTGCAATTCTCCCAGAAATCAGTAAAATTTTCGGGCTTTTAATATGACGCCGGGCTCCGTTCCTCGATGGGGCCCGGTTGTTTTATTCACACAAGAGGATGTTATGGTAACTATTCGTTTAGCTCGTCACGGCGCTAAAAAGCGTCCGTTCTACCAGGTTGTTGTCACCGACAGCCGTAATGCACGCAACGGTCGCTTCATTGAGCGCGTTGGTTTCTTCAACCCAATCGCTAGCGAAAAAGAAGAAGGCACCCGCCTGGATCTGGATCGCATCGCTCACTGGGTTGGCCAGGGCGCAACCATTTCCGATCGCGTTGCGGCGCTGATCAAAGAAGTAAAAAAAGCAGCTTAATCTGTCACGGTGGTCATGATGAGCAAGCAACTCGCCGCACAAGTACCCGCTGAACCGGTTGTACTGGGGAAAATGGGTTCTTCATACGGTATCCGTGGTTGGCTCAGAGTGTTTTCCTCCACTGAAGACGCCGAAAGCATTTTTGACTATCAGCCCTGGTTTATCCAGAAGGCGGGTCAGTGGCAGCAGGTACAGCTGGAAAGCTGGAAGCACCACAATCAGGATCTGATCATCAAGCTGAAAGGCGTTGACGATCGAGATGCCGCGAATCTTCTGACCAATTGCGAAATTGTCGTGGATTCCTCGCAACTTCCTGCGCTTGAGGAGGGAGACTACTACTGGAAAGACCTGATGGGTTGCCAGGTAGTCACCGCTGAAGGCTACGATCTCGGTAAAGTTATCGACATGATGGAAACCGGGTCGAATGACGTTCTCGTCATTAAGGCGAACCTGAAAGATGCATTTGGTATCAAGGAACGACTAGTACCGTTCCTCGATGGGCAGGTTATCAAGAAAGTCGATCTCGCTACTCGTACTATCGAAGTAGACTGGGATCCTGGTTTTTAAACCACCGAATAAACGGTAATAAATGGCGTTATGGGGATTGGCTTGTGTTTATTGGCATAGTTAGCCTGTTTCCTGAAATGTTCCGCGCAATTACCGATTACGGGGTAACTGGCCGGGCAGTAAAAAATGGCCTGCTGAACATCCAGAGCTGGAGTCCTCGCGACTTCACGCATGACCGGCACCGTACCGTGGACGATCGTCCTTACGGCGGCGGACCAGGGATGTTAATGATGGTGCAACCCTTGCGGGACGCCATTCATGCAGCAAAAGCCGCGGCAGGTGAAGGCGCTAAAGTGATTTATCTGTCGCCTCAGGGACGCAAGCTTGATCAAGCGGGCGTTAGCGAGCTGGCCACGAATCAGAAGCTTATTCTGGTGTGTGGTCGCTACGAAGGCGTAGATGAGCGCGTAATTCAGACCGAAATTGACGAAGAATGGTCAATTGGCGATTACGTTCTCAGCGGTGGCGAACTACCGGCAATGACGCTGATTGACTCCGTCGCCCGGTTTATACCGGGGGTTCTGGGGCATGAGGCATCAGCGATCGAAGATTCGTTTGCTGATGGGTTGCTGGATTGTCCGCACTATACGCGCCCTGAAGTGTTAGAGGGGATGGAAGTACCGCCAGTATTGCTGTCGGGAAACCATGCTGAGATACGTCGCTGGCGTTTGAAACAGTCGCTGGGCCGAACCTGGCTTAGAAGACCTGAACTTCTGGAAAACCTGGCTCTGACTGAAGAGCAAGCAAGGTTGCTGGCGGAGTTCAAAACAGAACACGCACAACAGCAGCATAAACATGATGGGATGGCATAGGCCCCCGAATATCAGTTTACCCAGGATAAGAGATTAAATTATGAGCAACATTATTAAGCAACTTGAACAAGAGCAGATGAAGCAGAACGTACCTTCCTTCCGTCCGGGCGATACCGTGGAAGTGAAAGTATGGGTTGTTGAAGGTACCAAGAAACGTCTGCAGGCATTCGAGGGCGTGGTTATCGCTATTCGTAACCGCGGTCTGCACTCTGCATTCACTGTTCGTAAAATTTCCAACGGCGAAGGCGTTGAGCGTGTCTTCCAGACTCACTCTCCGGTAGTTGACAGCATTGCTGTTAAACGTCGTGGTGCTGTTCGTAAAGCTAAACTGTACTACCTGCGTGAGCGTACTGGTAAAGCGGCTCGTATCAAAGAGCGTCTTAACTAAGAACGCGCTTTCGCAACATCCGAAAGCTTGTAGAAAAGAAGGGGCTGGCATTACGCTGGCCCCTTTTTTATGGGTTTGCTCCACGCCATAGACGGTTGCATGATTAGGTTGGGTCTGTGGTCTCAACGCTGAGTCAGAAACGGCCAGGCCCGTTCCTTAGTTTAGCGAGCGCTCCGCACGCCGGTGTTTAGCCTGATACATATTTCGATCGGCCAGTTCTTGTAGTTTTTCGGCAGTGGCATGTTCCCATGTCAGCGCAAAGCCAATACTCAGGGTCATCGTTATCCGCTGGCCGTTATGCAGTTCAAAAGGTCGATTAAACGCCTGGGATAGCGCTGCGCAAATACGTTGTACTTCATATTCCGAATGTACATCGTAAAGCACCATCGCAAATTCATCGCCGCCGAGTCGGTAAGTCTGATAACGGCTACCACCGAATTCCGCTAATCTTTTGGCAACCTCTATAAGTACGCGGTCGCCTGCCGCATGTCCCCAGGTATCATTAATATATTTAAAGTTATCGCCATCCAGAAATAACAATGCCGAACTGCTACGAGCGGAATTGTCCTTCATCAGCGCGTTAATACAGCTGCGAAATGCCGCGCGATTGGCAAGCCCCGTCAGCGGATCGTGCAGCGCGGTACGTAGTAACTGGGCATTTTTAGCCTGAAGCCGTAGCTGCCATTCTTCCATCTCATCCAGAAGGCTATTGAAATCCTGCGCAAACAGGTGAAATTCCGCAATACGCTCATCAGGTACCCGGCGTGAAAAATTTCGGTTAGTGCGAACGTCGTGTACAACTTCAGTAATATTTTGCAGCGCATCCACAACGCCATTGTGTAAATAACGCGTGAGCAGCAGGGCAATGCCGGATGCCAGCAGAATACATCCTGTCAGCACTGCCAGCGATAGCCAGATAAAATGACCAATAAGGCTGTCGCGGGCGACAAGCCGTACTTCGCCGATGGCCCTGCCGTTGTGCCAGACGGGTTGCGATACCGGCAATGGAAAAAGCCAGTGGCTAATTAAGCCGATGAGCTTATCGTCTGCGGCTCGCGCATCATAGCGCCATGAGGCGATAGCACGGCCATTTTTATCGCGGACCTCCGCCGCTGAAAATTGTCCCTGGCGTCCCAGTGTGGCGAGCGTTTCCGCTGCGGCCGCGTTATCGGAAAATACCAGTGCCGCTTCAAGGCTATGGGCCATTGTGGCGGCGGTCAAATCGAGATTTTTTTGCGCATACTGTTTGAGCGTAAGGACAGACGCAACGCAAATTAATAGCCAGATCAATGTCATTGTAAGCAGCACGCTGATTATACTAATCCGCCGTAGTGTGCGTTTAAATGTTGGCCTGGACAGAGAAAATTCCTTATTCATGCTTTTGATTCCGTGCAAGCATTAATACTTCTGGATTCACTCTCACGCCGCTATGCGAGAGGGAGTCCAGGTTGACGGAAAATTTGACTTCATCATTGTTAATGATCAGACAAAATGCGCTGCCAATAATACATTCAGTATTTTGCTCGGCAATTAATAACAAAGCATTAACTGGATAATGACGCGTTAACTCCACCTGATAAGCTGGCGATTCATTGCCAAAGTAAAAACCATCACAGCGGGCGCTCAGGGCTTCTTGTGTGGTACGGATGACAAGCGGTTGATAAGGGAAAGCCCAGTTAGCCTCTTCGCTAAGTACCCTGACAAAACGCGCAGATGAAAATATGCATAGCCTTGGCGGCCCGGATAACGCCGGCCAGTGTGTATAACTGACGATACCGGAGACGATGGCGCGTACGGATTTCTCTTCTTCCGTGACGCGTTGAGCATACAGAGGCAAGCTTGCTAATAATAGCGATAACAGAAGGATAAATCGGTGAGAAAAACGCATTAACAAGTCCCCACCATCTTCATTCGTAAAGCATTAAAATACATCCGTGATTGTTTGTAGCAAAATAACATTATTTTGCCATATCGTCATTATGTCTTATTGATAATATGAATAATTTAATTGGCGTCCCTGATATTAAATTCTTGTGATTATGGTATTAATCACCCTATATCAGAAAGTAAAAATATGTGTGCGGAGAAAAAATAATCAAAAAATAGCGAGCATCGCTCATTTTACCGCTTTTCTGAGGCTGGGAATAAAATAATTCACTTGTTGTGTAAAGTTTTTGATACAAAATGAAGGGGTTTAATCGACTATTTCGCATGGTGTAAAGTTTATTTTACGTAATATGGATTGAAATCTTTACTTTTTGTGGTATGGTTTAAACATCCTCGTGGAGGATCAACTATCGCAAACAAGAAAAGACAGGATCGCCATCATGCAAAAAGACGCGCTGAATAACGTACGTATCACCGATGAACAGGTATTAATGACGCCGGAGCAGCTTAAAGCGGCCTTTCCGTTGAGTCTGGCGCAGGAAGCGCAGATAGCGCAGTCCCGGGGAATCATTTCTGACATTATTGCCGGGCGCGATCCGCGTCTGTTGGTGGTATGCGGTCCTTGTTCTATTCACGATCCTGAAACCGCTCTGGAATATGCCCGTCGATTTAAAGCCCTTGCCGCAGAGGTCAGCGATAGCCTCTATCTGGTAATGCGCGTCTATTTTGAAAAGCCGCGGACTACCGTCGGCTGGAAAGGGCTGATTAACGATCCTCACATGGATGGCTCATTTGATGTGGAAGCCGGGTTGAAAATAGCGCGTCAGCTACTGGTGGAACTGGTGAATATGGGGTTGCCATTGGCGACCGAAGCGTTGGATCCGAACAGCCCGCAATACCTGGGCGATCTGTTTAGCTGGTCGGCGATAGGCGCGCGCACAACCGAATCGCAAACCCACCGCGAAATGGCGTCTGGTCTTTCTATGCCGGTCGGCTTTAAAAACGGTACGGATGGCAGCCTGGCGACAGCGATTAACGCCATGCGCGCCGCTGCGCAACCTCATCGTTTTGTTGGCATTAACCAGGCCGGTCAGGTTGCGTTATTGCAAACCCAGGGAAATCCGCATGGTCATGTGATTCTGCGTGGCGGCAAAGCGCCAAACTATAGCCCGGCAGATGTCGCTCAGTGTGAAAAAGAGATGGAACAGGCGGGACTACGTCCTTCGCTGATGGTAGATTGCAGTCATGGTAACTCCAATAAAGATTATCGCCGCCAGCCAGCCGTTGCCGAATCTGTGGTTGCGCAGATTAAAGATGGCAATCGTTCAATCATTGGCTTAATGATTGAAAGTAATATTCATGAGGGTAATCAGTCTTCCGAGCAGCCGCGCAGCGAAATGAAGTATGGCGTTTCCGTCACCGATGCTTGTATTAGCTGGGAGATGACCGATGCCCTGTTACGTGAAATTCATAAAGATTTGAGCGGCCAGCTGGCGGTGCGCGTCGCATAAGAGGTTGTTATGGTTGCTGAATTGACCGCGTTACGCGATCAAATAGATGATGTCGATAAAGCGTTGTTGAATTTACTGGCTAAGCGCCTGGAACTGGTTGCCAAAGTCGGCGAGGTGAAAAGCCGTTTTGGCCTGCCTATTTACGTGCCGGAGCGTGAGGCCTCTATGCTGGCTTCACGACGGGCGGAAGCAGAAGCGATCGGTGTCCCGCCCGATCTCATTGAAGATGTCCTGCGCCGGGTAATGCGTGAATCTTACTCCAGCGAAAATGATAAGGGGTTCAAAACGCTTTGTCCTTCTCTGCGTCCGGTCGTCATTGTGGGCGGCGGCGGACAGATGGGGCGTCTGTTTGAAAAAATGCTCACGCTGTCGGGCTATCAGGTCCGTATTCTGGAACAGCAGGACTGGCCGCGCGCCAGGGCCATTGTCGCCGATGCCGGAATGGTGATCGTCAGCGTGCCGATTCATGTTACTGAACAGGTCATAGCGCAACTGCCGCCCCTGCCGTCCGACTGTATTCTGGTCGATCTGGCATCGGTGAAAAGCGGTCCGTTGCAGGCAATGTTGGCGGCCCATGATGGCCCCGTGTTGGGCTTGCATCCGATGTTTGGTCCGGACAGCGGGAGCCTGGCGAAGCAGGTGGTGGTCTGGTGTGATGGGCGTCAACCGGAAGCGTATCAGTGGTTCCTTGAGCAAATCCAGGTGTGGGGCGCGCGGTTGCATCGAATTAGCGCTGTCGAGCACGATCAGAACATGGCTTTTATCCAGGCGTTGCGCCATTTTGCTACCTTCGCTTATGGGCTGCATCTGGCGGAAGAGAACGTCCAGCTTGAGCAGCTTCTGGCGCTATCATCGCCGATTTATCGACTGGAGCTGGCGATGGTCGGGCGTCTGTTCGCCCAGGACCCGCAACTGTATGCGGACATTATTATGTCGTCGGAGCGCAATCTGGCGCTTATCAAGCGTTACTATAAACGTTTTGGCGATGCTATCGGGTTACTGGAACAGGGTGATAAGCAGGCTTTTATCGACAGTTTTCGCAAAGTTGAACACTGGTTTGGCGATTATGCCAGACGCTTCCAGAATGAAAGCCGTGTGTTATTGCGTCAGGCGAATGACAGCCGACCATAATGATGACATCTATACTAAAAGCCAGCTTTGCTGGCTTTTTTCGTTTAAGGAACCGTTATGACTACGCCGCACGTTTTATTTGATTATGTCGGACATCTACCAGAATGCCCCACATGGAGCGAGGATGAAAGCGCGCTGTATTGGACCGATATCCTGGAACAGGAGATCCATCGTTACCATCCGGCGAGCGGGACGCATAGCGTGCTGGCGTTTCCGGAAGAGGTGGGCTGTTTTGCCTTGCGTGAGCAGGGCGGATTTATTGTGGCCATGCGTCATGCTATCTGGCTGGCCGATAAAAATGGATTATTGCAGCGTAAGGTTTGCGACAATCCCTCTAATACGAAACTGGCGCGTTTCAACGATGGCGGCACTGATGGCGATGGACGTTTTTATGCCGGAACGTTCTGGGCGCCAGGTGACTATAATGGCGCGTTGCTGATGCGGATCGATCATGACCTGACGGCAAAAGTGATCCAGTGCGATATCCAGGGACACAACGGCCTGGCGTTCAGCCCGAATAACCAGTGGATGTATACCTCCGATACGCCGAATGGCGTGATATACCGCACGTTACTTGATAAGCATGGCGAACCGGGCAAGCGCGAACTTTTTCGCCATTTTGGCGAAGGAGAAGGACTTCCCGACGGCGCGGCGATGGATAGCGAAGGGTGCTACTGGAGCGCGATGTTTGACGGCTGGCGCGTGGCGCGTTTCTCACCGCAAGGAGAGCAGCTGGAAGAGTACCGGTTGCCGGTACGTTGTCCGACGATGGTTTGCTTTGGCGGCGCAGATATGAAAACGCTGTTTATTACAACTACCAGAGAAAATATGTCTGCTCAGGAAGTGGCGGATTATCCGCTCTCCGGCGCCATCTTCACCCTGCAGGTAGCCGTCGCAGGGATGAAGAAAAGCCGTTTTATTGAACGTCAGGCAGGTTCTACCGGCACGACGTTTTCGCTGGGATAGCAGCCAAGCACTTTCATTGAGCGCGTGATCTCGCCCAGCTCTTTTAGCGCGCTTTGCATTACCTGCGACTCCAGGTTCGCCTGAATATCGAGATAAAACATCTCTTCCCACGGATTGCCGTGAATGGGGCGCGACTCCAGTTTCGTCATGATGAGATTGTGGTTACGCAGCACCAGCAGCGCTTCGACCAGCGCGCCAGCTTGCTGCCCGGTGGCTATTAACAGAGTGGTTTTTGCCGGAACCTGATCGGAAACATTAATGGCTTTGCGCGCCAGTACCAGAAAGCGGGTGATATTCTGCGTCTGGTTTGCGGCGATGCGTTCCAGCACCTGTAAACCGTGCAACATGCCGCCTGCCTCGCTGCCGAGCGCCGCGACGCGCGGAGAGCTTGCCTGCGCGACTTTTTCCATCGCTGCCGACGTACTCTCGGTATAGTCAATTTTCCAGTGCGGATAGCGGCTCAAAAATTTACTGCACTGCTGGAACGGCTGCGGATGGCTGTACACCGTTTCGATGGTATTCAGATCCGTAGCGCCGGAAACCAGTACGCAGTGATCGATAGTGACGGTCATCTCACCGACAATCGACAGACTGGTGTGTTGCAATAAGTCGTACACATCGTTGATAGCGCCGGAGCTGGTGTTCTCTATCGGAACCACGGCGTAATCGGCCTGGCCGGTTTCGACCTGATGAAAAATATCGGTGAATTTTGCGCAACCGCTCTCGATAAATTGCTCAAAATGGCGTGCAGCATACTGGCGCGCCGCGAGATGAGAATAGGAGCCTTTCGGCCCAAGAAACGCAATACGTGCCGAATGAGGGTGAGTATTATTCAGATGTTGTTGCAGCAGCGCCTGCTGAGTAAGCACGGAGTCTTCAATGATAAGCTGGAACAGACGGGTAATGTAGTGTGCGTCGAGATGGTGGGCTTTACCGAGATGGATGAGCCTGTCCAGCAGCGCTCGTTCACGATCGATATCCCGAACCGGACGATGCGACAGTAGTTTTGCTTGTCCCACTTCAATCGCCAGCGCGCGTCGTTTTGCCAGTAAGGCCAGTAACTCTTCGTCTAAAGCGCTGATTTTATCTCGCAGCGCCAGTAATGGGTTTTCCGATGTCATAGTGTTGCCTTTTTTGTTATCAATAAAAAAGGCCTCCCGGTGGGGGAGGCCTTCTTGTTCGTCTTCGCATTCTTTATCACATGACGAAACGCCTCCCGGTCAGGGGAAGATAAAAAAGAATGCGAAGAAAAACCGGGTGAGTTTCATAACTGTTTCCTTTGTGTACGTAAGTACAGTACCCGTACTGTTTTAATCCTGTCAACAAAAAACGCGCCCGAAGGCGCGTTGGCGATACACTCAATGTAAGGGACTACTCTTCTTCTGCTTCGACGAAGCTGGCATCTTTCACCGATGCGGTGGCACGACGGGCTTCGCCTTTGTGCTGCACTTTATTGAGCTGCCGTTCCAGCTTGTTGATCAATTCATTAATAGCGGTGTACATATCTTCGTGTTTTGCGCTGGCGACCAGATGTCCGTTCGGTGTATTAATGGTGGCGTCAGCAATAAAGCCCTGTGGCTCTTTAGACAGAATGATATGAGGATTAATCAGGTGAGTTTGCCATTTTTCCAGTTTGGCGAGACGGTCTGCGACATGTTGGCGGATTGCCGGAGTAATTTCCATTTGTTTACTGGTAATGTTCATTGTCATAAATTTTACCTCTTGTCTTTCCCGTCTTGGTGATTCCAGCATACCGTTCTTAATGTCAAAATGTGTGATGTAAATCACATTATTTTGTCACTTTTTGTCAAGGCGAACTTTTTGTGAGGCATCGCAGGAAGAAGCGATCTTTTACTTGAGGAATGGCTGAAAGCAGGCCATATTTGACTGGATGCGTTGCAGTGAAATCATTTCTGTTGCATCAGATATCGAATAAAAAAACGGCAGCCGGAAGGCTGCCGTTTTGCTTGTCTGTATTGCTTCAGGTGTTTTTGCTGTTAGCAGCAATAATTTTCGCGACTTTGTCAGCCTGCGCATTCAGCTGCATCTGACGATAGGCGTTTTCCATCAGCGGCAACGCATCGCGCGTGGCCTGCGTATCAGGATAATTGCGTAGCATACCTTCTACCCGGTTTACGACCGCAACCCATGCGCCGCGCGCGGTATAGTACTCTGCGACGGAATATTCATATTTCGCCAGACGGTCTTTCAGGAATACCAGACGCTTAGTGGCGTCGGTGGTGTACTGGCTATTAGGATAGCTGCGTACCAGTTTCGAAAAGTCATTGAACGCCGCCCGCGCATGTTGCGGATCGCGATCGCTGCGATCGACGCCAAAGAAACCCTGCAGCGCGCTATCATCCAGCGCCATGTTCGTCAGGCCGCGCATGTACATGACATAGTCAATATTAGGGTGCGTTGGATTAAGACGCATAAAACGATCGATAGCGGCCTGCGCTAGCGGCAAATCGGCGTTTTTGTAATAGGCGTAGATAAGATCCAACTGCACCTGCTGAGAATACGGTCCGAATGGATAACGATTATCTAATGCTTCCAATTGCGTTATTGCCTGTTTCCAGTTACCGTCCTGCAGCTTTTGCTGAGCAGTCGCGTAGATTTCATTCGGCGGATTATCGGGCACCTCTTCCTTTGAACCCGAGCAACCCGCCAGAAACAGGCTCAACGTGGCTGCTGCCACCAGATATTTCATGCGCGTCATGACGTTTTGACTTTCCTCAAAATGTTTTACGGGAGATTCTCTGTTCCTGCTCCCGGTTAAGACCAGCTACAATAGCACACTATATTAAACGGCAAAGCCGTAAAACCCAACGTTAAACGAAGAAGCTGTATATGGCACAACGAGTACAACTCACCGCAACGGTCTCCGAAAACCAACTCGGTCAACGCTTAGATCAGGCTTTGGCCGAAATGTTCCCGGATTATTCACGTTCGCGTATAAAAGAATGGATTTTGAATCAGCGCGTGTTGGTCAATGGTCAACTTTGCGATAAGCCAAAAGAAAAAGTGTTAGGCGGCGAGCGGGTGGCTATTGATGCGGAGATCGACGAAGAGATTCGTTTTGAAGCGCAGGATATCCCGTTAGATATTGTTTATGAAGATGACGATATTCTGGTTATCAACAAACCACGCGATCTGGTGGTACATCCTGGCGCGGGTAACCCGGACGGTACGGTACTGAACGCGTTGCTACATTATTATCCGCCGATTGCGGATGTTCCGCGCGCGGGCATTGTGCATCGTCTGGATAAGGACACGACGGGGCTGATGGTGGTGGCCAAAACCGTTCCGGCGCAAACGCGCCTGGTGGAGTCTTTGCAGCTGCGCGAGATCACCCGCGAATATGAAGCGGTCGCGATCGGACATATGACGGCGGGAGGAACGGTGAATGAACCCATCAGTCGTCACCCGACCAAACGTACCCATATGTCGGTGCATCCCATGGGCAAACCGGCGGTGACCCACTACCGCATTATGGAACATTTCCGTGTGCACACGCGTCTTAGGTTGCGTCTGGAGACCGGGCGTACGCACCAGATCCGCGTGCATATGGCGCATATTACGCACCCGTTAGTGGGCGATCAGGTCTACGGTGGTCGTCCACGTCCACCGAAAGGCGCATCGGAAGAGTTTATTTCCACGTTGCGTAAGTTTGACCGCCAGGCGCTTCATGCAACGATGCTGCGTCTCTACCATCCTGTATCGGGTATCGAAATGGAGTGGCACGCGCCGATTCCACAGGATATGGTGGACCTTATTGATGCGATGCGCGTCGATTTCGAAGATCATAAAGATGATGTGGACTGGTTATGAATGCACTGATTGTCCCGCAGTGGCCGCTGCCGAAAGGCGTCGCAGCCTGTAGTTCTACCCGTATTGGCGGGGTGAGTTTACCGCCTTACGATTCGTTGAATCTGGGCGCGCATTGCGGCGATAACCCGGAGCATGTTGAAGAGAACCGCAAGCGTCTGTTTGCGGCGGGCAATCTGCCTTCGAAACCTGTCTGGCTTGAACAGGTTCACGGTAAAAATGTGTTGAGGCTTACCGGAGAACCTTATGCCTCCAAACGTGCGGATGCGTCTTACAGCAATACGCCAGGAACCGTCTGCGCGGTAATGACGGCAGACTGCCTGCCTGTGCTATTCTGTAACCGTGAGGGAACAGAAGTGGCGGCGGCTCATGCGGGCTGGCGCGGATTATGTGAAGGCGTACTGGAGGAAACTGTCACCTGCTTTGCTGACAAACCAGAAAATATCATCGCCTGGTTAGGTCCGGCGATCGGCCCGACCGCGTTTGAAGTGGGGCCGGAAGTGCGTGAGGCATTTTTAGCAAAAGATGCGCAAGCCGATAGCGCATTTTTGCCGCACGGGGAAAAATTTCTGGCGGATATTTATCAGCTTGCACGCCAACGTCTGGCGAATACCGGCGTTGAACATGTCTATGGCGGGGATCGCTGCACCTTTAGCGAAAGTGAGACTTTCTTCTCTTATCGTCGCGACAAGACGACAGGTCGTATGGCAAGTTTTATTTGGCTGATATAACCTAAAGAATCAAGACGATCCGGTACGGGTAACTTTCTTTTCACATAATTCAGGTCATTCACCTTGAATAATTGAGGGATGACCTCATTTAATCTCCAGTAGCAATTTTGACCTGTTATGGGAGGAGTTATGCGTCTGGATCGTCTTACTAACAAATTCCAGCTTGCTCTTGCCGATGCCCAGTCGCTCGCGCTGGGGCACGACAACCAATTCATCGAACCTCTTCATTTAATGAGCGCCTTGCTGAACCAGGAAGGGGGATCGATACGTCCTTTATTAACCTCCGCCGGCATTAATGCTGGCCAGTTGCGCACCGCTATCGATCAGGCGCTGAGCCGTTTACCGCAGGTGGAAGGCACCGGCGGCGACGTACAGCCTTCTTCGGAACTGGTACGCGTACTGAACCTTTGCGACAAGCTGGCGCAAAAACGGGGGGACAATTTTATTTCGTCAGAGCTGTTTGTTCTGGCGGCGCTTGAGTCTCGCGGCACGTTAACCGATCTGCTGAAATCAGCCGGTGCGACCACGGCCAATATCACTCAGGCAATTGAACAGATGCGCGGAGGTGAAAGCGTGAACGATCAAGGGGCTGAAGACCAACGTCAGGCCTTGAAAAAATATACCGTCGATCTGACCGAGCGGGCTGAACAAGGTAAGCTTGACCCGGTAATTGGTCGTGATGAAGAAATTCGCCGTACCATTCAGGTACTGCAACGTCGTACTAAAAACAACCCGGTGTTAATCGGTGAGCCAGGGGTCGGTAAAACGGCAATTGTTGAAGGACTGGCGCAGCGCATTATTAACGGTGAAGTCCCTGAAGGCTTAAAAGGTCGCCGCGTACTGGCGCTGGATATGGGCGCGCTGGTGGCCGGGGCGAAATATCGCGGCGAATTTGAAGAGCGTCTGAAAGGCGTGCTGAACGATCTGGCAAAACAGGAAGGCAACGTCATCCTGTTTATTGACGAGCTGCACACCATGGTTGGCGCAGGTAAGGCTGATGGCGCCATGGACGCCGGGAATATGCTGAAACCGGCGCTGGCGCGTGGTGAACTGCACTGTGTGGGCGCCACCACGCTGGATGAATACCGTCAGTACATTGAAAAAGACGCGGCGCTGGAACGTCGTTTTCAAAAAGTGTTTGTCGCAGAACCTTCAGTGGAAGACACCATCGCTATTCTGCGTGGCCTGAAAGAACGTTACGAGCTGCACCACCATGTGCAGATCACTGACCCGGCGATTGTGGCGGCGGCAACATTATCTCACCGCTATATCGCTGACCGTCAGTTGCCGGATAAAGCTATCGACCTCATCGATGAAGCGGCATCCAGCATTCGTATGCAGATTGACTCTAAGCCGGAGGAGCTGGACAGACTCGACCGCCGCATTATTCAGCTCAAACTGGAACAGCAGGCGTTGATGAAAGAGTCTGACGAGGCGAGTAAAAAACGTCTCGATATGCTCAACGAAGAACTGGACGACAAAGAGCGCCAGTATTCTGAGCTGGAAGAAGAGTGGAAAGCGGAAAAAGCGTCGCTCTCTGGTACGCAAACTATTAAAGCGGAGCTGGAGCAGGCGAAGATTGCCATCGAGCAGGCGCGTCGCGTTGGCGACCTGGCGCGAATGTCTGAATTGCAGTACGGCAAAATTCCGGAGCTGGAAAAACAGTTGGAAGCCGCGACCCAGTCGGAAGGTAAAACCATGCGTCTGTTACGTAACAAAGTAACGGATGCGGAAATTGCCGAAGTGCTGGCGCGCTGGACCGGTATTCCGGTTGCCAGAATGCTGGAAGGCGAACGTGAAAAACTGTTGCGTATGGAACAAGAGTTACACAGCCGTGTGATCGGGCAGAATGAAGCCGTTGAAGCAGTATCGAACGCCATACGTCGTAGCCGTGCAGGGCTGTCCGATCCGAACCGTCCGATTGGTTCCTTCCTGTTCCTTGGGCCGACGGGGGTCGGTAAAACCGAACTGTGTAAAGCGCTGGCTAACTTTATGTTCGACAGCGACGACGCGATGGTGCGTATCGACATGTCTGAGTTTATGGAGAAACACTCCGTGTCTCGTTTGGTCGGGGCGCCTCCGGGATATGTCGGCTATGAAGAAGGCGGTTATTTGACGGAAGCGGTGCGCCGTCGTCCTTATTCCGTCATCTTGTTGGATGAAGTAGAAAAAGCGCATCCGGATGTATTCAACATTCTGTTGCAGGTGCTGGACGACGGTCGGCTGACTGACGGGCAGGGGAGAACGGTCGACTTCCGTAATACGGTGGTCATTATGACTTCTAACCTCGGTTCCGATCTCATTCAGGAGCGCTTTGGCGAACTGGATTACGGTCGAATGAAAGAGATGGTGCTGGGTGTGGTTAGCCAAAACTTCCGTCCGGAATTTATCAACCGTATTGATGAAGTTGTGGTATTCCATCCGTTAGGTGAGCAACACATCGCTTCTATTGCTCAGATCCAGCTGCAGCGTCTGTACAAACGTCTGGAAGAACGTGGTTATGAAATCCATATCTCCGACGAGGCGCTGAAACTGTTGAGCGCCAACGGTTACGATCCGGTCTACGGGGCGCGTCCGTTAAAACGTGCTATTCAACAGCAGATCGAAAACCCACTGGCGCAGCAAATCCTGTCTGGTGAACTGGTTCCTGGCAAAGTGATTCGCCTTGAAGCCAATGATGATCGTATTGTGGCAGTGCAGTAAGTCACAAATTTGAATAAAACGGGCCCTGACGGGCTCGTTTTTGTTTAAAAACCAGGCGAAAATAGGCTTTTGGTTCAAATATTGTTTGAAAAGTGAACGGTTGAGCTTTTTTTTGCATTTAGGTCTTGTCAGGCTCTAATAACTCCCTATAATGCGCCACCACTGACACGGAACAACGGCATACAGGCCGCCGGGTCAGAAAGGCTTCGTTAAGAAGTGTGTGAGGAAAGCGAAAATAAAGGCTTGACTCAAAAAGAGGAAAGCGTAATATACGCCACCTCGCGACGGTGAGCTGAAAGCCGCGTCGCACCTGCTCTTTAACAATTTATCAGACAATCTGTGTGGGCACTCGAAGATACGGATTCTTAACGTC
>NZ_JBGDXS010000005.1:0-335525 GCF_046550535.1 Salmonella sp. SAL04213 | reverse complement strand
GGAGCTGAAGTCAGTCGAAGATACCAGCTGGCTGCAACTGTTTATTAAAAACACAGCACTGTGCAAACACGAAAGTGGACGTATACGGTGTGACGCCTGCCCGGTGCCGGAAGGTTAATTGATGGGGTCAGCGCAAGCGAAGCTCCTGATCGAAGCCCCGGTAAACGGCGGCCGTAACTATAACGGTCCTAAGGTAGCGAAATTCCTTGTCGGGTAAGTTCCGACCTGCACGAATGGCGTAATGATGGCCAGGCTGTCTCCACCCGAGACTCAGTGAAATTGAACTCGCTGTGAAGATGCAGTGTACCCGCGGCAAGACGGAAAGACCCCGTGAACCTTTACTATAGCTTGACACTGAACATTGAGCCTTGATGTGTAGGATAGGTGGGAGGCTTTGAAGTGTGGACGCCAGTCTGCATGGAGCCGACCTTGAAATACCACCCTTTAATGTTTGATGTTCTAACGTGGACCCGTAATCCGGGTTGCGGACAGTGTCTGGTGGGTAGTTTGACTGGGGCGGTCTCCTCCTAAAGAGTAACGGAGGAGCACGAAGGTTGGCTAATCCTGGTCGGACATCAGGAGGTTAGTGCAATGGCATAAGCCAGCTTGACTGCGAGCGTGACGGCGCGAGCAGGTGCGAAAGCAGGTCATAGTGATCCGGTGGTTCTGAATGGAAGGGCCATCGCTCAACGGATAAAAGGTACTCCGGGGATAACAGGCTGATACCGCCCAAGAGTTCATATCGACGGCGGTGTTTGGCACCTCGATGTCGGCTCATCACATCCTGGGGCTGAAGTAGGTCCCAAGGGTATGGCTGTTCGCCATTTAAAGTGGTACGCGAGCTGGGTTTAGAACGTCGTGAGACAGTTCGGTCCCTATCTGCCGTGGGCGCTGGAGAACTGAGGGGGGCTGCTCCTAGTACGAGAGGACCGGAGTGGACGCATCACTGGTGTTCGGGTTGTCATGCCAATGGCACTGCCCGGTAGCTAAATGCGGAAGAGATAAGTGCTGAAAGCATCTAAGCACGAAACTTGCCCTGAGATGAGTTCTCCCTGAGACTTAGAGTCTCCTGAAGGAACGTTGAAGACGACGACGTTGATAGGCCGGGTGTGTAAGCGCAGCGATGCGTTGAGCTAACCGGTACTAATGAACCGTGAGGCTTAACCTTACAACGCCGAAGATGTTTTGGCGGATGAGAGACGATTTTCAGCACTGATTCAGAGTTGAGTACGCAATAATTTGCGCAGCAGCAAGGCGGCAAGCGAAGGAAAGGAAGGAGCATACAGAAGTATGTGACTGACTTTACGAGCGCGGGCAACGCCGCTGATGCGATAAAGAATTGCGTACAGAGCACAAAGAATTTGCCTGGCGGCACTAGCGCGGTGGTCCCACCTGACCCCATGCCGAACTCAGAAGTGAAACGCCGTAGCGCCGATGGTAGTGTGGGGTCTCCCCATGCGAGAGTAGGGAACTGCCAGGCATCAAATTAAGCAAACGGCTCAGTCGAAAGACTGGGCCTTTTGTTTTTGTCTGTTTCTGCCGGATGGCGGCTCCACCTTATCCGGCCTACAGGAATTATCCCGCCTACGAAGCTGGTGCTCTTGTAGAACCGATAAGAGCACAACCCACCCAATCGTTAACGATGAACTATCCTTTACACGTGCTTATATAAGCAGTGAGGATTTTCATTGGCTATCAAACCTTTTAACTACCAGCAGGACTTTTCCAGCATCGACTTCCGCCAGCAGCCTGAATTGTATCAGGTTGGACGAGGCGAGCAGGGGGTGCTACTGGTTGAACCCTACAAAAGCGAAATTCTTCCTTTCTGGCGCTATAAAGATAAAGCATCGGCGATGAAATCCGCAGAGCAAATCTACCAGTTGTTCGAAGCTTACCGGCAGCAGGATGATTTCGTTGGTATGGACATGGCGCGTAAATTTATTCAGATGGGATACACCCGCGCCAGGCGATACGCTAACTATAAAGGCGGTAAAAAGTATGCCGAAGACGGCAGCCTGAATACACGGGGTAATGATCCTATTAAGGCCGCGGCGGCAACGGTTTTCAAAGGTTGGTGGGATAAAATTCGTCAGGACGAAGACTATCTGAAACGGAAACGCCAGCATCAGGCACGGTGGGGATAAAAATTAGCAAACAAATAATTAACACTTTATTTACTTTTTGGTCTCGCGTAATCTGAATCTCCAAAATAAAAGGCCGATTAAGCCTGGCAACAAGGAGAACAGTATGGCAGAAATTATTCAGCGTATAGATAAAAACAACGCTGAGGCTCCGGAGATGCGGCGGCGCATATGGGCTATCGTGGGGGCCTCTTCCGGAAACTTAGTGGAATGGTTTGATTTCTACGTCTATTCTTTCTGCTCGCTCTATTTTGCACATATCTTCTTTCCTTCTGGTAATACCACCACTCAGCTTTTGCAAACAGCAGGCGTCTTTGCCGCCGGTTTTTTAATGCGGCCTATCGGTGGTTGGCTGTTTGGACGCATTGCCGATCGACGCGGGCGCAAAGCCTCAATGTTGATTTCGGTGTGCATGATGTGCATGGGGTCGCTGGTGATTGCCTGCTTACCTGGTTACGATACCATCGGCACCTGGGCACCGGCGCTGCTACTTATTGCAAGGTTATTTCAGGGGCTCTCGGTAGGGGGAGAGTATGGGACCAGCGCGACATATATGAGTGAAGTTGCGCTTGAAGGTCGTAAGGGATTTTTCGCCTCGTTTCAGTACGTTACGCTTATCGGTGGCCAACTACTGGCATTGCTGGTCGTTGTGATTTTGCAGCAGGTTCTGGAAGATGCTGAACTTCGTGCCTGGGGATGGCGTATTCCCTTTGCGCTGGGCGCCGTGCTGGCGGTTGTGGCGTTATGGCTACGTCGCCAGCTGGATGAAACCTCGAAGCATGAGACTCGCGCATTAAAAGAAGCCGGTTCGTTGAAAGGTTTGTGGCGTAATCGCAAAGCCTTTTTGATGGTGCTTGGTTTCACCGCGGCAGGCTCGCTGTGCTTTTATACTTTCACCACCTATATGCAGAAATATCTGGTAAATACAGCAGGTATGCATGCCAATGTCGCCAGCGGCATTATGACGGTCGCGCTGTGTGTTTTCATGTTGGTACAGCCGTTATTCGGCGCGTTATCCGATAAGATTGGCAGGCGCACTTCTATGCTATGTTTTGGCGCGCTCGCGACGCTTTTCACCGTTCCAATTCTCTCCGCGTTGCAGAATGTGACGTCGCCTTATGCCGCATTTGCTTTAGTGATGTGCGCGCTATTGATTGTGAGTTTCTACACCTCGATTAGCGGGATCCTGAAAGCGGAGATGTTTCCGGCGCAGGTTCGCGCCCTGGGCGTCGGTTTATCTTACGCGGTAGCAAATGCGTTATTTGGCGGCTCTGCGGAATATGTCGCGCTGTCGCTAAAATCTGTCGGTATGGAGAGTTCATTCTTCTGGTATGTTACCGCGATGGCCGTTCTGGCTTTCCTGGTTTCGTTGATGTTGCACCGTAAAGGAAAGGGCTTACGCCTTTAGTATCGCGCCATTTGCCAGATAGCGTAACCGGTTGTCGCGCCAGCGACATCCCAGACAAAATCTTTCCAGCTCCAGCCGCTGCCTTCCGGGCGGCTGTCCCAGAGTTCTTTTGAGGCTCCGAGACTCAAAGAAAACATCAGCCCTATCGCTGCGCTGCGGTCAGGGCTTACTCCCTGGTGACGCGCATACTCATTACCGGCTGCCGATAGCATCGCTGATGCCATAAAATGCTGGGCTTTATCCTGACCGCTCCAGCGGTCGTTAGCCAGATGGCTGCACCCGGAGAGAAACAACACCGTAAAAGGAATCAACACGCGCACCAGTTCACTCCTAAGAGAAAACCCCGTACAGGACGGGGCTTCGATTACAGGATACGGCTAATTAATCTGTCGATGCGGATCCGGCGCAGACGGCGAATCAATTTACGCACTTTTATCGGATAGTCGGCAATGCTCTGCAGGTCACGATAATGTTTTACGATGGTTGTGTGCGTTCGGATAAGTTCCAGCTCTTTTTCCCGCTGAGGGGCAAGCTCCTGCTTAGGATCGTGGATCAGAATGGCGTTTTCCAGATCCAGACGCCAGGCGCGGGGATTCAGATTGTTGCCGGTGAGTAGCATCCATTTATCATCTACCCACATCCCTTTCAGATGATAGGTATTGTCGTCATCTTTCCACAGACGCACCACAAGCTGATCGGTATTGACGTAATACTGTAAACGGCTCAGGAAGCGGCGCAGGTTAATCTCATAGAGATAGGGTAACGCGCCAATGATCTTGAACGGTTCATCTTCCGGAATGTAAAAATCATTCGCGGTTTTATCGCCAACAATGATTTCGACTTTCTTTCCGTCGCGCAGTAGCTGAATAATATTCCGCACCAGCACCGCTGGTAGATTGAAATAAGGGGTACAAATGGTGAGCTTATGCTCCGCACAGGGCATGAGATGGAAAATGGTTTTGTTCAGCAGACTGGATTTTCCAAGCCCGACCAGCGGCGTAACGGAGAGCTGCTCGTCATTAGCGTCACCCTGAAAATGATATGACGCATCACGCAGCTCCTGACGGTATAAGCGGATATCGTTTTTAATCTCCGGGCTTTTCGGCCGCTGGGTATTATCCAGACGATTCACACCACGACCATTCATCAGATTTTGCGTCACCCAGTCAAACATGATGTCTGCCATTTGCCGATTGCGAATCAGCTGGTAGCGATCGTAGCGATATTTGTCATGCTGATGGAGATAGACATCGTTCAGGCTGGCGCCGCTGTACAGGACGCTATCATCAATGATAAAGCCTTTAAAATGCAGTACGCCAAGCGCTTCTCGCGTATTAATCGGTACGCCGTAAACCGGGACATCAATGCCGGGGTTTTCCTGCGCCAGTCGGCAATACCAGTCTGCATTGGTATTCGAGGCCGCTGCGCCAATGCGCCCGCGTTGCGCGCGATGCCAGTCGACCAGCACCCTCACGTCCAGTTCAGGACGCTGCCGTTTAGCCGCATAGAGCGCGTCGAGTATACCTTTACCCCCATCGTCCTGTTCCAGATACAGGGCAACGATACAAATACGCTGCGTCGCGCTGGCGATTTTCTCCAGCAGTGTCTCCCGAAAAGTAGCAGGAGTATAAAAGAAATCTACATCATCAACTGACTGAGAAATCTTAGGGAGTTGGGCAAGGTGTTGTTGATGTTTATTACGCTTAAATTTTGACAACATCACAGTGCATTTCTTCTCTGTTCATTGAAGGGTCCTCTGTGCTATGCAGACGACATAAGCGAGCAATAATAACATCAGTACCCGTTAAAGTGGTCAACATTTCCAGTACATTACTCACGATTCATCACATTTGGCCAGATTCAGCGTCAATCCCACGATGCCCTCGTCGAGCTGAATATCGACCTGAAATCCCAGTTTTCTGGCCAGCGCGACCATGCCGCGATTGTTCGGCATCGTAATACCGTTCAGCCGCTTCAATCCGTGATCGCGAGTATAGGCAATCAATTTCTCCATTAAACGGCGTCCTAAACCCAACCCTTTGAGATCTGAACGCACCAATACGGCAAACTCGGCATCTACGTTGTCAGGATCGGAGATCGCGCGCGTTACGCCGAGGATCTCTTCAGCGTTGTCCATCCGCCTCACGGCCACAAAGGCCATTTCTCGATCGTAGTCGATCTGCGTCATGTTGGCTAAATCTTCATGGGTGAATTCGTTGATCTCGCTGAAATAACGGTAGTAAAGATCCTCTTTGGTGACCTGTGCGATGAATTGTCGTAGCTGGGGCTCATCTTCCGGCAGGATAGGACGGAACAGGCAGCGATCGCCATTTTTCATCTCCACCCACTCTTCAAGCTGGTGGGGATAGGGGCGTACCGCAAGTCGACTTTCGTTATCGCCATCAAACGGGGCAATATCCAGCGTCACATCCAGCGCGGTAAACTCACTGGCGGAAGCCAGCAGCGGATGGATATCCAGACGCTGAATTTCCGGGCAGTCGACAATCAGGTTTGAAACCTGGACCAGCAGCTGGCTTAAACCGACAATATCCAGCGGACGCAGCGCGCTACGGGCGCGAATTTTCCGCTGTTTAATGCCCTGAATCACCAGATAGCGCGCCAGATTCATGTTGAGCGGCGGCAGCGCGACGACCGCCTGCTCTTCCGGACGCCACTCTACGCCGCCTTCACCCAACATAATCAAAGGACCAAACACCGGATCGTGCTCGACCACCACTCGAAGCTCCTGCGCGCCGGCGCGGTTAGCCATGCTTTGTACCAGCAAACCGTGAATCCGCGCCTGCGGCCAGGCCATCTTTACACGATCGAAAATGGCGTTCGCGGCCTGTTGTACCTCGCTTGCGGTCCGCAGGTAAAGCATGACCCCCTGAACTTCAGATTTATGCGGAATGTCGGGCGAGCGCAGCTTGAGAGCTACCGGATAGCCTATCTGTTCGGCGATATGCACCGCTTCAGCGCTGTCGCTGGCAATCCAGGTTGGGAGCGTGTGCAGCCCATAGGCGTGTAAAATCGGCTGTACTTCATGGGTATCCAGTGAGGCGGCGCCTTCCGCAATCGCCCGCTGTAACAGATTATGCGCCTCAGCGGTATTGGACGTCAGGTTACTCGGCAACGCTGGCGTTTCCCGCAGTTGCTTCTGGTTACGCCGGTATTCCACCATATGCATAAACGCGGTAATCGTGCCTTCCGGCGTACGGTAGGTTGGTAATCCGGCTTCGCTGAATAGCCGTCTTGCCTCCTGAGACGAGAACTCGCCGCACCAGTTTGTCAGCAGCGTAACAAACTTGCCTCTGGGGTGGCGCTTAATCGTCTCGATCAGAGCATGGGCGCTTTCCGTACCCGGCGCGGCAGCGCTGGGAGAGTGGATAACCATAAGCGCGTCAAAATCCTGACTGGCGAGCAGGATATCCAGCGTTTTGACGTAATGTTCGCTGCTGGCGTCATCACACAGATCCAGCGGATTGGCAATATCAATGTGCGGGGGAAGCGCCTGCCGTAGTTGCAGGCAGGTCTCTTCGCTCAACGTCGCCAGCTTGCCGTTACGCGACCACAACTCATCTAACGCCAGCGCGGCAGGCGCGGCGCCATTGCTGATAATCATCAGTCTGTCGCCGCGTAGCGGACGCATATGGCTCAGTGTTTCGACGGCGGAAAAAAGCTCGTGCGTATCCTGGACTCGCAGCAGGCCTGCGCGCTGGATGGCCGCATCCCACGCAGGGTCCATTCCCGCGCTGGTATTAAGTAAACGCTGGGCTGCCGGGCTTCGGCCGCTTTTAATCACCAGAATCGGTTTGTTACGTGAAGCGCTACGGGCGGCGGAAACAAAACGGCGGGCGTCGCTTAACTGTTCCAGATAGAGCAAAATCGCGCTGGTCTTGCTGTCGCGCGCCAGATAGTCCAGTAGTTCATCGACATCAATATCCAGGCTATCGCCCAGCGCGATAAAGTAGGAAAAGCCCATTTCACGCTGTTGCGCCCAGTCAAGAATGGTATTGGACACGGCGGCAGACTGGGAAATAAAAGCGAGCTTGCCCTGTTTAATCGGGACGGGAGAAAAGCTGGCATTCAGCCCTTGCCACGGCGCGAGGAGCCCAAGACTGTTTGGACCCAGCAGACGCATTTTATAATGCCGGGCACAGACAAGAAGTTCTTCATGTTGCGACGTGGGAGCAGAAAGGATAATGCACGTTTTACACCCTTTCGCGCCAAGCGCGTCCAGTAACGCCAGGTTACGGCTGGCGTTAGTGCATAAAATAGCCAGATCGGGGGTGAAAGGAAGACTGGCGATATCCGGCCAGGCCATGACGCCTAAAACGGCTTTCCAGGCGGGCGTCACGGGAAGGACGGGGCCATTGAATCCGCCCGCCAACAAGTTACGCATCATCAGGTAACCCGCGCGGTGGGGCTTCATTGATGCGCCAATCACCGCGATCGATTTTGGTCGCAGTAGCGCTTCCAGTCCTTGCTGGCTCATACCGGTTTCCCTTACACAGAAGTGACCGGATAATTTTAAACGCTTTCGCTATTTTATGCTGTGACGTTTCCCGGATGTTGCGTTTTTCCTGCCAGATAGCGCGTTTTGAAACGGGTGAAATGTTCACCTAAACTGGTTGCCGCCTCGGTATCTCCCGCCAGATCTAACAACGCTATGGCGACTTCGGCGGTACAATATTGCCCTTCGGCATGGATTTCACGCAGACGATAAGCTGAAAGACGCGATAAATCGACGGAAATGACCGGCAGATGATCCAGATAAGGGCTTTTACGAAACATTTTACGTGCTTCGGGCCAGGTGCCGTCCAGCATAATAAACAGCGGCGGTTTCCCGGCGGGCGGGGTGGAAATGACCTCGCGCGCTTCGCCGGCGTAGGACGCAGGAAAGACCACTATCGGCTGATAATCCGGATGCTGTACCAGCTCCAGCAACGCCTGCGGCGGCTCGGTACGCGACCACTGAAACGCCGCGGTATCCGGCAAAATATCGGCTATCAGCCGGCCGGTATTGCTGGGTTTCATCGGTTCAGTGTCAAACATGACCAGACAAAAACGGCTTTTCGCCTGAGAAGGCGTTAACGTATCACACAGGCAAGATTTTAGCGGCAGCAGGCAGCGTTGACAGCGGCGAACCCGATTGCCTCTGGCAAGAAAAGGGCGAGTAGCGCGCGCAAGCCGTTCGGCGCGTAACTGAAGGACAGCGTTATTGGTCATAGAAAGCGTTTGCGGAGAAAAACGCTATTGTGGCAGAGGTGAAAACGGGGCACAAGATGCGCCCCGTGGCGTTTACAGCGCTTCGTTCAGCCAGCTGTCGAAAGGCGCTTTAGGCACTGCGCCATTAAGCATATCGACCACCTGTCCATGTTTAAAAATCATAATCGTCGGGATGCTGCGGATACCGAAACGGGCGCTGAGTTCCCGTTCCGCCTCGGTATTTACTTTGACGAAACGGACTTTACCGCTGCGCTCTTCTGCGACATCCTCGAAGATTGGCGCAAAGTTACGGCAAGGGCCGCACCAGGGTGCCCAAAAGTCGATCACCACTGGAAGATCGTCCTTCAACAGTTTGTCCAGCGTTTCGCCGGTCGCATTAATGACTTCTCCGTCAAACAACTCATGACCGCAGCGTCCACATTTTGCCGCGTCCTGAAGCCGATCGTCGGGGATGCGGTTAATGGCCTGACAATGGGTACAAACGGTGTTCATAGCTAACCTCTGAATACGTCGGAAGACGTCCCGCTACGCGCGGGATGTTTCTATAATGTTACATATTATCGAGGAGTCTGTGCTAAACAACAATGTGTTTTATTCAATGAGTACAATAGTCGCAAGCTTTTAAACGAAATCATGGCTAACCGGATGCACATCGGGTAATCTTCGCGCTTCGCGCAGCGCTGGTGGAGAAAAGCATGAACGATGAATTAAAAAACAAAAGCGGCAAAGTCAAAGTGATGTATGTCCGTAGTGATGATGACTCTGATAAACGCACCCATAACCCGCGTACCGGGAAAGGGGGAGGCCGCCCAGCAAAGTCTCGCACTGACGGTGGACGTCGCCCCGCCCGTGATGAGCGAAATAATCAGAGCCGTGACCGTAAACATGAAACTTCACCGTGGCGCACCGTGTCCCGCGCGCCAGGCGATGAAACGCCTGAGAAAGTCGATCATGGTGGTATTAGCGGTAAAAGTTTTATCGACCCTGAAGTTTTGCGTCGCCAGCGTGCGGAAGAGACGCGCGTCTACGGCGAAAATGCCTGCCAGGCGCTATTCCAGAGCCGTCCTGACGCCATCGTGCGCGCATGGTTTATCCAAAGCGTAACGCCGCGTTTTAAAGAGGCGCTGCGCTGGATGGCGGCGAATCGTAAAGCCTACCATGTGGTGGATGAAGCCGAACTGGCAAAAGCTTCCGGGACTGAGCACCACGGTGGCGTGTGTTTCCTGATTAAAAAGCGTAACGGTACGACCGTTAAGCAATGGGTAAAGCAGGCGGCGGATCAAGACTGCGTGCTGGCGTTGGAAGATGTCGCTAACCCGCATAATCTGGGCGGCATGATGCGTAGCTGCGCGCACTTCGGCGTGAAGGGCGTGGTGGTACAGGATGCGGCGTTGCTGGAGTCCGGCGCGGCGATTCGTACTGCGGAAGGCGGGGCGGAGCATGTCCAGCCGATTACTGGTGAAAGCATTGTTGGCGTACTGGATGATTTTCGTCAGGCGGGGTACACCGTGGTGACGACGTCCAGCGATCGCGGTCAGGCGCTCTTTAGTACGACCCTGCCGGAAAAGATGGTGCTGGTCTTAGGCCGTGAATATGACTACCTGCCGGAAGCGGCGCGCGAACCCGACGATCTGTGCGTGAAAATTAACGGCACGGGGAACGTGGAAAGCCTGAATGTGTCGGTTGCGACAGGCGTGCTGCTCGCCGAGTGGTGGCGACAGAATAAAGCGTAAGGGCTGCAGCCCGGTGACGCAACGCGCGCCGGGCCAATGATGTACTTCCTACCGCCCGGTCAGACAAGGCGCTTTCGCGCCGTTATCCGGGCGATAAAACGGCGAGTCGCCAACGTTATTCACTCTCAGCCGGTAATACTGGCGTCCAGTCGATAGTTTTCTCGCCGTGTTGTTCCAGCCATTGGTTCGTTAGCGCAAAATGGTTACAGCCAAAAAATCCGCGGTGCGCAGAGAGTGGCGAGGGATGCGGAGCTTTCAGAATATGGTGGCGTTGTGGATCAATAATCGCGCCTTTCTTCTGGGCGTGCGAGCCCCACAGCAGGAAGACAACCCCTTCGCGGTGTTGGTTAATCAGGCTTATCACTTTATCCGTAAAGGTTTCCCACCCCAGGCTGGCATGAGAATGCGCCTGGCCTGCCCGTACCGTGAGCACCGTATTCAGTAACAGTACGCCCTGGCGTGCCCAGCTTTCCAGATAACCGTGCGCGGGGCGAACAAAGCCGGGAATGGAGGCTTCCAGCTCTTTGTACATATTCACTAATGACGGCGGGGGAGCGATTCCAGGACGCACGGAAAACGCCAGACCATGTGCCTGGCCGGGGCCGTGGTAAGGATCTTGTCCCAGGATCACCACCTTAACGTCGCCCAGTTCTGTGAAGCGAAAGGCGTTAAACACATCTTTTTGCGGCGGGTAGACCGTGATACCCGACTGACGCTCGCCAGCAACAGTGTGAAGCGTATTGATAAAGTAAGGTTGCTGTTTCTCATCAGCCAGCACATCGTGCCAGGTTAACTCAGTCGCCATCTCGCTCTCCTGCGAATTTCCAGTTCCCTTAGCTTAACTGCTTCTTTCTGCAGTGCAAAATCCTGCGTGCTACAAAAACGGTTACCTACAAAAGATAGTTGAAAATTTATGTAAAAAGTTTATAGGTCTGAATGGTGTAAGTTGATGTAAAACAATAAATTCCCTTCATCACCCTTTTTATGGTGTGGTTTTTATTGATTTAAATCAAAGAATGAAGGGTGATCGAAGGGTATATATACACTCAAGCAACAATGGTTTTACCAATTGGCCGGGATTAGGCCGACCGAAATCAAATAATTTTGCCTGGGGAGGCATCACATGATTACAGGTATCCAGATTACTAAAGCCGCTAACGACGACCTGCTGAATTCCTTCTGGCTGCTGGACAGCGAAAAAGGCGAAGCGCGCTGCATCGTTGCAAAATCCGGCTTTGCTGAAGATGAAGTTGTGGCTGTCAGCAAACTGGGCGAGATTGAATACCGTGAAATTCCGATGGAAGTTAAACCGGAAGTACGCGTTGAAGGCGGTCAGCATCTGAACGTTAACGTTCTGCGTCGTGAAACTCTGGAAGATGCGGTTAAGCATCCGGAAAAATACCCGCAGCTGACTATTCGTGTTTCTGGTTATGCGGTGCGTTTTAACTCCCTGACGCCGGAACAGCAGCGCGACGTTATCGCTCGTACCTTTACCGAAAGCCTGTAAGGCTTATCCGGTAATAACAAGCGGAAGAGGCCGGGCCTTTTCCGCTTTTGTTTTATTTGGGTCAGTAAAAAATCCGCACCGCGCAGTACACCAGCAGTAACGCCAGAATGATATTTAACTGGCGACCATAATGGCGAAACGCCCGCTGAAACAGATGTCCCGCCAGCGCCCAACACACATTACCGAACGTGCCGATCAATGCCAGCAATATACTGACGCCGATGACCCAGTTCAGCGCCTGCGTTTGCGGTAAAACAAATGTAGACAGAGCGGTAATGCCGTACAGAATAATTTTGACGTTCACAAACTGCAGGCCAAAGCTTACCCAAAAGCCAACCGGTTTTGGTCTGACATTCTCATCCGCCGCTGGACTGGTGGCAATTTTCCACGCCAGCCACAGGATATACGCAGCCCCCACCCAACTGAGTAAATGAATGATTGCCGGATCGATAACCGCAAGGGAAAACGCGATCCCGGCGCACAGCAGCATGACGACCAAAAATCCCAGACTCATACCTGCCAGTACACGAATACTCTGCCGAAAACCATGTGCAGTTGCTGCGCTAAGCGCGAGAATATTGTTAGGGCCGGGGGTAAGGGCGGTGATTAATGTATAAGTCCAGAAAGTGCTTAAAAGCATCGGTGTCACTTGTCATCTCCTCTGTTTTAGCAGACAGTACCCGATATGAAATATTTAAAAAAATGAATGTTTTTTAATTCTGAATTCGAGATTTTCGATAGGTTGGTGGTTATGGATCTGCGTCGGTTTATTACGCTGAAAACGGTAGTGGAAGAGGGCTCGTTTCTGCGGGCTTCGCAAAAGCTGTGCTGCACTCAGTCGACAGTAACTTTTCATATTCAACAGCTTGAACGTGAGTTTTCCCTGCAACTGTTCGAGAAAATAGGGCGCCGAATGTGCCTGACCAATGAGGGGAAAAAGCTGATGCCGCATATCCATGAACTGACGCGTGTGATGGAGTCGATTCGTGAAGCCGCAAGGCAGGATGCGGAACCCGGCGGAGAGCTGCGCGTGGCGACAGGTGAAACCTTACTGGCGTACAAAATGCCGCAGGTTTTACAACGTTTTAAGCTGCGAGCGCCGAATGTCAGATTGTCGTTACAATCGCTGAATTGCTATGTGATACGTGATGCGTTGCTGAATGACGAGGTCGATCTGGGCGTTTTTTATCGCGTAGGCAATGATGACGCGCTCACGATGCAGCAACTGGGGGAGCAGTCGCTGGCGCTGGTGGCCTCTCCACTGCTACAGGATGCTGATTTTACGCAGCCAGATCAGCATATCCCCTGTAGCTTCATCATCAATGAACCGCAATGTGTCTTCCGCCAGCTGTTTGAAAGTACGCTACGGCAGAGGCGGATTACGCTGGAAAACATCATTGAACTGTGGAGTATTGAAAGCATTAAACAGTGTGTGGCTGCTAACCTGGGCATCAGCTTTTTACCACGTTTTGCCGTTGAACGAGAACTTAGTACCGGTCAGTTGAAAGAGCTGCCGTTTGGCGCGCCGTCGCTATCGATTATGGCGCTGTGCGCCCATCATGCCGGGAAAGCGGTCAGCCCGGCAATGCAGATATTTATGCAGTGTATGGAGGCGTGTTTTACCGTGGAAGATAAAAAAATGCCGGGTTAACGAACCCGGCATTATCATCACTCTTCGCTGGATTGCTCCTGCATTTTCGTACCGCTTGGCTTGCGGCGCTTACCGATATTTTTTGTATCGCGGTGACGTTTCTTCACGCGCGGCTTCTCTTTTTCTTTCTCTTTTTTCTTCTCGGCGCGTTTCGCCAGCACTTTTTTCGACGGTTTGCCGGTCAGCTTTTCGCTGGGCGCACGCGTGGTCGGGCGAAGCTCATCAATGACGCGCGCTTTTAGCGGCTCTTCGATGTAGCGACCGATTTTCAGCAGCAACAGATGGTCGTGGGCTTCTACCAGCGAGATTGCAGTGCCTTTGCGGCCCGCACGGCCTGTACGACCAATGCGATGCAGATAGGTATCGCCACTGCGCGGCATGTCGAAGTTAATAACGTGGCTGACGTCAGGAATATCAATCCCGCGTGCCGCGACGTCGGTCGCGACCAGCACGTTAACGCGACCGTCGGTGAGACGCTTAATACCTTCGTTACGTTTGATCTGCGCCATCTCGCCTTCAAGATAGCAATTGTTGATCCCTGCCAGACGCAGCGTTTCAGCCAGTTCATGGACGCGTTCACGTTTACGTACAAATACGATAGAACGGGTTGCATCGTCTTGTTTTAGCAGGTGCTTCAACAGCGCAACTTTATGTTCGAAATTGTCGGCACGGTAGTACCACTGGTGAATTTTCTTACGCTCGCGGGTTGACGGATTGGCGGAAACCTCAACCGGGTCTTCCAGCAGACGCTCGGCAAAATCTTTAATCGCATCGCCTTCCAGCGTGGCGGAGAACAGCATCGTCTGTTTACGCCAGCGGGTCTCACCAGCGATATGTTCAATGTCCTGAGCGAAGCCCATGTCGAGCATCCGGTCAGCTTCGTCAAGGATCAGTGTTTCAACCGCCCGGCAGTCAAAGTTCTCTTCTTTTATATATTGCAGCAGACGGCCCGTCGTGGCGACCACGATATCCTGGTTTTCGCTAAACACTTCAGCATGGTTCATATAGGCCACGCCGCCGGTAATCGTGGCGATATCCAGATGAGTATGCTTAGCCAGTTCACGAGCGTGATCGGCAACCTGCATTGCCAGTTCGCGGGTTGGCGTCAGGATCAGAATGCGCGGCGGCCCCGATTTTTTACGCGGAAAGTCGAGCAGGTGCTGCAACGCCGGCAGCAGATATGCCGCCGTTTTACCGGTGCCTGTCGGCGCAGAACCGAGTACATCACGGCCATCGAGCGCAGGCGGAATGGCGGCAGCCTGAATGGCGGTCGGGCGAGTGAAACCTTTATCCTGGAGGGCATCCAGCAGGCTTTCGTCGAGTTCAAGTTCGGAAAAAGTCGTTACAGTCATGTTCTACCTCTGTGTGGGGCGCTGATTATAGACGTTACGGCCGCAATCTTCATCTGTTTGTATGGATATCCCTTCTCAGGTATTGTTTTCACTCGGCGCTGTCGCCGTTTTTTTGCAAGGTTGTTTTTACATGTCTCAGTCTGGCTCCGTTCTTCGTCGTAACGGATTTACGTTTAAACAGTTTTTTGTCGCACACGATCGGTGTGCGATGAAAGTGGGAACTGACGGTATTTTACTCGGGGCGTGGGCGCCGGTCGCGGATGTAAAGCGAATTCTGGATATCGGTACTGGAAGCGGTCTGCTGGCGTTAATGCTGGCGCAGCGGACGGATGACAATGTGCCTATTGACGCCGTGGAACTGGATGCCGGGGCTGCCATGCAAGCGCAGGAAAACGTGGCTCACTCTCCCTGGCCGCATCGAATAACGGTGCATACTGACGATATTCAGAGTTGGGCGCCTCGCCAGACGGTACGCTTTGATCTTATTATCAGCAACCCGCCTTATTACGAACCCGGTGTGGAATGCGCCACGCCGCAGCGGGAGCAGGCGCGTTACACCGCTACGCTGGATCACCAGACGTTATTGGCTATTGCGGCGGATTGTATTACCGAAGATGGCTTTTTTTGCGTAGTCTTGCCGGAACAAATAGGTAACGCTTTTACGCAGCAAGCGCTCAACATGGGATGGCATTTGCGATTACGTACTGACGTTGCGGAAAACGAAGCGCGCTTGCCGCACCGGGTTTTGCTCGCATTCTCCCCGCAAGCCGGGGAGTGCTTTAGCGACAGATTAGTGATTCGCGGGTCAGACCAGCATTATTCTGAAAGTTATACGGCGCTGACCCAGGCATTTTATCTGTTTATGTGAGGCGTTAACGGCGAAAGGATCGATGGGCCTGATTCAGCCAGTTGTTGCGGATAATCCAGCGTAAAGTGCAGCCCCCGGCTCTCTTTACGCATCATCGCGCAACGCACAATCAGTTCGGCCACTTGCACCAGATTGCGCAGCTCCAGTAAATTATTCGAGACGCGAAAGTTGGCGTAATACTCGTCAATCTCTTGTTGCAACATAGTAATACGCCGTAGGGCGCGCTCCAGCCGTTTCGTCGTGCGCACAATACCCACATAGTCCCACATCAGCAGGCGCAGTTCATGCCAGTTATGCTGAATCACCACCCGCTCATCGGCGTTCTCCACGCGGCTTTCATCCCAGGCGGGAAGGACGTCAACGCTGTGGACAGAAGGCATTCGCCTGTCGATATCCATTGCTGCGGACCAGCCGTACACTAAGCATTCCAGCAACGAGTTGGACGCCATACGGTTAGCGCCGTGCAGGCCGGTGTAACTGACTTCGCCAATGGCATATAAGCCGTCTACATCGGTACGACCATAATCATCGACGACCACGCCGCCGCAGGTATAGTGCGCGGCAGGAACAATGGGAATCGGTTCTTTGGTTAAATCCATCCCCAAATCGAGCAGTTTCGCATAGATCATCGGGAAGTGCTGGCGGACAAAATCGTCAGGCTTGTGGCTGATATCGAGAAACATACAGTCTGCGCCGAGTCGTTTCATCTCATGATCAATAGCGCGGGCGACAATATCGCGCGGCGCCAGTTCCCCGCGTTCGTCAACGTCCGGCATAAACCGTGAACCGTCCGGACGTTTAAGGTATGCGCCTTCGCCGCGCAGCGCTTCGGTAAGGAGAAAATTACGCGCCTGCGGGTGATAAAGGGCGGTGGGATGAAACTGGTTAAATTCCAGATTAGCGACCCGACAGCCTGCGCGCCAGGCCATCGCGATACCGTCGCCGGAGGAAATATCCGGGTTAGTGGTATATTGATACACCTTTGAGGTGCCGCCGGTCGCCAGCACTACCGACTTCGCATGACAGGTTTCAACCCACTCTTTATTGCGATTCCAGATCCAGGCGCCGACGACCCGGCGAGGCCCCGGCAGACCCATTTTATCGGAGATAATTAAATCAACGGCGTTGCTGCGTTCCAGCACCTGAATATTAGGATGATTTTGTGCCCGACTGACCAACGTGGTTTCGACTTCCTTTCCGGTAGCGTCGGCGGCATGAAGGATACGGCGATGACTATGGCCGCCTTCACGCGTGAGATGATAGCTCTCCTTGCCGTTTGGCTGGACATGCGTATCAAACAGCACGCCCTGATCGATAAGCCACTGCACGCAGGTACGGGCGTTGCTGGCGACAAACTCCACCGCGTGGCGATCGCAAATTCCGGCGCCGGCAATCAGCGTATCTTCGACATGTGACGCAATACTGTCGGTTTCATCAAACACGGCGGCAATACCGCCCTGCGCATAAAACGTGGAGCCCTCGCTCACCGGCCCTTTACTCAGGACGATAATCTTATGTTTTTCAGCCAGACGCAGCGCCAGCGAGAGTCCGGCCGCGCCGCTGCCGATAATTAACACATCACAGGACAGTTCAGGAGTTGTCATCATGGTTCTTGTTTAATTTACTAAACATGGTTGCGGCAGATTAGCACTATATGGCGCTAAAAAGCACGTTATGATTTCAAAAGTGTTGTGCTTATTAAACATAAAATAAAAATACGGCGAGAGATAAACGGCAAAAAATATTTTATAGGGCAGGGTGTTAGCGTCGGATTTTGTAGTGAAATAAAGATGCTGTTAGGTTACTCTGCAAACGACGAAATGGGCATTTCTGTACAGATAGTGCGTTGTTCAGCATCTGTAGACTTATAATGGAAGATAAGACCTGTCTACAACATGACAAACAAAAACAAATGCGTAACGGAACTTTACGAAACATAGACACTCTAACCTGTTGCTTGCTCATAGTGCGGCTTATGGAGTGGCGTTTCGAAAGCGCGTGGAAATTTGGTTTGGGGAGACATTACCTCGGATGAGCGAGCAGTTAACGGACCAGGTCCTGGTTGAACGGGTCCAGAAGGGAGATCAGAAAGCCTTTAACTTACTGGTAGTGCGCTACCAGCATAAAGTGGCGAGTCTGGTTTCCCGCTATGTGCCATCGGGCGACGTTCCCGATGTCGTACAGGAATCATTTATTAAGGCCTATCGCGCGCTGGATTCTTTCCGGGGGGATAGCGCTTTTTATACCTGGTTGTATCGTATTGCGGTCAATACCGCGAAGAACTACCTGGTTGCGCAGGGGCGTCGTCCGCCTTCCAGTGATGTAGACGCGATTGAAGCAGAAAACTTTGAAAGCGGCGGCGCGCTGAAAGAAATTTCGAACCCTGAGAACTTAATGTTGTCAGAAGAACTGAGACAGATAGTTTTCCGAACTATTGAGTCCCTCCCGGAAGATTTACGTATGGCAATCACCTTACGGGAGCTGGATGGCCTGAGCTATGAAGAGATAGCGGCTATCATGGATTGTCCGGTGGGGACGGTGCGTTCACGTATCTTCCGGGCGCGGGAAGCTATTGATAATAAAGTTCAACCGCTTATCAGGCGTTGACGATAGCGGGATACTGGAAAAGGTATTAGGCATGCAGAAAGAAAAACTTTCCGCTTTGATGGATGGCGAAACGTTGGATAGTGAGCTGCTCAAAGCGCTTACGCACGACCCGGAAATGCAGAAAACCTGGGAGAGTTATCACCTGATCCGCGATTCAATGCGGGGGGATACGCCTGACGTTCTCCATTTCGATATATCCGCTCGCGTGATGGCCGCTATTGAAAACGAGCCAGTACGTCAGGTGTCGCCATTAATCCCTGAGGCCCAACCCGCTCCGCAGCAATGGCAGAAAATGCCGTTCTGGAAAAAAGTGCGTCCGTGGGCGGCGCAGCTTACCCAAATGGGCGTGGCGGCGTGCGTTTCACTTGCAGTTATCGTCGGTGTCCAGCACTATAATGGGCAATCTGAAACATCCCAACAACCTGAAACGCCGGTTTTCAATACCCTGCCTATGATGGGGAAAGCCAGCCCGGTAAGTCTGGGAGTGCCTTCTGAAGCAGCGCCTGTCGGCAGTCAGCAACAGCAGGTACAGGAGCAGCGTCGTCGCATTAATGCCATGTTGCAGGACTATGAACTGCAGCGCCGACTGCACTCCGAACAGCTTCAGTTTGAGCAGGCGCAAACCCAGCAAGCCGCGGTACAGGTGCCAGGAATCCAAACTTTAGGAACGCAATCGCAGTAATGAAGCAACTTTGGTTTGCCATGTCCCTTGTGGCGGCTAGCCTGTTCTTCTCAGTAAACGCCTCGGCCGACCCTGCGTCCGGGGCGTTATTGCAGCAGATGAACATCGCCAGTCAGTCACTGAATTACGAGCTGTCATTCGTCAGCATCACGAAACAAGGCGTTGAATCTCTACGTTATCGACACGCACGCCTGGATAGTCGCCCGCTTGCGCAATTGCTACAGTTGGACGGTCCCCGCCGGGAGGTCGTACAGCGTGGTAATGAAATCAGTTATTTTGAACCGGGCCTTGAGCCGTTCACCCTGAACGGTGATTATATTGTCGATTCTCTGCCTTCCCTGATTTACACCGACTTCAAGCGCCTGGCGCCTTACTACGACTTTATTTCTGTCGGACGCACCCGTATCGCAGACAGATTGTGCGAAGTTATCCGCGTTGTGGCGCGCGATGGTACGCGTTACAGCTATATCGTCTGGATGGACATGGACACCAAACTACCGATGCGCGTTGATCTGCTGGATCGCGATGGCGAGACGCTGGAGCAGTTCCGCGTTATTGCGTTCACGGTGAGTCAGGATATCGGCAGCAACATGCAGGCGCTGGCGAAGGCGAATCTGCCGCCGCTGCTTTCTGTTCCCGGTGGCGAAAAAACGAAATTTAACTGGAGTCCATCCTGGGTGCCGCAAGGCTTTAGCGAAGTTTCCAGTAGCCGTCGTCCGTTGCCGACGATGGATAACCTGCCTATCGAATCGCGGCTTTATTCTGACGGTCTGTTTAGCTTTTCCGTCAATGTGAACCGGGCGACGCAAAACAGCAGCGATCAGATGCTGCGCACCGGGCGCCGAACGGTTTATAGCAGCGTTCGCGACAACGCGGAAATCACCATTGTCGGCGAGCTTCCGCCGCAAACGGCGAAGCGCATTGCCGACAGTATCAAATTCAGGGCAGTACAATGATTAAAGAGTGGGCAACCGTTGTCTCCTGGCAGAATGGTCAGGCGGTGGTGAGCTGCGACGTTAAAGCGTCATGCAGCAGCTGCGCCTCCCGTGCGGGATGCGGCAGTCGCGTGCTGAATAAATTAGGGCCGCAAACCACGCATACCATTGTTGTGCCAAGCGCGGAGCCGCTGGCGCCGGGGCAGAAAGTCGAGTTGGGCATCGCCGAAAAAAGCCTTTTAGGTTCGGCGTTGCTGGTCTATATGTCGCCTTTAGCGGGGCTATTTCTTTGTGCGGCGCTTTTTCAGATGCTGTTTGGATCTGACCTTGCCGCATTAAGCGGGGCCGTGCTGGGCGGCGTGGGCGGTTTTCTGGTTGCCCGCGGCTATTCCCGAAAACTGGCGGAGCGCGACGCCTGGCAGCCGGTGATTTTAAACGTTGCCCTCCCGCCGGACCTTGTTCGCGTCGAAACTACCTCAATCGAAACGCGCCAGTAAACGTTTTGCCCAACGGTACACCTGCCGCGTTGGGTTGTTGTCCCGATAAGCATGCGCTTTTCCTGCGTTGCGGTGTTTTACAGGAAAAAAGCGAGGCGTTTTCCAGTTCCCGCTCTCCTTACACTATGAACATTTCCTCGCCTTAGCGTTGTAGTGTAGAATGCGGCGTTTCAGTTAAAACAGACGTTAAGCTCAGAACAGCGACCTCTAAAGTCTGGTCAACCAGGCGTAAGGCATAATAATTTATCTCTATGAAGAACATACGTAACTTTTCGATCATTGCTCACATTGACCACGGTAAATCGACGCTGTCTGACCGTATTATCCAAATCTGCGGTGGCCTGTCTGACCGTGAAATGGAAGCTCAGGTACTTGATTCGATGGATCTTGAGCGTGAGCGCGGTATTACTATTAAAGCCCAGAGTGTGACGCTGGATTTTAAAGCGTCTGATGGTGAAACTTATCAACTGAACTTTATCGACACGCCGGGACACGTTGACTTTTCCTATGAAGTTTCCCGTTCGTTAGCCGCCTGCGAGGGCGCGCTGCTGGTGGTGGATGCCGGCCAGGGCGTAGAAGCGCAAACGTTGGCGAACTGCTACACCGCGATGGAAATGGATCTTGAAGTGGTGCCGGTGCTTAACAAGATTGACCTGCCGGCCGCCGATCCGGAGCGTGTGGCGGAAGAAATCGAAGACATTGTCGGTATCGATGCGACGGACGCGGTACGCTGCTCCGCCAAAACGGGTGTCGGCGTGACGGATGTTCTGGAACGCCTGGTGCGCGATATCCCGCCGCCGCAAGGCGATCCGGACGGCCCGCTGCAGGCGCTGATTATTGACTCCTGGTTCGATAACTACCTGGGCGTGGTATCGCTGGTGCGTATTAAAAACGGCACCATGCGTAAAGGCGACAAAATTAAAGTGATGAGCACCGGGCAGACCTACAACGCTGACCGCCTGGGGATTTTCACGCCGAAACAGGTTGATCGTACCGAGCTGAAGTGCGGCGAAGTAGGCTGGCTGGTCTGCGCCATTAAAGATATCCTCGGCGCGCCGGTTGGCGATACCTTAACCTCAGCGCGTAACCCAGCGGAAAAAGCGTTGCCGGGCTTTAAGAAGGTGAAACCGCAGGTCTATGCAGGTCTGTTCCCGGTCAGCTCCGACGATTATGAAAGTTTCCGCGACGCGCTCGGCAAGCTGAGCCTGAACGATGCCTCACTGTTTTATGAACCGGAAAGCTCCTCGGCGCTGGGCTTTGGTTTCCGCTGCGGTTTCCTCGGCCTGTTGCACATGGAGATCATTCAGGAGCGTCTGGAACGCGAATACGATCTGGATCTGATCACCACTGCGCCGACCGTGGTGTATGAAGTAGAAACAACGGCGAAAGAGACTATCTATGTTGATAGCCCCTCCAAGCTGCCGCCGTTGAATAACATTTATGAACTGCGCGAGCCTATCGCCGAATGTCATATGCTGTTACCACAAGCCTATTTAGGTAACGTTATTACGCTGTGTATTGAGAAACGCGGCGTACAAACTAACATGGTGTATCACGGTAACCAGGTCGCGTTGACCTATGAAATCCCGATGGCGGAAGTGGTGCTCGACTTCTTTGACCGTCTGAAATCAACGTCGCGCGGCTATGCGTCTCTGGATTATAACTTCAAGCGCTTCCAGGCTTCCGACATGGTGCGTGTTGATGTGTTAATCAACAACGAACGTGTCGATGCGCTGGCGCTGATCACGCACCGTGATAACTCGCAAAGCCGTGGTCGCGAGCTGGTGGAGAAGATGAAAGATTTGATCCCACGTCAGCAGTTTGATATCGCGATTCAGGCGGCGATTGGTACGCATATTATTGCCCGTTCGACGGTAAAACAGTTACGTAAAAACGTGCTGGCGAAGTGCTACGGCGGCGATATCAGTCGTAAGAAAAAACTGCTGCAGAAACAGAAAGAAGGTAAGAAACGCATGAAGCAGATCGGTAACGTCGAGCTGCCTCAGGAGGCGTTCCTCGCCATTCTGCATGTCGGTAAAGACAATAAATAATCCCTAAGGAGTTGGCATGGCGAACATGTTTGCCCTGATTCTGGTGATAGCCACACTGGTGACGGGCATTTTATGGTGCGTTGATAAGTTTGTTTTCGCGCCAAAACGTCGGGCGCGCCAGGCTGCCGCGCAAACGGCGTCGGGAGATGCGCTGGATAACGCTACGCTCAATAAAGTGGCGCCTAAGCCGGGCTGGCTGGAGACCGGGGCGTCGGTTTTCCCGGTTCTGGCGATCGTTCTGATCGTTCGTTCATTTCTTTATGAACCCTTTCAGATCCCGTCAGGCTCAATGATGCCGACACTGCTTATCGGCGATTTTATTCTGGTGGAAAAATTTGCCTACGGCATTAAAGATCCGATCTACCAGAAAACCCTGATTGAAACCGGTCATCCAAAGCGCGGGGATATTGTGGTATTTAAATATCCGGAAGATCCTAAGTTAGATTACATCAAACGCGCAGTCGGTTTGCCGGGCGATAAAATCACTTATGATCCGGTTGCGAAAGAGGTGACGATTCAGCCTGGCTGTAGCTCCGGTCAGGCGTGCGAAAACGCGCTACCGGTTACCTACTCTAACGTTGAGCCGAGCGATTTTGTACAGACCTTTGCCCGCCGTAACGGCGGAGAAGCGACCAGCGGTTTCTTTGAGGTTCCGCTAAACGAGACGAAAGAAAACGGCATTCGCCTGACCGAACGTAAAGAGACGTTAGGCGATGTGACCCACCGCATCCTGATGGTGCCGATAGCCCAGGATCAGTTGGGCATGTATTACCAACAGCCAGGACAACCGCTGGCGACCTGGGTTGTACCGCCGGGGCAATATTTCATGATGGGCGACAACCGCGATAACAGCGCGGATAGTCGTTACTGGGGATTTGTTCCGGAAGCGAATCTGGTCGGTAAAGCGGTCGCTATCTGGATGAGCTTTGACAAGCAGGAAGGGGAGTGGCCGACAGGCGTACGCCTGAGTCGTATCGGCGGTATTCACTAACTGTGACGAAATGATCGTTCACGCTGCCGTCTTTTTAGCGGCAGCGTGAATTATTTCCTGGATAAATTCCCTCAGACTAACGACATCCCCTGTCGTTGTGTATAGAATATTCCCCCGAAGTTTTAGGTTGGCGCCGTTTGGTCGCCACGGCACACGAAACAGCGTTGGTTATAGACAACCTTCTTTCCGCTGCAGCGATGCGGCAGGACAGATGACGTGTATCAGGTCTGTTTCGTGTGCTGGATTGTTGACGCATTCATTTATTGGTATCGCATGAACCCCATCGTAATTAATCGGCTTCAACGGAAGCTGGGCTACACTTTTAATCATCAGGAGCTGTTGCAGCAGGCATTAACTCACCGCAGCGCCAGCAGTAAACATAACGAACGCCTGGAATTTTTAGGCGATTCAATCCTGAGCTTCGTTATCGCTAACGCGCTTTATCACCGTTTTCCACGGGTGGATGAGGGAGATATGAGCCGTATGCGCGCCACGCTGGTACGTGGTAATACGCTGGCGGAATTAGCCCGTGAGTTTGATTTAGGCGAGTGCCTGCGTTTAGGGCCGGGCGAATTAAAAAGCGGCGGATTTCGTCGGGAGTCCATTCTGGCGGACACCGTGGAAGCGTTAATCGGCGGAGTATTTCTCGATAGCAATATCCAGACCGTCGAGCAGTTAATCCTTAACTGGTATAAAACCCGTCTGGATGAGATAAGTCCGGGCGATAAACAAAAAGATCCTAAAACGCGCTTGCAGGAGTATTTGCAGGGTCGCCATCTGCCGCTGCCATCTTACCTGGTTGTGCAGGTACGCGGCGAGGCGCACGATCAGGAATTTACTATCCACTGCCAGGTCAGCGGCCTGAGCGAACCGGTGGTTGGCACGGGTTCCAGCCGTCGTAAGGCGGAGCAGGCTGCCGCCGAACAGGCGCTGAAAAAACTGGAGTTGGAATGAGCACCGACAAAACTTACTGCGGATTTATTGCCATCGTCGGACGTCCGAACGTTGGCAAATCCACCTTGCTGAACAAACTGCTTGGGCAGAAGATTTCGATCACTTCCCGTAAAGCGCAGACCACGCGCCACCGCATTGTCGGTATTCATACCGAAGGCCCGTATCAGGCAATCTATGTCGATACCCCGGGACTGCATATGGAAGAAAAGCGCGCCATTAACCGTTTGATGAATAAGGCGGCGAGCAGTTCGATTGGCGACGTTGAGCTGGTGATTTTCGTTGTGGAAGGCACCCGTTGGACGCCGGACGACGAAATGGTCCTGAACAAACTGCGCGATGGCAAAGCGCCGGTTATTCTCGCCGTTAACAAAGTGGATAACGTGCAAGAAAAAGCCGATTTGCTGCCGCACCTCCAGTTCCTGGCAAGCCAGATGAACTTTCTTGATATCGTACCGATCTCTGCTGAAACGGGTATGAACGTCGATACCATTGCCGGTATCGTGCGTAAACATTTACCGGAAGCTATTCACCACTTCCCGGAAGATTACATCACCGATCGCTCTCAGCGCTTTATGGCGTCTGAAATCATTCGTGAAAAGCTGATGCGCTTTCTCGGCGCCGAGCTGCCGTATTCCGTTACCGTTGAGATTGAACGTTTTGTTACCAACGAACGCGGCGGCTATGATATCAACGGGCTGATCCTCGTCGAGCGCGAAGGGCAGAAGAAGATGGTGATTGGCAACAAAGGCGCCAAAATCAAAACCATTGGTATTGAAGCGCGTAAAGACATGCAGGAGATGTTTGAAGCGCCGGTACACCTGGAACTGTGGGTGAAAGTGAAATCCGGCTGGGCCGATGACGAACGCGCTCTGCGCAGTCTCGGTTACGTAGACGATCTGTGAGTTAACACAGCGTGGAAGGGTGGCAGCGCGCATTTGTCCTGCACAGTCGCCCCTGGAGCGAAACCAGCCTGATGCTGGACGTCTTCACGGAAGAATCGGGGCGCGTGCGCCTTGTCGCCAAAGGCGCGCGATCTAAACGTTCCAATCTGAAAGGCGCGTTACAGCCTTTTACGCCGTTATTGCTACGCTACAGCGGACGCGGCGAGGTGAAAACCCTGCGCAGCGCCGAGGCAGTTTCTCTGGCGCTGCCGTTAAGCGGTATTACGCTCTATAGCGGCCTGTACATCAACGAACTCCTCTCTCGCGTACTGGAATATGAAACGCGCTTCTCCGAACTCTTTTTTGATTATCTGAACTGTATTCAGGCGCTGGCGGGAACCACCGGCTCGCCTGAACCAGCGTTGCGACGTTTCGAACTGGCGTTGCTGGGACATCTGGGGTATGGCGTCAATTTCACCCGCTGTGCAGGCAGCGGCGAACGGGTGGATGACACCATGACCTACCGTTACCGCGAAGAAAAAGGCTTTTTCGCCAGCGTCGTCATCGATAACAACACCTTTACCGGACGGCACCTGAAAGCGCTGGAGGCGCGGGAATTTCCGGATGTAGATACCCTGCGTGCCGCTAAACGCTTTACCCGTATGGCATTAAAGCCGTATCTTGGGGGAAAACCGTTAAAAAGCCGGGAGCTGTTCCGGCAATTTATGCCCAAACGCACAGTAAAAACGAAGAAAGATTAACGAGGATTGTCATGGCTGAATTACTGTTAGGCGTCAATATTGACCACATTGCCACGTTACGTAATGCGCGCGGCACCGACTATCCGGATCCGGTACAGGCGGCGTTTATTGCTGAACAGGCAGGCGCGGACGGCATTACCGTACACCTGCGCGAAGATCGTCGCCACATTACCGATCGCGATGTGCGCATTCTGCGTCAGACGCTGCATACGCGTATGAATCTGGAGATGGCGGTGACCGAAGAGATGCTGGCGATCGCCGTAGAAACCAGGCCGCATTTCTGTTGTCTGGTGCCGGAAAAACGCCAGGAAGTCACCACCGAAGGCGGTCTGGATGTGGCCGGACAGCGCGATAAAATGCGTGATGCCTGCGCGCGCCTGGCGGCGGCTGGCATCCAGGTTTCGCTCTTTATCGATGCCGATGAAGCGCAAATCAACGCGGCGGCGGAAGTTGGCGCGCCGTTTATCGAAATCCATACCGGCTGCTACGCCAACGCAGAAACCGATGCGGAACAGGCAAAAGAGCTGGCGCGTATTGCCAGCGCCGCGACCCTGGCGGCCTGTCTGGGGCTAAAAGTAAATGCGGGTCATGGCCTGACCTACCATAACGTCAAAGCTATTGCCGCACTGCCGGAAATGCACGAGCTCAATATCGGTCATGCCATTATTGGTCGGGCGGTGATGACGGGGCTGAAAGAGGCGGTGGCTGAAATGAAACGTTTGATGCTGGAAGCGCGCGGCTAATGGCGATTCTCGGCCTGGGAACGGATATTGTAGAGATTGCCCGCATTGAGGCAGTGATCTCCCGTTCCGGCGAACGTCTGGCAAGGCGTGTGCTCAGTGACAACGAGTGGGCTATCTGGGAGACGCATCAGCAGCCGGTGCGTTTTCTCGCCAAGCGTTTTGCGGTCAAAGAGGCGGCAGCGAAAGCTTTTGGCACCGGCATCCGCAACGGTCTGGCGTTTAATCAGTTCGAAGTATTTAACGATGAGCTGGGAAAACCACGTTTGCGGCTGTGGGGCGAGGCGTTAACGCTGGCGGAAAAACTCGGTGTGGCGCACATGCATGTCACGTTGGCCGATGAACGCCATTACGCCTGCGCTACGGTCATTCTGGAAAGTTAGATTTGCCGGATGGAGGCGTAAACACGTTACCTGACCTACAGGCCGATATATTGTCGGCCTGATAAGCATAGCGCCATCAGGCATTGTTGCGTTGGAAGTGCGTTAACCCGCTTACAGTTTATCTGCGTGATGCATCAGAACAAACTTATCCCACAACTGTTCTTCGGTTTCGACATGGGCGGGATCCTGCAAAATCGTATTGGGGATCGGACAGACTTTCTGACAGGTCGGCGTTTCGTAATGGCCTACACACTCGGTGCATTTGTCGCTGTTAATCTCATAAATGCTGTCGCCCATTGAAATCGCCTCATTCGGGCACTCCGGCTCGCACATATCGCAATTGATACATTTTTTGGTGATTAACAGCGCCATCAGGAAATTCTCAGAAACAACACAAATCGGGCGGGCATTATACGCCTATTTTCTGCTCGGGCCAGCTCTTTTCTGGCGCTGATTTGTTATCTACAGTGTAAAAATTTTTGATCTGCTTGAGCAGGCAGATGGTTGCGTTATCCAGTGAAAGGTCATTACTGTGCACCAGCATGACAGGAATAAAAAATGCGGGGATGCCCAGTGAAACCAGGCGAACATTTTTGGGTGTCGATAAATGGGTTAGCGAGCGGGTAATAAATGCGATGCCAATCTGCGCTTCGGCATACTCAAGGCATGAGTAGTGGTTATCCAGTTCGCAGATGACGTTAGGAACGACTTTGCGGTTATTAAATTCAGTGGTGATGATCCCTCTTAATAGCAGAGAGTCATTAAGCACGATAATGGGCTGGTCGTTTAAATCTTTTAGATGCAGACGTTCGCGTGTCGCCAGAGGATGAGAAAGTGGGATTGCAGCGATGATTTCATCTTCAAACAGCATGGTCGAGCTTAGCTGGGCAGGGAGCGCTGTTCGATAAACAATGCCAATATCAACGGCGCTATCCGTCAGCTTTTTAATGGTTTGCTCAGTTGAGAACTCTTTAACATTTAAAGATATTTCCGGATGGTGCGCCATAAAGTTGCGAAAAGCGGGCAGGACCAGGTAGCTGCCTGACACCCCGATTGAAATAGTATCGCGCTGTTGATCCTGATAGGGAAGAAGTTCATTTTCGGCATTTTTTAAATCCAGCATTATTTTGTTAGCGTGTCGTTGCAAAATAATGCCTGCTTTTGTTAATTTAATTCCTCTGCCTTTTCGCTTAAATAATATTGTTTTAAGTGATGACTCAAGTTGTTTGATTTGCTGACTTAATGATGGCTGAGTGATAAACAGGCGACTGGCTGCCCGACCATAATGTAATTCATCACACAATATCAGGAAGGAGTGTAGTTGTTTGATATTCATTAAAATTTAATGCCAATCGATTGGGTTTTGTTATAACGATTATAAAAAATACCAAATTGTTTGCCTATTTTGCTTTTTTTAAACTGTGATCAGTGCATTTTAAAAAGGGAAAATTATGTCGGCATCAATCAACCGCTGGGGAATGCTTGCCGCTCACGTGTGCATCAATTTTGTGCTCGGGGGCGTCTACGCATTTAGCTATTTCAAAACACCACTCATGGCGCAATATCACTGGGATCCGGCTACGCTGGCGTTAGCATTCTCTATCAACATGGGGATCATTCCTTTACCGATGATTTGGGGCGGGAGAATGATCGACAATGGTAAAGGAAAGCAGGCGATAGTTATCGGCGGTATCCTGTTTTCTTTAGGTTTTATCTTGTCCGGGTTTGTGGATAATTTGCCCATGCTGTTTTTAACCTACGGCGTCATTGCCGGGTTGGGATCGGGCCTGGCTTTTACGGGTAATCTTAATAATATTCTGAAATTTTTCCCCGACCGTCGCGGTCTGGCCAGCGGTATCGTACTGGCGGGTGTTGGCGTCGGGACGCTACTTTGCACCCGCCTGGCCGAATATTTTATGGCGCAAACTCATGATGTTAGTCGGGCGTTGTTATATCTGGGTATTGTTTATCTGGTGGTTATTTTTATCGTCCAGTTCTTTATTCGTAGCGCGCCAGCAAAAGATAGCGGAGGAATTAAAGCCTCGCCACTGGATAAAGACTATCGGCACATGCTGAAAGATCTGCGCTTCTGGCTGCTGTTTATGATTCTGGCGCTGGGCGTGTTCTCTGGGATGGTAATTAGCTCAAGTTCTGCGCAAATTGGTATGACGCAGTACGGTTTACTGTCCGGTGCATTAGTCGTGAGCCTGGTCTCGATATTTAACTCGATCGGTCGCCTGTTCTGGGGAGGGTTAACCGATAAATTAGGCGGCTATAATACGTTGGTTATTGTTTATCTTTTTACCTGCGTCTGTATGCTGCTGCTGTTGTTCTTCAACGGTAATACTTCGGTATTCTATTTCAGCGCTCTGGGCGTGGGCTTTGCTTATGCCGGTATATTAGTTATCTTCCCTGGCTTGACCAGCCAGAATTTTGGTATGCGTAACCAGGGACTAAACTACGGCTTTATGTATTTTGGTTTTGCCGTCGGTGCGGTTATTGCTCCATACGTCACGTCCGCTATTGCAAAATATACCGGAAGCTACAATACAGTATTTATTTTGACAACGGTGCTATTGCTTATTGGAGTCGTGTTGACCCTGATAACGAAAAAATATGTCGCAACGGTTTTAGCCAAAATTCATTAATCAGATAATAAGGAAATAAAAATGAAAATTGCAATCGCAGGTGCAGGCGCTATGGGATGTCGTTTTGGCTATATGCTGCTGGAGGCCGGGCACGACGTGACGCTTATTGATGGCTGGCAGGAGCATGTCGACGCTATTCGTAGCAAGGGGTTTTTTGTCGAAACGGAAACGACTCAGAAGTATTACCCCATCCCTGCTATGTTGGCTGATGAATCCCAGGGGGAGTTTGAGCTGGTTATTCTGTTTACCAAAGCCATGCAGTTGGATAGCATGTTACAGCGTATTAAGCCGCTGCTGCCAGCCGCGAAGGTCGTGATGATTTTATCTAACGGTCTGGGAAATATTGAAACGCTGGAGAAATATGTCGATCGGCAGAAAATCTATGCGGGTGTGACGTTATGGTCCAGCGAACTGGAGGGGGCTGGGCATATTATGGCCACCGGTACCGGAACGATTGAACTGCAGCCGATTGCCAGCCAGGATTCGGCTCAAGAGGCTAAGGTCATTGCCACCCTTAATAGCGCTGGATTGAATGCTGAAATAAGCTCTGACGTATTATTATCGATCTGGAAGAAAGCAGCCTTTAATAGCGTAATGAACACCTATTGCGCGTTACTGGATTGTAATGTCGGCGGATTTGGTCAGCGGCCTGGTGCTTTAGATTTAGCGCAAGCGGTAGTTGATGAGTTTGTGTTAGTTGCTGCCAGCCAGAATATTCCGTTGACTGAGCAAATGGTGATGAATACGGTGAAGAAAGTGTTCGATCCGCGTGAGAGCGGCCACCACTATCCTTCTATGCATCAGGATTTACATAAAGGCCGACTGACCGAAATCGACTATTTAAATGGTGCGATTGCGCGAATCGGCGCTCAGAACAATATTGCCGTACCGGTTAACACACTCCTGACGCAATTGATTCACGCTAAAGAAGCGCAATAAACTTGATGGCTCTTCTGCATGAGGCGGAAGAGCCATTTTCAAACCAGTTTTTTTACCAGCGCCTCGCTATGGCGAATACGCTCCGGCGCCCGCTCTAAATCCTGTTGTACCAGCGCCATAAACAGTAAGTCGGTCAACATCATTTGCGCATGTGTCGAGGAGATAGCGGCGCTGCGCGTCGCCTGCTCTTCAGCAATCGTATACAGACAGCGGGTGGCGCGCTGCTGCAAGGCGTTGGGAGAAAAACCGGTAATGGCCAGGATCTTCGCGCCTGCGCGTAATGTTTCGTCCGCCGCCAGGTTCAGCTCGCGCCGTTCCCCGGAATAAGAGATCGCCAGCAGCAGATCCTCCGGCGCCAGCGCCTGCACCGTCGCCAGCAGGGCGTGCATATCGCGCTCAACCACCGCGTTAATGCCAATCTTCAGTAGCTTCCAGGCAAAATTTTGCGCCACCAGCCCAGAGGCGCCAATCCCGGTGATCACAATACGGCGGGCGTGGCGCAGCATCGTGACGCTTTCTAACAGTTTTTCTTCACTGTTAACGTCCAGCGTGGCGTGCATCGCCGCCACATTCTCTTTAATTAATTTTTCCCCGACCAGGCGCATCGGATCGTCGCCGCGAATCTGGTTATGAACGGGAACGGAATGCGGATTAGGATTGCTGGCCAACGCTTCGCTGAGAGCCAGTTTCAACGCCGGAAACCCTTTAAACCCCAGTTTTTGCGCGAACTTGACTACGCTGGATTGGCTGACGCCCGCTTCGGCCGCCAGTTGCTGCGAGCTCAGATGTCGCGCCGTATCCGGTTGCGCGAGCAGATAATCCGCCAGTTTCCTGTCGCTTTGCGCGAGATCCGGATAACGCTGGCGAATACGAATCAAACAGTTCATGGGCAGCTCCTGCGAAACGTGATGGCGACGACAAAACGAAATTTCACTCGCCTGGGGGAATATTCTATTCCATCATGGACGCTTATTATGAATTAAAAATTCCAGAGGGACAAAAATGAATCTTGGTACCTTAGTGTCTGAAACCCGTAACCCGCAAACGATGGATCTGGATGCGTTGCCTACTCCTGAATTAGTTAAGCGTTTTAATGAACAGGATACGCTGGTAGCGGAAGCGGTAAAAGCCACTCTGCCTGACGTTGCGCGTGCGGTGGATGCCGCTGCGGCGGCGCTGAAGTCTGGCGGACGTATCATCTATATGGGCGCGGGCACCAGTGGTCGGCTTGGCGTACTGGATGCCTCAGAATGCCCCCCGACGTTTGGCGTTCCGCACGGTCTGGTCGTCGGGCTGATTGCCGGTGGGCCGGGCGCGTTGCTGAAGGCGGTCGAAGGCGCGGAAGACAGCCAACAGGCAGGCGAAGACGATCTTGTCGCACTAAATCTGCAAGAACAGGATCTGGTCGTGGGGCTCGCGGCGTCGGGTCGTACACCCTATGTGATTGGCGGCCTGCGCTATGCGCGACAGTCCGGTTGTACCACTGTTGCCGTCTCCTGTAATCCAGATTCGCCTATTGCGCGGGAGGCTAATATCGCCATTTCGCCCGTTGTCGGGCCGGAAGCGCTTACCGGCTCCACGCGGCTGAAATCCGGCACCGCACAGAAAATGGTGCTCAATATGATTTCTACCGGCGCGATGGTGAAGTTCGGTAAGGTCTATCAGAACCTGATGGTGGATATGAAAGCCACCAACGTCAAACTGGTCGATCGCGCGTGTCGGATGGTCGTTGAAGCGACCGGGATAGGTCGTGAAGAGGCGGAAACGTTGCTGAAACAGACCGATTTTGAGGTTAAGCCCGCCATTTTGATGGCGCTTACGGGGCTGGATGCTGCAGCCGCCAGGGAAAAACTCGCCGCTCATCAGGGCTTTTTAAGGGCGGCGTTAGAACACTAAAGAGGTGTGTATGGATAAGACGGCAGCGCTCGCCAGCGACATTTTACGTGGTATCGGCGGAGAGCAAAATATTCTGCGCCTGGAAAACTGTATGACGCGAGTCAGAGTGGAGGTACAGGACGACAGCCAACTGGATATTCCGCGCTTAAAAGCGTTGCCTGGCGTCAGTGGATACGTAAAGCAAGGGGAGCAACATCAGCTGATCGTTGGGCCGGGGAAGGCTGCGCAGGTGGTTGATGCGATGCGCGTGCAGATTGCCGCAGGTGGTGTAAAGCCGGACGATGCTATGGCGCGTACCAAATCCGAGGCGAAAGCGAAGTATAAAGCGCCGATGAGCGATGCGTTGCGTAAGCTGGCGAATGTTTTTATACCGCTTATCCCCGCCTTTATCGCATCCGGCTTGATTACCGGCATTATCAACATTCTTAAACGTCCGGATATCGTCGGCGATGTTGCCGTCCACTATCCTAACCTGCTGGGCCTGATGGGGATATTTGGCAGCGCGGTGTTCGCTATCATGAACATTCTGGTTGGCGTCAATACCGCGAAAGTCTTTGGCGGATCGCAGGCGTTAGGCGGCGTGATGGCGGGGATCCTTTCCAGCCCGCAACTGGCGCAGATTACGCTCTTTGGCGAGGCGCTTCAGCCGGGACGGGGCGGCGTCATCGCCGTCCTGCTGGTGGTAGCGTTAATGTGCTGGATTGAGCGCCAGTTCCGTAAGCTGCTGCCGGGGTCGCTGGAGTTAATTCTTAACCCTTTATTGACGACTGTTATCACCGGCGCGGTAGCGATTGTCGCTCTGCAACCGCTTGGCGGCTGGATTTCAGACGCTATTGCTCACGGCGCGTCCTGGGCTATCGATCGCGGCGGTTTTCTGGTGGGCGCGGTGTTAGCCGGAACCTTCCTGCCGTTGGTACTGACCGGGCTGCATCAGGGGCTGGTGCCTATTCATGTGGAGCTGGTGCAAGCGCACGGCTATAACGCGCTGTTTCCCATCCTGGCGATGGCGGGGGTTGGTCAGATAGGCGCGGCCATTGCCGTACTGATGAAAACCCGCAATGCGCGGCTCAAAAAGGTGATTAAAGGCGCGCTTCCGGTCGGACTGCTGGGGATTGGCGAGCCGCTGATTTTTGGCGTCACGCTGCCATTGGGTAAGCCATTTATTGGCGCTTGCCTCGGCGGCGCGGTAGGCGGGGCGTTGATCAGCTACTGGAAAGTGGCGACGGTAATTACCTTTGGTATTTCCGGTTTGCCGCTGGCATTAACAATTGTTGCCGGAAAAGTCCTGTTCTATCTGTTAGGCTATTTAATAGCGGTAATTGCCGGGTTTATTTTTACCTGGCTGCTGGGGTTCAATGATCCAGAGGAGTAAGGTTTGGTCAGCCACGAGCGTCGTGTCGTCTTTTTTGATTTGGATGGAACGTTACATCAACAGGATATGTTCGGCAGTTTTCTGCGTTATTTGCTGCGCCGTCAGCCGCTAAATGCGCTGCTCGTACTGCCGTTGTTGCCCATTATCGGTATCGGTTTACTGGTAAAAGGGCGTGCGGCCCGCTGGCCGATGAGTCTGTTGTTGTGGGGCTGTACTTTTGGCCATAGCGAAACGCGTTTGCAGGCGCATCAGGCGGATTTTGTCCGTTGGTTTCGCGCTAACGTCACGGCGTTTCCGGTTGTACAGGAGCGTCTGACCACCTATCTATTGAGCTCTGACGCGGATATCTGGCTTATTACCGGTTCTCCGCAATCATTGGTAGAGCAAGTCTATTTTGATACGCCGTGGCTGCCGCGCGTTAACCTCATCGCCAGCCAGATGGCGCGACGGTATGGCGGCTGGGTATTAACCGTGCGCTGTCTGGGCCATGAAAAAGTCGCGCAACTGGAACGTAAAATCGGTACGCCGCTGCGTCTTTATAGCGGCTACAGCGACAGCAAACAGGATAACCCGCTGCTTTATTTTTGCCAGCATCGCTGGCGGGTGACGCCGCACGGCGAGTTGCAGCAGCTCGAATAGTGAAACGCATAGCGTCTGTGTATAATGCCGCCCGCTTTCATTACCGGAGTTACCTCTTTGTCTGATGTCGAATTAGATCACGAATACTGGATGCGCCACGCGCTGACGCTGGCGAAACGCGCCTGGGACGAACGCGAGGTTCCGGTTGGCGCGGTATTGGTGCATAACCATCGCGTCATTGGCGAAGGCTGGAACCGACCCATTGGCCGCCACGATCCTACTGCGCATGCTGAAATAATGGCGCTGCGTCAGGGCGGTCTGGTATTGCAGAATTACCGGTTACTGGATACCACGCTGTATGTCACGCTGGAACCCTGTGTGATGTGCGCAGGCGCTATGGTGCATAGCCGCATTGGACGCGTTGTCTTTGGCGCGCGCGATGCAAAAACCGGCGCGGCCGGATCGCTAATTGACGTGCTGCACCATCCGGGAATGAATCACCGGGTCGAGATTATTGAAGGGGTGCTGCGCGATGAATGTGCGACGCTGCTCAGTGATTTTTTCCGTATGCGTCGTCAGGAAATTAAAGCCCTGAAGAAAGCCGACCGTGCGGAAGGCGCGGGGCCGGCAGTATAGCGCAATGCCGGATAAGACGTTGCGCGTCGCCATCCGATAAGACCATCGCGCTATTTTTCTTCTTTCTTCTGCGGCGTAAACAGTAAAGACGGCGAATGCGTCAGGTAGCCTGATGACTGCGATAAAAACGACAGGAAGGGGAAGGGTGCTTTATTCAGCTCCTCCGGCGACACCGCCGGGTAATCCTGCGCCAGTTTCATAGCTTCCGCTTCCTGCTTTTCTTTTTCCTGCAAATACCCCACCAAACTTATCTGGTATTTACGGATATTTTCCACATAAGCATAAGCCTCATGTCCACGCGCGTAACCGTAGGTTAGCTTACTGTAATACGGTTTTTGGCTTAACAGAGGCAAACGCTGCTTCACATCGGTCCAGCTATCCGGATTGCCTTTGGTTTTTACCGTCAGCGATCTGGCGTCGAGCATGTGCGCATAACCCATATTGTAGGCGGCTAAAGCAAACCAGATACGCTCGTCTTCCGGAACGGTTTCGGGAACTTTAGCCATCATATCTTCAAGATAGCGAGCGCCGCCGCTGATGCTTTGCTCCGCATCGGTACGGTCGGTCAGCCCCAGACTTTGGGCGGTATTTTTAGTCAGCATCATCAGGCCGCGCACGCCGGTTGGCGAGGTCGCCAGCGGGTCCCAGTGTGATTCCTGATAAGAAATCGCCGCCAGCAGGCGCCAGTCTATCTCTTTGGCATATTTTTTAAATAACGGTTCCAGCTCCGGCAGGACGTTATCCACCGCTCGCAGGAAAGAGCGGGTATCAACGTAGTCGAAATCATCGCCATGTCCCAGATATTTCTCTTCGATCCGCGCCAGAGAACCGTCTTCATTGATCGAATTGAAAAAATCGAGCAGCGCGGCGGAGAGCGTATTATCGTCGTCCAGTCGGCTAAACCAGGTCACGGGCTGTTCATCCGTGACATCCAGCGCCACGGCCAGTTCGGGATGAACGCGCTGAAACAGACTGATCGCCACTGAATCGGCAATGGTGTAATCCAGCTTGCCGCTGATGACCTCTTCCAGCAGCGTCGTCGAGCCTTTTTTATCATCCACTTTCCAGCTCAGGTCGGGAAACTTTGTCTCTTTTAAACGCTGTAAATCATTGACCACGACGTGCCCTGGCGCAATGGTAAGCTGATTCTCGTTAACGGTCGCCAGCGAACGTGGGCGATATTGTCCGACCCGGTAAACGAGCTGTTGCGAAACCGAATAATACATGGGACCAGGCTGATAGTTTTTAACGCGCGCGCTGTCGTAGACCAGCCCTGCCGCGAGCAGGTCGGCATTGCCGTTATCCAGATCGTCAAACAACTGGCTGATATTCTGGCGCACCGTCACTTTCAGCTTCACGCCGAGATAGTTGGCGAACTGCTGCGCCAGTTCATAGTCCAGACCATATTTTTTACCGTTGATAACGGAATAGGTTAATGGCGAGTCGATCGTACTGACGCGCAGTACCCCCCGGGCTTGAATCGCGGCGATATGGTTTTCGGTTTTACCGAACCAGGGGATTGAGGGCCAAAGGGCTGCTGCCAGCAGCAGCGTCAATATGCCGATGAACAGATAATTAATCTTTAATTTTTTCAATTAGTTAATTCTCTGGATCGTGCGTTGCCTCGGGCTGAAAAAGATGTTTTGCTGCAATAGATAAGTCATTAATGAGCGGCATTTTGCGTAACAATGCGCCAGTTGGCAACTTATTCGCAACGATAGCCGCACCGTATGACAAGAAAAAGCGGTGATTTTATTTCTACGCAAACGGTTTCGTCGGCGCGTCAGATTCTTTATAATGACGGCCGTTTCCCCCCTTGCGCACACCAAAGCTTAGAAGACGAGAGACTTATGATGGAAATTCTGCGTGGTTCGCCTGCACTGTCTGCATTCCGTATCAATAAACTGCTGGCGCGCTTTCAGGCTGCCAACCTCCAGGTCCACAATATATACGCTGAGTATGTCCATTTTGCTGACCTGAACGCCCCGTTAAATGATAGCGAGCAGGCGCAGCTTACCCGTCTGCTGCAATACGGCCCGGCGCTTAGCAGCCATACGCCGGCGGGTAAACTCCTGTTGGTCACACCGCGTCCTGGTACCATCTCCCCCTGGTCTTCAAAAGCAACGGATATCGCCCACAACTGCGGCCTGCAACAGGTTGATCGTCTGGAGCGTGGCGTAGCGTACTATATCGAGGCTTCGACGTTGACGGCGGAACAGTGGCGACAAGTGGCCGCAGAGCTGCACGACCGTATGATGGAGACGGTGTTCTCTTCTTTAACCGATGCGGAAAAACTGTTTATCCACCATCAGCCTGCGCCGGTTTCCAGTGTCGATCTGCTGGGAGAAGGCCGTCAGGCGTTAATTGACGCCAACCTGCGTCTTGGTCTGGCGCTGGCGGAAGATGAAATCGACTATTTGCAGGAGGCGTTTACCAAACTGGGACGCAACCCGAACGATATCGAATTGTACATGTTCGCCCAGGCGAACTCCGAGCACTGCCGCCACAAGATTTTTAATGCCGACTGGATTATCGACGGTAAACCGCAGCCGAAGTCGCTGTTTAAAATGATTAAAAACACCTTCGAAACCACGCCGGACTATGTGCTCTCTGCCTATAAAGACAATGCCGCGGTGATGGAAGGATCTGCGGTGGGGCGCTACTTCGCCGATCACAATACTGGCCGTTACGATTTTCATCAGGAGCCCGCGCACATTCTGATGAAGGTCGAAACGCATAACCACCCAACCGCTATCTCTCCGTGGCCGGGGGCGGCGACCGGTTCCGGCGGCGAAATTCGTGATGAAGGCGCCACCGGGCGTGGCGCGAAACCAAAAGCCGGGCTGGTGGGCTTCTCCGTTTCCAACCTGCGTATTCCGGGCTTTGAACAGCCGTGGGAAGAGGATTTTGGCAAGCCGGAACGTATTGTCACTGCGCTGGATATCATGACCGAAGGTCCGCTGGGCGGCGCGGCGTTTAACAACGAATTTGGTCGCCCGGCGCTGACCGGTTACTTCCGTACTTATGAAGAGAAAGTGAACAGCCACAACGGCGAAGAGCTGCGCGGCTACCATAAGCCGATCATGCTGGCGGGCGGGATCGGTAATATCCGCGCCGATCACGTGCAGAAAGGCGAGATCGTCGTCGGCGCGAAGCTGATCGTCCTTGGCGGCCCGGCGATGAATATCGGCCTCGGCGGCGGCGCGGCATCGTCAATGGCTTCCGGCCAGTCTGATGCGGATCTCGATTTTGCCTCTGTTCAGCGCGATAACCCGGAAATGGAACGCCGCTGCCAGGAAGTGATCGACCGCTGCTGGCAGTTGGGCGACGCTAACCCAATCTTGTTTATCCATGATGTGGGCGCGGGCGGTCTCTCCAACGCCATGCCGGAGCTGGTGAGCGACGGCGGGCGCGGCGGGAAATTCGAACTGCGCGACATTCTTAGCGACGAGCCGGGCATGAGCCCGCTGGAAATCTGGTGTAACGAATCCCAGGAGCGCTATGTGCTGGCGGTCGCGGCTGACCAGTTGCCGCTGTTCGACGAACTGTGTAAGCGCGAACGCGCGCCGTATGCGGTCATTGGCGACGCTACCGAAGAACAGCATCTCTCGTTGCATGATAACCATTTCGACAATCAGCCGATCGACCTGCCGCTGGATGTCCTGCTGGGCAAAACGCCGAAAATGACCCGCGATGTGCAAACATTGAAGGCGAAAGGCGATGCGCTGAACCGCGCGGATATCACTATTGCCGACGCGGTAAATCGTGTTCTGCATCTGCCGACCGTGGCGGAAAAAACCTTCCTTGTCACTATTGGCGACCGTACCGTCACCGGTATGGTGGCGCGTGACCAGATGGTTGGCCCGTGGCAGGTCCCGGTGGCTGACTGCGCGGTCACTACCGCCAGCCTCGACAGCTACTACGGCGAAGCGATGTCGATTGGCGAGCGCGCGCCGGTGGCGCTGCTGGACTTTGCCGCCTCCGCCCGTCTGGCCGTCGGTGAAGCGTTGACTAACATTGCCGCGACGCAGATTGGCGATATCAAGCGCATCAAGCTTTCCGCTAACTGGATGGCGGCAGCCGGTCATCCTGGCGAAGATGCCGGTTTGTATGACGCAGTTAAAGCGGTGGGAGAGGAACTCTGTCCGCAGCTTGGCCTGACGATTCCGGTGGGCAAAGATTCGATGTCGATGAAAACCCGCTGGCAGGAAGGCAACGAACAGCGCGAAATGACCTCGCCGCTGTCGCTGGTGATTTCCGCGTTTGCCCGCGTGGAAGACGTGCGTCACACCCTTACGCCGCAGCTGTCAACGGAAGATAACGCCTTGCTGCTGATCGATCTTGGCAAGGGCCACAACGCGCTGGGCGCAACGGCGTTGGCGCAGGTCTATCGTCAGCTTGGCGACAAACCCGCGGACGTGCGTGACGTCGCGCAACTGAAAGGCTTCTATGACGCCATGCAGGCGCTGGTCGCTGCGCGTAAATTACTGGCCTGGCACGACCGTTCCGACGGCGGTCTGCTGGTGACGCTGGCCGAGATGGCCTTTGCCGGCCACTGCGGCGTGCAGGTCGATATCGCCGCGCTGGGCGATGACCATCTGGCCGCACTGTTCAACGAGGAGCTGGGCGGCGTGATTCAGGTACGCGCTGAAGACAGAGACGCGGTCGAAACGCTGTTGGCGCAGTACGGTCTTGCTGACTGCGTCCACTACCTTGGTCAGGCCCTGGCTGGCGATCGCTTTGTGATTACCGCTAATGACCAGACGGTATTCAGCGAAAGCCGCACTACGCTGCGTGTCTGGTGGGCGGAAACGACCTGGCAGATGCAGCGTCTGCGCGACAATCCGCAATGTGCCGACCAGGAACACGAGGCGAAAGCGAATGATGCCGATCCGGGCCTCAACGTGAAGCTGTCGTTTGATATTAATGAAGATATCGCCGCGCCGTACATTGCGACAGGCGCACGACCGAAAGTCGCTGTACTGCGCGAGCAGGGGGTGAACTCTCACGTGGAGATGGCGGCGGCGTTCCATCGTGCGGGCTTTGACGCGATTGACGTCCATATGAGCGACCTGCTGGGCGGTCGTATCGGTCTGGGCAACTTCCATGCGCTGGTGGCTTGCGGCGGCTTTTCCTACGGCGACGTGCTGGGGGCGGGTGAAGGCTGGGCGAAATCCATTCTGTTTAACCATCGGGTGCGCGACGAATTCGAAACCTTCTTCCATCGTCCGCAGACGCTGGCGCTTGGGGTGTGCAACGGTTGCCAGATGATGTCGAATCTGCGCGAGCTGATCCCGGGCAGCGAACTGTGGCCGCGTTTTGTACGTAACCATTCTGACCGCTTCGAAGCCCGCTTCAGCCTGGTAGAAGTGACGCAAAGCCCATCGCTGCTGCTGCAAGGAATGGTAGGCTCACAGATGCCGATTGCGGTTTCCCATGGGGAAGGGCGCGTTGAGGTGCGTGACGATGCGCATCTTGCCGCGCTTGAGAGCAAAGGCCTGGTCGCTCTGCGCTACGTTGATAACTTTGGTAAGGTGACCGAAACCTATCCGGCTAACCCGAACGGTTCGCCGAACGGCATCACGGCGGTGACGACCGAAAACGGTCGGGTGACGATTATGATGCCGCATCCGGAACGCGTATTCCGCACCGTCGCCAACTCCTGGCACCCGGAAAACTGGGGCGAGGATAGCCCGTGGATGCGTATCTTCCGTAATGCGCGTAAGCAGCTTGGTTAATTAGCCCGATAGCCATTAAGCCCCTCTTCACGAGGGGCTTTTTTGTAGACGGCGCTTATCAGGCCCACGGGGAAGCGCGGTTGAAGCTACCGTCTTGAACGTCAAGCGGTAGGTCGGATAAGGCGTTTACGCCGCCATCCGGCAATAAACTAGTGCTTATGCCGCAAGATTAAAGTGTCGGGAAATCCCGACATGAGTGGGGGATAGGTTGTCGCCAAAAAGAGACATTTAACTATTTGATTTTAAATTGTTTTATTTTTAGGTGTTGCAGGTGTTGCTGATTGGCGACAGAAAGGGCAAAAAACAGACAGAGCCATTTTTAGCATGAATAACGATATTTTTCATATTTATCATTGTGTTAACAAAGTCTTTTGAATGTTGGCACAATTACTGCATAATGATAACCAGTGGCTCATTCACCTTCTTATGTCAGCCCCTTAGGGACGCGCTACATAAACTTCGAATGACGCACAACAAGGTGCCTGCCGTCCAACTTCTGATAATAGCGTAGCTTTATCAACCTCCGGGCGAAACGTCGAGTTAGGCACCGCCTTATTCCATAACAAAGCCGGGTTTAGCCCGGCTTTGTTGTATCTGGCGCTTCCCTCGGTTAGCATCTTTTTTATTCTTCTTTTATGTGAGCGACACGTTGAAGCGCTGGTCTGTTTTCCCCCGTTCTTTACGACAATTGGTCATGCTGGCCTTTTTGCTGATCCTGCTGCCGTTGCTGGTTCTGGCCTGGCAGGCGTGGCAAAGCCTTAACGCGTTAAGCGATCAGGCTGCGGTGACTAACCGCAGCACGCTTATTGACGCCCGGCGCAGCGAGGCGATGACCAACGTCGCGCTGGAGATGGAGCGAAGCTACCGACAGTATTGCGTGCTTGACGATCCGACGCTGGCAAAAGTGTATCAAAGCCAGCGTAAGCGCTATAGCGATATGCTGGACGCCCATGCCGGCGTCTTGCCGGATGATAAGTTGTATCAGGCGTTACGCCAGGATTTAAACGCGCTGGCGCAATTGCAGTGTAAAGATAGCGGCCCGGAAGCGGCAGCGGCCGCGCGTCTGGAGGCCTTTGCCAACGCGAATACGGAAATGGTGCAGGCGACGCGTACTGTGGTTTACTCGCGCGGGCAGCAGTTACAACAAGAAATCGCCGAGCGCGGACAATTTTTCGGCTGGCAGGCGCTGGTGCTATTTCTGGTGAGTCTGGCGATGGTGCTACTTTTTACCCGCATGATTATCGGGCCGGTGAAAGGAATTGAACGGATGATTAATCGCCTGGGCGAAGGCCGTTCTTTGGGGAATACCGTCACCTTTACCGGTCCGCGTGAATTACGATCGGTGGGGCAGCGCATTATCTGGCTGAGTGAGCGTCTGGCGTGGCTGGAATCCCAGCGCCATCAGTTTCTACGTCACCTGTCCCATGAGCTGAAAACCCCGCTGGCCAGTATGCGCGAGGGGACAGAGCTGCTGGCCGATCAGGTGGTTGGGCCGCTGACGCCGGAGCAAAAAGAGGTGGTCGATATTCTGGATGACAGCAGTCGTAATTTACAAAAATTGATTGAGCAATTGCTTGATTACAACCGGAAACTGGTAGACAGTGCCACAGAGCTGGAAGCGGTCGATATCGCGCCGCTTGTGGATATGGTGGTTTCCGCCCACAGTTTGCCTGCCCGCGCTAAAATGATGCATACCGATGTCGACCTGAAGGCCGAACGCTGCATAGCAGAGCCCATGTTGTTGATGAGCGTGCTGGATAATCTCTATTCCAACGCGGTGCACTATGGCGCTGAATCCGGTAACATTTGTATCCGTAGTCGCTCTCAGGGCTCCACGGTTTATATCGATGTGGTTAATAGCGGCGAGCCGATTCCGCAAACCGAAAGAGAAATGATTTTTGAGCCTTTTTTCCAGGGAAGCCACCAGCGAAAAGGGGCGGTAAAAGGCAGTGGGTTAGGGCTGAGTATCGCCAGAGATTGTATTCGTCGAATGCAGGGAGAGATCCAACTGGTGGATGACAAAGCGCAGGAAGTCTGTTTTCGCATCTCGCTGCCGCTGCCTGCATCTGACAAACACTAATATGAGTTTAAGCCTGGTGCGTATGTCACACGTTTTCGTCCAAACTATTAAACGATGCCTTTTGCGGTGGGGAATACCGGTGGGCATATCGTGTCTGGCGCTGACCGCATGTGTTCCCCATGCTTCACAGCAACTGCCCGGTAGCGCAGCGCAGGACACGCTCCCCCATTATCAACTGGCGGATTATCTCCCGACGGCGTGCGCGGATATCTGGTCGCTACGCGGGCAGGCGGTGGAGACGAATCCGCTGTACTGGCTACGCACGATTGACTGCGCCGATCGTCTGATGCCGGTTCAGTCGCGCGCAGAGGCGCGCGCGTTGACGGATGATAACTGGCAAAATGCCTTCAGGCGCGGGATCTTACTGGCGGATGCAAAAATTACGCCGCCGGAGCGGCGCGCCATAGTGACCCGTCTGGAGGCGTTAAGCGCGCAAATACCGGCTCAGGTACGGCCCGTCTACCAAATCTGGCATGACGGTCAGGCGCTGCAATTAGCACTTTCTGCCGAACGTCAGCGTTATAGCAAACTCCAGCAAACGTCAGATAGTGAGCTGGATGCGCTGCGCCAGCAGCAACAGGCCTTGCAAACGCAGCTCGATCTTACCACCCGTAAGCTGGAGAGTTTAACCGATATTGAGCGCCAGCTTTCGACACGAAAACCGGCAGGGAATTACAACGCCGATACGCCGCATACGAATGGCAAACCCGCGACGTCTGAAGATGGCGCGGCGCCGTCGCCGTCACAAGATGAGGTAACGCCATGATAAGCCGTAAACCGGCGCACCTGTTGCTGGTCGATGACGATCCCGGATTACTGAAATTGCTCGGTATGCGCCTGACCAGTGAAGGATACAGCGTCGTGACCGCAGAGAGCGGCCAGGAAGGACTACGGGTACTGCATCGGGAAAAAGTGGACCTGGTAATAAGCGACCTGCGCATGGATGAAATGGATGGTATGCAACTGTTCACAGAAATTCAGAAAGTACAGCCGGGAATGCCGGTTATCATTCTGACGGCGCATGGTTCCATTCCGGATGCGGTGGCCGCTACCCAGAAAGGCGTATTCAGCTTTTTGACGAAGCCGATCGACAGAGACGCGTTATATAAAGCGATAGATGAAGCGCTGGAACAGTCCGCTCCCGCGACGGACGATAGCTGGCGCAACGCTATCGTTACCCGTAGCCCGCTGATGCTGCGACTGCTTGAACAGGCGCGCATGGTCGCGCAGTCGGATGTCAGCGTATTGATTAACGGACAAAGCGGCACCGGAAAAGAGATTTTCGCACAGGCGATTCATAATGCCAGCCCGCGCAGTAACAAGCCGTTTGTCGCCATCAACTGCGGCGCGTTACCGGAACAGTTGCTGGAGTCCGAATTATTCGGCCATGCGCGCGGCGCCTTTACCGGCGCAGTGAGCAATCGTGAAGGGTTGTTCCAGGCGGCGGAAGGCGGCACGCTGTTTCTGGATGAAATTGGCGATATGCCCGCGCCGTTACAGGTGAAGCTGCTGCGGGTGTTACAGGAGCGCAAAGTCAGGCCGCTGGGCAGCAATCGCGATATTGATATCGACGTGCGAATTATTTCCGCGACGCACCGCGATCTGCCGAAGGCGATGGCGCGGGGCGAATTTCGTGAAGATTTGTACTACCGGCTGAATGTCGTGAGCCTGAAAATTCCGGCGCTGGCGGAGCGTACCGAGGATATTCCGCTGCTGGCTAATCATCTGCTCAGACAGTCGGCACAGCGGCATAAACCGTTTGTTCGCGCCTTTTCTACTGATGCAATGAAACGGCTGATGACGGCAAGCTGGCCGGGCAACGTGCGCCAACTGGTCAACGTCATTGAACAATGCGTGGCGTTAACCTCTTCGCCGGTGATCAGCGATGCGTTGATCGAACAGGCGCTGGAAGGCGAAAACACCGCGCTGCCAACTTTTGCCGAAGCGCGAAACCAATTTGAACTGAACTATCTGCGCAAGTTACTGCAAATTACCAAAGGTAACGTGACGCACGCGGCAAGGATGGCGGGGCGCAACCGCACGGAATTCTATAAGCTACTCTCCCGTCACGAACTGGATGCGAATGATTTCAAAGAGTAGTTTTCATGCCGTAAAGTAGTGCGAAATATGTTACGTTTAACCGATCAAAACACAGGCGACCTTTTCAAGGAATAGCATGAAAAAGATTGATGCGATTATTAAACCCTTCAAGCTGGACGATGTCCGTGAAGCGCTGGCCGAGGTAGGTATTACCGGCATGACGGTCACCGAAGTCAAAGGCTTTGGCCGTCAAAAAGGCCACACCGAGCTGTATCGCGGCGCGGAATATATGGTGGATTTTCTGCCGAAGGTAAAAATTGAAATCGTTGTGCCTGACGACATCGTGGATACCTGTGTTGACACCATCATTCGTACCGCGCAGACGGGGAAAATCGGCGACGGTAAGATCTTTGTCTTTGATGTCGCCCGCGTTATTCGTATCCGTACTGGCGAAGAAGACGACGCGGCTATCTGATGTGCCGATTCGCTGCCCGTCTCCTCCTTGTGGGCAGCGAACCACCGTTTAATCGCCCTGCGGTAGCGCCGATGTAGTCCGGGTGCAAACCCATCTCAGGCCGACAATGGCGACGATCAGCGCCACGCAACTTAGCGTCCACTCGCCCATTTGCGAGAAAAAGTGTCCGTAGGCGGCTACCGCCGTATCACTAATTTGCGATTCCGTGGTTTGTTGCGCGACGACGCCAGCCAGCCAGTTAGCGACCGCGCCGGTCGCCAGCATATAAATACCGGTTAGTACGCCCGTGACGCCAGGCAGGTTGAGGCGGGTAATTTGCGCCATCGCGACCGGATCAATAAACAGCTCTGCAAAGCCCATCAGCGCCAGCCCTGCGATCATCATTCCCATTGATGCCTGCCCGTCTAACCGGGCCTGATGCGCGTTTAGCGCCAACAGCATAAAACCGCCGCCCATTAATACCAGCCCCACGGCAAATTTAAGCCAGACGCGCAGCACCGAGCGGGCGCTCTCTTTCGGGCTGCTCAGCCACGCCAGCACCACGCCCGCCGACATCACCGCAATCGCATTGACCGACTGGAACAATGCGGTGGGGACGGTCATATTCAGCCAGTGGCGGTTGACAAAACGGTCGATGAATAAACTGATCGAACTTCCGCCCTGCTGCGCCAGAACCCAAAAGAGAGTGCCGGTGATCATTAACAGAACGATTTGCCACAAGGCGCGACGGTGTTCGGGATATTTAACCATAATACGGGCGATAAGTTGCGCCGCGAAGACGCAGACAATGGCCAGCACATAGCCAGACCAGTTATTTTCCAGCAGGAGGGTGAAGAATACCGGCGCGATACACAGCATTAATACCAGCCAACCCCAGGTTGGAAGGGCGAATTTGACCGCCCGCAGCGCGGGGCGATTAACACCGCGCGTCTGCTGAAAGTGGCGATGACCGCTTAAAAAGATGAGCAGGCCGATGAACATTCCGACGCCCGCCAGCGCAAAGCCGACATGCCAGCCATACCACTGCGCCGCCAGACCACAGGCGATCGGCGCGGCTATCGATCCAATATTCCCGGCGGCGTAGAGCAGCGAGAATCCCCCGTCGCGGCGGTTGTCATCAGGGGCGTAAAGTTCGCCCAGCAGACAGCTAATATTGGATTTAAACAAGCCGTAGCCGCAGATAATAATGGCCAGCGCCGCATATAAACTCAACGTTGAATCAGATTCTAAGCCCAATACCACATGACCCAGCGTCATCAACAGGGCGCCGGTGATAACCGCCACGCGGTTGCCAAGCAGGCGGTCGGCAAGCCAGCCGCCAAGAATAGGGGTAACGTAAACTAAAGAGGCGTAGGCGCTGAAGAGGTTGATCGCGTGGCTGTCATTAAAACCAAGCTGGTGGGTAAGATAAAGGATGAGTAAGGCACGCATGCCGTAAAAGCTGAAGTATTCCCAAATTTGAATCGCCACGATGTAAAAAATCGCGCGCGGTTGTGAGGGTGTTTTCATAAAGTCTCCTTGCTGCGTGAAAAAAGGGAAGTGGCAAGCCACTTCCCTTTGGTACTTATTTCGTATTTTCTTTCAGCACCTTAACGGTGTAACGTCCGTCTGCCTGACGATAGGCGCCGTGGATATCGGTTTCGAAGCCCGGATAGTGAGCGCCGATTTCGCACAGCATTTGCAGGAATTCCAGTACCGGACGGCTTTCCTCGGTGATCATTTCACCAGGCATCACCAGCGGCACTCCCGGAGGGTAAGGAAGGATCATGTTGGCGTTGACGCGTCCAACCATCTCTTCAAGATACACCTCTTCCGTTTCGCCATGCAGCTCTTTCTGGAACGCAGTATACGGCGTCATCACCATTTTCGGCAGCACTTCAAACGCACGGTACATTAAGTCCGGCAGATTATGATGTTCGACCAGTTTATGAATATTCTGCGCCAGTTCCTGGATGCGCATATTTTCATAAAACTCAGGCGCTTCGCGGTACAGTGCAGGCAGAATGTTTTTGACGCGCAGGTTCAGGTCAAAGGCGCGTTTAAATTCAGTGAGCGCGCGCAGCAGGCTCAGAGCTTTGGTTTTGTCGATACCAATGCTGAACAGGAACAGCAGGTTGTATGGACCGGTTTTTTCTACGATGATGCCGCGTTCATCGAGATATTTGGCGACCAGACTTGCCGGAATACCGAATTCATCCATCGTACCGTCTTTCTTCATCCCCGGCGTCAGGATAGTGACTTTGATCGGGTCGAGGTACATGTGTTCGTTATCGATATTTTTGAAGCCATGCCATGCGCTATCTGAACGCAGCGGCCAGCACTCAGCTCCATCGATATGTTCCGGCTGCCATACGTCAAAGAACCAGCCGTCAGATTCGCTTTTCAGGCGTTTAATTTCTTTACGGAATTTAATCGCACGTTCAATAGAGCCGTTAATCAGGCGTTTACCCGCATTACCTTTCATCATCGCCGCTGCGGTTTCAGTAGACGCTACGATACCGTAGTGCGGAGAAGTGGTGGTATGCATCATGTAGGCTTCGTTAAAGGTTTCTTCGTTAATGTCGCCTTTAACATGAATCATGGATGCCTGTGAAAACGCCGCCAGCAGTTTATGCGTGGACTGGGTTTCATAAATGATTTTGCCTTCTACACGGTCGCCGCTCATACCGCATTTACCCTGATAAATAGGGGAGAAATTGGTATAAGGCACCCAGGCGGAGTCAAAATGAATGGACTTCACATCCAGAGTTTTCTTGATGTAGTCAGTGTTATACAACAGACCGTCATAGGTTGAGTTAGTAATAACAGCGTGGACCGGCCAGGTTGCGTTAGGCGTCTCTTTTACCCGTTTAGCGATAGTGGCGTGCTGGAACTCGCTTTGCGGGATACCGCCAAGAATACCGTAGGCGTTACGGGTTGGGCGGAAATAAATCGGCGTAATGTCGCTCATCATCATCAGATGGGTCAGCGATTTATGGCAGTTACGGTCAATCAGTACCGTGCTGCCTGCCGGCGCGGAGTACATACCGACGATTTTGTTCGCCGTAGAGGTGCCGTTCGTCACCATGTAGCTACGTTCGGCGTTAAAGACGCGGGCGATATACTCTTCCGCTTCTTTATGCGGGCCGGAGTGGTCCAGCAGCGAACCCAGTTCGGAAACGGAAATCGAAATATCGGATTTCATCGTGTTCGGGCCGAAGAAATCATAAAAGATGCTGCCGACGGGGCTTTTCTGGAAAGCGGTCCCGCCCATGTGGCCAGGCGTACAGAAAGTATATTTCCCTTCGCGCACATATTTGAACAGTGCTTTTGTCAGCGGCGGCAGAATATTGTCGATGTATTCATCGGTATTCTGGCGAATTTTCGCCGCGATATCGGCTGCGGCGCCTAAAGCATATTCAAAGAAGCGAACCTGCATTCTCAGATCGTTGAGGCTGACGTCCAGCGTAGAGTAGCTGTTGGCGAAGGCGTACAGCGGCATATACTCGTTCAGCTTGCTAATCTCTTCGCAAAGCTCAAGGTTATATTTATCCCAGTCGAAAATGACGCCGCAAAGGCGGGAGTTATTTTCAATCAGCTTCAGCAGGTCTTCTCGGTCGTTTGGATAGACGATACGGAAATTTAAACCTTCCAGTGCACGATGCAGTTCACGAATAGGCTCTTCTTTAAAGTAGACGCCCATGTGGTTCATGATAGCAATAACGTTCATAGTCTTGTTCCTGGTAAAGTGGGCCCCTCCCGCTACGCTATAGCAGGTGACGAAAGGGGCTTTGAGAAAAAGGAGTTAGCGGTTAAAGCGCTTCAGCCGTATTGTTGTCGCTGTCGTTGTTCTGGCGCTGGTGCATTTTGCGACCGTAGAACATCAGGATGATCAGACTGACGATAAAGGTGCCGGAGAGTTCGAAGGAGCTGGCGCCCATCAGTGCGATGAAGCAAAATGCGCAGCCCAGTACAGAACAAATCAGGCTTACCGAGTTACGGATGTTGAACCCTTCGAAGCGAATCAGGTCAACACAGGAGTAGAAGTACGGCAGCATGGTAAGCAGTACGGCAATCCCGGTCAGTTCGCCGAACAGGTCGGACGCTTTACCGCCGCTGGAGTTCATGATGGTGATCAGAATCATCAGCGCCGTCATTTTCACCGCAGCCAACAGCAGACCTTTTTTCGGAATACCGTTTTTATCCATTTCACCGTAAATTTTCGGGAAGTTGCCGTCGTTGGCGGCGCGAACCCCAGCCTGGCCGACCAGCATCATCCAGGAGCCCAGAGACGTCAGGCAGGCGAAAGCGGTAAAGGCGGAAACCAGCGGCGCAGCCCAGCCACCCAGAATCGTGGAGGTACTGATAGCGAACGGTGCGCCGGAAGAGGCCATAACGGAAGCTGGGAACATCCCGGCGATAACCTGAGTCGCGGCGATATAGATGATGCCTGCCAGCGCGGTACCCAGCATGGTTGCCAGCGGTACGGTGCGTTTCGGGTTTTTCACCATGCCGGTGCTGACGGCGGCAGACTCAACGCCAACGAACGCCCACAGGCAGAGCAGAATACTTTTAACAATGGCGTGAGAGTCGGTCGTCGTGGACGTGTTCCAGTTCGCGTGATAGGTCGCGATATCGAACCAATGCCAGCCGGCGACTGCGGTCAAGACTACCGGGATCAGCACCAGAAACAGGCCAATCGTTGTTAAGCGGCTGACCCAGGCCCCGCCCAGCATATTAATAAAGGTGAACAGCCAGACGATAGCAATACAGGCAATACCTGCCGGTATTGGATTATTTAATGCCGGGAAGAATGTAGAAAGATAAGAAACAGCGGTAATACCGATGGCTAAGTTACCAATCCAGTTTGCGTGATAATAAAGAACGCCGGTCTGGAAACCAAACGCCGGAGATATTTCCCCAGCATAAGCGATAGGGCCACCCTGTTGAGGGTTTTTGGTTGCCAGCCTCGCATAAACATAAGCCAGCGACATTGCCCCAATAATAGAAATTACCCAGCCCCAGATGGCAATGCCACCAATACTGGCAAGGTTGGCGGGTAATAATGCAATCCCGCTCCCCATCATATTACCGGCAACGACGCCAGTACAGGCAAATAGCCCGATCTTTTTGACAGAACTCATGTTCATTTCTCCTGAGCTGTATTTTTAAGAACCGGGCTTATGCTTCATATATGCTGCGTGCCCGTTCAACTGTCGACAAGATTAACGAATGAGTTGAGATAAGTCCTAAAGAAAAAGTGAAATAAACACAAACATGAAAAAACTGATAGATTGATTTTTTTGAATTAACATATAAATATCATGAAAAATATCATGAAAGGATAAACATCGTTTAATTACAAAGAGTTATATTTACATATCTTTGCGATGAATATGTTGCCAAAATTAACATAAGCTATTTTTGGCAACATGTTTTTCACAAAATAAAAGCGAAAAATTTAATATCTTTTCGCTTTTATTTGTCATGGTTCAGCGTTAAATTTAATCTTCTGCCAGAAAACTATTCAGATAAGGGACAATTTTCTGAACGGATGTCTGAAATACGCCGTTCTCGATCCAGTACAGCGTGTTTTCACCTGGACGTAAATTAAAGGCGGTCAGATAGGCATCAGCGGCCAGACGATTCTCACCTTTCATTTCGTAAACTTTCCCCAACAGGACATAGTTAAACCACGACATTTCAAGCTCGATGCTTTTATTGATTTCCTCATACGCTGCATCGATATCACCTTTGCCCAAAAGATCAACGGTCTTGATTTTATAATAAACAGACGTTTTCTCAACGCCCGGAATTTGATCTATTTTTTTAAACTCTTCGTTCAGCGCAGCCACTTGTTCTTTATCAAACGGCTGTTGTGATTGCCGTAATACATCTACCAGCACTTTATATTCATAGGCATAGTTGAAATCAGGCGTTTCCTTAATAATGCCATTCAGAATATCGCTGGCTTTACTTAGCGCCTGCGCATCGCCGCTCAGAATAAGCTGGCGCGCCTCATAAAAACGCATCAGCGCGGTATTTTGCGGCGTTCTGAACAGGGCCAGTTGTTCTCGCATACGATTAGGCCAGGGCTGTGTTAAAACGAAAGACAGGCTATTAAACAGATCATCCTGGATGGACAACTGGTTAGTATTGGTGACGAAATAACGCTTATCCAGCATGGTTGAACCATCGGCGTTATCAATGAGCACAACAGACATAAAGCACTGCTGCGCCCGATAGTGGCGCTGATTGACAAACTGAATGGTTAACGTCTTACCGGAGCTGCTTGGCTCATTGACCCGGTAATTAGTTTTATCGTGCACCATAAAGGTCGAGTAGGTGTTCAGCAGGTCGGTGATTAAGCCGCCCAGACCGATGGCGTAGGACTCCTGCGAGACCCAGTTATTACAGGAATTGCCGCCTTCAAAACGAACATCTATATCTCGTGGGTTAAGTAATAACCGCGTTTTTGTTACCGCGGCATTATGATCTACCACCGACATCACGATAAACACCACCAGCGTCGCCAGCGAGAGCAGGAACATCACCCACGTCCAGAAAGCGGCGATACGCGGCTTTTTCGCCTTTTTAGTCGGCGTTTGCAAAGAGGCGGGCGGCACAGGCGCAGCGGCAGGAACCCCCTCTGTCGGTTCTGCATTCGTCGCTGCGATCGGCGGCGGCGACGTTGATGAATTATCGATCTCATCGCTATTTTCTTCGCACCAGATAACCGGCGCCGTCAGCTTATAGCCGCGTTTAGGTACGGTAACGATGTATTCAGCATTGCTGTCTCCGCCATCTCTTAATGATTTGCGTAGTTCAGAAATGCTTTGGGTGACAACATGGTTGGTCACGATGGTGCGCATCCAGACATGATCAATAATGTTATCCCGGCTTAACACTTCATCCGGATGATGCGCAAAATACATCAGAAGATCGATCAGCCGTGGTTCAAGAGTAATCTGGCGTCCCTGACGACTGATCTGATTAACAGAAGGTGTAACCAGCCACTCTCCAATGCGTACAACAGGTTGCTGCATAAAAAGATGCCCTAACGAGCTAAGTCAAACGTTAATAATAACACGATTTGCACAGACTTTTTTTATTCCCCTTTTTTGTAAAAGAAAGGCATAAAAAGCAGCGCAATAAGCAGGGGAACGGGGAGGAAAACGGGCGTTCGCCTTAACGATAACGCCCGTTTTTTCAGAGGATTTCTTGCAATTACAGCACCTTATGCGGGCCGAAGCATTCGTAATGAATGTTTTCGTTATTCACGCCAAGGGAAACCAGTTGTTTTGCGGCAAACTGCATAAAGCCTACCGGGCCGCAAAGATAGAACTGCATTGCCGGATCGCTGATTGCGGCTTCCAGTTTGCTTAAATCCATCAGCCCTTCGCTGTCAAAGACGCGTTGGGCGCGATCGGCCTCGGTCGGTTCGCGGTACCAGGTATGGGCAGTGAAACGCGGCAGTGTACGGCCCAGCTCGCTCACTTCGTCGGCAAACGCATGGACGTCGCCGTTCTCCGCCGCGTGGAACCAGTTCACCTGCGCGGTATGCTGTTCTTTCGCCAGCGTATCGAGCATCGCTAACATCGGCGTCTGGCCGACGCCAGCGGAAATCAGCGAAACGGGGGTATCAGCGGCGACATTCATAAAGAAGTCACCTGCCGGCGCAGCCAGATGCACCACATCGCCTACGCTGGCGTGATGGTGTAACCAGTTTGATACCTGGCCGCCGTCTTCACGCTTCACGGCAATACGGTACCCTTTGCCATCGGGTTTACGGGTCAGTGAATATTGGCGGATCTCCTGATGCGCAAAACCTTCCGGCTTCAGCCAGACGCCCAGATACTGCCCGGGACGGTATTCCGCCACCGTACCGCCGTCGACCGGTTCAAACTCAAAGCTGGTGATCAGTGCGCTACGCGGGGTTTTTGCAACGATGCGGAAGGGGCGCGTGCCTTCCCAGCCGCCGTCTTTGCTGGCGTTCTCGTGATAAATCTCGGCTTCCCGATGGATAAAGACGTTAGCCAGTACGCCATAGGCTTTGCCCCACGCGTCCAGCACTTCCTGGCCCGGGTTGAACATTTCGTCCAGCGTCGCCAGCAGATGCGTCCCGACGATGTTGTACTGCTCCGGCTTAATCTGGAAGCTGGTGTGCTTCTGCGCGATTTTTTCTACCGCCGGCAGCAACGCCGGTAAATTTTCGATATTGCTGGCGTAGGCCGCGATAGCATTAAACAGGGCTTCACGCTGATCGCCGTTACGCTGGTTGCTCATATTGAAGATTTCTTTGAGCTCCGGGTTATGCGTAAACATACGGTCGTAGAAGTGGGCGGTCAGTTTCGGTCCTGTTTCAACCAGCAGGGGAATGGTGGCCTTTACTGTAGCGATGGTTTGTGCGTCAAGCATACGTGCTTCCTTTATGTGAAAATCTAATGATGTATATCAAATGCATCTTATAAAAATACCCTTGCATTGTAAATGGATCTTCTCTGCTTTACGTTATGGAGGTAACAACGTGAAAAATCTGCATCACAAAGCTGAAAAGAAATCCGTTGAAATTCGTCAGGCTCTCGTTCAGGAAACCCTTATCTGACGCATAGGTAATCGTTTGCGTAAAAACCTTTGTCAAGACCTGTTATCGAAGAATGATTCGGTTATACTGTTGGCCGAAGTCCCACGGACTGCCTTTTCAGGCACAAATTTTATTGTTAGCTGAGTCAGGAGATGCGGATGTTAAAGCGTGAAATGAACATTGCCGATTATGATGCCGAATTGTGGCAGGCTATGGAGCAGGAAAAAGTACGTCAGGAAGAGCACATCGAACTGATCGCCTCCGAAAACTACACCAGCCCGCGCGTGATGCAGGCGCAGGGGTCTCAGCTGACCAACAAATACGCTGAAGGTTATCCGGGCAAGCGCTACTACGGCGGTTGCGAATACGTTGATGTCGTAGAGCAGCTGGCTATCGACCGCGCGAAAGAACTGTTCGGCGCCGACTACGCTAACGTGCAGCCGCACTCCGGTTCTCAGGCTAACTTCGCTGTTTACACCGCGCTGCTGCAGCCGGGCGATACCGTTCTGGGTATGAACCTGGCGCAGGGCGGCCACCTGACTCACGGCTCCCCGGTTAACTTCTCCGGTAAACTGTACAACATCGTACCTTACGGTATCGATGAGTCCGGTAAAATTGACTATGACGAGATGGCGAAGCTGGCCAAAGAGCACAAGCCGAAGATGATTATCGGTGGCTTCTCTGCCTACTCCGGCGTGGTTGACTGGGCAAAAATGCGTGAAATCGCTGACAGCATCGGCGCATACCTGTTTGTCGACATGGCGCACGTGGCGGGCCTGATTGCCGCAGGCGTTTACCCGAACCCGGTTCCGCACGCTCACGTTGTCACCACCACCACCCACAAAACCCTGGCGGGTCCGCGCGGCGGCCTGATCCTGGCGAAGGGCGGCGATGAAGAGCTGTACAAAAAACTGAACTCCGCCGTCTTCCCAAGCGCGCAGGGCGGCCCGCTGATGCACGTGATCGCGGGTAAAGCGGTAGCGCTGAAAGAAGCGATGGAGCCGGAGTTCAAAGTTTACCAGCAGCAGGTGGCGAAAAACGCCAAAGCGATGGTGGAAGTGTTCCTGAACCGCGGCTACAAAGTGGTGTCTGGCGGCACTGAGAACCACCTGTTCCTGCTGGACCTGGTGGATAAAAACCTGACCGGTAAAGAAGCTGACGCCGCGCTGGGCCGTGCTAACATCACGGTGAACAAAAACAGCGTGCCGAACGATCCTAAGAGCCCGTTCGTGACCTCCGGTATCCGTATTGGTTCTCCGGCGGTTACTCGTCGCGGCTTCAAAGAAGCGGAAGTGAAAGAGCTGGCTGGCTGGATGTGTGACGTGCTGGACAACATCAATGATGAAGCCACCATTGAACGCGTGAAAGCGAAAGTACTGGATATCTGCGCCCGCTTCCCGGTTTACGCGTAAGCGCTTATGTTGTGAAAATGGCCCGATGGCGCTGCGTCTGTCGGGCATTACTTATACGCCATAACGTGACGCCGCCGGAAGTCACTATCCGGCGGCGCTGCCGTTTGAACTTCTCCCTCCGCTTGTTAATCGTATGTTACCCTTGCCAGCGCAACCGTTTACCGCCAGACTATCGCCTCCAAACGGGAGGGAATCATGGCATTGCATTCCACGCGCTGGCTGGCGCTCAGTTATTTCACCTACTTCTTTAGTTACGGTATTTTTCTGCCCTTCTGGAGCGTCTGGCTCAAAGGTCTTGGGCTAACGCCGGAAACCATCGGTCTTCTGCTGGGCGTGGGTCTGGTCGCGCGTTTTCTCGGTAGTCTGCTCATTGCGCCTCGCGTAAGCGATCCTTCGCGGTTGATCTCCGCGCTGCGCGTACTGGCATTGCTGACGCTGGTATTTGCGCTGGCATTTTGGGCAGGAACGCATGTCGTGTGGCTAATGGTGGTGATGGTTGGGTTTAACCTCTTCTTTTCACCACTGGTGCCGCTGACCGATGCGCTGGCTAATACCTGGCAAAAGCAAATTACCCTGGACTATGGTCGGGTGCGGCTGTGGGGGTCCATCGCCTTCGTGATAGGGTCGGCGCTGACCGGTAAGCTGGTGAGTTTATACGATTACCAGGCGATTCTGGCGCTATTGACGCTCGGCGTCGCCTCGATGTTGCTGGGTATGTTGTTACGTCCCAGCGTGCCGCCGCAAGGGGAAAGCCGTCAGCAGGAGAGCGCAGGCTGGCCCGCCTGGCGTACGCTGGTGGCACAAAGTTGGCGTTTTCTCGCCTGCGTCTGTTTGCTGCAAGGGGCGCACGCCGCCTACTACGGTTTTAGCGCCATCTACTGGCAGGGGGCTGGCTATTCAGCATCGGCGGTCGGCTATTTATGGTCGTTGGGCGTGGTGGCGGAAGTGATCATTTTCGCACTGAGTAAAAAGCTATTCCGCCGGTTTAGCGCCCGCGACTTGCTGTTGCTTTCCGCTGTGTGCGGCGTGGTACGCTGGGGACTGATGGGCTGGAGTACGGCGCTGCCGTGGCTGATTGTGATACAAATCCTGCACTGTGGCACGTTTACCGTTTGCCATCTGGCCGCCATGCGCTATATCGCTGCGCGTCAGGGAAGCGAGGTGATTCGTTTGCAGGCCGTCTATTCCGCTGTGGCGATGGGCGGCAGTATCGCGATTATGACGGTATTTGCCGGTTTTCTGTATCAACATCTGGGCGGCGGTGTATTCTGGATTATGGCGCTGGTGGCATTGCCCGCTATCTTCCTTCGGCCCAAAGTGGTTGCCGCGTCATGATTCCAGGATCTTGCGGATCTGCTGCTGCTGGTGCTCTGTGAGGGTGCGATCCGCATGAATTAATGGCGGTGAGAAGAGCGGTAGCGGCGTGGCGTAAGGGGTAACAATCAGCGCTACGCCGCGCGGGCATCCCTCTTTTTGAAACGCCTGGAGCGATATCCGTCTGATATTCAGCGGCAACAGGGTCAGTTCACGCAGTTGCTGCTCAATATGCGTCTCCAGCGCATCATTTTTATCCGCTAACAATACGATCTGTCTTTCATGCAAATCGTTATCCTGCATTAGCCAGGCGCCGAAAATCACTGCCACCAGACCCGTCTCTTCCTCGGAAAAGTGGACACCATATTCGGCTTCAAATCCGGCGAGCGCCTCACGTGTGGTGCGAACCAGACGCGGATAAAGACGGTTGAACTCTTCCGGAAGCGTATTATCGATGCCAATCGTGAATAAACTTCGGTTCAGCGCCTGGGCGAGATGGACATACAGCTGATCGTTAAGCCCTTGTTCGTCGCTGAAGCGTACGTTCCCTTTTTCTCGAAAGCGCAGCACCAGCCGCGCCACCTCCAGTCGCAGTTGCTGCGCCCGTTGATGCGTGTCGCGAATCGGGTCGGGGAGGCGAATCATTGAAAACAGTAACGCCATAAACAGCGCTTCATTGAGCGGTGCGGCCTGCATCACGTGGCGCTGCCAGTGACGACCAATTTCCTGGGCGAGTGGATATTCCGCGCACGACTGCGCCCAAATCTGCTGTACAGGGTTGAACTCCGGGGTGATGCCGGCATGGTGTTGTAGCAGACAATACTGTAAAAAGAGACGCAGGAACTGCACGTCGCGATGTTCAAATGGTTTTTGCAACCGGCGGGCGCACAGATTTATGAGCGCGTGCAGATTAATATCGTCATACAGCGGACGCGCGATAGCGCGCTGTTTTAGCGCGTTTTTTAAGGCCGGGGTAAACTGTTGCGTGACGAAGGTCGGGCATAAACGCAGGCCGCGCCTGAGCCAGTGTAAAAGGCAAAGGCGCTGATCGAGTGCTGTACCTTCGATCCGATAGCAACCGTTCTGGCATGTTGTGATGGCAAGGCGATGATAGCGCTGGATCTCCAGGCTTGTCTCAGTGATATCCTCACGGGCAGTATCATCATCAACGCCATTAAGCGCGCTGAAGATTTCCACCGTGGCAATTGGCTCCGGCTGGAAAAGCGTCAGCAATACCTGACAGCGGCGCTGGGGAGCGGAAAGTACAGATGGTGGGGCAATTGTCGGCATCATCTGTCAGGTCTCCCGTTAGTTTGTCTGGTAAGGATAGCTAAAGTTTGCGCGTGAAAAATGTGATAAGCGTGCTTTTAGGCCAGGAATGCTGAGGAGCGTCACAGAATTTTTATCGCGAGGAACAGATGAAGTCAGTGAAACGCAGCGCCTTAACACTATTTCTTGCCGTTTTATCTTTCGTGGCGGCGGCGCATCCGCACAGCTTCATCCGTCTGCAAACGCAGGTGGTCAGTGAAAATGAGCAGTTTGTGGCGTTAAAAATGCGCTGGACAATGGACGCGCTGACGTCCGCAGATCTGCTGTATGACGCCGGAAACGCGGCACCGGGGTCAGAAATATGGAAAAAGTTGGCGGCGGAAGTGATGGCTAACGTACTTGGGCAGCACTACTTTACAGAAGTGTGGCGCAATGGCGCGAAAGTGAAGTTTAAAAACAGGCCGACAGAATACGGTATGACGCGTGACGTGCATCAGGCGGTATTGACCTTTACGCTACCGCTGGCTGAACCGCAGCCGTTAAGCGGACAGACTTATACCTTTTCAACGTTTGATCCCTCTTATTATGTCGATATGCATTATGACCAGGACAGCGATATCACGATGCCGGAACCGCTGCGCGAAAAGTGTCGGATTCAGGTTTATACTCCTGCGCCCGGCGAAGAGACGCTACGTTTCGCCCAGTCGCTGGATAAAGAGGACGCGCCGCCGGAGGATATGGATTTAGGTAAACAGTTTGCCCAAACGGTGACCTTGCAATGTCAGTAATTTTTTCTCAACGCGCTCCGGGGCGACGCTGGCTCTCGCTGTGGCCACTGGCGTTATTCCTGCTGCTGATGCTGGTTGGCGGTCTGTGGATATGGCAGGCCTGGCCGCAGGTGATGTTGAAAAGCGCTCTTTGGCAGCGGGACGTGAATCAGCAGTTGAGCGCGCTGCTTAACGCGGTGGCGACGCATCCTGAACGAGCGGGCGGATCGTTGCTTCTGCTGAGTTTTATGTATGGCGTGCTTCATGCGCTGGGGCCGGGACACGGCAAAGTGGTGATCGCGACATGGCTGGCGACGCATCCTTCGAAGCTGAAATCGAGTATCGTGTTAACCCTCGCCGCCGCGTTATTACAGGGGTTCGTGGCTATCGGGTTGGTGGTGGGCGTGCTGACCGTATTGCAACTTCCGGCCAGGCAGCTCCATCTGAGCGGTTTCTGGCTGGAAAAGGGGAGCTATGCGTTAGTTGGCGGGCTGGGCATCTTGCTGTGCTGGCGGGCCATAAAAAGGTTACGCGCGCTGCTACGTAAACCTGCCTTTATCGCTTTTACGCCGCGCCATGTTCACCATGAAAAATGCGGCTGCGGACATCAGCATCTACCGACGCAGGAACAATTGCATAGCGGCGATGACTGGCGCGCGCGACTCATGATCGTACTGTCTATGGGGATGCGGCCCTGTTCCGGCGCGATAATGGTGCTGTTATTCAGTAAAGTGATTGGCGTTTTTAGCTGGGGAATGGCGTCGGTACTGGCAATGGCGGCGGGAACCTCGCTAACGATTACCTCGCTGGCGCTGCTGGTACACACTTTTCGTGCTCTGGCGGTGAAACTCAGTGGAAACAAAGCGCCGGCGTTATGGCGGCAGGTAGGCTGGTCAACGCTGGCGCTGGCCGGAGGGGGGATACTGCTTGTTGCGGCGTTGGTCATGTGGTTTAGCGTGCCGCAGCCTGTGGGCGGGCTGCGGCCATGGCGTGGTTGATTAGTGCCCGGCGGGTTTGAGATGCATCCGCGCGACGGATTCGTCTTCGGCCCAGTAAATGCGTTCGGCGACCATCGCTTCCGGATTGAGCTGAACGCCGCGCAGTACCCGTTCTTTAAAACGCAGGTAGCCGCCTTTGTCGATCAGATGGCCCATATGTAGATAGATCGGTTTTCCGCCGAGCATCTCTTTTTCAAATTCATACAGGTTAACGATCACCTGCTTTATCACATCTTCAGTCACCCAGTTGAGGAAGAGCTTGCCGACGCGCGGCGTCTTTTTACTGGTGCGTCCGCCCAGACGGACTTGCCAGAGCTGATCCGGCTTACGTTGCCAGGCCAGCGTCGGACAGGCCAGCACGCACTCGCCGCAGCCGATACAGGCGGACTCTTCTTTGACCGCTTTGCCGTTCTTCAGCGCCAGGCAGCCTACCGCGTGGTGACTACAGGCCTTCACGCAGGCGCCGCAACCGATACAGCGATCGGCAGTGAAGCGCATTTTCGCCACGCCAATAATTCCCAGATCGGCCATTGACGCCTTCGCGCAATCATTCGGGCAGCCAACGATGACCGTTTTGAGATGATAAGGGCTGGGATAGACCAGTTTTTCAAGACGACGGGACAGACCGGTCGTGTCAGTGTTGGCTTTCTGGCAAATGCGGTTCCCCTGACAGGCGACAATATTTCGCCCGCCAATAGCGAGATAGCCCGCTTTGGTATCCTCAACCTGGACGTCGCACAGTTCTATTTCAATCTCGCGAAGAAACGGCTCCAGCGCGGCGTTCACGTTGTCGATATCTTCGTAACGGATACCCGGCATCGCCAGCTTCTGGCGGGTAGTGAGGTGAATTTGTCCGTTGCCCCAGGTTTCGGCGATGTCACGCGCCACCGTTAGCAAATGCGCGGGCAAAATACCGCCGGGAATGCGGACGCTGATCATGGCTTCGCCGCGCACTTTTGACAGGCGATATTCGTTTTTCGCACGGGCTTTAATGATATCAATATCAATGCTCATGATGTTCTCCTTAATCGGCAAAACGTTGCGCGACGGCGTAGTTAAATATCGGGCCGTCGGTGCAGACATACACTTCGCCCATACGGCAGTGGCCGCACTTCCCGACGGAGCAGGCCATCCGGCGTTCGTAGTCCACCCAGATTTGCTCCGGCTTGAGCCCTTTTTGCAGCAGCATTTTTACGGTAAAGGTAATCATTATTGGCGGCCCAACGACGATGGCCTGCATGGTGTCGATATCGCTAAGCGTCATGTCGGCAAGCCGATCGGTCACCCGGCCAATCTGGTAACGGTCATCAGCCTCGCCTTCATCCAGCGTGAGCACCAGATTATGTTTGCCGCGCCACGTCGCCATTTCTTCTTTGTACAGCACGCAATCGCGATTTTTATAGCCGAGAATCATATCCAGTTGACCAATTTCCTGGGGATTCTCAACGAAATAGCGCATTAAGCCTTTCACCGGCGCGACGCCCGTGCCGCCTGCGACAACCAGTAAGGGTTTATGGCGCAGCGTATCGACCGGATAGCCATTGCCATAGCAGCCGCGTAGCCATACGTTGTCGCCTTCTTTCAGCGTAAAGAGGGCGCTGGTCACTTTTCCGACATTACGAATCAGCAGATCTATCCAGCCGTCGCCATAGTCGGAAACGGAGATGGGCGCTTCGCCGACGCGCGGCAGCGACACCTCAACAAATTGCCCCCAGTGCGCGGGAAAATCGACGGCCACGCGGAAATTCCACTCCAGCGGCGTGTGGCGAGTAATACTGAGGATGCGGTACGCCGCAGGCAGCAAACTGTGCTGCGGTTTATCATGACAGGAACAATATGACATGCGTTATGCCTCCTCTGCCAGCGCCTGCCGAACGGCAGCGGTCATTTTGTTGATAATCAAAGAAAATTTGATGTATTGCGGGCAGCGATCGTCGCAGCGGCCGCAGCCGACGCACATATGTTCAATACCGTTGCGCGCTTTGTAGTCATTGACCTTATGCAGGGCGCGGTAGCGCAGACGCTCGCTGGGTTTTTCGCGAAAACCATGACCGCCGGCCATGTCGCTAAAGCCCGGCACCATGCAGCTTGCCCACTGGCGGCGGCGTTCGCCGCGCTGCGGATTTTCATCATAGGCGACGTCAAAGACGCTATAGCAGGTACAGGTTGGGCACCCGGTAGTGCAGCGGCCACAACTGATGCAGCGGCTGTCGTAGGCGTCCCATAGCGGGTGGCGGGTGAGAATGTCGCGAATTTTTTGCGGATCGCGGCAAACGCTGTCCGGCGTGACGACGGTTTCCCGGTTTTCGCTGACGAAAGAGGGGGTATAGTCAGCCTCTTGCCCCAGCCCTTGTATCGCCGCCTCGATAAAGGGATCGCGGATGCTGACAAGCGCGCCCTCATCGCTAAAACGCATGGCGGCGCTATAACAGTCAGTTTTATTGGTACCCATTGAGACGCAGAAACAATTTTCGAAGCTTTCTTCACACTCAATAAGGACGAAACGAATATGCTCCCGTAGCAGTTGATAACTGTAATCGGAATTATTCCCATTTGATAAATACATATAATCCAGCCGCGACATGGCGTTAATGTCGCAGGCGCGGGCAAAGATGATTATCGGGGAAGTGTCTGTCTCGGCAATTTGAATGGTGTCTTTATCGAAATAAAAGAGCGTTTCGGTGATAGGGGCGATAATGGTATTCGGCGACATGTGCGATTTCTCGTGCCAGATGAGATCGCGCCAGCCGCTAATCCGTTGATAAATAATGTTGTCAGTGTCGGAAAAACGTCCGCCGCGAAACTCTGCGGACGGGGCAAACACGCGCCATTTTTTGTTTAATCGCTGGATAAGCAAACTAAACTCGTCAGGCGTAATTTTGATAGCCATCACATACTCCACAGTAATATTCAGGAAAAACAAATGAAAATAAATTGTTATAAAAATCAGTTGAATATTACTGTTACGCTAGCGCTAATCCACCGCCTTCGCTAACGGGAAAAAATGGTTTTTACTATCGGTATAATAAATATATTCTTAATCATAAAATATGCATATATACAGCGTCGCGCTATTTAGCGGATAGCGCGGTCTGAATAAATTTAATCATTGCATCACGGTAAAGGTTTGCATAACGTCCGGAAAAAGCATCAATGTGATCGCCGTCAGGAATGAAGATTTTTTGTTTGGGCTCCCGGGCGAGGGCATACAATTTCTCACTGTCCTGCCAGGGAATAACATGGTCTGCCGTGCCATGAAGAATCAATACCGGAATGGGGCTGACGCTGGCGATATTGCGATCCGCGCTATAGCGGTCATCAAGCAAATAGCCGCTGCCCGGGATCATCTGGTTGGCGATGGAGGAATAGGATAAAAACGTTGAGTCGAGGATAATCGCACGTATGCCCGCCTGGTCGGCGTAGCGCATATTTGCGCAGCCTACGCAGTGGCCTACGGCGGCCAGTACATTATTGCCGCCCAGGCTCTGCCCCAGCAGTATCAGGCGCTCGGGGTTAACGTCGGCGCGATGCCGCACATAATCTATCGCGCTTTTCGTATCATCCAGTAGCCCTTCTTGTGATGGAGTGCCCTCCGATTCGCCAAAACCACGGTAATCAAACATAAACAGGTTTACGTTGCGTTCTGGCAGCCAACTGACTAACGGCCAGTGCGCCGACATATTTCCGGCGTTGCCATGGATATGAATCACCGTCGCGACGGCGTTTTCCGGCCTGCCGAAAGCAGTGGGAATAAACCAGCCGTGCAGATGCGTGCCATCTTTGGCGGTAAAGGTAATGGATTCAGCTTCGGCAGGGGTTGGCCCATAGACTTTATTGTCCGGGTAATAAAAGGCATTGATCGCTACGCGGGGTAGCAGATAAATACAGACCACAATGATAAACAGAATAAAAAGGGATTTGACGATGCGTCGGGTATGTTGAAGGGTCATGTTCGCTTCCTTGCCGCTTTATGCCAATAGCGGAGCAGGGAGCGATCGTACAAAAACATGCAGGCAAGTAAAGCGATGAGGCTGTGTTTAGGAAAAACGCCTGAAAAGGCACGGCGGATGAGTGGCCCCATCCGCCGAAGAGACTTAGCGCTTCAGCGCATCGCTCAGTTCGTCGCGCATATTCGCCAGCATGGCTTTAACGACGCGCGGATTCCCCGCCACGATATTACCGGTCATCATGTAGTTATGACCGCCGGTGAAATCGCTGACGATACCGCCCGCTTCACGAACCAGCAGTTCGCCCGCGGCGAAATCCCACGGACGAAGGCCAATTTCAAAGAAACCATCGACACGACCTGCAGCCACATAGGCCAGATCCAGCGCGGCGGAACCGGTACGGCGGAAATCGGCGCATTCGGTGAACAGCTTGCCGATAATATTAATGTAGGTGGTCGCGTATTGTTTGGCTTTGAACGGGAAGCCGGTAGCGAGAATAGTGCCGTCCAGATCGCGCGCGGTACTGCCGCGCAGACGGTAGCCGTTGAGCTGTGCGCCCTGACCGCGGGTGGCGGTGAACAGTTCGTTACGCATCGGATCGTAAACGACAGCCACTTCAGTACGGCCTTTAATGCGTACAGCAATGGAAACAGAGAAGTGTGGCAGACGTTTGATGAAGTTGGTGGTGCCATCCAGCGGATCGATAACCCATTGAACATCCTGATCTGTGCCAACGTGCTCACCGCTTTCTTCGGTGATAATAGTGTGTTGCGGGTAAGATTTGCGAATGGTGTCGATAATCACCGCTTCAGCGGCCTTATCTACGTTGGTCACAAAATCGTTACTGCCTTTTTGGCTCGCTTCTACAGCGTCCGGAGTTTCATAGTTTTTGGCAATTACATTACCCGCCTTGCGCGCTGCGCGCACGGCGATGGTCAGCATCGGATGCATCGGTCTCTCTCACTGGATGTTAAAGAACGGGAAAACGGCGCAGAGTATAGCAGCGAGATCGGAATCTGTCTTGGTTTTATGGTAAGATGTCAGAATAATCTTTAGCTGAAGAAAGACAATGCTGCAAAACATTCGAATTGTGCTGGTGGAAACCTCCCACACCGGCAATATGGGCTCCGTGGCTCGCGCTATGAAAACCATGGGCTTAACTAACCTGTGGCTGGTAAACCCGTTGGTGAAACCGGACTCCCAGGCCATCGCCCTGGCGGCAGGCGCCAGCGATGTGATCGGTAATGCGCAGATCGTCGATACGCTGGATGAAGCGTTGGCTGGCTGTAGCCTGGTGGTCGGCACCAGCGCCCGTTCCCGCACTCTGCCGTGGCCGATGCTTGATCCGCGCGAGTGCGGCTTAAAAAGCGTGGTGGAAGCGGCAAATACGCCGGTTGCGCTGGTTTTTGGTCGTGAGCGTGTCGGGCTGACTAACGATGAGTTGCAAAAATGCCATTATCACGTCGCTATTGCCGCTAACCCGGAGTACAGCTCGTTGAATCTGGCGATGGCGGTACAGGTCATCGCGTATGAAGTCCGCATGGCCTGGCTGGCGACGCAGGAAAACGGCGACGCGGCAGATCATGAAGAGACACCGTATCCGCTGGTGGACGATCTTGAACGTTTTTACGGCCATCTGGAGCAGACGTTGCTCTCCACTGGCTTTATTCGCGAAAACCATCCGGGGCAGGTGATGAATAAATTGCGCCGTCTGTTTACCCGCGCCCGCCCGGAAAGCCAGGAGTTGAATATTCTGCGTGGGATTCTGGCGTCTATTGAGCAGCAGAATAAAGGCAAGTAACCGCGTTAATATCGCACGGAACGCTAAATACCTGACTAATTTACTCAAGTAAATAGTTGACCAAATTACTCGGGAATGTCAGACTTGTCCCTGCTATGCAATACCCCCATTTTACAATAAAAAACCCCGGGCAGGGGCGAGTTTGAGGTTAAGTAAGACATGAGACTGACATCTAAAGGGCGTTATGCCGTGACCGCAATGTTAGACGTTGCGCTCAACTCCGAAGCGGGCCCGGTACCGTTGGCTGATATTTCTGAACGTCAGGGGATTTCCCTTTCTTATCTGGAACAGCTATTTTCCCGTTTACGTAAAAACGGTCTGGTTTCCAGCGTACGCGGGCCGGGCGGCGGTTATCTGCTGGGTAAAGATGCTGGCAGTATCGCGGTCGGCGAAGTGATCAGCGCGGTTGATGAATCCGTTGACGCGACCCGTTGCCAGGGCAAAGGCGGCTGCCAGGGCGGCGATAAATGCCTGACCCATGCGCTGTGGCGTGATTTAAGCGATCGTCTGACCGGTTTTCTCAACAATATTACTTTAGGCGAGCTGGTGAATAACCAGGAAGTTCTGGATGTGTCTGGTCGCCAGCACACGCATGACGCGCCGCGCGCCAGCGGTCGTGCGCAGGACGCTATCGACGTTAAATTACGCGCTTAATTAAAATATTACGCCATCTCTTCTGGCGGCCTCATGCGGTGAATGCCGCGGTCGTCTGAAGGATGAAGCGTAAAAAAGAATTCAGAATCAGGCCGGGACGCGGACGTCCCGTCAACACGGTCGTACATCCAGCCGGTTGCCTGATTCCTTGCATTGAGTGATGTACGGAGTTTAAGAGCAATGAAATTACCGATTTATCTCGACTACTCCGCAACCACGCCGGTGGACCCGCGTGTTGCCGAGAAAATGATGCAGTTTCTGACCCTGGACGGAACCTTTGGGAACCCGGCGTCTCGTTCACACCGTTTCGGCTGGCAGGCTGAAGAAGCCGTCGATATCGCCCGCAACCAGATTGCTGAACTGGTCGGCGCCGACCCGCGTGAAATCGTCTTTACCTCAGGGGCGACGGAGTCCGATAACCTGGCGATTAAAGGCGCTGCCAACTTTTATCAGAAAAAAGGCAAGCACATCATCACCAGCAAGACCGAGCACAAAGCGGTGCTGGACACCTGCCGTCAGCTTGAGCGCGAAGGGTTTGAAGTGACCTACCTGGCGCCGCAGCGCAACGGCATCATCGATCTCAACGAGCTCGAAGCAGCGATGCGTGACGACACCATTCTGGTTTCCATCATGCACGTGAACAACGAAATCGGCGTGGTGCAGGATATCGCGACCATCGGCGAAATGTGCCGCGCGCGCGGTATCATCTACCACGTTGACGCCACCCAGAGCGTGGGCAAACTGCCTATCGACCTGAGCCAACTGAAAGTGGATCTGATGTCCTTCTCCGGTCATAAAATTTATGGTCCGAAAGGCATTGGCGCGCTGTATGTGCGTCGTAAGCCGCGTATTCGCATTGAAGCGCAGATGCATGGCGGCGGGCACGAGCGCGGTATGCGCTCTGGTACTCTGCCTGTCCACCAGATCGTCGGCATGGGCGAAGCTTACCGTATCGCGAAAGAAGAGATGGAGACCGAAATGGCCCGTCTGCGCGGTCTGCGTAACCGTCTGTGGAACGGCATCAAAGATATTGAAGAAGTTTACCTGAACGGCGACCTTGAGCAGGGCGCGCCAAACATTCTCAACGTGAGCTTTAACTACGTTGAAGGCGAGTCGCTGATCATGGCGCTGAAAGACCTGGCGGTCTCTTCCGGTTCCGCCTGCACCTCCGCCAGTCTGGAACCGTCCTACGTGCTGCGCGCGTTGGGCATGAATGACGAACTGGCGCATAGCTCTATCCGTTTCTCTTTAGGTCGTTTTACCACTGAAGAAGAGATCGACTACACCATTGATCTGGTTCGTAAATCCATTGGCCGTCTGCGTGACCTTTCTCCACTGTGGGAAATGTACAAGCAGGGTGTGGATCTGAACAGCATCGAATGGGCACATCATTAATCGGTATCGGAATCAGGAGAATTTATAATGGCTTACAGCGAAAAAGTAATCGATCACTATGAGAACCCGCGTAACGTAGGGTCGTTTGACAACAACGACGATAACGTGGGAAGCGGCATGGTTGGCGCTCCGGCCTGCGGCGACGTTATGAAGTTGCAGATTAAAGTTAACGATGAAGGTATCATTGAAGACGCGCGCTTCAAGACTTACGGCTGCGGTTCCGCTATCGCCTCCAGTTCTCTGGTAACGGAGTGGGTGAAAGGAAAATCCCTGGACGAAGCGCAGGCGATTAAAAACACCGACATTGCAGACGAACTGGAGCTGCCGCCGGTGAAAATTCACTGCTCTATTCTGGCGGAAGACGCGATTAAAGCCGCTATTGCGGATTACAAAAGCAAACGCGAAGCGAAATAAAATAGAACGTTAACATTGAGGTTTTGTTATGTCGATTACACTTAGCGACAGTGCAGCAGCGCGAGTTAATACCTTCCTGGCCAACCGTGGTAAAGGGTTTGGTCTGCGTCTGGGCGTGAGAACCTCCGGCTGCTCAGGTATGGCTTATGTACTGGAATTTGTTGACGAGCCAACGGCGGAAGACACCGTGTTTGAAGACAAAGGCGTTAAGGTAGTGGTTGACGGCAAGAGCCTGCAATTTCTGGACGGTACACAGCTGGACTTCGTAAAAGAAGGTCTGAACGAAGGGTTTAAATTCTCCAACCCGAATGTGAAAGATGAGTGTGGTTGCGGCGAAAGCTTCCACGTGTAACCGTGTTCCGCTGTTATACCGAGCATTCGTGCTGTAGAAAAGCGGCAAGCGAGTGAATCCCCAGGCGCTTACTTGAGTAAATGACTGGGGGAACCCGCGCAGACAACGCATCTGCGGCGCGAAGTAAGAAGGTATAACCCCACCGTGGTCGCCTGCGTGTGGGGTTTGTTCTGACAGGCTATCCCTGAGAATGTTATGGATTACTTCACCCTCTTTGGCTTACCAGCCCGTTATCAGATTGACACCCAGGCGCTGAGCCTTCGTTTTCAGGATCTGCAACGCCAGTATCACCCTGACAAATTTGCCAACGGCACTCAGGCGCAGCAGCTTGCCGCCGTCCAGCAATCCGCCACGATCAACCAGGCCTGGCAAACGCTGCGTCACCCTTTGACGCGCGCGGAGTATCTGCTTTCCTTACACGGGTTCGATCTGGCCAGCGAGCAACATACGGTACGCGACACCGCGTTTCTGATGGAACAACTCACGCTTCGCGAAGAGCTGGACGATATCGAACAATCAAAAGACGACGTGCGGCTGGAAAGCTTCATCAAACGCGTACAAAAGATGTTTGATGCTCGTCTTCAGCAAATGGTGGAACAGTTGGACAACGCCGCGTGGGACGCGGCGGCGGATACGGTGCGCAAACTGCGGTTTCTCGATAAACTGCGAAGCAGCGCAGAACAACTCGAAGAAAAGCTGCTCGATTTTTAACTGGAATCTAACATGGCCTTATTACAAATTAGTGAGCCTGGTCTGAGCGCCGCGCCGCATCAGCGTCGTCTGGCGGCGGGCATCGACTTAGGCACTACCAACTCTCTGGTTGCGACGGTTCGCAGCGGCCAGGCGGAAACTCTGCCTGACCACGAAGGGCGCCACCTGTTGCCTTCAGTGGTTCACTATCAGCAGCAGGGCCATACGGTCGGTTACGCTGCGCGTGACAATGCCGCGCAGGATACGGCCAACACTATCAGCTCTGTGAAACGCATGATGGGACGCTCGCTGGCGGATATCCAGGCGCGCTATCCGCATCTGCCTTACCGGTTTAAGGCAAGCGTTAATGGGCTGCCGATGATTGACACGGCGGCTGGATTGCTCAATCCGGTACGCGTATCGGCTGATATTCTCAAAGCGCTGGCCGCGCGGGCTAGCGAATCGCTCTCCGGCGAGCTGGATGGCGTGGTGATTACCGTTCCCGCCTATTTCGATGATGCCCAACGTCAGGGGACGAAAGACGCCGCGCGGCTGGCGGGCCTGCATGTACTGCGCCTGCTCAACGAACCGACGGCAGCGGCGATTGCCTACGGTCTGGACTCAGGCAAAGAAGGCGTTATTGCTGTTTACGATCTCGGCGGCGGTACCTTCGATATCTCTATTTTACGCCTGAGCCGCGGGGTGTTTGAAGTGCTGGCGACGGGCGGTGATTCTGCGCTCGGCGGCGACGACTTTGACCATCTGCTGGCGGACTATATTCGCGAGCAGGCGGGAATTGCCGATCGTAGCGACAATCGCGTTCAGCGCGAACTGCTGGATGCCGCGATTGCGGCGAAAATCGCCTTAAGCGATGCCGATACCGTTAGCGTTAACGTTGCGGGCTGGCAGGGGGAGATCACTCGCGAGCAGTTTAACGATCTCATTTCCGCGCTGGTTAAGCGCACGCTATTGGCCTGCCGTCGCGCATTGAAAGATGCCGGCGTTGATCCCCAGGACGTTCTGGAAGTGGTCATGGTCGGCGGTTCGACCCGTGTACCGCTGGTGCGTGAGCGGGTGGGCGAATTTTTTGGCCGCACGCCGTTAACCGCTATCGACCCGGATAAAGTGGTCGCTATCGGCGCAGCGATTCAGGCCGATATTCTGGTCGGCAACAAGCCGGACAGCGAAATGCTGCTGCTGGACGTGATTCCACTCTCTCTTGGGCTGGAAACGATGGGTGGCCTGGTGGAAAAAGTCATTCCGCGCAACACCACTATCCCGGTGGCGCGCGCGCAGGATTTCACCACCTTCAAAGACGGTCAGACCGCGATGTCTATCCATGTGATGCAGGGCGAACGCGAACTGGTGCAGGACTGCCGTTCGCTGGCGCGCTTTGCGCTGCGCGGGATTCCGCCGCTGCCGGCGGGCGGGGCGCATATTCGCGTGACCTTCCAGGTAGACGCCGATGGCCTGTTGAGCGTCACCGCAATGGAAAAATCCACCGGCGTCGAGGCCTCCATTCAGGTCAAACCTTCCTATGGCCTGACCGATAGCGAAATCGCCTCGATGATCAAGGATTCCATGAGTTTTGCCGAGCAGGACGTGAAAGCGCGTATGCTGGCGGAGCAAAAAGTCGAAGCCGCGCGCGTGCTGGAAAGTTTGACCGGCGCGCTAACTGCCGACGCCGCGCTGTTAAGCGCCGCAGAACGTCAATGCATTGATGATGCCGCCGCACATTTAAGCGCGGTCGCACAAGGCGATGATGTTGACGCCATAGAACAAGCCATTAAAAACGTAGATAAACAAACCCAGGAATTTGCCGCTCGCCGCATGGACCAGTCGGTTCGTCGCGCGTTGAAAGGCCATTCCGTAGACGAGGTTTAACATGCCGAAGATTGTTATTCTGCCTCATCAGGATCTTTGTCCGGATGGCGCAGTTCTGGAAGCTGAGACCGGTGAAACCATTCTTGACGTTGCGCTGCGCAACGGCATCGAGATTGAACACGCCTGTGAGAAATCGTGCGCCTGCACCACCTGTCACTGTATTGTACGTGAAGGCTTCGACTCCTTGCCGGAAAGTTCGGAAGAAGAAGACGATATGCTGGATAAAGCGTGGGGGCTGGAGCCGGAAAGTCGACTGAGCTGCCAGGCCCGCGTTACCGACGACGATCTGGTTATCGAAATTCCACGTTACACAATCAACCATGCGCGTGAGCATTAACAGAGGGTAGTATGGGACTCAAGTGGACCGATAGCCGCGAGATCGGCGAAGCGTTATACGACGCATATCCTGATGTCGATCCTAAAACCGTTCGTTTCACCGATCTGCATCAGTGGATCTGCGAACTGGACGATTTTGACGACGACCCTAACGCATCCAATGAAAAAATTCTGGAGGCGATTCTGCTAGTCTGGTTGGATGAAGCAGAGTAAGTCAAATAACGGGCTGCCCTACGGCGGCCCGTTTGCTAATAAGGAAAATAACAATGACAGAAGCCATGAAAATTACGCTTTCCACGCAGCCTGCCGATGCGCGCTGGGGCGATAAAGCCACTTACAGTATTAATAACGACGGTATTACCTTGCATCTTAACGGTAAAGACGATCTGGGATTGATCCAGCGTGCGGCGCGTAAAATCGACGGCCTGGGAATAAAACAGGTCGCGCTGACAGGCGAAGGATGGGATACCGAGCGTTGTTGGGCATTCTGGGCGGGTTACAAAGGACCAAAAGGCGTCCGTACCGTAATGTGGCCGGATTTAGACGATGCCCAACGTCAGGAACTGGATAACCGCCTGACCATTATTGACTGGGTGCGCGACACCATTAATGCTCCGGCGGAAGAGCTTGGGCCGGAGCAACTGGCGCAGCGCGCAGTGGATCTGCTGTGCAGCGTCGCGTGCGATAGCGTCACTTACCGTATCACCAAAGGCGAAGATCTGCGCGAGCAGAACTATATGGGGCTGCATACCGTAGGCCGTGGTTCTGAGCGTCCACCGGTACTGCTGGCGCTGGATTACAACCCGACGGGAGACAAAGATGCGCCGGTTTATGCCTGCCTGGTCGGTAAAGGTATCACCTTTGACTCCGGCGGCTACAGTATCAAACAAAGCGCTTTTATGGACTCAATGAAATCCGATATGGGCGGCGCGGCGACAGTAACGGGCGCGCTGGCGTTCGCCATTACCCGTGGGTTGAATAAACGCGTAAAACTGTTCCTGTGCTGCGCCGATAATCTGATCAGCGGCAACGCGTTTAAACTGGGCGATATTATTCGCTACCGTAATGGCAAGAATGTCGAAGTCATGAATACCGATGCGGAAGGGCGACTGGTGCTGGCGGATGGCCTGATTGACGCCAGCGCACAACACCCGCAGCTAATCATTGATATGGCGACGTTAACCGGCGCGGCGAAAACGGCGCTGGGTAACGATTATCATGCGCTATTCAGTTTTGACGATACGCTGGCGGGGCGCTTGCTGACCAGCGCGGCGCAAGAGAATGAACCGTTCTGGCGTCTGCCGCTGGCGGAGTTTCACCGTAACCAGCTGCCGTCTAACTTTGCGGAACTGAACAACACCGGCAGCGCGGCGTATCCCGCTGGGGCAAGCACCGCCGCGGGTTTTCTGTCGCACTTTGTTGAAAATTACCGCGAAGGCTGGCTGCACATTGACTGTTCCGCCACTTATCGCAAAGCGCCGGTTGAGCAGTGGGCTGCCGGGGCAACCGGTCTGGGTGTGCGCACCATCGCGAATTTGCTGACCGCCTGAACGGTGTTTTTGTAGGCCGGGTAAGCGAGGCGCCACCCGGCATTTTGCCTGATGGCGACGCCGTGCGTCTTATCAGGCCTACAACCCATATACATAATTTGTGATTCCTATGTCCGAAACTAAAAATGAATTAGAAATCTTGCTGGAGAAAGCGGCGACTGAGCCCGCGCATCGTCCGGCATTTTTCCGTACCTTACTGGAGTCCACCGTCTGGGTGCCGGGCAGCGCTGCCGAAGGCGAGGCGATTGTGGAAGACAGCGCTCTGGATTTGCAGCACTGGGAAAAAGAAGACGGCACGACCGTCATTCCCTTCTTTACTTCTCTGGAGGCGCTGCAGCAGGCCGTGGAAGACGAACAGGCATTTGTGGTGATGCCGGCGCGCACGCTGTTTGAAATGACGCTTGGCGAAACGCTATTCCTCAACGCTAAATTGCCGACCGGCAAAGAGTTTATGCCGCGTGAAATCAGCCTGCTTCTCGCTGAGGAAGGCAGTCCGTTAAGTACGCAGGAAGTGCTGGAAGGCGGCGAGTCGCTTATTTTATCCGAAGTGGCCGAGCCGCCGTCGCAGATGATTGATTCCCTCACTACGCTGTTTAAAACCATCAAACCGGTGAAACGCGCATTTCTCTGCGCGATTAAAGAACATGCGGACGCCCAACCCAATCTGCTGATTGGCATTGAGGCTGACGGCGATATTGAAGAGATCATTCACGCAGCGGGCAATGTGGCGACCGACACGTTACCGGGTGACGAACCGATCGATATTTGTCAGGTGAGGAAGGGCGAGCAGGGTATCAGCCACTTTATCACTGAGCATATCGCGCCGTTCTACGAGCGCCGCTGGGGCGGGTTCCTGCGCGATTTTAAACAGAACCGCATCATCTGAAGAAAAGAAAGCCGCCCAACAGGGCGGCCTCCTGGCTTACCTGCTCTGGACGTTGAGCGTTACGGGAACAGAGCTACCTGGGTGGCTTCTGTCTGCGTGAAGACACAACGTGCCAGAAACAAGAAGCACGACACAAAAGCATCGTACCTTCATGTTGCGGTCCTTGCGAAGACCGCATCACGGCAGCACCGCTGGCGATAATGCCGTGATAGCAGGCACTACGGTGTGCCTGCGCTTACGGCCATGGGTTATCCTCTCCTGAAGCCAGCGCCCGTTTGCGAGACGGCGGAAAGGGCCGGGAAAGATAATACCTCAAATGTTGAATAGTTTCCCGGTAAATCATATTGACATTTGCTCCCTTAAAAGGGAGTATTAATCCCCTACGGTGTGCCTGCGTTGCTATGGCAACAAAGCCTGCTGGAAAGGCCGCGAACCGGACCAGCACAAAAAAACCGCTCAACTGAGCGGTTTTTTTGTGGCCTGCTTAAACCGAATTTATGTAGATTCGTTTTAAATCAGCCTGAACGGTAGGCCGGATAAGCGTGAGCGCCACCCGACATCATGTCGATTAATCGACGAGCGCGTCCAGTTTTGCCCAAAACGCCTCATGATAATCCTCCAGGTCAAGTAAAGCGGCATCGCGTTGTTCATTCATTTTTTGCAGTGCCTTCCATTGCGGAAGATGTAAATCCTCTTCGGTAAAGCCAATGTCTTTAGCGCCCGAAATAATATTATAGAGATATTCCACCAGAGAAGACTCCGCCAGCCAGAATTCATTACGTTCCATGCGGGCAATAGGGTATTCGCCGTTGGCATCCCGTTCTGTGATATAGATAAAAATGGCCTGATCGCCGACATGATCGATACGAATTAATGCCGGAAGACGGGGATCGTTACTCCAGACAGGCATCAGATCTTCAATATCAATACCTGAGCTATCCATGCCAGCGCCGTAATACGCCTCTTCATCAGGGGAGTAAGAATGAATTACTCCCTCTTTATCAATAGATCTTTGTAATGTTTCAATCACAGGCATATTATAATTGCTAAGTAGATCGCGGTCGTAGGCCAGTAGCGCCTTCAGGCTTTCAGGTAACTCAGTGGTTTCCGTATTTTGCGGATCGCGATACTTACGCACTCGCAGACGACTTATTTCCTCGGCAGACATAGGAGTAGGTACCTTATTACGGTTAACCTTTTTAACCAACTCAATTAAATTAGCGAGTGAAATATCCATTTTTCATCCTTAAAAATTATATTTACAGGAGTTATTTCCCGGTGAAAACCAAAACAGCGGTGATGATACTCCTTATACCCGGCGTAAAGTATTTACCGATAAAAAATAGGATTTTATTAAGAGAAAATAATGCCCGTTTGCAGGACAGCGGAAAAGAGCTGAATAAAAACAATGTCTGTAGATCGTTTTACATCAGCCTGAACGGTAGGCCGGATAAGCGTGAGCGCCATCCGGCATGGCGGATATTAAGCGGGTTCAACCGGTAAATCGGTACGCGCGCCCCATTCGCTCCACGCGCCGTCGTAAAGCGTGACGTCAGGCACATCCAGCGTGGCGAGCGCCAGCACCACGACCGCGGCCGTCACGCCGGAACCGCAACTGGCGATAATCGGTCTGTCGAAACTCACGCCGTGGCTGAAAAAAACCTCATTCAGTTCGTCAGTGGTCTTTAATTCGCCCTCATACACCAGTTCCGTCCACGGGACGTTTAGCGCGCCAGGAATGTGTCCGCGCCTCAGTCCCGGACGCGGTTCATCAACCTGAGCGTTGAAACGCGCCGCCGGACGCGCGTCAACGATTTGCGCGGTTTTTTCATGACTTGCCAGCAATACGTCGGTGAGACGCACCACGGCTTGCGGCGTGAATTTCGCCTCAAACTCGCCTCCTTCATGCGCTTCCTCGCCTTCGCGCAATAGCCATTCGTCGCGCTGCCAGCCCGCCAGTCCGCCCGCCAGAATGGACACTTTCTCGGCACCGAACGTGCGCAGCATCCACCACGCCCGCGGAGCGGAGAACAGATTGCCTTCATCGTATATGACCAGGTGTTTATCCTGGCGAACACCCAGTTCACGCATGGCCACCGCAAACGCTTCCGGGCGCGGCATCATATGCGGCAGCGGCGATGCGCGATCGGAAAGTGCTTCAATATCAAAAAACAGCGCGCCGGGAATATGTCCGGCGCGATATTCGCCCGCCATATCACGATGTTCCTGTCCTGGCGGCGCCATACGGGCGTCAAGAATCTGTATTTCCGGATCATCAATATGTTCGGCAAGCCAGTCGGCGGCGACAAAAAAGGCGGTGGTCATGGGCATCTCCATTGTTACCTGATTATGATCAAATTGTCGGACGTTTCCCGAAAAGGGACAAGTAGAAGAGGCTGTTTTGGCTGGCGAAACCACATTTCTGCGTAAAATTTTCGCATCATCACAGTAATACGGACTTACACAATAAAATTTCTCACGCATAATATCTCATCAACCGTTGCTGACAGGCCGTTAAGGCCAGGGATGAAAGATGAAACATTTACGCGTGGTGGCCTGCATGATCATGCTGGCGCTGGCGGGATGCGATAACAACGATAAAACCGCCCCGACGACTAAAAGCGAAGCGCCAGCCGTAGCGCAGCCCTCGCCCGCGCAAGACCCGGCACAGCTACAAAAGCTGGCGCAGCAAAGCCAGGGCAAAGCGCTCACGCTATTAGACGCCTCCGAAGCGCAGCTTGACGGCGCGGCGACGCTGGTGCTGACGTTTTCAATTCCTTTAGATCCTGAACAGGATTTCTCCCGTGTGGTTCACGTGGTTGATAAGAAAAGCGGCAGCGTTGACGGCGCATGGGAGCTGGCGCCAAATTTAAAAGAGCTAAGGTTACGTCATCTGGAACCTGAACGCGTGCTGGTGGTCACGGTTGATCCCGCCGTTAAAGCGCTGAATAACGCCACCTTCGGCAAGTCTTATGAAAAAACGATTACCACGCGTGATGTCCAGCCCAGCGTCGGCTTTGCCAGCCGGGGATCGCTGCTACCGGGGAAAATAGCGGAAGGACTGCCGGTCATGGCGCTTAACGTCAACCATGTTGATGTGAACTTTTTCCGCGTTAAGCCCGGATCGCTGGCGTCATTTGTCAGCCAGTGGGAGTACCGTAGTTCTCTCTCTAACTGGGAGTCCGACCATCTGCTGAAAATGGCGGATCTGGTTTATACCGGTCGTTTTGATCTTAATCCGGCGCGCAATACGCGTGAGAAACTGCTGCTGCCATTAAGCGATATTAAGCCGCTGCAACAGGCGGGCGTATATGTGGCGGTAATGAATCAGGCTGGACACTACAACTATAGTAATGCCGCTACGTTGTTTACCCTTAGCGATATCGGCGTGTCCGCGCACCGTTACCATAATCGGCTGGATATCTTTACGCAAAGCCTGGAAAACGGCGCGGCGCAGTCGGGAATTGAGATCGTTCTTCTGAATAATAAAGGTCAGACGCTGGCGCAGGCGACGAGCGACGCGCAGGGACATGTGCAACTGGAAGCTGATAAAGCGGCGGCGCTATTACTGGCGCGTAAAGAGGAGCAGACCACGCTGCTCGATCTCACGCTTCCGGCTCTGGATCTGTCGGAATTTAATGTCGCTGGCGCGCCCGGCTACAGCAAGCAGTTCTTTATGTTCGGCCCGCGCGATCTCTACCGACCGGGCGAAACGGTTATCCTCAACGGATTACTGCGCGATAGCGACGGTAAAACGCTGCCCGATCAACCCGTTAAGCTGGAAGTGGTAAAACCAGACGGACAGGTGATGCGCACCGTCGTCAGCCAGCCGGAAAACGGGCTATACCGTTTGAATTATCCGCTGGATATCAACGCGCCGACCGGCTTGTGGCATGTCCGCGCCAACACCGGCGATAATTTGCTGCGGAGTTGGGATTTCCACGTGGAAGACTTTATGCCGGAGCGGATGGCGCTCAACCTGACGGCGCAAAAAACACCGCTGGCGCCTGCGGATGAGGTGAAATTCTCCGTTGTCGGCTATTACTTGTATGGCGCGCCTGCTAACGGCAATACCCTGCAAGGGCAACTTTTCCTGCGTCCGCTGCGCGACGCTGTCGCGGCCTTGCCTGGCTTCCAGTTCGGCAATATTGCCGAAGAGAATCTTTCGCGCAGCCTGGACGAAGTTCAACTGACGTTGGATAAAGGCGGACGTGGTGAAGTGAGTGCTGCCAGCCAGTGGCAAGAAGCGCATTCGCCGCTGCAGGTAATTCTACAGGCCAGCCTGCTGGAGTCTGGCGGTCGTCCGGTCACTCGTCGCGTAGAGCAGGCGATTTGGCCTGCCGATACGTTACCGGGAATTCGTCCACAGTTCGCCGCCAAAGCGGTATACGACTACCGTACGGATACCACCGTTAATCAACCGATTGTCGACGAAGACAGCAACGCCGCATTCGATATTGTTTACGCCAACGCGCAGGGCGAGAAAAAAGCGGTGTCCGGTTTACAGGTGCGGCTCATCCGCGAGCGTCGCGACTATTACTGGAACTGGTCGGAAAGCGAAGGCTGGCAGTCGCAGTTTGATCAAAAAGATCTGGTGGAGGGCGAGCAGACGCTGGATCTGAACGCGGATGAAACCGGAAAAGTCAGCTTCCCGGTGGAATGGGGCGCGTACCGTCTGGAGGTCAAAGCGCCGAATGAGACGGTCAGCAGCGTTCGTTTCTGGGCCGGCTATAGCTGGCAGGATAACAGCGACGGTAGCGGCGCGGCGCGTCCGGATCGCGTCACCCTCAAACTGGATAAAGCGAGTTATCGTCCAGGCGATACCATGAAATTGCATATCGCCGCGCCGGTCGCCGGTAAAGGTTATGCGATGGTGGAGTCCAGCGACGGTCCGCTGTGGTGGCAGGCGATCGATGTGCCGGCACAAGGTCTGGAGCTCACGATTCCGGTGGATAAAACCTGGAATCGCCACGATCTCTATCTCAGTACGCTGGTGGTGCGTCCCGGCGATAAATCTCGTTCCGCGACGCCAAAACGCGCCGTGGGGTTACTACACCTACCGCTGGGGGATGAAAACCGCCGCCTCGATCTGGCGCTGGAAAGCCCGGCTAAAATGCGCCCGAATCAGCCGCTCACCGTCAGGGTGAAAGCCAGCGTTAAACACGGCGAAATGCCAAAACAGATCAACGTGCTGGTCTCCGCGGTCGATAGCGGCGTATTGAATATCACCGATTACGCGACGCCGGACCCGTGGCAGGCGTTCTTCGGTCAAAAACGCTACGGTGCGGATATCTACGATATTTACGGCCAGGTCATTGAAGGGCAGGGGCGGCTGGCGGCGTTGCGTTTTGGCGGCGATGGCGACGACCTTAAGCGCGGCGGAAAACCGCCGGTAAACCATGTCAATATCATCGCGCAGCAGGCGCAGCCGATCACGCTCAATGAGCAGGGCGAAGGGGTCGTAACGCTGCCGATTGGCGACTTTAACGGCGAACTGCGGGTTATGGCGCAGGCATGGACAGCGGACGATTTTGGTCGCGGCGAAAGCAAAGTCGTTGTCGCCGCGCCAGTGATTGCCGAGCTGAATATGCCGCGTTTTCTGGCGGGAGGGGATGTTTCGCGACTGGTGCTGGACGTCACCAATCTGACCGACCGTCCGCAGACGCTGAATATTGCGCTCGCCGCCAGTGGGTTACTGGAATTGCTTAGTCAACAGCCGCAACCGGTCAACCTGGCGCCGGGCGTGCGCACCACCTTATTCGTTCCGGTACGCGCGCTGGAAGGTTTTGGCGAAGGCGAAATCCAGGCGACCATTAGCGGTCTGAATCTGCCGGGAGAAACCCTCGGCGCGCAGCATAAGCAGTGGCAAATCGGCGTGCGTCCGGCCTGGCCTGCCCAAACGGTAAATAGCGGCATTGCGCTGGCGCCGGGAGAGAGCTGGCATGTACCAGAGCAGCATCTGGCAAACGTCTCGCCAGCCACGTTGCAGGGACAACTGCTGTTAAGCGGAAAACCGCCGCTCAATCTGGCGCGCTACATTCGCGAGCTGAAAGCATATCCGTACGGGTGCCTGGAACAAACCGCCAGCGGGTTATTCCCGGCGCTGTATACTAATGCCGCTCAATTGCAGTCGCTCGGTATTACCGGCGATAGCGATGAAAAACGGCGCGCCGCGGTGGATATCGGCATCTCCCGCATACTACAGATGCAGCGTGATAACGGCGGTTTTGCGCTATGGGATGAAAATGAGGCGGAAGAGCCCTGGCTAACGGCCTACGCGATGGATTTCCTCATTCGCGCGGGCGAGCAGGGATATAGCGTCCCGCCGGAGGCCATTAACCGGGGCAATGAGCGACTGCTGCGCTATCTGCAGGATCCCGGCACGATGCTGATGCTGATTCGTTATAGCGATAATACCCAGGCCAGTACTTTTGCCGCTCAGGCTTACGCCGCGCTGGTACTGGCGCGTCAGCAGAAAGCGCCGCTCGGCGCGCTGCGCGAAATCTGGGAGCGCCGTAGTCAGGCGGCTTCAGGACTGCCGCTGATGCAATTGGGCATCGCGTTAAACACGATGGGCGATGCCAGACGCGGCGAAGAGGCCATTACGCTGGCTCTGAATACGCCGCGTCAGGACGAACGGCAATGGATAGCGGATTACGGCAGTTCTCTGCGCGATAACGCTCTGATGTTGTCGTTACTGGAAGAGAACAACCTCAGACCGGACGCGCAAAACGCGCTATTAAGCTCGCTTTCTGAGCAGGCCTTCGGTCAGCGCTGGCTCTCTACCCAGGAGAACAATGCCTTGTTCCTCGCCGCGCATTCGCGACAGGCCAGCGCGGGCGCCTGGCAGGCGCAGACCTCGTTAGAGGCGCAGCCGCTGGCGGGCGACAAGGCGCTGACCCGTAATCTGGATGCTGACCAGCTGGCCGCCCTTGAGGTGACGAACACCGGTAGCCAGCCGCTATGGCTGCGTCTGGATAGCAGCGGCTATCCCTCATCTGCGCCTGAGCCTGCCAGCAACGTTTTGCAGATTGAACGACAAATACTGGGGACCGATGGTCAGCGCAAATCGCTGTCCTCGTTGCGTAGCGGCGAACTGGTGCTGGTCTGGTTAACGGTAGTGGCCGATCGCAATGTGCCGGATGCGCTGGTGGTGGACCTGCTCCCGGCCGGGCTGGAGCTGGAAAACCAGAATCTGGCTGACAGCAGCGCCAGCCTGCCGGAGAGCGGTAGCGAAGTGCAAAATCTGCTTAATCAGATGCAGCAGGCGGATATTCAGTATATGGAATTCCGCGACGATCGGTTTGTGGCTGCCGTCGTTGTCAATGAGGGCCAGCCCGTGACGCTGGTCTACCTGGCGCGCGCGGTAACGCCGGGGACGTACCAGCTTGCGCAACCGCAGGTGGAATCGATGTACGCGCCTCAGTGGCGGGCAACCGGCGCGAGCGAGGGGCTGCTGATTGTGACGCCTTAAATGAACGGTTGGCGTGGTAAACGTGGCCGCTGGCTGTGGCTGGCGGGCGCGCCGCTTTTTATTTTCCTGGCGTTATGGGCGGCGGATAAACTCTGGCCGCTGCCGCTCAATGAGGTCCATCCTGCGCGGGTCGTGGTAGCCCATGACGGTACGCCGCTGTGGCGCTTTGCCGACGCCGGGGGGATCTGGCGTTATCCGGTGACGATTGAAGAGGTCTCTCCCCGCTACCTGGAGGCCCTAATCAATTACGAAGATCGCTGGTTCTGGCGGCACCCTGGCGTTAACCCTTTCTCCGTCGCGCGCGCGGCATGGCAGGATCTTACCGCCGGGCGCGTTATTTCCGGCGGCAGTACGCTGACTATGCAGGTGGCGAGACTGCTGGACCCGCATTCGCGCACGTTCGGCGGTAAAATCCGCCAGCTTTGGCGCGCCCTCCAGCTTGAATGGCATTTGTCCAAGCGCGATATCCTGACGCTGTACCTGAACCGCGCGCCGTTCGGCGGCACGCTACAGGGTATTGGCGCTGCAAGCTGGGCCTACTTCGGCAAGCCGCCCGCGCGCCTGAGCTACGCTGACGCGGCGCTGCTGGCCGTATTGCCGCAGGCGCCGAGCCGGTTACGCCCCGACCGCTGGCCTGCGAGAGCCGAAGCGGCACGAAATAAAGTGCTGGATCGGATGGCGGCGCAGGGCGTCTGGCCTGCCGAAACGGTACGCGAGTCGCGTGAAGAACCGGTCTGGCTGGCGCCGCGTCAAATGCCGCAACTGGCGCCGCTTTTTGCCCGAATGATGTTGAGTAAAAGCCAGAACGACAAAATTGTGACCACGCTGGACGCCGGATTGCAGCGGCAACTGGAAGATCTGGCGCGGGCATGGAAAGGGCGGCTGCCTGCACGCAGTTCGTTGGCGATGATCGTCGTCGATCATACCGATATGAGCGTGCGCGGTTGGGTCGGATCGGTAGACCTTAATGACGACAGCCGTTTTGGTCATGTCGACATGGTAACGGCGATCCGATCGCCGGGATCGGTACTCAAACCCTTTGTGTACGGTCTGGCGCTGGATGACGGCTTGATCCATCCCGCATCATTATTACAGGACGTTCCGCGCCGCACCGGAGATTACCGCCCGGGAAACTTCGACAGCGGATTTCACGGTCCGGTCAGCATGAGCGACGCGCTGATACGCTCGCTGAATCTGCCTGCCGTTCAGGTGCTTGAAGCCTATGGGCCGAAACGATTTGCGGCAAAACTGCGTAACGTCGGCCTGCCGCTATATTTGCCTGCTGGCGCGGCGCCCAATCTTTCGCTGATTCTGGGCGGCGCGGGCGCGCGGCTTGACGAGATGGCGGCGGCATACAGCGCGTTCGCTCGTCATGGGAAAGCGGCGAAACTACGGTTACAGCCGGACGATCCGCTGTCGGAAAGACCATTAATGTCGCCGGGAGCGGCGTGGATCATTCGACGGATTATGGCGGATGAAGCGCAACCCTTGCCGGATAACGCGCTGCCGCGCATTGTGCCGTTGGCGTGGAAAACCGGCACCAGCTACGGCTATCGCGATGCGTGGGCTATTGGCGTTAACGCGCGCTATATCATCGGCATCTGGACAGGCAGACCCGACGGCACGCCTGTGGTGGGGCAATTTGGTTTTGCCAGCGCGGTGCCATTGCTTAACCAGGTCAATAATCTGTTACTGGCGCATACGGGACGCCTACCGGAAGATCCGCGTCCGCAGACGGTAAGCCGCGGCGTCATTTGCTGGCCGGGCGGACAGACTCTGCCTGCCGGAGACAGCAACTGTCGCCGCCGCCTGGCGACATGGCTTCTCGATGACAGCCAGCCGCCCACGCTGCTGTTACCTGAGCAGGAAGACATCAACGGTATTCGTTTCCCGGTCTGGCTGGATGATACGGGGCGGCGTGTCGCTGCCGACTGTCCGCAGGCGCGTGCGCATACGTTTATCGTCTGGCCGCGGCCGCTGGAGCCGTGGCTGCCGCCTGCGGAAAGACGTAGCGCCCGCTTGCCCGCGGCGTCCGCTTACTGTCCGCCGCTACAGGGCAATGATGCCGCGCCGTTAATGCTGTCAGGAGTGAGGGATGGCGCGGTGATCAGGCAATTGCCAGGCCAGGAAAACGTCACGCTGCCCGTCTCGACTACCGGCGGTAAAGGGCGTCGCTGGTGGTTTTTAAATGGCGAACCTGTTAATGGCGAAAATAATCGCCTTTCTTTATTACTCAATATCGCTGGACGTTATCAACTTGTCGTAATGGATGAGTCCGGTCAGGTTGCAGCGGTTAATTTTGAATTAATACGTTAACAACTCTTCAGAATAAATTATGAATTTCATTTAATTTAAAGTTAATGAGAATTATTAATTTTTCCGGAATTACCCTCAATGAGGGAGCTTGATAAATATCAAGAGATCTAACACTTAAAAACGTGAGAATGGGTTTTTATTTGACGAGTCGGATCATGAAAAATATAAAAAGCCAGGGAAATGGCGAACAGCCCGCTATTTCTCGCCGCCACTTTATCCAGGCCAGCTCCGCGCTTATTGCGTTACCCTTTGTCTCCTCGCCAGCTACCGCTCAGGCGCGCGCTGTGACGGCAACTGAAAACAGGCCTGCGGAAAAAGTCGTTCAGACATGCAGCACTTTTGACTGCGGGGGCAAATGCGATATTTGGGCGCATGTTAGTGACGGTATCGTGACGCGAATTTCAACGCGACCGGATAATGCGCTGGATGCGCAAATGCCGGTGATGCGTGCCTGTGTTCGTGGACGCGCATACCGTAAATTTGTTTATCATCCTGACAGACTTAAATATCCCATGAAGCGCGTAGGAAAACGCGGTGAAGGAAAGTTCGAGCGCATTTCCTGGGATGAAGCGACAACCTTAATCGCCGATAATTTAAAATCGATTACTGAAAAATATGGCCCGGCTTCGCGCTATGTTCATGTTGGCACCGCCGTTTCCGGCGGCACCTTTTCCGGCGATAAAATGGCGCGTCGCCTGCTGAATCTGACCGGCGGCTATCTCGAAAGCTACCATTCTGTGAGTATGGGCAACACGGCGGCCGCGACGCCTTATACTTACGGCATTGCCGCCAGCGGCAGTTCGCTGGATACGCTTTTGGAGACCAAACTGGTGATTCTGTGGGGCCATAACCCGACGGAGACCATTTTTGGTCATACCAACTATTTCTTGCAGAAGATGAAGCAGAACGGTACGCGGTTTATCGTGGTCGATCCGCGCTATTCCGACACCGTTTCGTCGCTGGCGGATCAGTGGATCCCGCTACTGCCCACCACCGACAATGCGCTGATGGACGCGATGATGTACGTCATCATCAGCGAGAATCTGCACGATCGCGCATTTATTGCGCGCTACGCTATCGGTTTTGACGAAGACTCAATGCCGGAAGGCGTACCGGCTAACGAATCGCTGGTGGCGTATCTGACCGGCGCCAAAGACGGTGTCGTTAAGTCCCCCGAGTGGGCGGAAAAGATCACCCATGTGCCGGCGCAAACCATTCGCCAGTTAGCGCGTGATTACGCGAATACCAAACCCGCCGCGTTGATTCAGGGGTGGGGACCACAGCGCCACAACTGCGGCGAACGCACCGCGCGCGGCTCGACCCTACTGGCGACCATTACCGGTAATGTCGGCATCAAAGGCGGTTGGGCTGCGGGTTACGGCGGCTGCGCTAACCGTAAATTTGCCGCGGGTCCGGAGATGCCGGATAACCCGGTAAAAGCCAAAATTTCGGTGATGAACTGGGTGCAGGCCGCAGACGACGCCAGCAAAGTGACGCCGGATATGGGGCTGAAAGATGCCGATAAGCTGGACAGTAACATCCGTATTCTGTTCTCGCTGGCCGGGAACTATCTGGCGAATCAGAACCCCGATCTGCACCAGGCGGTACGCGTACTGGAGGATGAATCAAAGATCCAGTTTATTGTCGCCAGCGATCTGTTTATGACGCCGAGCGCGAAATACGCTGATCTACTGCTGCCGGAAACCAGCTTTATGGAACGTTGGAACATCGGTGAAACCTGGGGTACGGCAAGCTACCTGATACTCTCTGAAAAACTGATCGAGCCTGAATTTGAGCGGCGCTCCGACTACGACTGGCTACGTGAGGTGGCGGCGAAATTAGGCATTGAGAATGAATTTAGCCAGGGGCGCGATGAGAAAGCGTGGATTGAACACATCTGGGAACAGACGCGCCTGGCGATGCCGGACGAAAATCTACCGGATTTCGCCACGCTGCAAAAGACCCGTCAGCATCTGTTCAAAAGCGCGCCATTTATCGCCTTTGAAGACAATATTCGCGATCCGGAAAATCATCCGTTCCCGACGCCGTCAGGGAAAATAGAGATCTTCTCGAAGCGCCTGTACGACATGCAGCATCCGGAAATCCCGGCGTTATCGCACTACGTTCCCGCGCATGAAGGCCCGGAGGATGCGCTGGCGAAAGATTTTCCGCTCCAGTTAATTACGTGGAAAGGAAAAAACCGCGCCAACTCAACGCAATACGCTAACCCGTGGCTGATTGAAGTGCAGCATCAAACATTGTGGATCAACCCGCAGGATGCGCAAAAGCGCGGCATTACGCATGGCGACATGGTGCGCATTCATAACTCACGCGGGATTTGCGAAATCCCGGCGGAAGTGACGCCGCGCATTATTCCTGGCGTTGTCGCGATGCAGGCCGGCGCCTGGTGGCAGCCGGATGAGAACGGTATTGATAAAGGCGGCTGTGCGAACGTCCTCAGCTCGGCCCGTATTACCGCGCTGGCGAAGGGAAATTCACATCAAACCATGCTGGTGGAGGTGGCTAAAGCATGAGTCAGTTTACACATTACCCGCCGGTGAGCGATAAACAACTGGGATTTTTCATCGACTCCTCACGCTGCTCCGGTTGTAAAGCCTGCCAGGTGGCCTGCAAAGACAAAAACAATCTGGAAGTAGGCCGTCGTTTCCGCCGCGTCTATGAAGTCAAGGGCGGAAGTTTCATCCCGACCGGGCAGGGCGGGGTCAGCAATAACGTATTTGCTTATACGCTTTCCATTTCCTGCAACCACTGTGCGGACCCTGTCTGCACCAAAAATTGCCCGACTACCGCTATGCATAAACGCCCGGGCGACGGCATCGTGCGCGTTGATACCGACAAATGCGTCGGCTGTGGCTATTGCGCCTGGTCCTGCCCTTACGGCGCGCCGCAGCTTAACGAGCAGACTGGCCAAATGTCCAAGTGCGACATGTGCGTTGATTTACTGGCGAAAGGTGAACCGCCCGTCTGTGTTGCGACCTGTCCGCTGGAGGCCATCAAGTTTGGTCCGATTGATGAACTGCGCGCGAAGTACGGTAGCGTATGCGACGTTAACGGGCTGCCAGATTCATCCATAACCAAGCCTAATCTGGTTGTAAAAGCGCATCAGGGCGCAGAAAAAGAGGGTAAACGCCATGCATGAGTTACCGCTGCTGATTTTTACGCTCTGTTTGCAAGGGTCTGTGGGTGTGACAGTGTGGCTGGCGTTGGGCCGCCAGTACGCCGTAGAGGGACGCGTGCCTGCACGCGGCGCGCTTCCCGCGATGGCGGGGGCGTTTGTACTGGCCTGCGTGGGGCTGCTTACTTCAGCGCTGCACATGGGCTATCCCCTGAATGCGCTAAACGCGTTACGTCATGTCGCCAGTTCGTGGCTGAGTCGCGAAATCGTCTTTGCCAGCCTTTATCTGGCGGCGCTGGGACTGGGGGTTGTGCTGCTGTTTTTCCGAAAACCAGGTTGGCAGCCGCTGCTGGCGCTGGCGGCAGTGTTTGGGCTGGTGGATGTATTCTGCATGGCGCAGGTTTATATCCATGCCTCGGTGGCGACCTGGCAGCATAGCAACACGCTGGCGCTGTTCTTTGGCACGTCAGGCATTATCGGCTCGGTAGTCATTGCGCTGGCTTATCTGCGCAACGCTGGCGCCGCAATGCGCTGCGCTGTGATAGTGGTCGCACTGATGGTGCTGATTCGCCTGATCATGCAGCCGCTATGGCTGGCGGATATTAATGCGGTGGATACGACGGTCGTCACTTTCCCGCATCATCCGCTACAGGCGCTGGCGCAGTTGCGCGACGTCTATCTTCTCGGCTGGTGTGTCTCAGCGGCGGGAATGCTCTGCTTTGCCGCAGGCGGTCTGCGAAACGCCAGAGGGACGCTGGTGGCGGGCAGCGTATTGCTGCTTCTCGGCGAGATTATGCTGCGCTACGTCTTCTTTAGTATTGGCTGATGGTTAACCTGACGATCGATCCGGCGGTAGACGTGACGCAGGCCTGCGTCCGTCGTCGCTTTCGTTTTTCTTCCTGCCGCGCTTGCGCCGATGTTTGTCCGGCGCAGGCGTTTTCGCTGGCGCAGGGGCAGGTCAGCATAGATACGACGCGCTGCATAGCCTGTGGCGACTGTCTGTTTGTCTGTCCTGTTGACGCCATTACCGGTATCAAACCGGTTAAACGCTTTGTGCAGGGGGATACGTTGGTGGGGCCGTTTTCGCTACAGGCGCCAACGGTCGATGAACTGCTTCTCTGGCACAGCCAGTACGGTATTCGCTTTATTGATATTGCGGTGGAGCGATCAGCGCAGTGGCTGATGGCGCTGGCGGGGCTAAATTTAGCGCTGCGCCGCTACGGCGAGCCGGGCTGGTCTTTCAAACACGTTGTCGGCGCGGAGATTAACGCCTCGCGGCGTACTCTGTTTCATGTTCCGCGCGACGCCATTACCCCGTGCGCCGTCGAGCCGGGGAAACGGCGTCTCAGACAGGCGTTTTCCGCGTTCAGCGAATGCGTACCCGAAATCAGTCCGCAAGAGTGCAGGATGTGCGGCGCCTGCTGGCGAAGCTGCCCGGAAAACGTTATCCAGTTTGACGACAATACCCTGACGATAGAGGCGGCGCGTTGTACGGGATGCGGCGGCTGTGCGGCGGTATGTCCGCATCAGGCGCTGCGGCTGCGGTTTGACGTGGAACCCGCGTCAACGCGGCATAGTGCGGTGCATACGCTCACCTGCGAAAGCTGCAAACGTACTTTCCATGCTCTCACGCCTGAACACACGCACTGCGTGCTGTGTCAGTCCCCTGAGTTTGCTGTGCGCCTTTAACTTTTGTTGCTAATGCTCATTTTATTTTAAAAAAATGTTACCTGCATCCATAGGCAATTGATGGGATGCTCTTTATAATCCGCGCCTGACATAACAACAGAACATATTTCAGAGGTAAACATGGCTATTGAACGGACTTTTTCCATCATTAAACCCAACGCGGTGGCAAAAAACGTTATTGGCAGCATCTTTGCGCGCTTTGAAGCTGCAGGGTTCAAAATTGTTGGCACTAAAATGCTGCACCTGACCGTTGAGCAGGCGCGCGGCTTCTATGCTGAGCACGACGGCAAGCCGTTCTTTGACGGTCTGGTGGAGTTCATGACCTCTGGCCCTATCGTGGTATCCGTGCTGGAAAGCGAAAATGCGGTACAGCGTCACCGCGATCTGCTTGGCGCCACCAATCCGGCGAACGCGTTGGCGGGTACGCTGCGCGCCGACTACGCTGATAGCTTAACTGAAAACGGCACCCACGGTTCGGATTCGCTGGAATCCGCGCAGCGCGAAATCGCCTTTTTCTTCGGTGAAGGCGAAGTGTGCCCGCGCACCCGTTAATCTCCTTCGTCTTTCACGCTGCAAATGCGTTGGCGATAAATTATCGGTTCAAATATTATTTTTGCTAATGCCGCGTGCAGACGTGGAATCCTTACGCCAGAATTTGTACAATGCAGCGCCCCCGGACGAGCAGTAAGCTTACCGGGGCGTTTCTTTTTCAACCCTCCAGGGGCCATAACGTGTAATAACGAGGCCGGAATAGCATATGTCTGAACAAATTGTCACACCTGAAAGCAGTACCCCGGTAGTTCTTAACAACGAAACAAAAATCAACCTGCTGGATCTCAACCGTCAGCAGATGCGCGAGTTTTTTAAAAACTTAGGTGAAAAGCCTTTCCGCGCCGATCAGGTGATGAAATGGATGTATCACTATTGCTGCGATAATTTTGATGAGATGACCGACATCAACAAAGTGTTGCGCGGCAAATTAAAAGAGGTCGCGGAAATCCGCGCGCCGGAGGTCGTTGAAGAGCAGCGTTCCTCAGACGGCACCATCAAGTGGGCGATTGCTGTCGGCGATCAGCGCGTTGAAACGGTCTATATCCCGGAGGACGACCGCGCTACGCTGTGTGTCTCTTCACAGGTAGGATGCGCGCTGGAGTGCAAGTTTTGTTCAACTGCGCAGCAGGGCTTTAACCGCAACCTGCGCGTATCGGAAATTATCGGTCAGGTCTGGCGTGCGGCGAAAATCGTCGGCGCGGCCAAAGTCACCGGCCAGCGTCCGATCACCAACGTGGTCATGATGGGGATGGGCGAGCCATTGCTTAACCTGACCAATGTCGTACCGGCGATGGAAATTATGCTCGATGACTTTGGTTTCGGCCTGTCCAAACGTCGTGTCACGCTCTCAACGTCCGGCGTGGTGCCTGCGCTGGATAAACTGGGCGATATGATAGATGTCGCGCTGGCTATCTCCTTACATGCGCCGAATGACACTATTCGCGACGAAATCGTCCCGATCAACAAAAAATACAATATCGAAACGTTCCTGGGCGCGGTTCGCCGCTATCTGGAGAAATCCAACGCCAATCAGGGGCGCGTGACGATTGAATACGTGATGCTTGACCACGTTAACGACGGCACTGAACACGCGCATCAACTGGCGGAGCTACTAAAAGAGACGCCTTGTAAGATTAATCTGATTCCGTGGAACCCGTTCCCTGGCGCGCCGTATGGCCGCAGCTCTAACAGCCGTATCGATCGCTTTTCTAAGGTTTTGATGAGTTATGGTTTCACGACCATCGTACGCAAGACGCGTGGCGATGACATTGATGCGGCATGCGGACAGTTGGCTGGCGATGTGATTGACCGTACCAAACGTACCCTGCGTAAGCGTATGCAGGGAGAGGTGATTGACATCAAGGCTATTTGATAGCAGTTGCGCTACGGGGCATTCATTATACCGTGGCGCAATGTCAGTTGAATAATGTCTGGCGTTGTACTTGTCTGGTCAATAATAACGGTGCGTTTTTGTCGACTTTAAGGCAGTATGTAATGGTGCAACAAGAGTTTAGCCTTGTGTCTTAGCGGTTTTGTCATCTGCGGCCTGACAGGCTTATACTGTCTGACTAAGGTTAACTAACCTGATGTTTCGCGGTGTGGGCGGGCATTACGGCTCGTCGGCGCCTGAATCCTAATTTACACGTACCTGTAGCTGTAGCGAATGAATACTGAAGCCACGCACGACCAAAATGAAGCACAAACCACCGGCGTTCGTCTGCGCAATGCCCGTGAACAACTCGGACTCAGCCAGCAGGCTGTCGCTGAGCGACTTTGCCTGAAGGTTTCTACGGTACGCGATATTGAAGAAGATAAGGCGCCGTCCGATCTTGCTTCAACCTTCCTGCGCGGATATATCCGCTCATATGCGCGTCTGGTGCATGTTCCAGAAGAGGAACTGCTGCCGGGGCTGGAAAAGCAGGCCCCGCTGCGCGCCGCCAAAGTCGCCCCGATGCAGAGTTTCTCATTAGGAAAGCGTCGTAAAAAACGCGACGGCTGGTTAATGTCTTTTACCTGGCTGGTACTGTTTGTGGTCGTAGGGCTGACCGGCGCCTGGTGGTGGCAGAACCATAAGGCGCAGCAGGAAGAGATCACGACAATGGCCGATCAAAGCACGGCTGAACTGAACGCAGATAAGGACAGCGGCCAAAGCGTACCGCTGGACACCGGTGCCGCGACAAGCCAGGATACGACGCCAGCGCAAACGGCTCCGGCGCCTGCGACGCCGGTTGATTCGACGGCGGCGACGCAAACGCCAGCGCCAACGGCGGCGGCGACGCAAAATACGGTAGTCGCGCCTTCGCAGGCGAATGTCGATACGGTTGCGACATCTGCCGCGCCAGCGGCAACGGAGACGCCGTCCGCGCTGCCGACCAGTCAGGCTGGCGTAGCGGCGCCTGCTGCCGATCCGAACGCGCTGGTGATGAATTTTACCGCTGACTGCTGGCTCGAAGTCACTGACGCCACAGGTAAGAAGCTGTTTAGCGGTATGCAGCGTAAAGATGGTAATTTAAACCTAACCGGTCAGGCGCCTTATAAACTTAAAATTGGCGCGCCGGCCGCGGTGCAGATCCAGTATCAAGGAAAACCTGTCGATCTGAGCCGCTTTATCAGAACTAATCAGGTTGCGCGTCTGACCCTTAATGCCGAACCGACACCGGCGCAGTAACAGACGGGTAACGCGGGAGATTTTTCATGCATAACCAGGCTCCGATTCAACGTAGAAAATCGACACGTATTTACGTTGGGAATGTGCCGATTGGCGATGGCGCCCCTATCGCCGTCCAGTCGATGACTAACACGCGTACCACTGACGTGGAAGCGACGGTTAATCAGATCAAAGCGCTGGAGCGCGTTGGCGCAGATATTGTTCGTGTTTCTGTACCGACCATGGACGCCGCCGAAGCGTTCAAGCTTATCAAACAGCAGGTTAACGTCCCGCTGGTTGCCGATATTCACTTCGACTACCGCATTGCGCTGAAAGTAGCGGAATACGGCGTTGACTGCTTGCGTATCAACCCCGGCAATATCGGTAACGAAGAACGCATTCGCATGGTGGTGGACTGCGCGCGAGACAAAAACATCCCTATTCGTATCGGCGTAAATGCCGGATCGCTGGAAAAAGATCTGCAGGAAAAATACGGTGAGCCGACGCCGCAGGCGCTGCTGGAATCAGCCATGCGCCATGTCGATCATCTCGATCGTCTCAACTTTGATCAGTTCAAAGTGAGCGTAAAAGCGTCCGATGTATTCCTTGCCGTTGAGTCTTATCGTTTGTTGGCTAAACAGATCGATCAGCCGCTGCATCTGGGGATCACCGAAGCGGGCGGCGCGCGTAGCGGGGCGGTCAAGTCGGCGATCGGTTTAGGTCTGCTGTTATCGGAAGGCATCGGCGACACGCTGCGCGTATCGTTGGCGGCCGACCCGGTGGAAGAGATCAAAGTCGGTTTCGATATCCTGAAGTCGCTGCGCATTCGCGCGCGCGGCATCAATTTCATCGCCTGCCCGACCTGTTCTCGCCAGGAGTTCGACGTTATCGGCACGGTGAACGCGCTGGAGCAGCGTCTGGAAGATATCATCACCCCGATGGACGTCTCGATCATCGGTTGCGTAGTGAACGGACCGGGCGAAGCGCTGGTATCGACGCTGGGCGTGACGGGCGGCAATAAGAAAAGCGGCCTGTATGAAGACGGCGTGCGTAAGGACAGACTCGATAACGACGATATGATCGCGCAGCTTGAATCCCGTATTCGCGCGAAAGCAAGTCAACTTGATGAAGCGCGTCGGATTGACGTGCTGCAGGTTGAAAAATAAGAACGTGATGGGAAGCGGCGCGCTTCCCGTGTATGATTGAACCCGCATGGCTCCCGGTTCGTTCGGGGAAGCGCTGAGGGTTCATTTTTATATTCAGAAAGAGAATAAACGTGGCAAAAAACATTCAAGCCATTCGCGGCATGAACGATTATCTGCCTGGCGAAACCGCCATCTGGCAGCGCATTGAAGGCACACTCAAAAACGTGCTCGGCAGCTACGGTTACAGTGAAATCCGCTTGCCGATTGTAGAGCAGACCCCGTTATTCAAACGCGCGATCGGTGAAGTTACTGACGTGGTTGAAAAAGAGATGTACACCTTTGAGGATCGCAACGGCGATAGCCTGACATTGCGCCCTGAAGGTACGGCGGGCTGTGTACGCGCCGGCATCGAACATGGTCTCCTGTACAATCAGGAACAGCGTTTGTGGTATATCGGCCCGATGTTCCGTCATGAGCGTCCGCAAAAAGGCCGCTACCGTCAGTTCCATCAGCTAGGCGCCGAAGTCTTCGGCTTACAAGGCCCGGATATTGACGCGGAGCTGATTATGCTGACCGCACGCTGGTGGCGCGCGCTGGGCATCGCTGACCACGTTAGCCTGGAGCTGAACTCTATTGGTTCATTAGAGGCGCGTGCGAACTATCGCGATGCGCTGGTCGCGTTCCTCGAACAGCATCAAGAGACGCTGGACGAAGACTGCAAACGCCGTATGTATACCAATCCGCTGCGCGTGCTGGATTCAAAAAATCCGGACGTGCAGGCGCTGCTCAACGACGCGCCCGCTCTCGGCGACTATCTCGATGACGATTCACGCGAGCACTTTTCCGGCCTGTGTAAATTGCTGGACGCGGCGGGGATTGCCTACACCGTCAACCAGCGTCTGGTACGCGGTCTGGATTACTACAACCGCACCGTATTTGAATGGGTAACAAACAGTCTGGGGTCACAAGGCACCGTCTGTGCGGGTGGTCGTTATGACGGTCTGGTGGAACAACTGGGCGGTCGCGCTACCCCGGCAGTGGGCTTTGCGATGGGCCTGGAACGACTTGTTTTGTTAGTTCAGGCAGTTAATCCGGAATTTATTGCCTCTCCTGTTGTCGATATATACCTGGTAGCTGCCGGCGCACAAACGCAGTCTGCGGCAATGACGCTGGCGGAGCGGCTGCGCGATGAAATGCCAGGCGTGAAGCTAATGACAAACCACGGCGGCGGCAACTTTAAGAAACAGTTTGCCCGCGCCGATAAGTGGGGCGCCCGTATTGCACTGGTTCTTGGCGAATCTGAAGTCGCCGATGGGACTGTTGTAGTGAAGGATTTGCGCTCCGGTGAGCAAACGGCAGTGGCGCAGGACAGCGTCGCCGCGCATTTGCGCACTTTATTGGGCTAAGGAGAAGGACAGCGTGGAAATTTACGAGAACGAACACGACCAGGTGGATGCGATTAAACGCTTCTTTGCCGAAAACGGCAAAGCGCTGGCTGTCGGAGTGATTTTAGGGGTTGGCGCGCTGGTTGGCTGGCGTTACTGGAGCAGCCATCAGACGGAGTCCGCGCGTGCTGCTTCTCTGGCGTATCAAAATGCGGTGACGGCGGTAAGCGCCGATAAGCCGGATAGCATTCCCGCCGCTGAAAAATTCGCGGCTGAGAATAAAAATACCTATGGTGCGCTGGCGTCTATGGAACTGGCGCAGCAGTTTGTGGATAAGAATGAACTTAAAAAAGCCGAAGCCCAGTTGCAGCAGGGGTTGGCGGCCACCAGCGATGAAAATCTCAAAGCGGTGATTAATCTGCGTCTCGCTCGCGTTCAGTTGCAGCTTAAGCAAGCTGACGCCGCGCTGAAAACTCTGGATGCCGTTAAAGGCGAAGGATGGACGGCCATTGTCGCTGATTTGCGCGGCGAAGCGTTGCTGAGTAAGGGTGATAAAAAAGGCGCGCGCAGCGCATGGGAAGCGGGCGTCAATAGCGATGCTTCTCCGGCGTTGAGCGAAATGATGCAGATGAAAATCAATAATTTGTCCATCTGAGAGGGACCCGATGCAATTGCGTAAATTACTTCTGCCAGGGTTGCTTTCCGTTACCCTGCTCAGCGGCTGTTCACTGTTTAGCGGCGAAGAAGATGTCGTCAAGATGTCTCCATTACCGCAGGTTGAAAACCAGTTTACCCCGACCACTGTCTGGAGCACCTCTGTCGGTAACGGAATTGGCGAATTTTATTCTAACCTTCATCCGGTAATGGCAGATAACGTGGTCTATGCAGCCGATCGCGCGGGCGTGGTAAAAGCGCTCAATGCGGATGATGGCAAAGAGATCTGGTCTGTGAATCTGGGCGAAAAAGACGGCTGGTTCTCTCGTTCGTCCGCGCTGTTGTCCGGCGGCGTCACGGTCGCGGGCGGTCACGTCTATATCGGCAGTGAAAAGGCCGAGGTTTATGCGCTGAATACCAGCGACGGCACCACAGCATGGCAGACGAAGGTCGCAGGCGAAGCGTTGTCTCGCCCGGTTGTCAGTGATGGAATCGTCCTTATCCATACCAGCAACGGTCAGTTGCAGGCGCTAAATCAGGCGGATGGCGCTATTAAATGGACGGTGAACCTGGATATGCCTTCGCTGTCGCTGCGCGGCGAATCTGCGCCGGCAACCGCGTTCGGCGCGGCTATTGTTGGTGGTGATAATGGCCGCGTCAGCGCCGTGTTGATGCAACAAGGCCAGATGATTTGGCAACAGCGTATCTCCCAGGCCACTGGCCCAACGGAAATTGACCGTCTGAGCGACGTTGATACCACGCCGGTTGTGGTAAACGGTGTCGTTTACGCGTTGGCGTATAATGGTAACTTAACGGCACTGGATCTGCGCAGTGGTCAGATTATGTGGAAACGCGAGCTGGGTTCGGTCAATGACTTTATCGTCGACGGCGACCGTATCTACCTGGTCGATCAGAACGATCGCGTGCTGGCGCTGACCACTGACGGCGGCGTAACGCTGTGGACGCAAAGCGATCTGCTGCACCGTTTGCTGACCTCCCCGGTGCTGTATAATGGTGATTTAGTCGTCGGCGATAGCGAAGGTTATCTGCACTGGATAAATGTTGATGACGGGCGTTTTGTGGCCCAACAAAAAGTAGACAGTTCCGGTTTCCTGACCGAACCGACGGTGGCGGATGGTAAACTGCTCATCCAGGCCAAAGACGGTACGGTCTACGCGATTACGCGTTAATCGTCACGGTTGTGCGTTTTAAAAAACGGCTCCTGGTGTAGGGGCCGTTTTCCTGTTTTTAACAATGGCGCAAAATGCGCGCGTTGTCTGATGATTTTTTTAATGAGGCTTTAAACATGGTACCTGTGGTCGCGCTTGTCGGGCGCCCTAACGTCGGAAAATCCACGCTATTTAACCGTCTGACCCGCACCCGAGATGCGCTGGTTGCGGATTTCCCGGGTCTGACTCGTGACCGTAAGTACGGTCGTGCGGAAGTTGAAGGCCGCGAGTTTATCTGTATCGACACCGGCGGTATTGACGGCACCGAAGACGGCGTCGAAACGCGGATGGCGGAACAGTCGCTGCTGGCGATTGAAGAAGCGGATGTAGTGTTATTCATGGTAGATGCGCGCGCTGGCCTGATGCCGGCGGATGAAGCGATTGCCAAACATCTGCGTTCCCGTGAAAAACCGACCTTCCTGGTGGCGAATAAAACGGATGGTCTCGATCCCGATCAGGCGGTTGTCGATTTTTACTCGCTGGGATTAGGCGAAATTTACCCTATCGCCGCCTCACATGGTCGCGGCGTATTGAGCCTGCTGGAACATGTGCTTCTGCCGTGGATGGATGATGTCGCGCCGCAGGAAGAGGTGGATGAAGACGCGGAATACTGGGCACAGTTTGAGGCGGAACAAAATGGCGAAGAAGCGCCGGAAGATGATTTTGACCCGCAAAGCCTGCCGATCAAGCTGGCGATTGTCGGTCGCCCGAACGTAGGTAAGTCCACACTCACTAACCGTATTCTCGGTGAAGAGCGCGTGGTGGTATACGACATGCCGGGCACCACTCGCGACAGCATTTATATCCCGATGGAACGCGACGAACGGGAATATGTGCTGATTGACACGGCGGGGGTGCGTAAGCGCGGAAAAATCACCGATGCGGTAGAAAAGTTCTCGGTGATTAAAACATTGCAGGCGATTGAAGACGCTAACGTCGTACTGTTGGTTATCGATGCGCGCGAGGGGATCTCCGACCAGGATTTGTCTCTGCTGGGCTTTATCCTCAATAGTGGGCGCTCACTCGTTATCGTAGTCAACAAATGGGATGGCCTGAGCCAGGAAGTCAAAGAGCAGGTGAAAGAGACGCTGGATTTCCGTCTGGGCTTTATTGACTTTGCCCGCGTTCATTTTATCTCTGCGCTACATGGCAGCGGCGTCGGCAACCTGTTTGAGTCCGTACGCGAGGCTTACGACAGCTCCACTCGCCGGGTGAGCACTGCGATGCTGACCCGTATCATGACGATGGCGGTGGAAGATCATCAGCCGCCGCTGGTGCGCGGTCGCCGTGTGAAACTGAAATATGCCCACGCTGGCGGCTATAACCCGCCGATTGTGGTTATTCACGGCAACCAGGTAAAAGATCTGCCAGACTCCTATAAGCGCTATCTGATGAACTACTTCCGCAAGTCGTTGGAAGTGATGGGGACGCCGATTCGCATTCAGTTTAAAGAAGGGGAGAACCCGTATGCGAACAAGCGTAACACACTGACGCCAACGCAAATGCGCAAACGTAAGCGTCTGATGAAACATATCAAAAAAAGCAAGTAATGCTTTTTCAGTAATATTCCAGGCCTGACAAGCGCTGCGCTATCAGGCCTTTCAAGTAAAAGTGAGTCACGCGCCTGAGGAGAATGTTATGGAAATAACCTGCCCCGTTTGCCATCACGCGCTGGAGCGCAATGGCGATACTGCGCATTGCGAGACATGCGCTAAAGATTTCTCGTTACAGGCAATGTGTCCTGACTGCCGCCAGCCGTTACAGGTGTTGAAAGCCTGCGGCGCAGTGGACTATTTTTGCCAGAACGGCCATGGTTTAATTTCAAAAAAACGGGTTAACTTCGTCATTTCCGATCAATAAAACCGCTGTCGACGTTGCGCCGCAGAGCAGAGGCGCCGACGTCTTATCCGGCTAAGGGCAAAAGCGTTATTCGATACTCCCGTAATATCAGCATAGTATCCTGCCCGGCGGCTATTTTATTCTTTTTATTGATTCAATTATTTATAGAGAATATTATTCCCAAAAATTAATATTAGAAATAAATAACAGCCTTCTTTTTATTTATTATATCAATATTATAAGTCTGTTTCATATTAAACTTTTCTTTTTAGGAATATATTTAGGTCTGTTAGTTATGATTCCATCTGAATCATCCATATAATATCTTTTCATCGAGGCGTGTTTATTTAACGACAGGGATATCATATGGTGCGAAGGATTCGCATTCTGGTTTTGCTATTAGTGTCTGGAGTATCGGTTGCGGCTTCCGGCGCAGATAACTCTGTATCTGCAAATGATGAAAGCCACTCCTCCTTGCCTGATTTAGCCAGCGAATCCGCCAAAAAAGAAGAACAGGAAAATAAAGGAAAGTCCTTTAAAGAACAGGGCGCTGACTACTTTATTAATTCCGCCACCCAGGGCTTTGATAATCTCACCCCGGAAGCGCTGGAATCCCAGGCGCGTAGCTATTTGCAAAACCAAATTACTTCCTCAGCACAGTCATATCTTGAAGGCGTAATGTCACCTTATGGCAAGATCCGTACCAGCCTCACCGTGGGCGAAGGCGGCGATCTGGACGGCAGTTCGCTGGATTATTTTATTCCCTGGTATGACAATCAGAGCACGCTTTTCTTTAGCCAGATTTCGGCTCAGCGTAAGGAAGATCGCACCATTGGTAACTTTGGGCTTGGCGTGCGCCAGAACGTCGGCAACTGGCTGCTTGGCGGCAACGCATTCTATGACTACGATTTTACGCGCGGTCACCGTCGATTAGGTCTGGGAACCGAAGCCTGGACAGATTACCTGAAATTCTCCGGCAACTATTACCATCCTCTTTCTGACTGGAAAGACTCCGAAGATTTCGACTTTTATGAAGAACGACCCGCGCGCGGCTGGGATATCCGCATGGAAAGCTGGCTGCCGTTTTATCCGCAGCTTGGCGCTAAATTAGTTTACGAACAGTACTACGGCGATGAAGTAGCGCTGTTTGGCACCGATAATCTGCAAAAAGATCCTCATGCCGTCACTTTGGGGCTGGAATATACGCCGGTACCGCTGGTCACGGTTGGTACGGATTACAAAGCCGGTACTGGCGATAGTAACGATTTTAGCGTTAACGCGACCGTGAACTACCAGATAGGCACGCCGCTGGCGGCGCAGCTCGATCCGGAAAACGTTAAAATTCAGCACTCCTTAATGGGTAGCCGCACCGATTTTGTCGATCGTAACAATTTCATCATTCTCGAATATCGCGAGAAAGATCCGCTGGACGTCACGCTGTGGCTGAAGGCTGACGCCACCAACGAACACCCGGAATGCGTGATTGAAGATACGCCTGAGGCCGCGGTGGGTCTGGAGAAATGTAAGTGGACGGTCAACGCGCTGATTAACCACCATTACAAAATTATTTCTGCTTCCTGGCAGGCGAAAAACAACGCCGCCCGTACGCTGGTGATGCCGGTGGTAAAAGCGAATGCGTTAACCGAAGGCAACAATAACAGCTGGAATCTGGTGCTTCCTGCCTGGGTTAATGCCGATACCGAAGAGCAGCGCACCGCCCTGAACACCTGGAAAGTACGCATGACGCTGGAAGACGAAAAGGGCAATAAGCAGAACTCTGGCGTGGTGGAAATCACCGTCCAGCAGGATCGCAAAATTGAGCTGATCGTCGACAACATTGCCGATACCGATCGCAGCGATCACAGCCATGAAGCCAGCGCGCTGGCCGATGGCGAAGACGGCGTGGTGATGGATCTGCTGATCACCGATTCCTTTGGCGACTCCACGGATCGCAATGGTAACGAACTGGTGGACGATGCCATGACGCCTGAGTTGTACGACAGCAATGATAAAAAAGTCACCCTGGCTCAGACGCCCTGCACCACGGAAACCCCCTGCGTGTTTATTGCCAGTCGTGATAAAGAAGCGGGGACGGTGACGCTTTCCAGCACCCTGCCAGGCACTTTCCGCTGGAAGGCGAAAGCAGACGCCTATGGCGACAGTAACTACGTTGACGTCACTTTTATCGGCGACAACCTGAGCGCGCTGAATGCGGTGATTTATCAGGTCAAAGCCGCCAACCCTGTCAACCTTATCGGCAAAGAAGATAAGCACCCTAGGGTCAATAATACCTACCGTTTCCTGCTGTGGCGCGACAAAAATAAAGACAATGTTTTTCAGATGTCCGAGCAGCTCACGGAAGAAGAGATGGCGCTGTACGACTACCAGTGGGAGTTTACCGGGCAGAGTACAAACGGACATACCGGCGCGTTGGCCAACACCATGAATGAAGATCTTGTCCTGCCAGTAACCAATAAAGAGGCGGCGCAGAAGTTTGCCGCCAATGAGGAAGATGGCGTTCAGGGTTACGGCATACGCGTTACGTATAGCCAGAAATAGCGTCAGCGTTATGGCTGACCAGCCAGCCGCTGAATTTGGAGAAAAAGGAGAGTCTGAATGCAAGCAACAGTAAAACGGCGGCTGACGAAGGTCGCTTTAGCATTAGTGGTTGCCGGATATTGCGCCGCGCCAGCGGTGGCGGCGAACGGTAATCTGAAATCGGGGCAGTGGCAGATTGTCTCTGAACAGACGGGCACCATTCAGGGTACGGTGCCGTGGATTACCCGCGCGGCGGATAAAACTGCTGATACCGACAAAGATCACGTAACGGTAACGGTCAATCGCGGCGATCGTACCGTTGTGACCGAAGGCGATAAGCAGTTCCACGTTGGCGATAAGGTCACGGTGAACTGGGCGATTGGCGATACGGAAGGCGACCTCGACACCGACAACGCCGCCACGAAACAGACGGTGCAGTGGATGAGATACAGCGACCAGAATGGTAGCAATCCCGAAGAGATTGGCACCAAAGGTAGCGATACCTATGAAATTCAGGCGAGTGACGCAGACCATTATATCGGTATCAAAATCACGCCAACCACCACTACCGGTGACCCTGCCGTAGCAACCGAACTGCTGTTGAAAGACCTGTCGACCGATGCGGGCGGTGGTTCGGATGATGACGAAATTCCGGAAGGTCCGGTGGTGGATGACAACGTCCATGTGGTTATTCATGAGAAAGGTTCGAATACCAACCTGTTGAAGAATACAGGGACGACACTCAAAACGAATACCACCTATCAGGTATTGCTGTGGAGCGATAAGAACGGCAACGGCACCTATGATGCCGGTGAAAACGTTACCGACCAGTATGACTACCGCTGGAAATTCGTCGGCAAAAGCGCAATTGCAGGTACTGGTACCGGCGGTATTGTCAACGAAAGCTGGAACGATAAAGACCTTGTCATCCCTCTTACCAACACCGAAGCGAAAGAGGCGTTCGAGGGAGCAGACGGCGGCGTTACCGTGGGTAGCGACGGTGTCCAGGGCTTTGGTTTGTCCATCGACTACAAACGCAAATAAGTTGTCCTCAACATACCACTCCCCGCGGGGAGTGGTATTTTCCGCGCACTTTGCTTAGCCGCGCGCTAAGCAAAGTGGGTTGAATTACGACAGAGAATGAAAACGGGTGGCTATCGCTCATGGACAGGAATCGGCAAGTGAATAAAGTTGTACATTTCTTACTGACATTACTGGTCATGTTTGCAGCGTCGATCGCGCCTGCGCAGGCGCTATTGAAGGGCGGAACCTGGCAAGAGCTGAACTCGACGACCGGCGCGGTTAACGGCACCGCGCCGCTGGCCGACGGGGCCATTATCCCCCTGTATCAGGGCAGTACGTTGCTTGACCCGAGCAAAACCCACGATATTGAATTCAGCGCCATGCCGCGCGATTTTAGCGCGGATGCTACCTCAACCTCGATGCAGGCGGTCAATTCCACCGATACCGAAGGCGATCTCTTTAGCGATCCGCCCACCATCGCCTGGGAAAACCGCCAGCCGCCCGCCATGGGGCTGGTATGGGCCGATGCCGCCACGCCCGACACGCCGCTCTCGCCGCAGCCGGTTCCGAACCTGACCTTTTGCGCCCAAAACCTCGCCGGGCGACAGCTGGTGGCCTGGGCGCAGGTGGAAGATGAAACCAACGTTCCCGCGCTGTGGCTCTTTACGAATACCGGGGTGCCGAATTATGCGACCATTCCGCTGTTAAGCCCGAAAGTGACGCTCAACATTAAACCAGCCACCGACACGCCGGTTACGGTCAGCGGCGATCACGTTGATTCGGCTTTTGAGGCATCAAAAGTGAAGGTAGGGGAGAGCATCACCCTCACCATCACCACCAAAGCGTGCGACGGCACGCCTGAAGGCAACGCGCCGTTTGTCATCCGCCGTAAAGATGCGGAAAACCGCCAGGGTGTGGTCAACAATGCCAACCCGGTTCGCGTTGGCGATACCGAACTTACGACCACCCAAACGGAATATCGCGGCGTCACTGACGCCAACGGCAACGCCACGGTGGTGGTCACCCAGAAGGAAGGCCCCGGCGTCAAAACGCCGCTGGTTGTCAGCTCGGTCAACTTCCCGGCGCTTACGGCTGAAACCGCCGTCATTTTCACCACCATCACCAGTCCGGACAGCGATAAGGCCAGTATGTACGGCCACATGATAGAGAGCGCTACCGCGACGCTGAACGGTATAACCTACACCTTCACCCGCCCGAAGCTGGCGGCGGAAGCGAGCGGCGCTGACAAAAGCGTCGTCGATACCAACGAAACCTGGGCGCTGTTCGACTGGAACGGCGCCGATAACCATTGCAATATTCTGCCGGACGCCGAACAACTGGTGCAGATGCGACATGAGCACAGCACGCTGGCAACGTACACCGGCTGGCCGGCGACGGACGATGCCGAATACTGGTCGTCGACCAAAGATCAGATGAGCGGCTACCACGCTGCCGTACATATGAACAGCGCGTCGGTTGCCAGGGCCGCCGACAGCGACACGCTGCTGGTCAGCTGTGTGGATAAAGCCCAGCCTGCGGCGCACCCGCAGATTACTCTCTCCCCGCAAGGGCCGTATAAAGCGCGGGTAGGAGAGTCGATTGATCTGGTGATGACAGTGGTTGACAGGGACACGCAAAAACCGCTGCCTTACCGTTATATGGAGCTGTTTATCGACCCGGCGAAAAACCGCAAAGGGGAGCATCAGGACGCGTGGGATAACCTGCGGGTCACCGTCGATTCCGAAGGCATGAGCGCCTCCTCGCCGGAGCACTATACCGGCGTGACTGACGTTAACGGCCAGGCGCATCTGACGTTAAAACACGACAGCGGTATGGGGGTCGAAACGCCTATCCGCATCGTGATGCCGGACGACGAAGGCGGCAACGTCGAGCTGCCCTTTAGCGTGATTTTCACCGTAATCACCAGCCCGGACGTGGACGGCGCCAACATGTGGGGCCATATGCGCGGCGTGGTGGACGCGGGCAACCTGTACAAACGCCCGCTGCTGGCGGTGGAGGCCAGCCATAAAGACGGCCAGTTCGACGAAAACAACGAACAGTGGGCGACATTTAACTCCGTGGCGTCGGCCACCGCGCAGTGCGGTACCGGCCAGGTGCCGGATCAGTCGTCGCTGGCGCATTTGTACAGCGAGCATCCGAGCGGACAGATGGAAAGCGAACACGGCTGGCCGACCGAAGATTATTTCATCGCCGCCGACAATGACGCCTCCGGGACGGTACACGTCAACCTCGAAAACGGCGATAGCGGCAAATTTACCGATACGCCGAACTACCTGACCTGCTCGGCCAACGAAATGGTGGCGGTGCTGGACGTCTATTTCAACGACGACCCGGCGACCAAAAACGCCGATATGACCGCCAAAGTGGGTGAACAGATTAAGCTGAACATCCATTCGCGCAACGCTCTTAACGGCATGGCGATCGCCAATACCGACTTCACCATCACCATGGCGAACGGCAGGCGGCGCGACGGGCTGACGACCGGTTTTACCGATACCAGCAACGGCGAGATGCAGTTTGACGGCGTCGGCTACGTTGCCGGACAGGTTTATCAGGGGATCACCGACGCCAACGGCGATGCGACCATTATCCTCACCCAGGATAAGGGCGTGGGGCTGCTGACGCAGTTAAGCATCGTGCCCGTCGATTCATACATCAATACGCCGGTTTCCCGCAGCGTGAAGTTTACCGTCGCCACCAGCCCGGATACGGCAAAAGCCAAAATGTGGGGCCATATGGCCGACACAATTACCGTGGGTGACTGGACCTTTGAGCGGCCCAAACTGGCGGGTGAAGTGAGCAACCCGCTGCGTACCCAGGACGAGAGCAATGAGACCTGGACGCGTGTGGCCCACACCGACGCGGCGAGCAACCCGGATGCGGGCGGCTGCGCGGCGAACCGCCTGCCGCGCATCGACCAGCTTGAGGCGCTGTACAACGCCAACAGCGGCGGCAAAATTAACGGCATTCAGGGCTGGCCAGTCTATCTTAACTATTGGTCGTCCACCTACCAGAGCGCCACCACCTGGAAACTGATCGCGCTGGCGAACGGCAGTGAATTTGCCAACAGCAACGTCTCGATTTACACCAGCTGCCTGGCCAGCGACAACCCGGTACCAGCCGCCATCACCATTGAACCGGTCGATCCATCGCTGTGGTACGACGGCAGCGACGTGCATGCAGTCAAAGTGAAAAAGGGCGATACCCTACAGCTCAAGGTGACGGTGAAGGACGCCAGCGGCAACCCGATCCCGGAAGCGCCGTTTGTGCTCACCCGCGGCGACGGTTACGATCGCCGGGGCGAAAAGTATACCGCCCAGGACGGTGACGATCTGCAAGGCATCGTGACGCCCGTGGTGATCGACGGCGAATCGCTGGCCTGGACCACCACCAAAATGGGGTCGCAGACCGGCCCTGACGGCACCCGCATTATTAGTGTTACCCGCCCGGACACCCACGGCACCCGCACCGCGATTAACGCGACGCTGTATGAAAATGCCGCCGTGAGCGCCAGCATCGACACCATCTTTACCGTCGTCACCAGCCCGGATGTCGGCGTCGCCCGCATGTGGGGGCATATGGCGCCGTCGCTGACGGCGGCAGATGGTGCGGTGTACCAGCGCCCGCTGTTGTACGCTGAGCTGGCCAGTACGGACAATACTACGACTAAGCAAGAAACCAACGAAACCTGGGCGGTTTTTCATGGGCCAGCCAGTGAAGGGGCAAATCCGGCCCGCTGCGCGGCGGGCTATTACCCTGCCGTTGAGGCGCTGGATTCGCTCTACAGCAAATACCCGAACCGAACGATAAATACTGCCCAGGGCTGGCCGGTCTACTATTCTTACTGGAGCGGATCGAACTCGACGTCACTCTCCAGCGGGGCAAAAGTTGACTTCTATTACGCAGTCGATCTGGCTGATGGTTCGCGTCGGTCAGAAAACAGCTCGCCCAGCATTGCCTGGCAGTACCAAATTTGCGCCAGGACGCCGATACCGCAGGCCACGCAGATCACCCTCACCTCCCCGCAGGCGATGGATGACGCTATTCAGGCGGTGAAGGCGAAAAACAGCGAGTCGATCCCGCTGCTCATCACCACTACCGATGCGATGGGCAACCCGGTGCCTTATACGGCTTTTTCGCTTAAACGCGACGCCGGGACGCCGCGCAACACTGACTATAATAAATTTGTAGCCACTAACGGCACCAACATGACGGTGACGCCGCTCGCCGGTGCGCAGCAACAGTTTTACTATGCCACATCGGCTCTGACCGGCACCACCGGCGCGGACGGTACGCTGACTCTGACACTTGCCGAACCCGGCGGCATAGGGTTGAAAAACCTGCTGACCGCGAGTCTGTACGATACGCCGACGGCGACCTCATCGCTGCCGGTGGTGTTCACCGTCCTCACCAGCCCGGACAGCGACAAGGCCAACATGTACGGCCATATGCCGGAGACCTTCACCGCCAGCAACGGTGCGGAGTTTAAGCGCCCGCTGGTGGTAGGCGAGCCCTCATCGGAGGCGCACACGGATACCTATTTCGAAACCAATGAATACTGGATCATGGTGAATAATTTTAATACCGGTAATTACGGTGGGTGCCCGATGAACCAGATGGCTGCGATGGATGATTTCACGGCGCTGTACAACGATCACCCAGGCGGCAAGGTGGCGACCGATATTGGATTGCCCGTCGGGAAGCGGTGGTGGGCTGGCGATAGCCTGCTGAAAGGCTCAACCCTTTACTGGCAGTATAAAGATCTCAAGACGGGGAAAAACTACAGCATGTCGGAAAACCCGGGTAACTACTACTTACAACTCTGCCTGACAACATCGCGCAGCGGGCTGAATATCGCGCTCTCTTCCGACGCATGGAACGCCGATAAATCAGCGGCCGTGGCGAAAAAAGGCGAAACGATACCGATGACGGTAACGGTGACTAACGACGACGGGCAGCCGCAGGCCGGGGTGGCCGTACTGTTGACGCGTGGATACGCTTATTCGCGCGGTGCGGTGGATAAGCAATACATTGATCCCGGCGTGATTGGCGAGCCGGTTCCGTTTACAACTTCGCCAGCGAATATGATGCTGACGCCGGTTGCACCTGCGGCGGGTGCGGCAGTGGCGTTTAATAACCAGAATGGCCTCAGCACAAAATGGTCTGGCTTCACTGGCGATGACGGTAAGTTGCGGTTTACGTTAACTCAGGATAAATCGTCGGGGTTAAAAACGTCTGTCACGGCGGCGCTTGCGAATCAATTTGATGAGGCGGCGAGCGTGGATGCAATCTTTACGGTACAAACCAGCCCGGATACGCCGTATGCGTCATACTGGGGTCATATGCCGGATACCGTGCAGGTGAACGGCGTTACGCTGCGCCGCCCGTATCTGAAAGCCGAGCTCTCTGCCATGCCCCAGTATACCTGGCTGATGACTAACGAATACTGGGCGTCGAACTATTATTATCAGTCCGAGCACGTTGAAACATCGCTGACACATCTTTGCGGATCGCAGGAAAATATGGCCTCGCTGGACGATCTGAAAGCGTTGCAGAGCGTTATCAGCACGTTGCAATGGCCGACGACATCGTCCTGGGATTATGTGTCGCAAGATGAAGGTCAAAGCAATAAGGTCTACTGTTCATTTAACGAAACGACCGGCCAGACAACCTGTAATCGTGAAAAATCGACGACCTCGGGCTTAGGCTCGTGCCGGGTGCCGTAGTGAATGGGGCCGGGAGCGCCTTTGAATGTTGGGTGACGCATTGCGTCGCCCAACCTGGGTATCCCTTGCGGCTGGCGTTGTTCCGGTAGCGATGCATTTTTACGTTTTTGTATTCACGGAATGAACTGCAACGAAATGGACCTTTCTCAGGTACGTCAGTGAAATCGAAAAAGTGTGTCGGTTTTTTATTCTGGCTGCTGCTATGCGCCCTCAGTTTAACGCCTTTCTTCGCGCAGGCCGTGCGAAGCAGCGGCGCATGGCAGGAACTCACTGAGCAAACTGCGGCTATTAACGGCACTCCGCCTCAGGCCGACAGTGTAACGATCCCGGTATATCAGGGCAGCGTTCAGTTGCGCTCTGATGCGGCGAATCCTGTAGCTCGTTAGGCTGGCCGACGCAGGGCTATCCCTCTTTATCTAAATCAACCTCGAGCGGCGGCATGTATTGCGGCGTGGATGAGAATACCAGGCAACAAAACTGCGCCATTAAGCCGACAAGCACAGCAGGTTATGCGACGTGTGTGGAGTAACGTATTACGCGTCTGGCGCTACCTATATACTCTAAATAATTCGAGTTGCAGGAAGGCGGCAAGCGAGCGAATCCCCGGAAGCTTACTAAAGTAAGTGACTGGGGTGAGGGAACGCAGCCGCAGCACATGCAACTTGAAGTATGACGAGTATATTTAAAACAACGCCAGGTGTCGCATGATAATTACCCCTTTTTGCCTCACGCATCTATTTATCTCAATATATGAAATCATTAAATGATATTCACAATATAAATATATATAAAAGAGATGGATATATTTATATCAATTATAAATTAATCAAAAGTTGACCCGATATTGAAATAGGCCTTGAAATTGGTTAATAATTTGGCTTTGATAATATATTGTTACAGGTGATTGCAATCATTCATAAAACCATATTTTTATCATTTATTATTTATCTCATTTATATACACCATTTAAAAGCTATTTACAGCCAATCAAAATCCAGTTTGCTTCGTGAACGTTATTAAAAGGAAATTTAAAAATTGAACAGGACCTACAGTATTGTCTGGAGCGCCGTGCGAAATATGTATGTTGTGGCTTCAGAACTGGCGCGAGGCCACAGCAAAGTTAAAGCGCAAGTATGCGCGAGTGAAACCCATTCCCCAAATAAAAAGTCCGAATATGGACAAATAATAAAAGCAACGCGCAATGTGCTGGCTTGCGCCGTGGCTGCGGCGCTCGGATTTTTCAGCCCGCTGGCCATGGCCGACAATCAAGTGTCCTACATTGACGGAACCAAGCATGACCTGAGCACAGAAACGTCTCCAATCTCTTATTCAGGTACCGGCCAGGGTACAGCACTGTCTCTGGAAGGTCTGCCAACGGATAAGGGGGGCTGGCAGGCAACGTCGGGTACAGGCACGGATGTTGTGATTGAAACAGACGGCGGTGGAGACATCCTCTCAGGTAGTACTCGTGCGATCGGCACGGCGGTTTCGCTTAACAAAGGGGCGACGCTTAACCTTACCGACGCACAAATCACTACGACAGGAATCTACACTGCCGGCATCGATCTCAAAGAACAAAGTAGCATGACACTAACGGGGGGAATCATCCAGATCGGGGGGAACTATGGTGTCCTGACGCTCAATGGCGAGTCAAAAGCAACCTTGATAGGGACTGAGGTTAAGGCGACAACGGAAAATACCAGTGACTTAACATCGCAAGAAGGAAGTACGCTGAGAATTGAGGGCGGCAGCACAATCACGCTGACAAACGGCCAGGTGCGTGTGGTTGGCGATACGACATACAACTCCTGGCTGGAGGTGGACGGTAGTGCAGTTAGTTCCACGGGTACAGACAGTACTGTTATTGCGTCCAACAAGGGCGTTCTTGATATTACGAACTCTACCGTCACGCACGATAATGCCAAAGGCGCCGCCATTGAGGCCGCTAACGCCTCAACGGTGAATATTTCCGGCAAAAAAAGTTTGATGGTCATCACCTCCGAAGATATAGGCATTAAAAGCGCGAGATCTTCCGTCAAAATTAATGGCGCCACCGTCGGAGCCAAAGGCGATGGCATTTTGATGACCACGGGAGGCAGCAGTTTTTACAGCAATATCTCCGGGCTGACGGTCGAAAATGCGGACGTGACCTCAGACAACGCCGCCGCGCTGCACGTTGATAAAAACACGGTGATAGAAACGCCCATTACATTAACCGACAGCACATTGACCGGCCCAACGGCTATTAAACTGGATAATGCGGCAACCGTAGAGGCCAAAAACACAACGCTGAATGGCAACATTGAGACGGGGAGCACAGTATCGGCCTTGTCGCTGGCCGAAAAATCCTCACTGCAAGGGAGCGTCAACGGCCTGAACAGTTCATTGACGCTCGACGACACCAGCCTGTGGAACATGACCGACCCGTCAATCATCGGCAATCTGACCAACGACGGCGGCATTACGCTGGGCAACGCGAGCGGTTCGACAGGTACGCTACTGACGGTGGACAATACCCTGACTTTGCAGGATGACAGCCAGATAAACGCGACGTTGGATACCGCCAACAGCTCGCCAATTATCAAAGCCGCCAACGTCACGCTGGGCGGGACGCTGAACCTTAGCTCAACGGCCACCTTTGTCGCGCCCGAAACCGACGAACACTTTGGATCGGTCACGCTGATTGATTCGCAAACCGCGATCACTACCGATTTTGACAGCGTAACGCTGGATGCCGACACCTCCGCTATACCGGATTACCTTACGATCAACGCGGGCGTTGATGCGAATGATAATACCAACTACGAGTTGTCTACGGGCTTGAGTTGGTACGCGGGCGCAAATTCTGCGCGCGCTGCGCATGGCACTTTTACCGTTGATGCAGACAGTACCTTTACCGTCACCAGCGAACTGGACGAAACCACGGCTAACTCCAACTGGAACGGCAGCAAGCTAACCAAACAAGGCGACGGCACGCTGATCCTCAGCAACACCGGCAACGACTACGGCGACACTGAAATTGTCGGCGGCATTCTGGCCGCCAAAGACGCCGCCTCGCTCGGCACTGGCGATGTGACGATTGCAGAAAACGCAACGCTTGCGCTGAGCCAGGGAACGCTGGATAACAACGTGACCGGCGAGGGCCAAATTGTCAAAAGCGGTAGCGATGAGCTGATCGTGACCGGCGATAACAATTACTCCGGCGGCACCACTATTTCCGGCGGTACGCTGACGGCTGACCATGCGGATTCGCTGGGCAGCGGCGATATCGACAACAGCGGCGTACTTCAGGTGGGCGAGGGCGAGCTGGAAAATACGCTTTCCGGCAGCGGCTCGCTGGTGAAAACCGGTACGGGCGAGCTGACGTTAAGCGGCGATAACAGTTACTCCGGCGGCACCACTATCTCTGACGGCACGCTGATTGCCGCCAACGTCAACGCGCTGGGCAGCGGCGATATCGACAACAGTGGTACGCTGAAGCTGGAAGCGGAGGGCGAATTCAACCTTGCAAATGTCACGACCCAGTCTGGAGCAACGACTGAGCTGGCCAAAGGTACGACGCTCAACGTCGACTCGCTGACTCAGCAAGCCGATAGTACGCTGAATATTGACCTCAGTAAGGCCAACGGTGAAAGCGCCATTACCGCCGACAGCGTCACGCTGGGCGGCACTCTGAATGTTACCGGCATCGGCAGCGTTACGGACAGTTGGACGCCTGAGGCATACACCTACACGCTGATTGACAGCGACAGCGCCATTACGAGCGATTTCGACGATCTGACCATTGCAGGGATGAACCGCGAAGATGTTGACTTCCTGACTATCGACGGAAAAGTCGATGAAACGGACAACACCAACTATGACCTGACGGCCTCCCTTTCCTGGTATGCGGACAGAGACAACGCCACTACCGACGCCCACGGCACCTTTACCCTGAGCGACCCTGACGGCAGCTTTAACGTTGCGGCTACACTGACAGACGTTGATGACACGCTGGATCCGGGTAGCAGATGGGACGGTAAATCGCTGACCAAAGAAGGCGCAGGCACGCTGATCCTCTCCGGCGACAACGACTACAGCGGCGGCACCACCATCAATGAGGGTACGCTGGTCGCCGCCAGTACGACGGCGCTGGGCACCGGTCTGGTAGACAATAACGCCACGCTGGTGCTGGACGCAGACGGTGAAGTCAGCGCGGTGGGCGGCATCACCACTCATAGCGGCGCGACGACCCAACTGGCGCTCGGCACCTCGTTGGATCTCGGCGACAGTGCGTTAATTCAGCAAGATGGCAGTACGCTGAACGTTGAGCTGAATAGTGACTCAGTGCAACCGCTGATCACCGGCGGCAGCGCCACGCTTGGCGGCGATTTGGTCGTCAGCGACGCCAGCCTGCAAGTGCGCGCCTCCGACGCGGAGTTCCAGTCCTTTAAACTGATGGATATGGACAGCGATATCAGCGGCGACTTTACCAGCCTGACGATGAACCTCACTGACCAGCCGGACTATCTGACCGTAACCGGGACAATCAATCCTGAAGATGCGTCAGAATATCTGCTTACCGAAGGGCTGAGCTGGAATGCGACCGCCACGTCAGCGACGCCAGCACACGGCACGTTTACTCTGGGCGCAGGCGACAGTTTTGAAGTCACCAGCGTACTGGGCGATAAAACCGGCAACGGCGATTGGGACGGTAAATCGCTGACCAAACTGGGCGCGGGTAAATTGACGCTGAGCGGCGCGAACACCTATAGCGGCGATACCAACGTACAGGAAGGCACGCTGTGGCTGGCCGGAGACGGTACGATTGGCGAAGTGGGCAGCCAGCAGGCGGTGAACGTCGCCTCCGGGGCGACCTTCGGCGGCAGCAACGGTACGACCGTTAACGGTAAGGTGACCAACGAAGGGACGCTGGTCTTTGGCGACAGCGAGGAAACAGGCGCCATCTTCACCCTCAATGGCGATCTGATCAACATGGGGACAATGACCAGCGGTAGCAGCTCCAGCACGCCTGGCAATACGCTTTATGTTGATGGCAATTACACCGGCAACGGCGGCTCGCTTTACCTGAATACCGTCCTGGGCGACGATGATTCGGCGACCGATAAGTTGGTGATTACCGGCGATGCCTCCGGCACCACCGATCTGTACATCAACGGCATCGGCGATGGAGCACAGACCACTAACGGTATCGAAGTGGTGGATGTTGGCGGCGTATCGACCAGCGATGCGTTTGAGCTAAAAAATGAGGTTAACGCCGGTCTCTATACCTACCGTCTGTACTGGAATGAAAGTGACAACGACTGGTATCTGGCGTCAAAAGCACAGTCTGATGATGACGACAGCGGCGGTGATGACACGCCTTCGGATGGCGGTGACGATGGCGGTAATGTCACGCCTCCGGACGACGGCGGCGATGGCGGTAATGTCACGCCTCCGGACGACGGCGGCGACGGCGGCGATGTCACGCCTCCGGACGATGGCGGCGATGTCGCACCGCAGTACCGTGCGGATATCGGCGCGTACATGGGCAACCAGTGGATGGCGCGCAACCTGCAAATGCAGACCCTCTATGACCGCGAGGGCAGCCAGTATCGTAATGCCGATGGCAGCGTATGGGCGCGCTTCAAAGCGGGTAAAGCGGAATCCGAGGCTGTCAGCGGCAATATCGATATGGACAGCAACTACTCCCAGTTCCAGTTAGGCGGCGACATTCTGGCCTGGGGTAACGGCCAGCAGAGCGTTACCGTTGGCGTCATGGCGAGCTACATCAACGCCGATACCGACAGCACCGGTAACCGTGGCGCAGACGGTAGCCAGTTCACCAGTAGCGCCAACGTAGACGGCTACAACCTCGGTGTCTATGCCACCTGGTTTGCCGATGCCCAAACGCATAGCGGCGCGTATGTCGATAGCTGGTATCAATACGGTTTCTACAACAACAGCGTAGAGAGCGGTGATGCGGGATCTGAATCTTATGATTCAACCGCTAACGCTGTCTCGCTGGAAACCGGTTATCGCTACGATATTGCGCTTAGCAACGGCAATACTGTCAGTCTGACGCCGCAGGCGCAGGTTGTCTGGCAGAATTACTCAGCGGATAGCGTGAAAGATAACTACGGCACCCGGATCGATGGTCAGGATGGCGACAGTTGGACAACGCGCCTGGGTCTGCGTGTTGACGGCAAGCTGTACAAAGGCAGCCGTACGGTTATCCAGCCGTTTGCTGAAGCTAACTGGCTGCACACCAGCGATGATGTGTCGGTATCGTTTGATGATGCCACGGTGAAACAGGATCTTCCGGCTAACCGTGCGGAGCTGAAAGTGGGTCTGCAGGCAGATATCGATAAGCAGTGGAGCGTTCGCGCTCAGGTTGCCGGGCAGACTGGCAGCAATGACTTTGGCGATCTGAACGGTAGCCTCAATCTGCGCTATAACTGGTAAGCTAGACAAAACCGGGCGGGCGTTCCCTGCCCGGTTTTGAGGCGAATGACAAACCGGTTGATCGTCGGATTGTGGTTACACCTTATCCGACGTGGCGCGTAGGTTGGCTGAGGCGAAGTCGAAACCCAACATCGCGCTGCAAAGGGTGGGGGAGCGTTGGATTACGTGCCCGGCGTGACGGATTTGACTTCACTTTCAAGCCAGCCGTCCTCCAGTCGCGTAGTCATAATATCGCCTGCTTTGACCTGTTTGATCTTTTTCAGCACCTTGCCGTTCGTTGTCGTCGAAACCGTATAGCCGCGCGCCAGCGTGGCTAACGGGCTGACCGCCTCCAGATGCGTGACCGCGTTGCCGAAACGCTCGCGCTGTTCGCTTAACCGTGAGCGGATATTCTCCGTCAGACGATATTCCAGCTGTTGGATGCGCGACTGCGCGCGGTGAATGCGCGGCTGCGGATTTTGCTGGCTCAGGCGTTGACTTACGCGCTGTTGGCGCTGAGTGGCCTGCTTAATCCTGGCCTCAAGCGCAAATCCCATCCGTTGGCGTAGACGTTCCAGGGCGGTTTGCTGACGGGCCAGACGCAGTTGCGGATGTTGCTGTTGCAGACGGTGAAAAATCTGCATGAAACGACGGCTACGGTTGGCGAGGTAGTAGTCCATCGCCATGCCCAGACGCTGCTGGGCGGATTGAATCTGGCGCAACAACTCCTGCTGGTTGCGGCTGACAATTTCTGCCGCTGCTGATGGCGTAGGCGCGCGCAGGTCGGCGACAAAATCAGCTATCGTGACGTCGGTTTCGTGGCCGACGGCGCTGACTACCGGAATGCGGCTGGCAAAAATCGCCCGCGCCACGCGTTCGTCGTTAAAACTCCACAAATCTTCCAGCGAACCGCCGCCGCGTCCGACGATCAGTACATCACACTCGCCCCGCGCGTTCGCCAGTTCGATAGCACGAACGATCTGCCCCGGCGCGTCGTCGCCCTGTACCGCGGTTGGATAGATAATAACGGGCAGGGATGGGTCACGACGCTTCAGCACATGGAGAATATCGTGCAGCGCCGCGCCGGTTTTCGAGGTGATCACCCCCACGCAGTGGGCCGGGGAGGGCAACGGCTGTTTATGCTGCTGATCGAACAAGCCTTCGGCATGGAGTTTGGCTTTTAGCTGCTCATACTTCTGCTGCAACAAGCCTTCGCCAGCCGGCTGCATACTTTCGGCGATGATTTGATAATCGCCGCGCGGCTCGTACAGCGTGATATTGGCGCGTACCAGCACCTGCTGCCCGTGCTGCGGACGGAACGTCACCCGGCGGTTGCTGTTACGGAACATCGCACAGCGCACCTGAGCGGTATCGTCTTTGAGCGTAAAGTACCAGTGACCCGACGCAGGCTGCGTGAAATTAGAAATCTCGCCGCTGATCCATACCTGTCCCATCTCCTGTTCTAACAGCAGACGAACCGTCTGGTTAAGGCGGCTTACGGTAAAAATTGAGGAAGTTTGAGAGGATAACATGTGAGCGGGATCAAATTCTAAATCAGCAGGTTATTCAATCGATAGTAACCTGCTCACGGGGGATCGCAAGCACTATTTGCAAAAAAATGTAGATGCAACCGATTACGTTCTGTATAATGCCGCGGCAATATTTATTAACCTCCCAGGTGAGATATTGCCCATGCTACGTATCGCTAAAGAAGCCCTGACGTTTGACGACGTCCTCCTTGTTCCCGCTCACTCCACCGTTTTGCCGAATACTGCCGATCTCAGCACGCAGTTGACGAAAACTATTCGTCTGAATATTCCTATGCTTTCTGCGGCGATGGACACCGTGACGGAAGCGCGCCTGGCAATTGCCCTGGCACAGGAAGGCGGCATCGGTTTTATCCACAAGAACATGTCTATCGAGCGCCAGGCTGAAGAAGTTCGCCGCGTGAAGAAACACGAGTCCGGCGTAGTGACCGACCCGCAGACCGTCCTGCCAACCACCACGTTGCATGAAGTGAAAGCCCTGACCGAGCGTAACGGTTTTGCGGGCTATCCGGTGGTGACTGAAGATAACGAGCTGGTGGGTATCATCACCGGTCGTGACGTGCGTTTTGTGACTGACCTGAACCAGCCGGTAAGTGTCTACATGACGCCGAAAGAGCGTCTGGTGACTGTTCGTGAAGGCGAAGCCCGTGAAGTCGTGCTGGCAAAAATGCACGAAAAACGCGTAGAAAAAGCGCTGGTCGTTGATGATAACTTCCATCTGCTTGGCATGATTACCGTAAAAGATTTCCAGAAAGCGGAACGTAAACCAAACTCCTGTAAAGATGAGCAGGGCCGTTTACGTGTCGGCGCGGCGGTCGGCGCAGGCGCGGGCAACGAAGAGCGCGTTGACGCGCTGGTGGCGGCAGGCGTTGACGTCCTGCTGATCGACTCCTCTCACGGTCATTCAGAAGGTGTTCTGCAACGTATCCGTGAAACCCGTGCTAAATATCCTGACCTGCAAATCATCGGCGGCAACGTCGCCACTGGCGCAGGCGCTCGCGCACTGGCGGAAGCCGGTTGCAGCGCGGTGAAAGTGGGTATCGGCCCTGGCTCTATCTGTACCACCCGTATCGTGACTGGTGTGGGCGTTCCGCAAATCACCGCTGTTTCTGACGCAGTTGAAGCGCTGGAAGGCACCGGGATTCCGGTTATCGCTGACGGCGGTATCCGTTTCTCCGGCGATATCGCCAAAGCCATCGCCGCAGGCGCGAGCGCGGTAATGGTGGGCTCTATGCTGGCCGGTACCGAAGAATCCCCGGGCGAAATCGAACTCTACCAGGGCCGTTCGTACAAATCTTACCGCGGCATGGGCTCGCTGGGCGCGATGTCCAAAGGTTCCTCCGACCGTTACTTCCAGAGCGACAACGCCGCCGACAAACTGGTGCCGGAAGGTATCGAAGGCCGCGTAGCCTATAAAGGTCGCCTGAAAGAGATCATTCACCAGCAGATGGGCGGCCTGCGCTCCTGTATGGGGCTGACCGGTTGTGCTACCATCGACGAACTGCGTACTAAAGCGGAGTTTGTGCGTATCAGCGGTGCGGGTATCCAGGAAAGCCACGTTCACGACGTGACCATCACCAAAGAGTCCCCGAACTACCGTCTGGGCTCCTGATTTTCTTCGCCCGACCTTCGCGTCGGGCGATTTATTTAATCTGTTTCACTTGCCTCGGAATAAGCGTCAATGACGGAAAACATTCATAAGCATCGCATCCTCATTCTGGACTTCGGTTCTCAGTACACTCAACTGGTTGCACGCCGCGTGCGTGAGCTGGGTGTTTACTGCGAACTGTGGGCGTGGGATGTGACAGAAGCACAAATTCGTGACTTCAACCCAAGCGGCATTATTCTTTCCGGCGGCCCGGAAAGCACCACCGAAGAAAACAGCCCGCGCGCGCCGCAGTATGTCTTTGAAGCAGGCGTGCCGGTATTTGGCGTCTGCTACGGGATGCAGACCATGGCGATGCAGCTTGGCGGTCATGTAGAAGGTTCTAATGAGCGTGAATTTGGTTACGCGCAGGTCGAAGTGTTGACCGACAGCGCGCTGGTTCGCGGTATTGAAGATTCCCTGACCGCCGACGGCAAACCGCTGCTTGATGTCTGGATGAGCCACGGTGATAAAGTGACGGCGATTCCGTCCGACTTCGTGACCGTCGCCAGCACCGAGAGCTGCCCGTTCGCCATTATGGCCAACGAAGAAAAACGCTTCTACGGCGTACAGTTCCACCCGGAAGTGACTCACACCCGCCAGGGTATGCGCATGCTGGAGCGTTTTGTGCGTGATATCTGCCAGTGTGAAGCACTGTGGACGCCGGCGAAAATTATCGACGACGCCGTGGCACGCATTCGCGAGCAGGTAGGCGACGATAAAGTGATCCTCGGTCTCTCCGGCGGCGTGGATTCTTCCGTCACCGCAATGCTGCTGCACCGCGCGATCGGTAAAAATCTGACCTGTGTTTTCGTCGACAACGGCCTGTTGCGCCTGAACGAAGCCGAGCAGGTGATGGACATGTTTGGCGACCATTTTGGTCTGAATATCGTTCACGTACCGGCGGAAGAGCGCTTCCTGTCCGCGCTGGCTGGCGAGAACGATCCGGAAGCCAAGCGTAAGATCATCGGTCGTGTTTTTGTAGAAGTGTTCGACGAAGAAGCGCTCAAACTGGAAGACGTGAAGTGGCTGGCGCAGGGCACCATTTACCCTGACGTTATCGAATCTGCGGCGTCTGCAACCGGTAAAGCGCACGTCATCAAATCTCACCACAATGTCGGCGGCCTGCCGAAAGAGATGAAGATGGGGCTGGTTGAACCGCTGAAAGAGCTGTTCAAAGACGAAGTACGTAAGATTGGTCTGGAGCTGGGCCTGCCGTATGACATGCTGTACCGTCATCCGTTCCCGGGGCCGGGCCTCGGCGTTCGTGTTCTGGGTGAAGTGAAGAAAGAGTACTGCGACCTGCTGCGTCGCGCGGACGCTATCTTCATTGAAGAGCTGCGTAAAGCGGATCTGTACGACAAAGTCAGTCAGGCGTTTACCGTCTTCCTGCCGGTCCGTTCCGTTGGCGTCATGGGCGATGGTCGTAAGTACGATTGGGTGGTCTCCCTGCGTGCCGTCGAAACCATCGACTTTATGACCGCACACTGGGCGCACCTGCCGTATGACTTCCTCGGTCGTGTTTCCAACCGCATCATCAATGAAGTCAACGGGATTTCCCGTGTGGTGTATGACATCAGCGGTAAACCGCCGGCTACCATTGAGTGGGAATAAGCCGATAATCCTTCCTGTGTTTTCATGAGCAGGTAAAAGTGAATTTAACCCTCTGTTTTTGCAGAGGGTTTTTGTTTATGTGCATAGATGAGTTTTCTGTGTAGCGCACAGCTTCTGGCGGCAAATTTGACGTAATCGTCGAAAAAGTAGACAGTCCTCATTAGTCAATACATACAGTAATTAGTCAATTCTGACGGTGTTTCCGGAGGGCGTATGCTTACCGATATCCAGCTTAAAAGACTTAAACCGCAGGAAAAAATCTACAAAGTTACCGATCGTGATGGGCTCTATGTAGCCGTATCGCCCACCGGAACTCACTCATTTCGTTACGATTATCGGATTAATGGCCGTCGTGAAACCCTGACCATTGGACAGTATGGCGTTGACGGTATTTCACTGGCTGAAGCGCGTGAACAACTCATTGCCGCCAAAAAGCTGATCAAGTCAGGCGTGTCGCCTGCTGTGAAGAAACGTGACGGTAAAAATCAGATCAGAAATGCGGAAACTTTCGCAAATTTTACCGTCAGCTATATGAAGCGTGCCTCCCTTGCGGACAGCACGAGATCGATGAAGCAGGCCGTTATTGACCGGGACATCATTCCTTTTCTGGGTAACAAGCAAATGGCGGAGATTACGCCGTCAATGGTTCGAACCCTATGCGATCGCATCGTGGATCGTGGCGGTAATGCCACGGCGGTACAGGCGCGTGAGATTATCAGTAGCGTTTATACATACGCGAAAAACCGGGGGCATGACTTTAAGAATCCCGCTCAGGATATCAAGGCCAGTTCGATAGCCACATTTTTTCCTCGTGACAGAACCCTTTCTCTGCCGGAAATTTCTATCTTCTTTAATACGCTGGATACCGTCGCTGGCATTCCCACGCTCAAACTGGCCCTGAAACTGATTTTTCTTACGCTGGTGCGTAAAAGTGAATTTACTCAGGCGACCTGGAATGAAGTGAATTTCAGCACTAATGAATGGACCATACCCAAAGGCCGTATGAAAGGGGGACGGCCTCATGTCGTCTATCTTTCCCGTCAGGCTTGCGATCTGCTGGTGGCGCTGCAAATGTGTGCTGGAGGAAGTCCTTACTTACTTGCCGGGCGCTATAGCATCAACAAACCGTTGTCTAATGCAGCTCTCAACGGGGTTATTACCACGACGGTAAAAGTTGCACAGTCGCAGGGGAAGTCGCTGGAGCATTTTACCGTCCATGACATGCGACGAACCGCCAGCACTTTATTGCATGAGGCAGGGTATCCATCAGACTGGATAGAAAAATGCCTCGCGCATGAGCAAAAAGGGGTGAGGGCAATTTACAACAAAGCGAAATATGCACAGCAGCGTGCTTACATGTTGCAGCAGTGGGCGGATATGGTTGATGGGTGGATCGCCGGGACGCTGGTGAGGCTTATACCGTTTTCGCCGAGTAAGTATGAGGAGTGGCTGAAAGTTACGGAAACATGACAGAAAATAATGTGAATTTTAATAATTACGCCACTACCAAAAAAAAGTGACGTAATTATCTTAGATTATTTATTCTACTTTTTTTATTGTGATGCCAGAATTAGGTCCAGGGGGAATACCTAAGGCGGTATCAACGCCAGGGTTGTCGCGCAAATCCTGAAGTATAGCACTAGGGTTTATTTTTTTTCCTATAATAGCTTCAGATTCAGGACGAGGATGTTCAGAATATCGTGCTCTATAAACTTCAACAAATTCATCGCCTTCAGAAATGACCCTTGCACTCAAGCCCCGTGCGTAAAGTCGATTAAACTCACCCTCTGCTAGAGTTTGAGCTGCTGTTACCGGAACTTTGGCTTGCATCATTTCAGTGCTTCGCGGTTTTCTTCGTGGATAAAATTGAGCTAAAAGCCCTCTACGTATAATTTCATTTTCTAACCAAGAGTCATCATACTCAATTGCTTCTCCAAGTAGGGTCGGCCATTGCTCTTTTCCATTTTCGGAAAGAAAGTTACTAAGATAAAATCCATTTTTCTCTTGATCGTATTGGAACTCTTTTTTCATGTATTCACGAGTTAAATGATCTAGATTTATATAATTCAGTGCCATTATTGTTCTCCCGTTTGAGAAATGTTTCATTCTAATTCTCTAAAACGGTCACACTTTCGGCGTAATGACTTAATGATAAATATCAAAGCATCAATAAATAAATTCAGTCATATATTTTATTTGATGAAATGTGCCAATTAATATTTATTAACATTTTCTCTTTTATTTATATACTTCATTAATGTTTTTAATTAGATATGACATTATGGAAAGTCACCGCCAGAAATTATCTGCCACAGTACACCTGCTCTATATACCGTCCTCGCCCATCCCCATGGCCCAGATCCGTTGAGGTTACCGCCAGTGCTTCTTTCTGGCTTAGCCCCTGTTCCTTATAATACCGGATCGCGTCCTGTGCCCAGGCATAGCGCAGGGAATGGGAAGAGTATTCGCCCGTCAGCCCGGCATCGCGAAGATGGTTGTGCCAGTAATCCATCGCTGATTTCAGATCCGGTTTATCGATCAGATGCCCGTCACGCTCCCCGGCAGTATTCAGCGCCTCTTTCACGACCTGACGAACCGCTTCCCGGTCTATCACCTGCGTCATGCGCGGTCATCCGCCTTTGGTGCCAAAGATCAAATGGATCCGACGCCCGAGATCGTTAAAGAGATCATAGAGTTCGGCAATTGTTCTGCGCATACGGGAACTTAGACCGTTTTCTGCATCTTCAAGGATAAGAGGAATAGCACGGCGAGCTCTGGAGACAGCACTGCCAATGGGGATCCCCCGGTCAAGTAACAGCCCCCTTATTTGACAGACTGTAGCAGTACGGTGATTGACAATACGCTGCCTTGCCCGGTGTAAAGCCTGGATATCCTGCTGTTCGGGGCTTTTTGGCGGCACGAACTGCATTGTCGGTTGCATCAGAGCCACTGCGATGGCCTGTGCATCATTACCATCATTTTTTTGCCCGCGGACAAAGGGTTTTACATACTGAGGACTGATGACCTTTACTTTGTGCCCCAGTTTCTCAAACTCACGCTGCCAGTAAAATGCCCCGGTGGACGCTTCGATCCCAATCAGACATGCAGGAATATTTGCCAGCGTCTGGAGCAATTCTTTTCGGCCAGTGCGTTTCGTATAAACCGGTTTGCCGGCCTGGTTTAACCCGCAGAGCTGAAAAACATTTTTAGCCAGATCAATACCCAGAAATACGATATTCATGGTGATTCTCCTGGTGAGCACATTTCGTACAGTTAACCGCAGCGGGAGGAGGTAGTCCATCCCATTAACTGGAAGTCCAGATACGGCGGCATGGAACCTTCTGATATTAAAAAGATAAAAGATCTTGAGGACGAGAACCGACGCCTCAAACAGATGTTTGCCGACCTGAGCCTTGAGAACCGGGCGCTGAAAGACGTTATCGAAAAAAAGCTTTAAAACCAGCCTTTAAGCGTGAGCTGGTCACTCATCTGATAACGGCATTCGGACTCAGTATCCGTCAGGCCTGCCGGAGCCTGAACCTGAGCAGAACGGTTTATCATTACCGTCCGGATAACACACGTGACGAACCCGTTATTACCGCACTGCAGGCGGCAGCTGAACGGTATCCACGATACGGTTTTCCGAAGCTTTTTCAGGTTCTGCGGCGGCAGGGATACATGTGGAATCACAAAAGGATCCACCGTATTTATTGTCTGCTGAAGCTGAATTTTCGCCGTAAGGGCAAACAACGGCTGCCGGTGCGTAACCCTTCGCCACTGGCCACGCCGGAAGCGCTGAACCAGAGCTGGTCTGTTGATTTTATGCATGATGCCCTGGTCTGTGGGCGTCGTTTTCGCACGTTCAATGTCGTTGATGACTTTAACCGTGAGGCGTTGTCGATTGAAATAGATCTGAATCTGCCAGCCCCACGAGTGGTCCGGGTGCTTGACAGGATCGCGGCAAACCGTGGCTATCCGGCCATGCTTCGCATGGATAACGGCCCAGAATTTATCTCTCTGGCACTGACTGAATGGGCAGAGAAACATGCCGTAAAACTGGTGTTTATCCAGCCGGGTAAGCCGACACAAAATGCTTTCATTGAGCGTTTTAACAGGACATATCGCACAGAAATACTCGATTTTTATCTGTTCAGAACGCTGAATGAAGTACGTGAAATCACGGAAAAATGGTTATCAGAATATAACTGTGAACGCCCGCATGAATCGCTGAACAATATGACACCGGAGGAATACCGACAGCACCATTATTTGGCCGGGAACTCAAAAAATGTATGGAACTAAAACGGGTCTATTTACAAGTGAACCAGACATGGTGTTCAAGAAGCTTGCTGTGAACGATGAGCGCACATGTTTTCTCGGGTGGGAGCTGGAATATATCCAAAAGGGGGCTTTTCTATCAAGATATTTTTTGTTTTGGAGTGACATGTTTATATTGAAGCGCAACTGCTGGATGGGATATTTTATTATGATATCCCATCAATATTTAAATAGGTGAGAATAACTAATTCTGATTTTTAAACACATTAACTGAACTATCCCAGTTAACTCCTGAATAATTGTTTATAATATTTCCTTGACTAAATGAAGGGAATAGTTTAAACCCTTGAAATGTGTATTTTTTCATATTAAATAAAGAATATTTCCCTGAAAGATTGACAGCGCTGAATAAAGATTCTGAGAGGATTATATATTTTCTCAGCCACATTTTTAACTCTTCTTCTGTGCTTATGCAAATCTGAAAGTTGTTATCTTTACCTTTTATATAAAAATAAGGAACTTGACAGGTAGGGACTGATAATAAATCTAATGTTCTACATAATGCTTTGACTATTACAAACAAACGAGATAGTTCATCATCAATACCCATACCATCTTTTTTTTCAATGCATTCATAATGGAGTCTTAGATTTTCTTCTATAGTTGAAAACTCTACAAGAAAGCTACCATTGACGAAACCAGTTAACTCATATCTAATATCACCATTATTAGGAGTTGTATTGTATATCTTATGAAATAAAACATGTGGCGCAGAAATGCTAAACTTAAAAGTACTAACAGTATCTTTGAGTTTAATGTCGATATCTCCAACCTGTTTTTCAATATAGACACATTTATCGACAAAATTTTTCTCTCTTGAAAATAATTCATCTAAGGAGTTTTTCTTTTTTATTAATTCAATTTGAGTATTGGTAGATGATATTTGTGTGGCTGTTTGAATTGATCTATGTAAACTCGTTATAATGGCAACGAATGGTATTGATAATGACAGTAACCCCAAAGGAAGTTTGCTTATCATAATAAAAGTATTTAACCCTTGCGATGACATATCAACCGAATGACCTTTCCACGCAAAAAAGCCAAAATATAGAAATGATAAAAATGGAACGAAAATAGCTCCCCAAAACAACCCTTGAGATGTTAGAGAATTATAAGTTAATTTATACCAACCCATGAAATAATAAATTAGTGCAATTGAAAAAATTGATATCCCGTATACAATAAGCCAAATCATCCCCACATCACCTTATGAAATATTTATAAATCCATCCTTTGAGATTTTATTTAAGATAAAAATCTCATTGCTTAAATTACACTTAACTATAGGGAATAGTTATTCTTAAAATTTTAATCGATTATACAGTTTGATGCTGCGTGAAACCAAGTATTTTGGTAAAGATTACTTGATGTAGGGGAGTCTCCTAGACTCTCATGTTTACTTCTGGAATCAAGTCGACTATACACTTGGAAGCTTCAGAGCTCAATCGGTTCGCTACATAGGAGCCAGGCAACACCTACTTACGCTCCCCTTTTCTTCCCATCTTCAGCACTTCATAAAAGCTTCCTCGCCCAAGCCCATCCAACGGCAACTCCTGTTCCTGAGCCAGAGCCTTCAGCTTTCGAAGTATCTGGTCAGATGTCGGTTTATCAGACGTCCCATAACGCCCGTCAGTCTCCTCAACCAGAAGCTGAACCAGTAGCCAGCAGAGTCGGGGCAGTATTCTCCCGAGCCTTGTCTCGTTTATGCATCCCACGCTGGGAAGGTTGTGTGGAAGCAGTGAGATCCGGCAGCGCGTCGTCACCGAGCGTCTTCAGCCACTTGCGGCCACGGCTGTTACGCGACAGTTTCATCACCGCCTTCAGGCTGCGGGTCTTAATTTCTGGCGGTGTAAGTTCGTCATCAATAAGCCGCCAGGCTAGGGCGAACATCTCATCGGCATAGAACATGCGTTTATTCGCCGGGGCACTGACCATGCCAGTGGCTTTGATGGTGCGGCTGATGGCGTCGTGCAGGATACGGTAATTTTCCTGATGTTCTTCCGGCAGGGCGTTTGCAGGTTGGGAAGCATCGAGGCCGAGAAGCAGAAGGGCTAGATGCCGCGCTTCCAGCAGCGGCATATCGCATTCCCGTTCAAATAGATTCTGACGAATGGGACTGGTCACATTATTCTCCTCCCTCAATGGCTCTCTTCCCACTTTCACACCGGTTCTGGCGGATAGGGTTTTACTCTGCCCTTGCTCATTAAATAAACAAAAGGCAGATTATCACCAGAGTGTTGGTAGTTTTGTTCTGACATGTAGGATCTGTGGAGTGCATAAAGGAAATCAGCTTCCGGCAGGAACAAATTGATCTCTGTACTTAATCTGGACCTATTTCTCAGAAGAGCAGGGGGGCATGAGACCTTGTTAGTGGTCTAAATATAGTCTATATTAAAACCGAGACATGACCATTAGGCGGACCAACATGAAAGTAGAGACAATCAGCTACGTTAAAAAGAACGCAGCAACGCTTGATCTGTCAGAACCCATCCTGGTCACACAAAATGGTGTGCCTGCTTATGTTATAGAGTCCTATGACCAGCAGCAGGAACGGGAAAACGCCATTGCTTTGCTGAAATTGCTGACCCTGTCAGAGAAAGATAAAGCGGAAGGGCGCGTGTTCTCGAAAGACCAGTTGCTGGATAGCCTTGCGGATTAAATGCAGCGCGCTCAACATTAAGGGATTTCCATGGAACAGCAGGTAACTTTTGAGTACACGCTTACGGTAAAGCACTGCATCGACACAATAGCGGGCTTTCTGAAGCGTGTTGATGTTGAGCCACGTCCGGTTATCGCAGATATTCTCACACAGTTTGAGAGTACCGTAGGCCAGTTCCCCTTGGGCTGCCAGATTTGCCCCGAATTGCTTAAAATTGGCTGCGCCAAATACCGGGAGTTTAACCACGCTGAAGGCTACCGGGTTTTGTATTCAGTAGACGGAACGTTAGTGACCGCGCATGCGATCCTGGCACATCGGCAGGACGTGCAGCAACTGCTGTTTAAGCGTCTGATCATGGCCTGATAACCCTAAATGCGTGTTGTACGGCAATAATACAAATCTAAAGAGCGTGTCTGTAAACCATCATAGCAACATGATTAATATCACAAATTTCATCATTTTGACGGTATTTATTACAGTATCGTCTGGAAATGGTTGTCATAAAATTCCGTGATAACAAGATGTTGGATGGTTCCTAAACCATTGAATGGGAATAAGCCGATAACCCTTCCTGTGTTTTCATGAACAGGTAAAAGGAAATTTAACCCTCTGTTTTTACAGAGGGTTTTTATTTATGTGCATAGATGCATTTTTTGTGTAGTGCACAGCTCCTGACGGCAAATTTGACGTAATTACGAACCCACGAAGGTTGGCTGTATCTTGCCGTGGTCGTTAATTTGTTCTCGCGCAAAGTTATCGGTTGGTCAATGCAACCACGAATGACAAAAGATATTGTCCTGAATGCGCTTCTGATGGCCGTGTGGCGACGTCATCCCCAAAAACAGGTGCTGGTTCAGTCTCATCAGGATAGTCAGTACACCCGCTATGAATGGCTGAAATTGCACGGACTGGAGGGCAGTATGAGCCGTCGTGGCAACTGTCATGACAATGCGGTTGCAGAAAGCTTTTTCCAGCTACTGAAGCGTGAACGGATAAAGAAAAAGATCTACCAACGACTCAGAAGTGTCCAGGTTATCCGTGGCGATTCAGCCCAAATAAGGGGTATTTAAAATATAGTAACTTATTCTTCAACTATATAACCAACGTCCAGCTTTAGCACTTTCAACGAGCATACCAACCGTTAGTGGTTTACGCGGATCAGGCTCTTTACTTCCAAAGTACTCTGGATTCAGATAGTTGAGTATGTCAAATCCTTCTGAATCTACATTCCAACGCTTGAAGTACTCTTGTAGAAGTTCTTCACTATCTTCAAAAACGAGTTTTAGATCATCCTTAATACTGATATCAAGCGTGATGGTTCGCTTTGGCCCACAGAGAAAGTACTTTTTAGTGTTATATTCCTGATCGATAAAATCGATAATTTCTTTCTCAATATCTCTCATTAGAAGTACGTCCACTGAATGCGATCTTTAGGAACCGCCACACGATTAAATGTATCTTTAATATCACGCTGGATATCATAAATCGTAGTGAATGTCATAACCCAACCGAGCCAGGGTACATTACGAACAACGAAACGACCTAAATTATTCGTTGAGCTTAGCTGTAATGAGTTGATGGTTTTGCCTGTCAACGTTGGTAATCTGATCCCAGGTGGCAGTTTATAGTTCAACCAATTACTGATGTACTTAGAAGCAATTGATGTTACTGGAGTTGTCCCACGAGGTTTCCCCCTCGTAGGTAGAATTGGTTGCCCTGAGATAACCAGTGCAGCATCAACCACTGAGATCCCCAGATGCTCGCTCACAACGGCGATGGTGATAGCCCACCATAGTTGTTGTGGTGTCAGGTTGGATAACCCGCCGTAGAAGTAGGTACCATTCAATGGTTCAGTAGTGTCCATTTACTCACCCCTTCTAACCATGACCAACAATTATAGTGATCTTACCCACGTAATGTGGACACAGACCTAAGCGAGGTTCTGGTTTTCAAACTGTTCCGGGCTGAGACCGCCACTGGCACTGTAACGGCACGCGACCACAGGTCAATGACGACAGTCAGATACAGCCAGCCTTCATCAGTACGTAAACAGATGGTATCACCCGACCATTTCTGGTTTGGACCGCTGGCGTAAAAATCCTGCTTCTGTAGGTTCTCCGACACCGGCAGGCCATGCTCGCGGTAACTGACCGGGATAAACTTCCGCGAAGCTTTCGCCCGCAGCGCCTGACGACGCAGGCTGGCTGCCACGGTCTTCACGTTGAAGCAGTAACCCTGAGCATGCAGTTCACCGGTCAGACGCAGTGCCCCGTAGCGCTGTTTTGCCCGGTGAAGAGCTTGGTGCACGGCGCTGTCGCAACTCAGACGGAACTGCTGGCGGATCTTTTTGATGGTTGATACTGGTTTTGTCATGTGAGCTACCTCTGGTTGAGAGTTTACTCACTAAGTCACGTGTCCACTATTGCTGGGTAAGATCACTGAGCCAAATCGCTCGTTTTACCTTCCAGTTCAAGCCGGATTCGGATACCCCAGATATGAGATATCTGAAGTAGTCTTTTTTGGCCGATGATACGGTCTTTGTTTCACGGTGACGTGTTCATACTCAACTGTCCTGTAATGTGGGAGATTTGAGTATGGTTGTCCATTATGAGTGAGGTGCGAAAGTTGGCTACCGAGAATTTGGCGATTCAGATCGTCATCGAACATTCAGTGATATTGCCGTCTTTAGGTCACTAGTAAGCATCTCTGCCTGTTTTTCCAAAGCTTCTAACATAAAATCTTTTTTATCTTGTACAGTAACTAGTAAATAGAATGGTTCACTATTTGTACAGGTCAAGCGTGATATTGTAAAGTCATCACGGTGAGGTATTAATGCGCGATAATTTCCTTCAGCGATAAACATAAAGCGAGCTTTAGAATATTCGCTGAGCCACATATACTTATTATTGCAAAAGAAAGTATCGCGCGTGTCATACTCCATGGCAAATCCGAAACCGAATTTGATGATGGAAAACGTCTGTATACTAAATGCAATATATGAAATGTAACCAATAAAAAATAGTGGAGCGAAAACTGACATTGAATAGCTAATGTCATCAGATGGTGTTGCTTTTCTTTTTTTTATTTTTGGGGCCATGAGTATTAAATAAGAAATGCAAATAAAGTAAATGGTATAATAGAATATAAAAATAAAAAGCAATGCTGAGACTGCCGTCATGAGTTTATTGAGTGTGGTATCAAAAGGAATATCAAATATATTGGAGATTAGCGAGCGCGCAAGATAATATGAAATTAATGATACGATTAGCCATGAGTATTTAATCCCTAGCTTTACTTTTATAGCTATGTTTTTTTCTTTGTTATCGAACGATTGTATGTGAGATGATATAGTGTATATGATACACAATGCCGTCATAAAAACTAATGCGCTTGGAATGATGGTATTGATATAATTAATGACTTTAAAGGAAATACATGTTAATAAAAATAGCAATGCCGACAATAGTGCTGCACCTTGCGTTTTTTTATAATTCTTTCGTAAGCGAACGACCAGTTGATTGGATGACTTTTTATTCCAATAATTGTGTACAATTAGCCCACTGAGAATAATCATACCCAACCAAATAACAATGGGATATAGAGGCGCTCTCTGAGGCATGATGACGAGTACTGCCATATAGAACAATAGAGAATGAGTGATGCCAAGGTTTAATGAAGAGCATGTTTTTTTCATCGATGACCTTTTTAATAATTCGTTATTCTATTAGATGTTAAGTTTTTTATAACAGATGCTAACGACAATAGGAAGGTGAGTTTATGATTGAAGAAAAATTATCCACCTGTTTGAAATCTGTTGTGATTTACAGAGTTTGGCCATTTGAAAATACGATTGAAACTTCCGTTCCTGGCACCAGGCCGACTACGCCTAAAAAATTTCAGAGCTTAATGGGCTCTTTACAAAACAAATTCTGACGTATGGGACTGGTCACCTTATTCTCCTTCCACGATGGTTATCTTCCTGATTTCGCATTGACTCTGGCGGATAGGGCGGAACCGCAGGTGACCTTTGAGTATACGTTTACGGTAAAGCACTGCATCGACACAATAGCGGGTTTCCTGAAGCGCGTTGAGGTTGAGCCGCATCCGGCTATCGCAGAGATACTTACACAGTTTGAGAGTACCGTACGCCAGTGCCCGCTGGGATGCCAGATTTGCCCTGAACTTGTGCCAGCTACCGGGGGTTTAACCACGCTGAAGGCTATCGGATTTTGTATTCGGTCGAGGGAATCTTAGTAACCGCGCATATGATCTTGTCACCCAGGCAGGATATCCCGCGGTTGCTCTTTAAGCGTCTGATCATGGCCTGAACCCATTGAGTGGGATTGTCTTTTTGCGTTAACGCTAAAGCTTCTTTTTATTGCGCGGGCTTTTTTATGTAGGGTGACCCGTCCTGAACAGCGAAAATACTGTGCGACCAGACAGAAACCTCCGCTCACGCAGAGGTTTTTACTGGTCATAAATGATTAGCGAAATCAGTTAAACCAGCCGCTTGCCTTTTCCTCACGGGCTTTACCTTCGCTTTGCAGCAGATCGCGACCGCCTTCAGATAGATTTCTGTTTGCATCAGCATGAGATTGAATAACATCTGTCTGGGCAGCTTTACTTTTCAGCTCTTGATCGATGAATTCATTTTCTCTTTTTACCCGGGCCTCTTCCCTGGCCAGCGCCAGTTTTTGTTTCTGAATTTCTAAACGACGAAGCTCATCTTCGTAGCTTTGATCGCGCGCTTTATCTTGCGCGGCTTCCGCTGCCAATTTTGCTTGCCGTGCTTTCCGTTCAGCTTCTGCCGCTTTTGCTCGCTGCTTAGCAACCGCTGCCGCATTGGCTTGCCTTTGTCTTTCCTGTTGAGCCTCTTGATCTCGTTTGGCTTGCAGAGCATCACGCTGTCTGTTTTCTTCATTTTTTCCTTGCTGTTCAGCCTGGGCTACCGCCGCAAGCTGATCCTGCAAAGAAGAAGATAAAACCGAGCCGCTTAGGGTGAATAAAACAGCGCCTAAAATAACTTTCTTCATAAAATCTCCCGATAGTTAGCTTTTCTCAGGACATTTCGTATTGGGTTGAATTCGCGTTTCGTTATCTTTGGTCGATATCACCATAGCCAGACCGGTGGTAAATTGGCACGTTTTTCCCACCTGGGTGGAGGTATAAACCTTCGTTCCTTCTTTGTAAGTCAAAGATACGGCTTCAACTAACGTTTTATCTTTAACTAATGAACCCGCCGCTGCGCCAACGGCTCCGCCGCCAACCGCGCCGGCAGTAGTACCCAAACCGCTACCTGAGCCCACGTTATGACCAGTAACGCCGCCCGCTACAGCCCCAAGAATTGCGCCGAAGGTCTGAGCGGTTTTTTTATTGGCGGTGTTATCTACGGCAACTTTCGCTGGCAAAACAGAGATAATATTGACGGTCTTTGTTTCTTGCTTCGCGTTTAACTGCCCGGTTTGGTAAACATCTGCGGCGTAGTCATCCGCATTGGACTGGCATCCGGCAAGAGAAAAAGAGGCAAACAAAACCAGAGGCAAAGCATTTTTTTTAAAATTCATCACAATTCCTTGTTTAGGTAATAACGCAAAAAGGAATGTATTTAAGACTAATCTTAAAAAAAGTAAACTATCGTTTCTTGTAGTTGATTGTTTTTTTAGACTAAAAAACAAAGCATTAGATAATACGATGCTTTGTTTTTATCGGTTCATGCTAAACCAGGGAAGGGGGTAACAGAGCGCTGGATAACACGGCAAACCTGTGACGATAATACCGCCATCACTATTTTAACGGATAACAGCTTAACGTTGTCCCGGCGTGGTGACAGAAAGCGATGACTGTTGCGCTTCTTTTTTATCCTGATGGTGCTGCCAGGCGCCGATAGAAGAGTAGACGAAACGTCCAAAGAAGAAGAGAAAACTGATAAGCAGTACGATACGGGTCATGCGAGTGTTAAATCGATGTCGTTTTCGCATACTGTTGGCCTGACTCACAAAGGGTTCCTTAACGTTGGCCCAGCGGTATGGGCGGGATCAGGCTGGGTTCTTCAAGGGTATTATCAAGGCGAAGAACGTAACAAGCCTGCGTTCACTCTACATTAAGGCATACTGCGAACCGATGGTCAATTCCTCTTAATGTAAAATTGCGTCAGTTGATTTATCTTATATTGTTATGGAAGATAATTTTAGTATTTACATTAATAATAAATTAATGATAACAAAGAATAAAAAGGCGAATAAAGGCTGCAGGAGAAAGGTAATAATTGACTTAAATCAAATGTTACTTTTGTTTAATAATTACAATCGATGACTATCGTGTGATGTATATCGCATCATCAATTTAAAGTCAGGTGGGATGCCTGTCTGTTAACGCCCCTTTGGGATTGGGGGGTTCTGCTGAGCATCTATGAAACTAAATAAAACTTATATAAATATCAGAGATAAATGGTGGGGACTACCGCTCATCCTTCCTTCGATTTTACTACCTGTTTTAAGTAGCGCAAATACTTATGCGCTTACCAGCACTGGAAATGTGGTTCTTTTTTACCTGCCGTTAGCTTTTATGCTTAGCCTGATGCTCTTTTTCGGCTGGGCAGCACTGCCGGGCATTGTGCTTGCTATCTTCTGGCGCAGATACCCGCAGACAGGGCTGTATGAAACCCTTTCTGTGACGATGCACTTTATCATTACTATCGTGCTAAGCTGGGGCGGCTATCGTGTCTTTTCCCCCCGGCGAAACAATGTTTCCCACGGCGACGCCCACCTGCTGTTTCAACGAATATTCTGGCAGGTATTTTGTTCTGCAACATTATTTCTGGTCATCTACCAGTTTGCCGCTTTTGTTGGCATGTACGAAAGCAAAGCCAGCCTGATGGGGGTAATGCCCTTTAATATCAACACGCTGATTAATTACCAGGCGTTACTGGTCGGTAACCTTGTCGGCGTGCCATTGTGCTATTTTATTATTCGTACTCTCCGCAATCCGCTGCACCTGCGGGGGTATTATCAGCAATTAAAGCTACAGATTGATAGCAAGGCCAATAAAAAAGAGATCGTTATTTGGCTGGCCGTATTGACTACACTAATGTTTATACTGTGTATGCCATTGACTGATAATAGTTCAATATTTAGTACCAACTATACGCTTTCGTTATTATTGCCGGTCATGCTGTGGGGTGCGATGCGCTATGGCTATAAGTTTATTTCAATTATCTGGGCCGTCGTGCTAATTACGTCGATTCATTATTATCAGCGTTATATGCCCTGGTATTCAGGTTATGATACGCAATTAGCGATTACCTCTTCGAGCTATCTGGTTTTTTCTTTTATTGTTAATTATATGGCTGTACTGGCCACGCGTCAGCGCGTAGTGAGTGGTCGCGCACGGCGGCTGGCCTATCTTGACCCGGTTGTACATCTTCCCAATTTACGTGCGTTAAACCGCGCGCTCCAAAATGCGCCCTGGTCTACGATCTGTTTTTTACACGTGCCGGGCCTGGAGCTATTGGGTAAAAATTATGGCGTCATGCTACGCATCCAGTATAAGCAAAAGCTCTCTCACTGGATTACGCCGATGCTGGCCTCAAATGAGTGTGTCTACCAGATGTCAGGGCACGACCTGGTGCTGCGTCTTAATACAGAGGCGCATCAGCAGCGTATTGAAGCGCTGGATAAACATATTAAGCAGTTTCGGTTTATCTGGGATGGACTGCCGCTACAGCCGCCTGTCGGCGTGAGCTACTGCTGCGTGCGTTCTCCGGTTAGCCACCTTTATCTTCTGCTGGGCGAATTAAGCACCAGTTCCGATCTTTCGTTGACGACTAACGCGCCGGAGGATTTACAGCGGCGCGGCGCAATGCACCTGCAGCGCGATTTGAAGGGCAGAATTGCGATGATGAATCGGCTGCAACAGGCGTTGGAGCACGATCATTTTTTCCTGATGGCGCAGCCTATTTTCGGCGTTCGTGGGGACGTTTACCATGAAATTTTACTGCGACTCAGGGATGACAACGGCGACGTTATCAACCCGGACAATTTTTTACCCGTGGCGCATGAGTTTGGTTTGTCTTCCGCTATCGATCTCTGGGTGATTGAAAACACGCTGCGGTTTATGGCGGCCAGCCGGGAATATATGCCCGCGCATCGTTTTGCCATTAATCTGTCGCCAACATCAGTATGCCGCGCTCGTTTCCCTGCAGAAGTTAAGCAACTGCTTACGCAATATCAGGTTGAACCCTGGCAACTGGTTTTTGAGGTAACGGAAAGCAACTCTCTCACCAATGCTGAGCAGGCGCAGTTGACGCTGGGACAGCTACAGCAGTTTGGCTGTCAGATAGCGATTGATGATTTCGGTACTGGCTACGCCAGCTATGCGCGGCTGAAAAACGTTGACGCCGATATTCTTAAAATTGACGGCAGTTTTATTCGCAATATAGTGTCAAACAGTCTCGATTATCAGATTGTAGCTTCTATTTGTCATTTAGCGCGAATGAAAAATATGCAGGTCGTCGCGGAGTATGTCGAGAGCGAAGAAATACGAAGCGTAGTGCTCTCGTTGGGAATCGACTATCTTCAGGGATATTTAATTGGCGAGCCGCAGCTATTATCTGAGATTCAGTAAAAGCAGACGCCGCAGCGCGGCGTCTGGCTCACAATTTACGCGGCGATCTCCGGCGAGCTTTCTTCCTCAATATTGAGACGCCAGCCAGTTACCGCTTCCCAGTACTGCTGTTCTTTTTCCAGATCAAGCAGTACCAGCGCATTCTGGCTGAACCAGTCATGCGGAAAACATAACGTCCAGTGGCTGTCATCGGTCGTTAGCCGCAGCGTCGGCGGCGTGGTGGTCGCCTGCCGCTGGTTGTTCAGTAATACGCCCAGCCGAAGTAGCTGAATTAACGGCAGATACTGTTTTTTCTTAAACAGCGTAAAGCGGGGCATATCATCCAGTTTTATGGCTTTACGATGGTAACGCACCAGCGTCGCCATCATCATTTGCTGCTCCTGATTAAAGCCGGGCAAATCGCTGTGTTGCAGAATATAAGCCGAATGGCGATGTAAACCGCTGTGATTAATATTCAGTCCAACCTCATGCAGCATTGCCGCCCAGCGGAGCAACGCTTCAAGCTGCGGATGCGCCAGTTTTGGCTGCTGGGCCTGCCACTGTTCGTACATCTGCATGGTGGTTTCCAGCACGCGTCTGGCCTGTTCTCTGTCAATGTTGTATTGATTGGCCAGACTTTTTGCGGTACGGCTGCGAACATCCTGATGGCGGAAGCGGCCTTCCATTTCATACAGTACGCCTTCGCGCAACGCGCCGTCGGAAAGGCGAAGCTCGCGGATAGCCAGAGCATCAAAAACGCCGCACAGAATCGCCAGGCCCGGCACAAAGACCGCTTTTCGTTCTTCAGACAGACCCGGCAGGCTGAGAGCATTAAAGGAGCGGTGCTTCAACACTTCTGACTTCAGTTTATCGAGGCGCTCCGGCGTAATGAAGCCATCTTTCTCACCCAGCGCCAGGAGAACTTCATGAGCGGCCTTAATCGTACCGGAAGCGCCCATCGCCACGTTCCAACCCTGAATACGATACTGCCAGGTTAAGGTTTCCAGTTTTTGCGCCGCCGCCATTCGGGCGCGCTGGAAGTTTTCTTTATTGATAACGCCGCCGGGAAAGTAGAGCTGCGCGAAGCTCACGCAGCCCATACGACGGCTTTCAACCAGCCTGGGTTCGAAGTTTTCGCCAATGACCAGCTCTGTTGACCCGCCGCCGATATCGATCACCAGCTTGCGGCCTTTTTCCGGCTGCGTATGTTCTACGCCCATAAAAATCAGGCGCGCTTCTTCGTTACCGGAAATAATCTCTATCGGGTAGGGAATAACCTTTTCCGCGCGTTTGAGAAAATCAGCGGCATTTTGCGCCTGACGTAACGTATGGGTGCCTACGATACAGACGCTGGAAGGGGAGAAACCTTGTAAGCGTTCAGCAAACAGCGACAGACAGCTAAGCCCCCGTTCCATGGCTTCTTCGCTGAGTTTGTTATCTGCGCCCAGCCCGTCCGCCAGATGGACGCGCTGTTTTAAACGGCCGATAATCTGCATTGCGCCGTCAACCACGCGGGCAATAACCATATGAAAGCTGTTTGAGCCGAGATCGACCGCAGCGAACTCCTGCGGGCGGGGGGATTTATCGTAAATTGGCATAGCGTTAGTCTGGTTGCTCGAGTGATTTGATGTAGTCATAAATTGCCAGCTGCGCCTGGACTTTACGGCGATTGCCGCGCGGTACGTAGCGGTTGCTGAGTTCTTTATCGATAAAACGCGCTTTTACCGTGTCGCTAAACAGAATGTCAATGATATCCAGGACGCGTTGTTTAAGCCGCGGGTCGAGGATAGGCGTAGCGACTTCGATACGGTAGTCAATATTACGCGTCATCCAGTCAGCTGAAGAGAGCCAAACTTGCTTATCACCGCCGTTTTCGAAAATATAAACCCGATCGTGTTCCAGATAGCGATCCACAATGCTAATCGCGCGAATATTATCGCTAATGCCTTCCAGTTGCGGAATAAGAGAACACATACCGCGCACCAGCAGATTGACCTGGACGCCCGAACCCGACGCGGCGTATAGCCTGTCGACCAGCCCTTTATCGACCAGGTTGTTAAGCTTTAAGGTAATCCCTGACGGTAAGCCTTGCTGGGCATTGGCGATTTCACGATCGATCATCTCATACAGCAGACGCCGTGAGTTTTGTGGAGAAACCATCAAATAATCGAAAGTGACCGGGCGATAGGGGTTTTCAATAAAATTAAAGACCCGGCGCACTTCATTGGTAATGCGCGCATCGGCGGTCAGCAGCGAATAATCGGTATACAGCCGCGCCGTTTTTTCGTTGAAGTTACCGGTGCCGATATGCGCATAACGCACCACGTCATCGCCCTCTTTTCGTGAGATGAGAAAGAGTTTGGCGTGAATTTTCAGCCCAGGCGCAGAGAAAATAACATGGACGCCCGCTTCGGTTAACCGCTTGGCCCAGTGAATATTCGCCTCTTCATCGAAGCGCGCCTGCAACTCCACCACCACGGTGACTTTTTTGCCGTTATGGGCGGCATGGATCATCGAGTCAATAATGCGCGAGTCTTTCGCTACGCGATAAATATTGATTTTGATCGCCAGCACGCTTGGGTCAAACGATGCCTGACGCAGCAGTTCCAGCACATGTTCAAAGGTGTGATAAGGATAATAGAGCAGCACATCACGTTCACGAATCGCGTCGAAACCGTTACGAAACTTCTCTTTATCAAACCAAAGATGGCGTAACCGCGGTAACGGTTTATTGACCAGGTTGGCTTTACCGACATTCGGAAAATTAATAAAGTCTTTAAAATTGTGGTAGCGCCCGCCGGGTACGATTGAGTCATACCGGGAGATCGTCAGTTTTTCCCGCAGTACGTCGACCAGCGCGGCGGGCATATCGCGTTGGTAGACAAAGCGCACAGGTTCAGCGGTCAGGCGCTGCTTCAGGCTGGAAGACATCAGCTCCATCAGACTGGATTCCATCTCATGCACCAGGTCATATTCGGCATCGCGGGTCATTTTCATCGAATAGGCATTAAGCGCGTCATAGTCGAAGAACCCTTTAAAAATGTCATCCAGGCAGTAGCGCAGAATATTATCCAAGAGGATCATCGGCTTGCGTCTGCGTGGTGTTTCCGGCGGCAGATTAACGAAGCGTGGGACTTTGTCGGACGGTATCTCCAGTAGCGCATAGTTGATGGTGTCGCCGCGGATAATCTCCACCGCCAGATAGGTGTAATCATCTTTTAAAAACTGAACAAGATCCGTCTCCCGGTTAATGAGAATCGGGGTAATATGCTGGCGCAAATAGTGCTTAAAATAGTGGCGCAACCAGCTTTGTTGGTTCACCGAGAGCTGACGCTCGTTGATCAGAAAGATTTGATTACGCGCCATTTCCAGCAGTAATTCGTTGTACAGGCCGTCGAACTCCTGGTCTGCTTTCAACACGCGGGACTGAATTTTGCCTAACAAATGGCGTGAATGAGAATTTGAACCCTGTTCTTCGCTGATAATAATGCGTCGTTTCAGTTCAGCGAAACGCACTTTGTAGAACTCGTCGAGGTTATTAGAATAGATTCCCAGGAACCGCATCCGCTCAATCAACGGGTTGGATTTGTCCGCCGCTTCCTGTAACACGCGTTCGTTAAATGCTAACCAGCTTAGTTCTTTCTCGATATATAGCTTTTCCTGACCCATTACTACCTATACTCCGTTTTATTCACGGGACACTGCCTGATGATTATGGCGAGCATTACGCGTTAATGTCCAACTGCGCCAGAAAAATATGACAATAAACTGATAGCATAAAGGAAGGGAAAAGAGTAGGCCGGATAGGCATTTATGCCGCCATCCGGCAAGCAGACGCAGTCCTGTTCGATGACGTATTATTCGTCAGACGCATAACCTTGCGGCGGCAGACGACGCCCGTCCAGCCAGGCGGCGTTATCGCGCATCTTTAGACGCCCCTGCGCAAACCAGCTAATCACCAGCGGATAAATCGCATGTTCCTGAGTCTGTACGCGTGCGGTGATATCATCTTCGCTGTCGTCGGCAAAAACCGGCACCTTCGCCTGGAGAATGACCGGGCCGCCGTCGAGCTCGTCTGTCACGAAATGCACCGAGGTACCGTGCTCCTCATCGCCGTTTTCCAGCGCCTGGCGATGGGTATGCAACCCCGGATATTTTGGCAGCAGGGAAGGGTGAATGTTCAGCAGACGCCCGTAGTAATGCGCGACAAACATCGGACTCAGAATACGCATAAAACCGGCCAGCACGACCACATCGGGCGCATACGCGTCTATCTTGCGAATCAACTCGCGATCGAAGGCGTCGCGGCTGTCAAACCTATCGGCAGTCAGCGCTTGCGCCGGAATACCGGCTTCTCTGGCGCGTTCAAGGCCGAACGCGTCGGCCTTATTGCTGAATACTGCCCTGAGGGTGCCTTTAATTTTCTTCGCTTCGCAGGCATCGATAATCGCCTGTAAATTGCTTCCATTGCCGGAAATCAGCACCACAATATTCATTATTCAATAACCACACGCTGTTCGGAATCAGAGGCTTTGATGATACCGATTTTCCATGCGTTTTCACCTTTCTCGTTTAGCAGAGCAAGCGCTTTGTCCGCTTCCGGAGCGGAGAGCGCAATCACCATGCCGACGCCGCAGTTAAAGGTACGGTACATTTCATGTCGGCTGACATTACCGGCGGTTTGCAGCCAGGTAAAGATGGCGGGCCACTGCCATGACGACTCATTAATTACCGCCTGGGTATTCTCCGGCAGAACGCGCGGAATATTTTCCCAAAAGCCGCCGCCGGTGAGGTGGGCGATAGCGTGCACATCGACGTTTTCAATCAGTTCCAGAACCGATTTTACGTAGATACGGGTCGGTTCAAGCAGATGATCGGCCAGCGGCTTCCCTTCCAACAGAGTGGTTTGTGGGTCGCAGCCGCTAACGTCAATAATTTTCCGCACCAGCGAATATCCATTCGAGTGCGGGCCGCTGGAGCCGAGCGCAATCAGCACGTCGCCTTCGGCAACCCGGGAGCCGTCGATGATTTCTGATTTTTCGACTACGCCGACGCAGAAACCCGCCACATCGTAATCTTCGCCGTGATACATGCCCGGCATTTCCGCCGTCTCGCCGCCGACCAGCGCGCAGCCGGATTGCAGGCAGCCTTCGGCAATACCGTTGATCACGCTGGCAGCGGTATCGACATCCAGTTTACCCGTGGCATAGTAATCGAGGAAAAACAGCGGTTCCGCGCCCTGAACGACCAGATCGTTTACGCACATCGCCACCAGATCAATACCGATAGCGTCGTGACGCTTTAAGTCCATCGCCAGGCGAAGTTTGGTGCCTACGCCGTCAGTGCCGGAAACCAGTACCGGTTCACGATATTTTTGCGGCAACGCGCACAGCGCACCGAAACCGCCCAGACCGCCCATAACCTCCGGGCGGCGAGTTTTCTTCACTACGCCTTTGATTCGATCAACCAGAGCGTTACCCGCATCAATATCGACGCCGGCATCTTTATAGCTAAGAGAGGTCTTATCGGTCACTGCCTGGTTCCCCACGTTTTTTTGCGGTAAAAGTTAAATTCGGCGCAATTCTAACAGGGAAAGCAAACGTTTGCGAGCGTGGTCTGCGCCCTGGTTATCCGGGCGATTTTTTTTGCATGGTTTCGGTCGCTGCTTGAAAATTTCCCTGTTGGTAAAAAAGAAAAGGATATCCAGCACTTGGTTTACGACAGGCGGTCGGGACAGGTCATTCACCCTTAAAATTGCTAATATTCAAACGGTTGTTAGCCTTTATCGCCTGTTTCAACGTGAGTGATTTATACTCACTTTTCCGCTATCAGCGCTTTTGGTTGATCCAGGTCAAGCATACATTGTGTTGCGTCAGAGAGGAAAAGCGGTATAATCCGGCGATTTTTTTTGTGGTTGCCAGTCATCTGAGGATAGGAGAAGAGTATGAAGATCGTGGAAGTCAAACACCCACTCGTCAAACACAAGCTGGGTCTGATGCGTGAAAACGACATTAGCACTAAACGCTTTCGTGAACTCGCCTCAGAAGTAGGCAGCCTGCTGACGTATGAAGCGACAGCCGACCTGGAAACGGAAAAAGTCACCATCGAAGGCTGGAATGGCCCGGTGGAAATCGACCAGATCAAAGGTAAAAAAATTACCGTTGTGCCGATTCTGCGCGCGGGTCTGGGCATGATGGAAGGCGTTCTGGAAAATGTACCGAGCGCGCGTATCAGCGTAGTCGGGATGTACCGTAACGAAGAGACGCTTGAGCCAGTACCTTATTTCCAGAAACTGGTATCGAACATTGATGAGCGCATGGCGCTGATCGTCGACCCGATGCTGGCGACCGGCGGTTCTGTCATCGCGACCATCGACCTGCTGAAAAAAGCCGGCTGTAGCAGCATTAAGGTGCTGGTGCTGGTCGCCGCGCCGGAAGGCATTGCGGCGCTGGAAAAAGCGCACCCGGACGTTGAACTGTACACCGCCTCTATCGATCAGGGGCTTAACGAGCACGGATACATTATTCCGGGGCTTGGCGATGCCGGCGATAAGATTTTTGGTACCAAATAAGTGAATAAATAATTAAAAGCCGACTTTAAGAGTCGGCTTTTTTTTGAATAAAACCACTCATAACAAACACACTTAGAGGAAAACACTATGACGCGCCGTGCTATCGGGGTGAGTGAAAGACCGCCGCTTTTACAGACAATCCCGCTTAGTTTACAGCACCTTTTCGCCATGTTTGGCGCGACCGTGCTGGTGCCAGTTCTGTTTCATATCAACCCCGCGACGGTGCTGTTGTTTAACGGTATCGGAACGCTGCTGTATCTCTTTATCTGCAAAGGTAAAATTCCTGCCTACCTCGGATCGAGCTTTGCCTTTATTTCCCCGGTACTACTGTTGTTGCCGCTGGGTTATGAAGTGGCGCTGGGCGGTTTTATTATGTGCGGCGTGTTGTTCTGTCTGGTCTCTTTCATCGTTAAAAAAGCGGGCACCGGCTGGCTGGATGTGATGTTCCCGCCTGCGGCAATGGGCGCAATCGTTGCCGTCATCGGTCTGGAGCTGGCTGGCGTCGCGGCGGGGATGGCCGGATTGCTGCCTGCGCAAGGGCAGTCGCCGGACACGAAAACAATTATCATCTCCATGGTCACGCTGGCGGTGACGGTGTTCGGCTCCGTACTGTTTCGCGGTTTCCTGGCGATCATTCCGATTTTGATCGGCGTGCTGGCAGGCTATGCGCTGTCATTCGCGCTGGGGGTGGTCGATACCACGCCGATTGCCCAGGCACACTGGTTTGCGCTACCGACTTTCTATACGCCGCGTTTTGAATGGTTCGCGATCCTGACGATTCTGCCCGCGGCGTTGGTCGTGATCGCCGAGCATGTCGGTCATCTGGTGGTGACGGCGAATATCGTCAAAAAGGATTTAGTGCGCGATCCCGGTTTGCACCGCTCGATGTTCGCTAACGGACTGTCGACGATCGTCTCCGGTTTCTTCGGCTCCACGCCGAATACCACCTATGGGGAAAATATTGGCGTCATGGCGATCACCCGCGTTTACAGTACCTGGGTTATCGGCGGCGCGGCGATTTTCGCCATTCTGCTTTCCTGCGTTGGCAAACTGGCGGCGGCGATTCAGATTATCCCGTTACCCGTGATGGGCGGCGTCTCGCTGCTGTTGTACGGCGTTATCGGCGCGTCGGGGATTCGCGTCTTGATCGAATCAAAAGTCGATTACAACAAAGCGCAAAACCTGATCCTCACCTCGGTGATTTTGATCATCGGCGTGAGCGGCGCGAAAGTGCATATTGGCGCGGCAGAATTGAAAGGGATGGCGCTGGCGACCATCGTCGGGATTTGCCTGAGCCTGATTTTTAAACTGATTAGCCTGTTGCGTCCGGAAGAAGTGGTACTGGAGGCAAATGATGCGGAGCCCCCGCATCAGTAACGGGTTGCCGGGCAGCGATGCTGCCCGGTTCTATCTCAAGGGAATTATGTGGTAAACTCAGCGCGATTTTATGTCATCCTGGGTTGAGGTATCTCTGAACACACCGGCACAGCTCTCTTTGCCACTTTATCTTCCTGACGACGAAACTTTCGCAAGTTTCTGGCCGGGGGATAACGCCTCTCTACTGGCCGCGTTACAAAACGTGTTGCGCCAGGAACATAGTGGATATATCTACCTTTGGGCGCGTGAAGGCGCGGGCCGCAGCCATTTGCTGCACGCCGCCTGCGCTGAATTGTCGCAGCGTGGAGATGCGGTAGGCTACGTCCCGCTCGATAAACGTACCTGGTTCGTGCCGGAAGTGCTCGACGGTATGGAACACCTCTCGCTGGTGTGTATTGATAACATTGAGTGTGTCGCTGGCGATGAACTGTGGGAGATGGCGATCTTTGATCTCTATAACCGCATTCTGGAGTCCGGTAAGACGCGGTTATTGATCACCGGCGATCGGCCGCCAAGACAGTTAAATCTGGGCTTGCCCGATCTCGCTTCCCGTCTGGACTGGGGGCAAATCTATAAACTCCAGCCTCTTTCCGATGAAGACAAACTTCAGGCGCTACAGTTGCGCGCCCGGTTACGGGGGTTTGAACTGCCGGAAGATGTCGGGCGGTTTTTACTCAAACGTCTTGATCGCGAAATGCGCACGCTGTTTATGACGCTGGATCAGCTCGATCATGCGTCGATCACTGCCCAGCGAAAACTGACGATCCCGTTTGTCAAAGAGATCCTGAAACTGTAATACGCCGCGACGGCGGCGTTCAACGGTTAACCGAGGATGTCCAGCACCTGCTCAGGCGGTCGGCCAATGCGCGCCTGACCATTTGCCACCACAATGGGGCGCTCCATCAGTTTAGGGTGTTCAACCAGCGCCTGGATTAACGCCTCTTCACTTAGCTGGCTATCCGCCAGGTGAAGCGTTTTATAGAGATCTTCTTTCTGGCGCATCAGTTCGCGCGCGCTGGACATGCCCAACATACGCAGCAGTTCCCGCACGGTGGCGGCATCGGCGGGCGTATCCAGATAAAGCACCACTTCCGGTTCCACGCCGTTAGATTTCAGCAGGTTCAGCGTGTCGCGGCTCTTCGAGCAGCGCGGGTTATGGTAGATTTTAATCGTGTCGATCATGAGTTCTCCTTGTGACGCCATCCGGCTAATAAACGGCGATTACATTTTCGTGTATGGCTTGAAGCGTTCCTGTAACTGGCGCAACTGGTCGATACGCGCATCGTAACGCGCCTGTTGCTGGCTACCCAGTTTTGCCTGGGCGCTGGCGCTACTGAGCAGTGAAATTGCCTGATCCAGTCGTCCCGCCAGCGCATAACTTTCAGCGCGCGCCGCCAGCTCCTGATCGCGGTTGTTCAGCGCGGCTTCGGCCTGAGCAAGCAGATCCCAACCGTTACCGTCATCTTTATGGCTAAAGGTGTAGCGATTCAGAATGGTTTCCGCCGCTTTCGGCTGGCCTCCCTGGAGGTACGCATTGGCGAGGTTTAACTGCAGCACAGGATTAACGCGCAGATCGCGGGCATTTTTCAGGCGATTAATCGCGTCGTTGGCTCTTTTCTGCCCGAGGTCAATATCGGTGGCGAGGTCAAGATACCAGGCATTGTTCGGTTCCGCGCTTAACAGCGGCTGCAACGTTTTGCGCGCTTCATCGTACTTGCTCGCTTCCATCGCCTGCAACGCCCGGCCATATTGCGCCGCATGTTGTTGACGCACGTTGCCTTTAGACCACTGATCCAGCAGGTCGCTGGTAAGCTGGTTACGTCCGGAATTGTACATTCCCAGGGCGCGCGCTTTGGCGAGATAAAAGTCGGCGGAAGATTGCACCACGACCGGGCGCATCTGGTTGGCACGGTTGCGGGCATCCGCAAGGCGGCTTTCCGGTAAGGGGTGAGTGAGCAAAATTTCAGGTGGTCGCGTGGAGTAACGCGCCTGGTCGAGCAGTTTTTCGAGGAAAGAGGGCATCGCCTGTGGGTCAAATCCGGCGCGTTGCAGTACCTGAATACCAATACGGTCGGCTTCTTGCTCATTTTGCTGGGTGAAACTTATCATTCCCTGGCGCGTTCCCGCCAGAGTACCGGTTAGTGCCGCCATACCGGCCTGTGGGCTGGCCATGGCCAGCAAAATGGAACCCAGCGCGCCCACCCAGGTAAGCGGCGCGCTGCGCTTTTGATCTTCCATCGCGCGCGCCAGGTGGCGCTGCGTCACGTGGGAGATTTCATGCGCCATGACTGAAGCTAGCTGGCTTTCGTTATCCGCGTAGCGAAAAAGCGCCGAGTGCAGCACCACATTGCCGCCAAAGAACGCGAACGCGTTGATTTCGTCATTATTGATCAAGAAAAAATGGAAGGGCGTTTTGACGGAGTCGGCGTGCGAGACCAGACGCATACCCAGCGCGTTAATGTATTGCACCAGCAGCGGATCGTTGATTAACGGCGCGCTGCCGCGTAGCTGGCGCACATAAAAGTCGCCCATTTGCATCTCTTGTCCGATAGAAAGCGTGCTTCCTGCCGAGGTTCCCATATCGGGCAGCGTGTCGGCAGGGTCGGCAAATGCGGGCGCGACCTGACCGAGAGCCAATGCTGCAATGAGGGTTGCCACCAGGTTTTTTTTCAACTGCCTGAACATAACCTCTATCCTGTTGTTTTGAGATAGCCCTTTGACCAACGTCGTGAAATATCGTTCCACGCTCCGACACTTCATAAGTGTAACTGTGATGAGCACAGACTCACTATTTTAGTTTCCTGAATCAACGATAAAAAGCGAAGTCTTTTTTGTGACATTTCGATACAATTCGGCATCACAATCCCGCAGTTGAGTTCTGGGAAGGGTTTTATGCTCGAAATGTTAATGCAATGGTATCGCCGTCGCTTCAGCGACCCGGAGGCGATTGCCTTGCTGGTCATTCTGGTGGCTGGTTTTAGCATCCTCTTTTTCTTTAGCGGCCTGTTAGCGCCGCTGCTGGTCGCTATCGTACTGGCCTACCTGCTGGAGTGGCCGACGGCGCGCCTGCAGGCGATTGGCTGTTCCCGGCGCTGGGCAGCCTCCATTGTCCTTATCCTCTTTGTCGGCATTCTGTTATTAATGGCGTTTGTGGTGATGCCGATTGCCTGGCAGCAGGGTATTTACCTGATTCGTGATATGCCCGGTATGCTGAATAAACTGTCCGATTTTGCCGCGACCTTGCCGCGACGCTATCCGGCGCTGATGGATGCGGGCATTATTGATGCGATGGCGGAAAACATGCGTACCCGGATGCTTAACATGGGCGATTCGGTGGTGAAGTATTCGTTGGCTTCGTTAGTCGGGCTACTGACGCTGGCGGTATATCTGGTGCTGGTGCCGCTGATGGTCTTTTTCCTGGTAAAAGATAAAGAGCAGATGCTGAATGCCGTGCGCCGCGTGCTGCCGCGTAATCGCGGGCTGGCGGGGCAGGTGTGGAATGAGATGAATCAGCAGATCACCAACTATATCCGCGGAAAAGTGCTGGAGATGGTGGTGGTGGGCGTAGCGACCTGGCTGGGCTTTTTGCTGTTTGGCCTCAACTATTCGCTACTGTTGGCGGTACTGGTGGGCTTTTCGGTCCTGATCCCCTATATCGGCGCCTTTGTGGTGACAATTCCGGTGGTGGGCGTCGCGCTGTTTCAGTTTGGTCTGGGGACGGAATTCTGGAGCTGTTTTGCCGTTTATCTGATTATTCAGGCGCTGGATGGCAATTTGCTGGTACCGGTACTTTTCTCCGAAGCAGTGAATTTGCATCCGCTGGTGATTATTCTGTCAGTGGTGATTTTCGGCGGTCTGTGGGGATTCTGGGGGGTGTTTTTCGCTATTCCATTGGCGACGCTGATTAAAGCCGTTGTCCATGCCTGGCCGGATGGTCAGGTGACGGATGCCTCATCCTGAGCGGTCTGTACAAAAGTTGTAAAGCGTGAACGACATCATAGTGCCCTGCCGCCATTTTGCGCACGCCTGATGAGGGACAAGCGCTTAGAAAGCCGCTCTTTTTTTTAATGCCGCACCGTGTTGCGGCATTTTTATTGTCGGAACCTACAAAATTCTCGCTGTAAAGCCGCCAAAATTTGGTGACTTAGCCTAAGCATTCTTCTGAGAAATTCGTTAATAAGTGACATCATTGATGCGAGATTGTTTTTTTAATGTGAAGCGATAACGAAACAGGGAATGAGTGTGTTGAGAAAACATTACTTGAAAGGGTATACCGCGCGGCAAATTGTACAGCGAGCCATGAAAATTATTCCTTACTCGGTAAACGTCATGGATGAACATGGCGTCATTATCGCGTCTGGCGAACCTTCGCGGCTTCGCCAGCGTCACGAAGGGGCCATTCTGGCGCTGAAGGAAAACCGTATTGTAGAAATTGATTCCGCTACCGCCAATCAGCTAAAAGGCGTGCGATCCGGCATTAATCTTCCCATCTCTTTTCATGAACAGCTTATCGGCGTGGTCGGCATTACCGGCGAGCCGGAGGAGGTTCGCGCGTATGCCGAGCTGGTTAAAATGGCGGCGGAGCTGGTGATCGAGCATATGGTGCTGATCGAACAGCGACAGTGGGATAAACGCTATCGCGAAGAGCTGATCAACCAATTGATTTTGCGAGAAAATTCAACAGAGTCGTTGCGCTCTATGGCGGCCTATCTGGGTATTGATCTGGCGGTTCCCAGAGTGGTGCTGATTATTGAACTTTCCCAGCCGGATCGCGAAGCGCTGCGCAATGTAATGGATTATTTCGAGAATCACGCGCGCAACCATTTGGTGACGTTTACCGAATTTAATGAATTAATCATTATTAAACCTATCACGTTAAAAGAGGGAAAGTGGAATACCCGCCAGGAAATGGGTGAATTGCAGATTTTTAAATCATGGGCTGCATCATCGGGCTTTAGCCGTATTTTGGTTGGGGGCTATTTTGCCGGCGAGACGGGATTGCACCGATCTTTGCTCACTGCGAGAGCCACGCAGGCGATGGCGAAAAGACAAAAGCTGCGCAGCCAGTACATTTTTTATCATGACCACGCGCTTCCCGCGCTGCTAAGCGGGCTATCTGAAAGTTGGCAAGTGCAGGAGCTATCGCGTCTGTGGCTGCAACTGGCGCAACATGACGCGAAAGGCGTATTGCAACAGACGCTGCGGACCTGGTTTGAACATAATTGTGACCTGACGCAAACAGCCAAAGCATTGCATATTCATGTGAATACATTGCGCTATCGCTTACAGCGCTGTGAGGATATTACGCACATAAAAATCAATGAGTTAAAAAGTACGCTTTGGCTTTATATCGGTATGGAGCTCCAGGCCGAATCTGTACCGTCCGACAAGTTACCGCTGCCAGGTCGAATCGAAATTTGTTGAAAGCTCCAGCGGATTTTTAGGCGGGTTTTTCCATACTGCGCGCTCCATGTTAAAGGAGGCGCAGTATATGACGTCGATATCCACCCTGGGAGCCATTGCCGCATTGGTTGTGGCCATCGTATTAATTTTAAGAAAAGTGTCGCCAGCCTACGGCATGATGGCGGGCGCGCTGGTCGGCGGTTTGATTGGCGGTGCCGATCTTCTGCAAACCGTGTCGCTGATGGTGTCAGGCGCGCAGGGCATCGTTAATGCCGTATTGCGTATTCTGGCCGCAGGCGTACTGGCGGGCGTATTAATTGAGTCCGGGGCGGCGAATACGATTGCTGAGACGATTGTCCGCAAAGTGGGGGAAACCCGGGCATTATTGGCATTAGCCATTGCCACACTATGTTTGACCGCTGTCGGCGTATTTATTGATGTGGCGGTGATTACCGTCGCGCCGATTGCGCTGTCGATTGCGCGTAATGCAGGGCTGTCAAAAAGCGCTATTCTGCTGGCGATGGTCGGCGGCGGCAAAGCGGGTAACGTGATGTCACCCAACCCGAACGCTATTGCCGCCTCCGATGCGTTTCATGTTCCTCTTACCTCTATTATGCTGGCGGGCGTGGTTCCGGGCATCGTTGGGCTTATTATCGCCTATCTGTTAGCGAAACGGCTGAATAATAAAGGCGCGGGCGTCGCCGATCATGAAGTGACTCACCATGATGACTCCGTCGCCAGACCCGGTTTTCTGGTGGCGATTAGCGCGCCGCTGGTCGCTATTTTCCTGCTTTCTCTCCGTCCGTTTGCCGGCATTTCCATTGACCCGTTAATTGCCCTGCCCGTAGGGGGATTGGTCGGTCTGCTGTTGATGGGACGCGCGCGCCACTGTAACCAGTACATGGTCGCTGGTCTGATGCGTATGGCGCCTGTCGCTATTATGTTGCTGGGAACCGGTACGCTGGCCGGCATTATCGCTAATTCCGAACTTAAAGATGTCCTGATTCATGGCCTCACCGCTTCGGGATTGCCGTCCTGGCTGCTGGCGCCCGTGTCTGGCGCCATGATGTCAATGGCGACGGCCTCAACCACGGCGGGAACGGCGGTGGCGTCCGGCGTTTTCTCTCCCACGTTACTTGAACTTGGCGTTTCCGCCCTGGCGGGAGCCGCTATGATCCATGCGGGCGCCACGGTGCTGGACCATCTGCCGCACGGCAGCTTTTTCCACGCGACGGGCGGCAGCGTCAATATGCAAATTCATGAACGTTTAAAGCTAATGCCGTATGAAACGCTGGTGGGGTTAGCCATTACCTTTATTTCTACTCTGATGTTCGGTTTCTTTGGTTTTGCAGGATAATCCCTATGAAAATTGTTATTGCTCCTGATTCATTTAAAGAAAGTATGTCCGCAATGGCGGTCGCTGAGGCGATAGAAAAGGGGTTCCGCGAAATTTATCCTGACGCCGACTACATTAAAGTGCCCATGGCGGATGGCGGGGAAGGAACCGTACAATCAATGGTGGAGGCCAGCGGCGGGCGTTATGTCGACCAGTGGGTACAAGGCCCGCTTGGGCAACCGGTGGCAGCGCGCTGGGGAATGCTGGGCGATAGCGATACCGCCGTGATTGAAATGGCGGCGGCATCCGGGCTGCATCACGTTTCGCCTGAATTGCGCAATCCGCTTAATACCACCAGCTACGGCACCGGCGAGTTAATCGTCGCGGCGCTGGAGCGTGGCGTAAAGCGTATTATTCTGGGAATTGGCGGCAGCGCGACGAATGACGGCGGCGCGGGGATGATGCAGGCGCTTGGCGTTATATTGCGCGATAAACAGGGGCGCTCGCTTTCTCCGGGCGGTGAGGCGCTGGCGGCGCTGGCCTCTATCGATCTGTCCGGTTGTCACCCATTGCTGCGTAAGGTATCGATAACCGTGGCGTGTGATGTCAACAATCCGCTGTGTGGTCCCCAGGGTGCATCGGCCATCTTTGGCCCACAAAAAGGGGCGACAGCGGAAATGGTGAACACCCTGGACGCGGCGCTGGAAAACTGGGGCCGACATATTTATCAGGCTACGGGACGTGAGGTGATTAACGCTCCCGGCGCGGGCGCGGCAGGTGGAATGGGCGCCGCGCTTTTAGGGTTGCTCAATGCGGAATTACGCGCCGGCGTAGAGATTGTCGTGGAAACGCTACAGCTTGAGCAGGCGGTTAAAGATGCCGATCTGGTGATTACCGGAGAAGGGCGGCTGGACAGCCAAAGTATTTGCGGCAAGACGCCGATTGGCGTCGCCAGAGTGGCGAAGCGGTATCATAAACCGGTTATCGCGCTCGCCGGTGGGCTGCAACACGATCATCACGTTGTGTATCAGCAGGGTATCGATGCGGCGCTATCGATTTTGTCGCATATCGTTACGCTGCCGGAAGCCTTACACGAGGCGGAATATAACCTGAGCCTGTCGGCGCGCAATGTGGCGGCGATATGGCGTCTGGCGCGGCAAGCCTGACGGCGCATTCCCTTTCCAGGCCGCACATCAGCGCGGCCTGAGGCTTTTACGCGTTTTCTTTCAGCCAGTTCAGCACCACATCATGGTGATTGCTGGTTTTAAAATCATTAAAGACGTGTTCAATCTTACCATCAGCGTCAATCAAAAAGCTGATGCGGTGAATGCCGTCATACGTTTTGCCCATAAACGACTTTTCGCCCCAGACGCCGAACTGTTCACACACCTGATGGTTTTCATCGGACAAAAGGGTAAAGTTCAGCAGCTCTTTTTCAGCGAAACGGGAGAGTTTTTCAGGTTTATCGGTGCTGATACCCAGCACGTCCACGCCTGCTTTTTTGAGCTCGTCCATGTTATCGCGTAAGCCGCAGGCCTGCACGGTACAGCCGGGTGTCATGGCTTTTGGGTAGAAATAAACCAGAACGCGCTGTCCCTGGAAGTCGGTCAAATTTACTTGTTCCCCGTCTTGATCCGGCAAGCTAAATTTCGGTGCGATATCACCGGCTTTCAGTGGATTCATTACTTAACTCCATCCTGTTCATCATGTTGTGAGTAATTGACGACGTTTATACTGCCTTGCGCATTGAGTTCTGTACATAGTGCTTTAAAGGCTTGCTCAATATTTGCGGAATTTTGCGACGCCGGGCTATGTGCGGTGATTTGAATAAATAATTGCGCAGCTTTATCACCTTCAGCCGGCTGCGTGCGGGAGACCAGCTCCGCAATATTCATTTCATGACTATTAAACAGCGCGGTGAATCGCTCAATTAAATGCGGGGAGTCGGCGACCTCAACCTGAACCCATACCGTCGCGGGCATTGCCGGGCGGGGGCGGTCGGACGTCCGTTTCATCACAATCAGCAGATCCAGCTCCGCGCCTTTTAACGGCAATGTCGATTCAATCAAGGTAATCGCGTTCCACGTGCCGGACAACAGCATAATAAACGTGAATTCATCGCCCAGCATCGCCAGTCGGCTGTCTTCGATATTACAGCCGCAACTGCTGACATGGCGAGTAATGGTATTCACAATACCGGGCCTGTCGGCGCCCAGCGCAGTGATAACCAAATAGTGTTGTGATGACGGTGTCAAACCAGTTATTCCTTTGAGCGGTGAGGTAATCTTAAGGAAACCATAAAAAAAACCTGCATACAACAATCAGAACGGCTTTGGTCGCTTGCTTTTATTGCCATACCAAACGTACCATTGAGAGACTTGTTTGCACAGAGGATGGCCCATGTTCACGGGAAGTATTGTCGCGCTTGTTACGCCGATGGATGAGAAAGGTAACGTCAGTAGGTCTTGCCTGAAAAAACTCATTGATTATCATGTCGCCAACGGTACCTCGGCGATTGTTTCGGTTGGCACCACCGGCGAGTCTGCCACGCTAAGCCATGATGAACATGGCGATGTCGTGATGATGACGCTGGAACTGGCTGACGGACGTATTCCGGTTATCGCCGGCACGGGCGCAAACGCGACCGCGGAAGCGATTAGCCTGACGCAGCGTTTTAACGATAGCGGCATTGTTGGCTGCCTGACGGTAACGCCGTACTACAATCGCCCGACGCAGGAAGGTTTGTTCCAGCATTTCAAAGCCATCGCGGAACACACTGACTTGCCGCAAATTCTGTATAATGTGCCGTCCCGTACCGGTTGCGACATGTTGCCGGAAACCGTGGGTCGTCTGGCGGAAATAAAAAATATTATCGCTATCAAAGAGGCGACAGGGAACTTAACCCGCGTTCACCAGATCAAAGAGCTGGTTTCAGACGATTTTATTCTGCTTAGCGGCGATGACGCGTCTGCGCTGGACTTTATGCAACTGGGTGGTCATGGCGTGATTTCCGTTACGGCTAACGTAGCGGCGCGCGAGATGGCTGACATGTGCAAACTGGCGGCGGAAGGGCAATTTGCCGAGGCGCGCGCTATCAACCAGCGTCTGATGCCGTTACACAACAAACTATTTGTCGAACCCAATCCTATCCCGGTGAAATGGGCATGTAAGGCATTGGGTCTTGTGGCGACCGACACGCTGCGCCTGCCAATGACGCCTATCACGGACCATGGTCGTGACATCGTCAAAGCAGCGCTTCAGTATGCTGGCCTGCTGTAAAGTTTAGGGAGATTTGATGGCTTACTCAGTACAAAAGTCGCGCCTGGCGAAGGTTGCGGGTGTTTCGCTTGTTTTACTGCTCGCTGCCTGTAGTTCCGATTCGCGCTACAAGCGCCAGGTAAGCGGCGATGAATCCTATCTGGATGCCGCGCCGCTTGCTGAACTTCACGCCCCGGCAGGAATGATCCTGCCGATAACGACCGGCGACTACGTTATACCGGTCACGAAGGGGAGCGGCGCGGTTGGTAAGGCGTTGGATATCCGTCCGCCAGCGCAGCCGTTAGCGTTAGTGAGCGGCGCGCGTACCCAGTTCTCTGGCGATACCGCTACGCTATTGGTGGAAAATGGTCGTAGCAGCACGCTGTGGCCGCAAGTCGTCAGCGTGATTCAGGCGAAAAATTATCCGATTGAAAAACGTGACGATGCCAGCCAGACCCTGACGACCGATTGGGTGAACTGGAACCGCCTGGATGAAGACGAACAGTATCGTGGACGTTATCAAATCTCGGTGAAGCCGCAGGGCTATCAGCAGGCGGTAACGGTAAAACTGGTTAATCTGGAACAGGCTGGCAAGCCGGCCGCTGACGCGGCGTCGCTGCAGCGCTATAGCACGGAAATGATGAACGTCATTTCCGCCGGTCTGGATAAGACCGCTACGGATGCGGCAAATGCCGCGCAGAACCGTTCCGCCGCAACGATGGATGTGCAGAGCGCCGCTGATGATACCGGTTTACCTATGCTGGTCGTTCGCGGTCCGTTCAACCTCGTGTGGCAGCGCCTCCCGGCCGCGCTGGAAAAAGTGGGCATGAAAGTCACCGACAGCACTCGCTCTCAGGGCAGCATGGCGGTAACGTACAAACCGTTGTCTGACAGCGACTGGCGGGATCTGGGCGCTAGCGACCCGGGCCTGGCATCCGGAGACTATAAATTGCAGGTTGGCGATTTAGATAACCGCAGCAGCTTGCAGTTTATCGATCCTAAGGGGCATACTCTGACGCAAAGCCAGAACGACGCGCTGGTTGCCGTCTTCCAGGCAGCGTTCAACAAGTAATTTAACAGGGCTGGAGTAATCCGGCCCTTTTTTCTGATAAGATACGCAAACGTGTGCGTCGGTACAAAAACGCGATTTAACCGCTATTTCGCACCACAATTACAGGCCGGCGTCTCCGGCAGGCGTAGCAGGAAATGAATACTTATCGTTAATTCACACCCAGGAGTGTTAAAGATGCAAAAGCAAGCTGAGTTGTATCGTGGTAAAGCGAAAACCGTATACAGCACGGAAAACCCGGACCTGTTGGTGCTCGAATTCCGCAATGATACGTCAGCAGGGGATGGCGCGCGCATTGAACAGTTTGATCGCAAAGGCATGGTAAATAACAAATTCAACCATTTCATTATGACCAAACTGGCCGAGGCGGGCATCCCGACCCAGATGGAACGTTTGCTGTCTGATACCGAGTGTCTGGTGAAGAAGCTGGAGATGGTGCCGGTTGAATGTGTGGTGCGCAACCGTGCGGCAGGGTCGCTGGTCAAGCGTCTGGGCGTGGAAGAAGGCATGGAGCTTAACCCGCCGATATTCGATCTGTTCCTGAAAAACGACGCGCTGCACGACCCGATGGTGAATAGTTCCTACTGTGAAACGTTCGGTTGGGTAAGTCAGGAAAATCTGGCGCGTATGAAAGAGCTAACCTACAAAACCAACGACGTACTGAAAAAACTGTTTGATGACGCGGGTCTTATCCTGGTGGATTTCAAACTGGAGTTTGGCCTGTATAAAGGCGAAGTGGTGCTGGGCGATGAGTTTTCGCCGGACGGCAGCCGCCTGTGGGATAAAGAGACGCTGGACAAAATGGACAAAGACCGCTTCCGCCAGAGTCTGGGCGGTCTGATTGAAGCCTATGAAGCCGTCGCGCATCGCCTGGGCGTGAAATTAGATTAATTCCGCTTCTGACCGGGGGGCAACCGCTCTCCGGTATCATCCTTTCCTCATTCTGATAGCGTTTACCTGTGGTAATCCTGCGCCTGACCGCCTACGATCATCTGTATAACAAAGAGAGAATGAGGTGATTATGCGCTGGCAAGGGCGTCGTGAAAGTAACAATGTAGAGGACAGACGTAATCGGCCAGGCGGCCCCTCGCTGGGTGGCCCAGGCTTTCGTCTTCCGCGCGGGAAAGGCGGCATCATTCTGTTGGTGGTGGTGTTGGTCGCAGGGTACTATGGGGTGGATTTAACCGGTCTGTTGACCGGTCAGCCGGTTTCGCAGCAGCAGTCGACGCGTTCGATAAGCCCCAATGATGATGAAGCGGCAAAATTTACCTCGGTGATTCTGGCGACGACCGAAGATACCTGGGGGCAACTCTTTCAAAAAATGGGGCGCGGCTATCAGCAGCCAAAACTGGTGATGTACCGTGGTATGACGCGCACCGGCTGTGGTGCGGGTCAGTCCGTGATGGGGCCGTTTTACTGCCCGGCGGACGGCACCGTCTATATCGATCTCTCATTTTACGATGATATGAAAAATAAGCTGGGCGCGGACGGTGATTTTGCTCAGGGTTATGTCATCGCCCACGAAGTCGGCCACCACGTACAAAAACTGTTAGGTATTGAGCCGAAAGTACGCCAGTTGCAGCAAAACGCGTCGCAAACGGAGGTGAATCGCCTTTCGGTGCGCATGGAGCTACAGGCGGATTGCTTTGCCGGCGTGTGGGGACACAGTATGCAGCAGCAAGGCGTACTGGAGGCGGGCGATCTGGAAGAGGCGCTCAATGCCGCACAGGCTATCGGCGACGATCGCTTACAGCAACAGGGGCAGGGGCGCGTCGTGCCGGATAGTTTTACCCACGGCACCTCAGAACAGCGCTACAGCTGGTTTAAGCGTGGATTTGACAGCGGTGACCCGGCGCAATGTAATACGTTTGGCAAAAACTTTTGATAAACCGGGGCAGGGATGTCTGATATCGATGCGCTACAGGCGTTAACGTCGCAAATGACACAGGAAGGCATTCGCCGTTTACTGGTCATCAGCGGCGATGCGGCGTGGTGCCGGGAGCGGGCCGAGGCGATACGCGCTGCATTGCCCGGTGACTGGCTGTGGGTCGCGCCTGACGCGCCCGCCCAGCCGTGCTGTACGCCACAGGCGTTACAAACGCTGCTGGGCCGTGAATTCCGTCATGCGATATTTGATGCCTGGCAGGGCTTTGACGCCGCAGCGTTTGCCGCCCTGAGCGGGACCTTGCAGGCCGGAAGCTGGCTGCTTCTGCTGATGCCGCCGTATGAGACGTGGGAAAGCAGGCCTGATACCGATTCACTGCGCTGGAGCGACTGCGCGCAGCCTATCCCTACACCGCAGTTTGCACAGCATCTTAAACGGACTCTTTCCCGCGATCCGCAAACGCTGCTTTGGCGACAGCGCCAGCCGTTTTGCTGGCCATCTTATCCTTCCCGTGGACGCTGGCGACCCGCCACCGGCGAGCCGCAGCCGGAGCAGGCGGCTATCTTATCGCGTTTACGTGAAATGCCGCCCGGCGTGGCGACGGTGATTGCCCCCCGTGGGCGCGGCAAATCGGCGCTGGCCGGGCAATTCATCTCCCGGATGGCGGGCACGGCTATCGTGACCGCACCGGCGAAAACGGCAACGGATATCCTGGCAGCGTTTGCCGGTGAGCGGTTCTGCTTTATGGCGCCGGATGCGTTGCTGGCGAGCGGGGCAAGAGCCGACTGGCTGGTGGTTGACGAGGCGGCGGCAATCCCCACGCCGCTGCTGCTGCAACTGGTTTCGCGCTTTCCCCGCATACTACTCACCACCACCGTTCAGGGCTACGAAGGCACCGGACGCGGTTTTTTACTTAAGTTTTGCGCCCGTTTTCCGCAGCTTCACCGCTTCACGCTTCGTCAGCCTGTCCGCTGGGCGCCAGAATGCCCGCTGGAAAATATCGTCAGCGAGGCGCTGATATTCGACGATGAAGCGTTTGCGCAGGCGCCACATGGCGCGATAGCAATCTCGGCGTTTTACCAACAGGCCTGGGTGAATACGCCCGCGTTGCCGAGGGCTGTGTATCAATTACTGTCGGGGGCGCACTATCGTACTTCGCCGCTGGATCTGCGCCGAATGATGGATGCGCCAGGACAGCATTTCTTGCAGGCTACGGCGAATAACCGTGTGGCGGGCGCCCTCTGGCTGGTCGAAGAGGGTGGGTTATCCGCAGAACTCAGTCACGCTGTATGGGGCGGTTTCCGGCGGCCGCGTGGAAATCTGGTGGCGCAGTCGCTGGCGGCGCACGGTAGCGACCCTTTAGCCGCGACGCTGGTCGGGCGTCGCGTAAGCCGTATCGCGGTGCACCCCGCCCGCCAGCGCGAAGGCATCGGTCAGCAGTTGATTGCCTGCGCGTGCATGCAGGCGGCGCAGTGTGATTATCTTTCCGTCAGCTTCGGCTATACGCCGGAGCTGTGGCGTTTCTGGCAACGCTGCGGCTTTGTACTGGTACGGATGGGCAACCATCGGGAGGCGAGCAGCGGTTGCTATACGGCGATGGCGTTATTGCCGCTGAGCGACGCGGGAAAACGGCTGGCGCAGCAGGAACACCGACGTTTGCGCCGCGATGCGGATATCCTGACGCAGTGGAACGGCGAGGCGATACCGCTGGCGGCGTTAGATGAACAGGCGCTTAATGATGAAGACTGGCGTGAGCTGGTCGGTTTTGCGTTCGCGCACCGCCCGCTACTGACATCGTTAGGTTGCCTGCATCGTTTACTGCAATACAGCGCATTGCCATTACCGGCGCTGAGAGGGCGGCTGGAGGAAAAAGCCAGCGATGCCGAACTGTGCGCCCGGCTACGCATTTCAGGCCGTAAAGCTCTGCTGGCGTTGCAGCGTACGCAGGCGGCGCAGGCGCTGATTGCGCTGGATGCCGGACGAACGCAGCGTTTGCGCGACGTAATGCCCGACGGTGGGGACCATGCCGGATAGCGATACCTGTCCGGCATGATATCCGGTTACTTTTTCGGCTGATCTTTCTTCGGCCAGTCTTCTTCATCGTCCCACTTATCGTTAAAATCGCGATGCGGGGGCAGCTCAGGTTTATTGGCAAGGAATTTCTTATGGTCGATGCGTTTGAGATCTTTGATCACATTCAGCAGTACGCCTACCAGAAACACCAATACCAGAATCCACCAATATTTTGCCAGCCAGTCCATGCTTATTTCCTCTTACCGGAACGCTCATCAGGCGACGAGCTGTTCCATAATGCGTTGATACATACGGGCCAGTAGCTGGAGATCGGCGGCATTCACACATTCATTAATTTTATGAATGGTGGCGTTCACCGGCCCCAGTTCTACCACCTGCGCTCCCATACGGGCGATAAAACGTCCGTCGGACGTACCGCCCGTCGTCAGTAATTGCGGTTTAATTTCATTATAGTGCTCAATGGCGTTTACCACCGCGTCCACCAGCTTGCCGCGTGCGGTCAGGAACGGCTGGCCGGAAAGCCACCAGTCTACGGTATAGCGTAGCTGATGCTTCTCAAGCAGCGCATGTACCCGCTCTTTGATCATCTCATCGGTCAGTTCCGTGCTGAAACGGAAGTTAAACTGCACGAACAGTTCACCGGGAATGACATTATTGCTGCCGGTGCCTGCCTGGATATTGGCTACCTGCATACTGGTGGCCGGGAAAAAGTCATTGCCCCGATCCCACTCGATAGCGACCAGTTCATTGAGAAAAGGCGCGGCGCGATGAACAGGGTTATCCGCCAGATGCGGATAGGCGACGTGCCCCTGAACGCCATGAATAGTGAGATTACAGGTGAGGGAACCGCGACGCCCGTTTTTGACGACATCGCCCACAATTTCAGTACTGGAAGGTTCGCCGACCAGACAGTAATCCAGCCGCTCGTTACGGGCCATCAGCGCTTCAACCACCTTTACGGTGCCATTTTTTGCGCTGGCTTCTTCATCAGAGGTAATCAAAAACGCGAGGCGGCCCCGGTGATGAGGATGCTGCGCAACAAATCGTTCAGCAGCCACCACCATGGCCGCCAGTGAACCTTTCATATCCGCCGCGCCGCGACCGAACAACATTCCGTCGCGAATCGTAGGCTCAAACGGCGGATTGATCCAGCGATCGACATCGCCAGCCGGTACGACGTCAGTATGCCCGGCGAACGCCAGCGTTTCGCCACGCCCACGCCATGCCCAAAAATTTTGCGTGTCGCCAAAATCCATATGCTCAATGGTAAAACCGATTTTACGCAGGCGTTCAATCATTAATGCCTGACAGCCTGCGTCATCCGGACTCAGGGAGGGGCGACGAATAAGTTGCTGTGTCAGCTCAATAACCGGGCACGACATAGACTACACCTCATCAAAAAACTGCTGATAACGGGATTCACTGAAACCAAGCAGCATAGGCTTCCCGGGCGCGCAGAGCAATGGGCGTTTGATGATTGCCGGCTGTTCAACCATGAGAGCAGCGGCGGAGTCGGCATCGGTAATCCCGCTGCGGTCGCCTTCATCCAGTTTGCGCCATGTTGTGCCGCGCGTATTCAGTAACGGCTGCCAGCCGAGTTCGGCAATAAAGGTATTAAGAAGAGGGAGGTCTATGCCATCCACACGGTAATCGTGAAAACGATAATCAATGCCATGCTCCTCCAGCCAACGGCGCGCTTTTTTGATCGTGTCGCAATTCTTAATGCCATAGAGGGTAATCATATTGAATCCTTTAACGCGAAATTCGAATAAATAATCAATAGTATCGTCTGCGGGATAATAAGTGTGGCTGTTAATGGTTATTTATCCAGCGCTGATCGGCAATCAATATAACATTGTTGAGTGAATGTGAATAATGATTCCAAAACGTTCCAGATGTGGCTTGTTTATAATTCGCGAGGAAAATCCTATTTTGCGCACATGCAATTGATTGTTTTTTAACCCGATTTGATAAGGTAGTAGAAAAGGTATTAATGTTGCTAAATATTGCAGTAAGTCACATAAAATTTACGGCTACAGCGCCATAGTAATATCATAGACAGCATAACCAGAGGATATCGCAACAATCGGTTAAATGAACTTCTCTCTATACCGCTAACTACGTAGAATACCCATAATAATAAGAGAGGCTATTATGATTGAACGTGAACTGGGGAACTGGAAAGATTTTATCGAAGTCATGCTTCGTAAATAAATGCCTGGAAGGCACCGCGCTCCCATAGGGGATAAGAAAAGGCGACTCAACGAAAGTCGCCTTTTTTGTGCCCGACACCTCGTATCAGGCTGGCCGGGAGCTTATTCCGGGCGCGGCTTCAGCGGGAAGCGGCGACGTATCAGCACGAAAAACAGGGGTACAAAGAAGATAGCCAGAATGGTTGCTGAGATCATTCCCCCCATCACGCCGGTTCCGACAGCATGTTGGCTACCCGAGCCTGCCCCGGTGCTGGTGGCCATCGGCAATACGCCAAAGATAAACGCCAGCGAAGTCATCAGTATCGGTCGCAGGCGCTGGCGGCTGGCGTACAGCGTGGCGTCTAACAGCGCGTGTCCCTTCTGATTCATTTCGTTGGCGAATTCCACAATCAGAATCGCGTTTTTCGCCGAGAGGCCGATAACGGTCAACAGCCCCACCTGGAAGTAAACATCGTTTTCCAGCCCGCGCATCCAGGTAGCGAGTAGCGCGCCAATGACGCCGAGCGGCACAACCAGCATCACCGAGAAGGGCACCGACCAGCTTTCATACAATGCCGCCAGACACAGGAAGACGACTAATAGCGAAATAGCGTACAGCGCGGGCGCCTGCGCGCCGGAGAGCCGTTCCTGGTAAGACATGGCTGTCCATTCCAGGCCAAAACCGCCCGGTAGCTGATGCACCAACGACTCCATGATATCCATCGCCGTCCCGGTACTAACCCCCGGCGCGGCCTCTCCGACAATTTCTACCGCCGAATAGCCGTTATAGCGTTCCAGACGCGGCGAGCCGGTTTCCCAGCGCGAGGTGGCGAAGGCGGAGAAGGGGACCATGCCGCCATCTTTGTTACGGACATACCAAAGATTAATATCATCCGGCAACATACGATATTTCGCTGCGGCCTGAACATAGACTTTCTTCACGCGACCACGGTCCATAAAGTCGTTGACGTAGCTCGATCCCCAGGCTGTTTGCAGGGTGTCGTTGATATCGTCAATCGATACGCCCAGCGCCTGCGCTTTCCGTTGGTCAATATCAATTTGCAGTTGCGGGCTGTCGTCCAGGCCGTTGTGGCGCACGCGGGTCAAGGAACTGTTTTTCCCGGCCAGCTCAATGAGTTGATCTCGTGCGGCCATCAGCGCGTCATGGCCTGCTCCGGCGTGATCCTGTAATTCCATATCAAAACCGGCGGAGCTGCCCAGACCGCTAATTGCCGGCGGGCTGCTGGCGAAGACGCGAGCTTCTTTAATCTGGTTAAACGCTTTTGTCGCCCGCTCAATAATGGCGAACGAGGAGCCGGTGGTGGGATCGCGCGCGTCCCAGTCTTTCAAGCGAACAAACATGCGCGCGACGTTTTGCCCATTCCCGCCAGGGCCGGAACCTACCGTCGAGAAGACCGACATAATGTTGTCTTTCTCATGGGTGAAGTAATAGTTTTCAACCTTTTCAACGACTTTCAGGGTCTGCTGTTGCGTAGAACCGCTCGGTAGCTGGATAGACGTAGTGAACATGCCCCGATCTTCTTGCGGTAGAAAGGAGGTGGGGAGACGCAAAAACAGGAACACCATGCCGCCAAGCAACAGAACATAAATCAGAATCCAGCGTAGGCTGCGATGCAAAATTTTCGCTACGCCTTTCTCATAACGTTCGGCATTACGATTGAAGGTACGGTTAAACCAGCCGAAAAATCCGCGTTGCCCGTGCTGTTCGCCTTTGTGCAGCGGTTTTAATAACGTTGCGCACAGCGCCGGTGTCAGGATCATGGCGACCAGCACCGACAGCACCATTGCCGAGACAATGGTGATAGAAAACTGACGATAAATCGCCCCGGTGGTACCGCCAAAGAACGCCATCGGCACGAATACCGCAGACAGCACCATCGCGATACCGACCAGCGCCCCCTGGATTTGTCCCATGGATTTGCGCGTCGCTTCACGCGGCGTGAGCCCTTCTTCGCTCATGATACGTTCGACGTTTTCCACCACCACGATGGCATCGTCGACCAGGAGCCCGATTGCCAGCACCATCGCGAACATGGTTAATGTGTTAATACTGTAGCCAAACGCGTAAAGCACAGAGAAGGTGCCCATTAATACTACCGGCACGGCGATCGTCGGAATTAGCGTGGCGCGAAAGTTTTGCAGGAACAGGTACATCACCAGGAAAACCAGCGCGATAGCCTCCAGCAACGTTTTGACCACATCGATAATCGAGGCTTTGACAAAGGAGGTGGTTTCATACGCGATCTTGTATTCCAGCCCTTGAGGGAAGTACTGCGCCAGCTCGTTGAGGCGATCCAGCACCAGCTTCGCGGTCGCCATTTCGTTTGCGCCGGAGGCCAGCTTAACGCCAAGACCGGAAGCCGGATTGCCGTTAAAACGGCTGAGGTAGTCATACTTTTCCGCCCCCAGCTCCACGGTGGCGACATCGCCCAGTTTGACCTCGGAACCGTCCTGATTAACGCGCAGGGTGATATCGCGAAATTGTTGCGGCGTTTGCAGCAATGACTGCGCATTAATGGTGGCGTTCAGCGCCTGCTTGTCGACCGAAGGCGTACCGCCAAGCTGCCCGACGGCGATTTGCGCATTCTGCGACTCAATTGCATCGGTCACGTCTTTCGTGGTCATCTGAAAACTATTCAATTTGGCCGGATCGAGCCAGATACGCATAGAGTACTGTGAACCATAAGCGTCAATATCGCCGACGCCGTTGACGCGGCTGAGCGGGTCCTGAATATTACTGGCGACGTAGTCGGCGATATCCTGCTTGTCCATAGAACCGTCGGTAGAGACGAAAGCGATGGTCAAAATATTGGTATCGCCCGTTTTGCGTACCGTGACGCCTTGATCCTGTACCGCCTGCGGCAGTTTACGCATCGCGGACTGTAACTGGTTTTGCACCTGCTGAACCGCCTCATCAGGATCGGTTCCCGCAATAAAGCTCAGGGTGATGGTCGCCTGTCCGGTGCCGCTACTTTGTGATGACATGTACATCAGATTATCGAGGCCCGTCATATTCTGCTCAATAACCTGGGTTACGGTATTTTCCAGCGTTTGCGCCGACGCTCCCGGATAATTCGCGGTAATACGTACGTTGGGCGGTGCCAGATCGGGATATTGTTCAACAGGTAAAGAAAAAATGGCTAACGCCCCTGTCAGACACAACAGGATAGCCAGCACCCAGGCAAAAATGGGGCGATCGATAAAAAAATTCGCCATTAAAGGGGAACCTCGTGTTTCTACATATCGTTATAGATTTGAACTGCTTCACTGTAGCGGCAAGCTACGAGCCAAACGTGGAGAAATAAAGGAGATAATGTAAATTATCATGCGCTTTTACAGCATACTTTTTGTGCCAACGCCGGAAAGCCTGACATCTGGCCTTCCGGCGATTTGCCGTTCTTTACGTTAACTGACTCTCTTCCTTATTGAAGGAGCGAAAACTGATACTGACCAGCGTGCCGCCGCCGGAGGGTTGCGAAAAATTCAGCGTGCCGCCAAGGCGCTCCGCGCGCTCACGCATTATATTCAGACCATAGTGTCCGGCAGGCTCATGCGGTTCGCCGATACCAATGCCATTATCGCGAATATAAACGGTATGATCGCCGTCAGGCGCGGTGACGCAGCTCACGGCGATTTCGCTCGCGTTGGCGTGTTTAATGGCGTTCAGGACCGCTTCACGCACAATTTGCAACAAATGCACCTGCATTTGCGCATCCAGCGCCAGCGTGGGTAAACGGCAATCCAACGTGAGTTTGGCCGGGGTCTGACTCTGTAAATCTTCCAGCATCTCATGCAATGCGGAGGGTAAATCGGCCTGCTGTAACGTCAGACGGAACGTGGTGAGTAGCTCGCGAAGCTGGCGGTAGGCGTCGTTCAGCGCTCTGGAAAAATCCGCCATGATGCTTTGCGCGCCGGCGTTATCTTCTGGAATGGCGCGCTTCAAAAGCGTTAACTGAATACGTAAATAAGAAAGTACCTGCGCCAGCGAATCGTGTAGCTCACGGGCAATTGTCGCGCGCTCTTCCATTAACAAAAGTTGCTGGAAGTGTTTTTGCGCCTGATTAAAGTACAAACCACGCCCCAGCATCGTGGAGACGCTGTTCAGCAGCGGCGTAGAGGCATTAACGTTGGGGCTTTGCCAGTGGAGTTCGCCATAGACCGTGTCCTGCATCGTCACTGGCAGCATTTGCATCGGCAGGTCGGGGCTTTGCGTGCCTTCGCTAATCCGCCAGTTATCGCCCACGGTTAACTCCAGATACCAGGCGGCGTCATGTTCACGGACAATTTGCAAAATATGGCGAAAACAGTGGACATCGATTTGGCTGGTATTCAGCGCCTGGGAGCACTGGTATAACACCTCCAGGCGGCGGTGCGCTTCGTGCAGATCGTGCGTTTTTTCTTCCACCGAGGCTTCCAGCGAACGGTAAAGTTTATGCAGCTCGCTCGACATCTGACTAAACGTTTTCGCCAACAATCCCAGCTCATTGGGTAAGCTGGTATCCAGCGGCAGCGGGGCGAACTGACCATGTTCAATACGCTGACTGGCGGTGACCAGTTGATTCAGCGGGCGAACGACCTGCTGGCGAATACGCCGTAGGGTAAAAAAGACCAGCGTAAAGATGCCGATACCGCCCGCCAGCGATATGGCGACGACCAGCATGACTTTACGCTCGGCGTAATGCTGTAATGCCAGAACGAAGAGATCAATTTGATCGACGTAATTGTTGATATTGGTCTGATACCAGGCAATGTCGCCGTCCTGTAGGCGGCTATTCATCTCCAGCCAGTTGGCGTGCAGGCGCGCGTAGCGAGTTTTCACCGCCTGCGGCACATACCAGGCGTTGAGATTTTGCAGTACCGGCGAGTTGAGCGCGTGCTGGAAAAGTTGACGATGCGCATTAATCTGCGGGCTACGGCTTTGCAGATCGTAACCCAGCCGATAGCTCTGCATTCGTAGCGAACCGGCGATATTGATCGCTTCGGCATCCCGTAAACTGCTGGTCAGCGTCAGTAATGCGCTGCCGGTGGACAGAATAGACAACAGCACAATATAGAAAAAAGCCTTAGCCAGACTGGCTGAGACCGGGCGTTTAACCGTCACGCTGGTACTCCCCGCATTTAGCTGAATCGCAATTGCATTTGCTTTGAAATAAATTGATCTGCCACAGGTTCTGGACAGATAGTTGTGCTTCCTGGGCAGATGAACATTGCCGACCCCGCCTTCGTCAGTTAATAACAATGCTCATATAAAGAATAAGGTTTTTACAACCAAAACAGAAGGATGCCATGAATCGTTTTATTATGGCCAATAGCCAGCAGTGTCTGGGCTGCCATGCCTGCGAGGTCGCCTGCGTAATGGCTCACAATGATGAGCGACATGTCCTGACGTCACAGCGCTATCAGCCCCGAATTACTGTCATTAAACATCAGCACCAGCGCAGCGCGGTCACATGTCACCATTGCGAAGATGCGCCCTGCGCCCGTAGCTGTCCGAACGGCGCGATCGCGCATATTAACGACAGCGTGCAGGTCAATGCGCAGAAGTGTATCGGCTGTAAATCCTGCGTCGTCGCCTGCCCATTCGGCACCATGCAGATGGTATTGACGCCCGTCGCGCCAAACCAGTTCAAAGCCAGCGCGCATAAATGCGATCTGTGTCAGGGACGTGAACAGGGTCCGGCCTGTGTGGAAAATTGCCCGGCGGATGCGCTGCAACTGGTCACCGAAGACTCGTTGACCCGTCTGGCTAAAACGCGACGGCTGCGTACCGCCCGGCAGGAGATTCGCCCCTGGCATACCGTGGATACACAACACAGTGGGACAGCAAGCAGCAAAGTCGAGCGTATGCAGGCGACGCCGCCGCGCGGCGAACCGGATAAACTGGCGATTGAAGCGCGTAAAACCACCTTTGAGGAAATTTATCTGCCGTTTCGCGCCGCGCAGGCGGAGCGTGAAGCGGCCCGCTGCCTCACATGCGGGGAACACAGTATCTGCGAATGGACCTGTCCGCTGCATAACCATATTCCTCAGTGGATCGAACTGGTGAAAGCTGGCGATATTGATGCGGCGGTAGAGCTTTCTCACCAGACCAACTGCCTGCCGGAAATTACCGGGCGCGTTTGTCCGCAGGACCGGCTATGTGAAGGCGCGTGTACACTCCGCGATGAGTATGGCGCGGTTACCATCGGCAACATTGAGCGCTATATCTCCGATCGCGCTCTGAGCAAAGGCTGGCGTCCCGACCTGTCGGACGTACAGAAGAGCGATAAGCGCGTGGCGATTATCGGCGCGGGGCCGGCAGGTCTTGCCTGCGCTGACGTGCTGGCGCGCCATGGCGTAAGCGCCACCGTCTACGATCGCCATCCGGAAATCGGCGGTTTGCTCACCTTTGGTATTCCGGCTTTCAAACTGGATAAATCTCTGCTGGCGCGCCGTCGGGAGATCTTCAGCGCGATGGGGATTCGTTTCGAGCTTAACTGCGAAGTAGGGAAAGATATTTCTCTGGAGACGCTGCTGGAGAGTTATGACGCCGTCTTTGTCGGGGTAGGAACCTATCGTTCCATGAAGGCTGATTTACCGAATGAAGACGCGCCGGGGGTATATGATGCGTTGCCATTCCTCATCGCCAATACCAAACAGGTGATGGGGCTTCCGGCGTTGCCTGACGAGCCGTTTATTGATACTGCGGGCCTTAACGTGGTTGTGCTGGGCGGCGGTGACACCGCAATGGACTGCGTACGTACGGCGCTGCGTCATGGCGCTGCCAACGTCACCTGCGCTTATCGCCGCGATGAGGCCAATATGCCGGGGTCGAAAAAAGAGGTGAAAAACGCGCGGGAAGAGGGCGCGAACTTTGAATTTAACGTTCAGCCGGTTGAGTTGGTGCTGGATACGCACGGGCGCGCCAGCGGTATTCGCTTTTTGCGTACGCGGCTTGGCGAACCGGATGGTCAGGGGCGACGCCGCCCGGTACCTGTACCGGACAGCGAGTTCGTGATGCCGGCAGATGCGGTCATTATGGCGTTTGGTTTTCATCCGCATGGTATGTCGTGGCTGGAATCGCATGGCGTGAAGGTGGATAACTGGGGACGTATTGCCGCCAGCGTCGAGAGCGAGTTTCGTTACCAGACGTCCAACCCGAAAATTTTCGCCGGCGGCGATGCGGTGCGCGGCGCCGATCTGGTGGTGACGGCGATGGCAGAAGGCCGACATGCTGCGCAGGGGATACTCGACTGGTTAGCTAAATAAGCGTATTTGTAGGCCGGTTAAGGCCTGGAACGGTTAAATGATTGAGTGATAAAAAATCTTAAACTTATTGGCTAACCTTACTCCGTTTGCAGAAATGTTGACGCTCGCAGGGCTGGACGCCCTGCGATAAACATTTTTCCGTCGGGTCGACGTTTAACAGGCCTGATGAGGCCAATCTTAGTATTGAAAATAGAGTGTAAATTGAAGGAAGGGACGCTATCAGAATCCCTTCTTAGAGCCTATCCCATTAGGGCTATTTTACTTGCCATTTTGGACCTGGGCAGTGCTCGCCAAAACGCGTTAGCGTTTTGAACGCCGCTTGCGGCGGCCCGAAGGGCGAGCGTAGCGAGTCAAACCTCACGTACTACGTGTACGCTCCGGTTTTTGCGCGCTGTCCGTGTCCAAACTGGCTGTGCCAATAACGCCTGGTGGGACAGGCTCTTAATTTTTATTTTAAGGAACCATATATCTGGTCAACAATCCAGCCATACGTTGCCGCAGGTAATAATCCACTGACAAAAACATTCGGATTCACTTTAGGATTTGCTACCGGCGAGTGCGGCCTGTTACCTAAAATCACAATCGCCATATGATTAACCGGATCGATAGACGTCAGCGTTCCGGTCCATCCGGTATGTCCATACGTTTGTGGACTGGCTAATACCCCGAACGTGGGGGTCATTGAGGCGTTGCCGTTAACGCGCCACCCCAGACCAAAGGTAGCGTCTTCTGGTGAGCGGCGAGTAAACTGCGCAACCGTTTTGTCGTCGAATAGCTTCACGTTACCGTAGCCGCCCCCATTGAGCATGACTTGCATTAACACAGCCATATCATGGGTGTCAGAAAACAGTCCGGCGTGTCCTGAAACGCCGCCCATTGAGTACCAGGCTTTTTCATCATGCACCTGGCCCCATAGTGTATTGGTGCGAATATTGGGGAAATGAATTACGCCGTCACGCGTATTGCCGTGTAGTTCCGTTGCGGCGATTTGCGGCGGCGTGAAGCCTTTCATCAGCGGGTTAAAGACGGTATGTTTTAATCCGAGCGGTTTATAAATGGTGGTTTCGACGTAGCGATCTAATGGCATTGCCGTTATCGATTCAATGATAAAACCAAGAATCATATAATCCACGTCGCTGTAGATATGCTTCGACCCAGGTTGATATTCCAGCGGTGTCTTTTTAATCATCTCCAGAGTAGTGCTTTTACTCTGTGAAAATAATTTACCGGCGACGTTTTTATTGGGATATTGTGGGTCGGCAGGAAAGCCCGCGACGTGATGAAGAATATCAATAATGCGGAGTTTATCTTTGCCTTTTATTTTATCCCCAGGCATATCCTTAAAGCCAGGGATGTATTTTGATACCAAATCATTGACATCTATTTTTCCCTCATATACCAGTTTTTGCAATGCAAAGTTAGTGGCATACATTTTTGTGTTTGAAGCCAGGTCATACATCGTGTTAGTGGTCGCCCGAATGGGATGGGCTAACAGCGTGGAACCGTCATATTTTTTGGCATAGCCCCAGGCTTTTTGTAGAACAATATGATTATCTTTTATCACCAGAAGATTGATGCTGGGATATCCGGCATCAATTTGATTTTGAATCCAGCCATCAAGTCGGTGAAGTTTTTGGCTATCAAACCCCACCTGATCAGGGCTCGCGGTGGTCAATACCGGATACTCAACGGCAAAAGCTGAAAGGGAAAACGTCAGTAGAACCGTCGCAACGAGAGTAAATTTCATGATGATTCCCTCAGTCTCACTCCGGCCGTCAAATCATATCGCGAGCATGGACTCTGCGGCCCGGAGAAGCAGAATATGGTCATGGCAGTGACAGAAAAATATGGCTGTACGTCCGTTCAGTCGGCATTAAGGATTAACCCTTCAGCAGACAAAACCGGCCTCACGGCGTAATATTAATGCTCTTTTTACACCCTGGAGCCAGCATGTCGCAAACCATTACGCTTATTAAGGATAAAATTCTTTCTGATAATTATTTTACTCTGCGCAACATTACCTATGACCTGACCCGTCGTAATGGCGAGGTTATCCGTCACAAGCGTGAGGTTTACGATCGCGGGAATGGCGCAACCATTCTGCTTTACAACTCAACTAAAAAAACCGTGCTTCTGGTTCGTCAGTTTCGCGTGGCGACATGGGTCAACGGTAATCAAGACGGTATGTTAATTGAAACCTGCGCTGGCCTGCTTGATAACGACGAGCCGGAGGTCTGTATCCGTAAAGAGGCCATTGAAGAGACAGGGTATGACGTTGGTGAGGTACGCAAGATATTTGAGCTGTATATGTCGCCAGGCGGCGTCACGGAGCTGATTCATTTCTTCATTGCCGAATATCATGATAGCGAGCGTGCCAGCATCGGCGGCGGCGTGGAGGACGAAGAGATTGAGGTGCTTGAACTGCCGTTTTCCCGGGCGCTGGAAATGGTGCGCTCAGGTGAGATTCGGGACGGTAAGACCGTGTTATTGCTTAACTATTTACAGACGTCTCATCTAATGGACTGAAAAAAAAGAAATATATTTCTTTACACAAAAAAGACCAATCCGATAAATCTGATTGAGAACCCTGAGGCGCGCAAGGAAGATACCGCCTTAGCTGTGTTGTTCTGAATCTGGGGTTGTTCCGTTCATGCGCTACCGCGTTATTCTTTTTTGTCTGTTTGGCCTGTTGCCGGTCCAGCTACTGTGGGCTGCGCCAGCGCAACGGACTTTTTCCGACTGGCAGGTCACCTGCAATAACCAAAATTTTTGCGTAGCGCGCAATACTGGCGAACATCATGGGCTGGTGATGACATTAAGCCGCAGCGCCGGGGCGCGTACCGATGCGGTACTGCGTATCGACCGCGGCGGTTTGGCGCCGCCCGACGCTAAAGAAGCCGCAATTGCGCCTCGCTTATTGCTGGATGGCAAACCGCTTTCGTTCAACAGTCCACACTGGCGCGTGTCGCCCTGGCATCTCATGACCGGCGATCCTGCCACCATCACCGCATTTTTACAGACGATTCAGGATGCGCAGGCTATCACCTTAAAAAACGGCGTTCAGACGCTTTCGCTGGCGGGATTAAAAGCGGCATTACTGTTTATCGACGCGCAACAAAAACGTGTGGGCAGCGAAACCGCCTGGATTGAAAAAGGAAACGAACCGCCGCTCAGCGTGCCCCCGGCACCGGCATTAAAGGGGATCGCCGTTATTAATCCAACGCCCGTACCGCTGAGTGAGGAAGAACGCGACGATCTGCTGGACTACGCAGCATGGCGGGTAAACGGCATTCGCTGTTCGCTTGACCCGCTGCGTCGCGAGACGCAGGTCAGCGCGTTGACGGATGATAAAGCGTTATTGATTGTTAACTGCGAAGCCGGCGCCTATAACACTATTGATCTCGCCTGGGTAGTTTCACGCAAAAAAACGCTCGCCTCGCGCGCCGTACGTTTGCGGCTGCCGTTTAATCGCGGCGTCGAAAGTAATGACATGGAGTTGATGAACGCCTTCTTTGACGAGAAAACGCGCGAGCTGGTGACGTTGGCGAAAGGGCGGGGGTTAACCGACTGTGGTATCCAGACGCGCTGGCGTTATGATGGCGATCGTTTTCGTCTGGTACGTTATGCCGAAGAACCTAGCTGCGATAACTGGCACGGGCCGGATGCCTGGCCTACGCTGTGGATCACGCGTTGAATCCTGGTTGTTATCCCCTTTTCAGAATAGGGATACACCTATTGAGGTTTCATTTATGGTATAGAGATTGCTACGTTACGGTAGGATTGTTACTTTACCCGATAGCCTCACCACAGCAGGAAATAGTATGAAAATAAATAATGGCCCCGTATTATGCCCCCATTGTGGCTGCCTGAGCGCTTATTATGAAATAGATCGGCTGGCGGCGATAAGAGAGAAAGTGAATAAAGAAGGCGGATCAGCGGCATGGGATTCAACATTACAGGCGCATAAAAAAAAGGCCTTTTGCCTGATGTGCCATAAATCCATTGATGAGGTCGTCATCGGGCAGTCAGATGCGCCTGAGTCTACGAAGTAATTTTGCACAGCCTACAGAACAGGTCTGCAGACTGTGCAAAGTCTGTGTTGCTAACGCTCGCCTTAGCCTTTGATGTTTAGCACCCGGCGGGCTTTTTCTACAATATTTTCCACGGTAAAGCCAAAATACGGGAACAGTTTGTCAGCCGGAGCGGATTCACCGTATCCCGTCATGCCGATAATTGCGCCTTTTAGGCCAACATATTTATACCAGTAGTCGGCTATACCGGCTTCCACCGCGACGCGGGCGGTCACGTGCGCCGGTAGCACTGATTCGCGATATGCCTCGTCCTGCGCATCGAAAATATCCGTTGAAGGCAACGACACCACGCGAACGTTATGCCCCTCGCCAGTCAATTTTTCCGCCGCCTGGAGGGTAATTTCCATTTCCGATCCGGTAGCGATCAGAATGATATCCGGCTTGCCGCCGCTATCTTTCAGAATATAACCGCCGCGGGCAATCGCTTTCACCTGTTCCGGCGTGCGTTCCACCTGCGCCAGATTCTGCCGCGAGAGAATCAACGCCGTCGGCCCGTGCTGACGTTCAATGGCCAGCTTCCAACCGACTGCCGCCTCAACCTGATCGCAGGGACGCCAGGTGCTGAAGTTAGGCGTTAAGCGCAGGCTCGCCAGTTGTTCCACGGCCTGGTGCGTCGGGCCATCTTCGCCCAAACCGATGGAGTCGTGGGTATAGACCATAATCTGCCGGGCTTTCATTAAGGCCGCCATACGCGCCGCGTTACGCGCATATTCGACAAACATCAGAAACGTGGCGGTATACGGTACAAAGCCGCCGTGGTGGGCGATGCCGTTGGCAATGGCGGTCATGCCGAATTCGCGCACGCCATAGTGGATATAATTACCTGCCGGATCCTCTTTCAACGAGGTCGAACCTTTCCAGATAGTCAGGTTGCTCGGCGCCAGATCCGCCGATCCGCCCAACAGTTCCGGCAACAGGGGACCATAGGCATTGAGCGTATTTTGCGATGCTTTACGGGTGGCGATTTTGACCGGATTAGCCTGCAAGTCGTTAATAAATTTTTGCGTGGCGGACTCCCATGTCTCCGGCAGTCCGCCGCTCATCCGGCGGGTAAACTCTGCGGCCAGCTCAGGATAAGCCTTCTCATAAGCAGCAAACTTTTCCTGCCACTGCTGCTGCGCTTTCTCGCCTTTTTCACGGCCATCCCACGCGCGGTAAATCTCTTTTGGGATCTCAAACGCCGGATGATGCCATCCCAGCTTCTGGCGAGTCAGCGCCACCTCTTCTTCGCCCAGCGCCGCGCCGTGCGACTCCTCCTTCCCGGCTTTATTCGGCGAGCCAAAACCTATCACCGTCCGACAGATAATTAGCGAAGGTTTATCTTTTACGCTCTGGGCTTCGAGAATGGCTTTTTTCACCGCTTCCGGATCGTGCCCGTCAATGTCATGCACGACATGCCAGTGGTAGGCTTCAAAACGTTTGGCGGTATCGTCGGTAAACCAGCCTTCGGTTTCGCCATCAATGGAGATGCCGTTGTGATCATAAAAGCCGATCAGTTTGCCCAGTCCCAGCGTACCAGCCAGCGAACACACCTCATGCGAGATCCCCTCCATCAGACAGCCGTCGCCCATAAAGACATAGGTGTAGTGGTCGACAATCTCATGGTCCGGTCGGTTGAACTGTGCGCCTAACGTACGCTCGGCAATCGCCAGCCCGACGGCATTCGCCAGCCCCTGGCCCAGCGGCCCGGTGGTGGTTTCAACGCCGGGCGTATAGCCAATCTCCGGGTGACCTGGCGTTTTAGAGTGCAGTTGACGGAAGTTTTTTAACTCCTCCAGCGGCAGGTCATAACCGGTTAAATGCAGCAGACTATAGAGCAGCATGGAGGCGTGACCGTTGGAAAGGATAAAACGATCACGGTCATACCAGGTCGGATCGGTGGGGTTATGTTTAAGAAAATCGTTCCATAGCACTTCAGCGATATCCGCCATCCCCATCGGCGCGCCGGGGTGCCCGGAATTGGCTTTTTGAACGGCATCCATGCTCAGCGCACGAATCGCATTGGCAAGGTCTTTACGGGACATAAATCACTCCATGCAAGGTTTATAGTTTGGCGGCAAGCAGGTCTTCCAGTTTGCGCTGGTCAACGGCAAAAAGACGGATACCTTCCGACAGCTTCTCTACGGCCATCGCGTCCTGATTATGTTCCCAGCGGAACTCCGCTTCCGTCATTGGCGTAGGACGGTGGAACATCTGCGAGGAAGGCACCAGTTTACGGATCACCGGTTCTTCTTTTTCTTTCAGCTCTTTAAGCAGGTTAGGGGAGATAGTCAGTCGATCGCAGCCGGTTAGCGCGAGGATTTGCTCAGTACGGCGGAAACTTGCCCCCATCACGATGGTTTCATAGCGATGCTGTTTAAAGTAATCGTAGATATTGCGTACCGATTTCACGCCGGGATCTTCCTCCACGACATACGGCTCCAGCGGACTACGCGCCTGATACCAGTCGTAAATTCGGCCCACGAACGGAGAGATCAAATAGACGCCCGCTTCGGCGCAGGCGCGCGCCTGGGCAAAAGAGAACAACAACGTCAGGTTGCAATTAATGCCCTCTTTTTCGAGCTGCCCGGCGGCGCGGATACCTTCCCAGGTTGCGGCGAGCTTGATCAGAATGCGCGATTTATCAATACCCTGCTGCTGGTAGAGATCCACCAGATGGCGCGCTTTCTCGATACTTTTTTCTTTATCGAATGATAACCGCGCGTCGACTTCAGTGGAGACGCGACCGGGAATACTTTTCAGTATTTCCGCGCCAAAATTGACCGCCAGTTTATCGCTGGCTGCTGCAACTTGCTGTTCCTGCGTACCGCCGTGTTTTTTTCCCCAGGCAATCGCATCCTCAATCAAATGACCATACTGCTCAAGCCCGGCGGCTTTCAACAGTAAAGAGGGATTTGTCGTGGCATCCTGCGGCTGGTAGTGGCGGATGGACTCGATGTCGCCGCTGTCGGCGACGACGGTAGTGAATTGTTTGATGCCGTCTAGCTGGTTCATAGGAAATACTCCTTGAAAAGTAAAGTGTTAGTTGAGTGTGTTGATTCACACTTCTGAAAGATTGATACACTACATAACCAAAAAGCATAGCAGACAGGCATGGTATTGCTGGTATAAGCAGGTAACATGACCGTTATAAGTTGATAACAAACTCTTGCGCCGCGTCGTGATAGTTTGCAGACCTTCAAAGTTTGTGTTGCGCAGTACGGTGATAATGTGCGGCGCACCAGGCCGCGTCACTTTTTGAACGATACGTGAAAGGAACAACAAGATGGATGAGCAGTTAAAACAAAGCGCCCTTGATTTCCACGAATTTCCGGTACCCGGTAAAATTCAGGTTTCTCCGACTAAGCCCCTTGCCACCCAACGCGATCTGGCGTTGGCTTACTCGCCAGGCGTGGCGGCGCCCTGCCTGGAAATCGAAAAAGATCCGCTGGCAGCCTACAAATACACCGCGCGCGGCAACCTTGTCGCGGTCATTTCCAACGGTACAGCGGTGCTGGGGTTAGGCAACATTGGCGCGCTGGCCGGCAAGCCGGTCATGGAAGGCAAAGGCGTTCTGTTTAAAAAATTCGCCGGCATTGATGTGTTTGACATTGAAGTCGATGAGCTTGACCCGGACAAATTTATCAACGTGGTCGCGGCGCTGGAGCCGACCTTTGGCGGCATTAACCTCGAAGACATTAAAGCGCCGGAATGTTTCTATATTGAACAGAAACTGCGCGAGCGCATGAACATCCCGGTTTTCCATGACGATCAGCACGGAACGGCGATCATCAGTACGGCCGCCATTCTTAATGGCCTGCGAGTCGTAGAGAAAAATATTTCCGACGTGCGGATGGTCGTCTCCGGCGCAGGGGCGGCGGCAATCGCTTGTATGAACCTGCTGGTCGCGTTGGGGATGCAAAAGCACAACATCGTGGTGTGCGACTCTAAGGGCGTTATTTACAAAGGCCGTGAGCCGAATATGGCGGAGACCAAAGCGGCCTATGCGGTAGACGACAGCGGCAAGCGCACGCTGGATGAGGTCATTGACGGCGCGGATATTTTCCTCGGCTGTTCAGGCCCGAAAGTGCTGACTCAGGAGATGGTGAAGAAAATGGCCCGCGCGCCAATGATTCTGGCGCTGGCTAACCCGGAACCGGAAATTCTGCCGCCGCTGGCGAAAGAAGTGCGCCCGGACGCCATTATCTGTACCGGTCGTTCCGACTATCCGAACCAGGTGAACAACGTATTGTGCTTCCCGTTTATCTTCCGCGGCGCACTGGACGTCGGCGCGACGGCGATCAACGAAGAGATGAAACTGGCGGCGGTCCGTGCGATTGCCGAGCTGGCGCACGCCGAACAGAGCGAAGTGGTGGCCTCGGCCTATGGCGATCAGGACCTGAGCTTTGGGCCGGAATACATTATTCCGAAACCGTTTGACCCGCGTCTGATTGTCAAAATCGCTCCAGCGGTCGCGAAAGCGGCAATGGATTCCGGCGTGGCGACGCGCCCGATTGCTGACTTTGATGCCTATATCGATAAACTGACCGAGTTTGTCTACAAAACTAACCTGTTCATGAAGCCGATCTTCTCGCAGGCACGCAAAGATCCGAAGCGCGTAGTGCTGCCGGAAGGGGAAGAGGCGCGCGTGCTGCACGCAACCCAGGAGTTGATAACCCTGGGGCTGGCGAAGCCCATCCTGATCGGGCGTCCGAGCGTGATCGAAATGCGTATCCAGAAACTGGGGCTACAGATCAAAGCGGGCGTTGATTTCGAGATCGTGAATAATGAATCCGATCCGCGCTTCAAAGAGTACTGGAGCGAGTATTACCAGATCATGAAGCGTCGCGGGGTAACTCAGGAACAGGCGCAGCGTGCGATGATCGGCAACCATACGGCCATTGGCGCGATCATGGTGCAGCGTGGGGAAGCGGATGCGATGATCTGCGGCACCATCGGCGACTACCATGAGCATTTCAGCGTCGTGAAAGCCGTCTTTGGCTACCGTGACGGCGTGCATACGGCAGGGGCGATGAACGCCTTACTGCTGCCAAGCGGCAACACTTTTATCGCCGATACTTATGTTAACGAAGATCCCACGCCGGAACAGTTGGCGGAGATCGCCGTAATGGCGGCGGAAACCGTTCGCCGCTTTGGTATTGAGCCGAAAGTCGCGCTGTTGTCGCACTCTAACTTTGGTTCCTCAAATTCGCTGTCCGCCAGCAAAATGCGCGAAACCCTTGAGCGGGTACGCGAACGAGCGCCCGATCTGATGATTGACGGTGAGATGCACGGTGATGCGGCGTTGGTGGAAAGTATTCGTAATGACCGGATGCCGGATAGTCCGCTGAAGGGAGCCGCCAATATTCTGGTGATGCCGAATATGGAAGCCGCCCGCATTAGTTACAACTTACTCCGCGTCTCCAGTTCCGAAGGCGTCACGGTCGGCCCGGTCCTGATGGGCGTGTCTAAACCGGTACATGTATTAACGCCGATCGCCTCTGTACGCCGTATCGTGAATATGGTGGCGTTAGCGGTAGTTGAAGCGCAAACCACGCCGCTTTAATAACGCATTACTCTCTCTTCTGGCGCAGGTTCTCCTGCGCTTTTTTTATGCGCCGCTGGGCTTCGCCATGGTATGAAAGGCTCGGGTGGGGATATTCTGGAACCTATTGCGTTACCCCTACTTATTTCACTGAATCTGTACTATGCACAAATCGAGTGATACGCATTATTTTTATCAATAATAGTAATACAAATAATAGCCGGTGGGTATTTATTGCGGAACAAGCTTAAATTCAGAATGACGCCTGAAAATGTGATGCACCACGATATTTATCGTTAACACCTTCGACAGAAGTCCCTTTTATTTTCTTTCTCTTAGTGATCTACCTCACCTTTTACATCACCTTGCCGAATTTTGTTATTTACTCCGACAAAAAATTGCCACGATGACGGCAGTTTCAGTGGAGACGGTGAGCAATGAATAAAGAACGCATTATTCAGGAATTTGTGCCGGGCAAACAGGTCACGCTGGCGCATCTCATTGCGCACCCTGGTGAAGAACTGGCGAAAAAGATCGGCGTTCCCGATGCTGGTGCGATTGGCATTATGACCTTAACGCCGGGGGAAACGGCGATGATCGCTGGCGATTTAGCGATGAAGGCTGCGGATGTACACATCGGTTTTCTCGACAGATTTAGCGGCGCGCTGGTGATTTATGGCACCGTCGGCGCAGTAGAAGAAGCGCTATTACAGACGGTCAGCGGGCTGGGGCGATTATTAAACTTCACCCTGTGTGAGTTAACAAAAAGTTAATTGGTGGCGGTAATGAAACGTATTGCTTTTGTCGGCGCGGTCGGCGCCGGAAAGACAACGCTTTTTAACGCGTTACGGGGAAATTATTCCCTCGCCAGAAAAACGCAGGCCGTGGAATTTAATGATCATGGCGATATCGATACGCCGGGTGAATATTTTAGCCATCCCCGTTGGTATCACGCCTTAATTACCACGTTGCAGGATGTGGACACGCTGATTTATGTCCACGCGGCAAACGATAAAGAAAGTCGCTTACCTGCCGGGTTATTGGATGTTGGAACCCGTAAACGACATATCGCCGTTATCAGCAAAACGGACATGCCGGATGCCGACGTCGCCGCTACGCGGCAGTTGCTTTGCGAGATTGGATTCCGGGAGCCTATTTTCGAGCTCAACGGCCACGACCCGCAAAGCGTGCGGCAGTTGGTGGATTATCTGGCGGCTCTCAGTGAACAGGAGGAAGAGGCAGGTGAAAAAACTTATCACAGCTAACGATATTCGTGCGGCCCACGCCCGCGGCGAACAGGCGATGTCGGTAGTGCTGCGCGCCAGCATTATTACCCCGGAGGCTCGCGAAGTGGCGGAACTACTGGGCTTCACGATTACCGAATGCGACGAGCCCGTCCCGGCATCCACATCGGCGCAGGCGTGTAAAAGCGAAAGCCAGCGCATTCGGGAAGCCATCATCGCGCAGCTCCCGGAAGGGCAGTTTACTGAAAGCCTGGTGGCGCAGTTGATGGAAAAAGTGCTCAAGGAAAAGCAGTCGCTGGAACTGGGGACGATGCAGCCGAGCTTTACCTCCGTCACGGGTAAAGGCGGCGTGAAAGTCATTGACGGCAGCAGCGTGAAATTTGGCCGCTTCGACGGCGCCGAACCGCACTGCGTCGGCTTAACCGATCTGGTTACAGAGCAGGATGGCAGCAGCATGGCCGCCGGGTTTATGCAGTGGGACAACGCTTTTTTCCCGTGGACGCTGAACTACGACGAAATCGACATGGTGCTGGAGGGCGAATTGCACGTACGCCATGAAGGCGAAACCATGATTGCCAAAGCCGGAGATGTCATGTTCATCCCTAAAGGCTCCAGCATTGAATTTGGCACGCCAACGTCCGTGCGCTTTCTGTACGTCGCCTGGCCTGCGAACTGGCAATCCGTATGAACGATTTCATCACCGAAACGTGGCTCAGAGCGAATCATACGCTCAGCGAAGGATCGGAGATCCATCTGCCCGCTGATGCACGACTGACGCCCTCGGCCCGGGAACTGCTGGAAAGTCGCCGCCTGCGCATTAAGTTTCTGGATCCGCAAGGCAGGCTGTTTGTCGATGATGACGAACAGCAGCCGCAGCCGGTACATGGCTTAACCAGTAGCGATACGCACCCACAGGCCTGCTGTGAACTGTGCCGCCAGCCGGTGGTGAAAAAGCCCGATACGCTGACCCATCTGACGGCGGACAAAATGGTCGCCAAAAGTGACCCGCGCCTCGGCTTTCGCGCCGCGCTCGACAGCACCATCGCACTGACCGTGTGGCTACAAATCGAACTGGCGGAACCCTGGCAGCCGTGGCTTTTCGATATCCGCTCGCGGCTGGGCAACATTATGCGCGCCGACGCTATAGATGAACCGCTGGCGGCGCAGGCGATCGTTGGGCTCAACGAGGATGAGCTGCATCGGCTTTCCCACCAGCCGCTGCGCTACCTCGACCACGATCACCTGGTGCCGGAGGCTAGCCACGGTCGCGATGCGGCGCTGCTTAATCTCCTGCGAACCAAAGTCCGTGAAACAGAAACCCTCGCCGCACAAGTGTTTATTACCCGTAGTTTTGAGGTCTTGCGCCCGGACATTTTACAGGCGCTGAACCGTCTCTCCAGCACGGTTTACGTGATGATGATTTTGAGCGTGGCGAAACATCCGCTGACGGTCGCCCAAATTCAACAACGGTTGGGAGAGAAGCCATGATCATTGAACGCGCCCGCGAACTGGCGGTACGCGCCCCCGCCAGAGTCGTCTTTCCCGATGCGCTGGACGAACGCGTGCTGAAAGCGGCGCATTACCTGCAACAGTGCGGTCTGGCTCGCCCCGTTCTGGTCGCCAGTCCGTTTGCGCTGCGTCAGTTTGCCCTGAGTCATCGTATGGCGATGGATGGCATTCAGGTCATCGACCCACACAGCAACCTGAGTATGCGCCAGCGTTTTGCGCAACGCTGGCTTGCCCGTGCCGGAGAAAAAACGCCGCCGGACGCAGTGGAAAAGCTTAGCGACCCGCTAATGTTCGCTGCCGCCATGGTGAGCGCCGGTGAGGCTGATGTGTGTATCGCAGGCAACCTGTCGTCAACGGCGAACGTGCTGCGCGCAGGGCTGCGGGTGATTGGCCTGCAACCCGGGTGCAAAACATTGTCGTCTATTTTCCTGATGCTGCCGCAGTATGCCGGTCCGGCATTAGGGTTCGCCGATTGCAGCGTAGTGCCGCAGCCGACGGCGGCGCAGCTGGCGGATATCGCTCTCGCCAGCGCCGACACCTGGCGGGCCATTACCGGCGAAGAGCCGCGCGTGGCGATGCTGTCATTTTCAAGCAACGGCAGCGCCCGTCACCCCAATGTTGCCAACGTGCAGCAGGCGACAGAGCTCGTTCGCGAACGTGCGCCGCAACTGCTTATGGACGGTGAATTGCAGTTTGACGCCGCTTTCGTGCCGGAGGTCGCCGCGCAAAAAGCGCCTGACAGCCCGCTGCAAGGCCGCGCCAACGTGATGATTTTCCCGTCGCTGGAGGCGGGCAATATTGGCTACAAAATCGCTCAGCGTCTGGGAGGCTATCGCGCTGTTGGGCCGCTAATTCAGGGGCTTGCCGCGCCGCTTCACGACCTCTCCCGAGGCTGTAGCGTGCAGGAAATTATCGAACTGGCGTTGGTGGCAGCCGTGCCGCGCCAGGCTGACGTGAGCCGCGAACGCAGCTTACACACACTGGTTGAATGAACGGTCCCGTTCTGGACCCCTTTAATGAGAGGAAAACACGATGGAAGCATTAGGAATGATTGAAACCCGGGGCCTGGTTGCGCTGATTGAGGCCTCAGATGCGATGGTAAAAGCCGCACGCGTGAAGCTGGTCGGCGTGAAGCAGATTGGCGGTGGCCTGTGTACGGCCATGGTGCGTGGCGACGTGGCGGCGTGCAAAGCCGCAACCGATGCTGGCGCCGCTGCGGCGCAGCGCATTGGCGAGCTGGTCTCTGTACACGTGATTCCACGCCCGCACGGCGATCTGGAAGAAGTGTTCCCGATCAGCTTCAAAGGCGACAGCAACATTTGATGGTAGGCCGGATAAGACGCGCAGCGTCGCCATCCGGCATGAATGCGCGCCATTGCCTGATGGTGCGCAGATTCAAGGCCTACGACCCAACGGGCAATCCATGGAGGCGGATATGAAACTGGCAGTCGTCACAGGACAAATCGTATGTACCGTCCGCCATCAGGGACTGGCGCATGACAAATTGCTGATGGTGGAAATGATCGATGCCCAGGGCAACCCCGACGGGCAGTGTGCCGTCGCTATCGACAGTATCGGGGCGGGAACCGGAGAGTGGGTACTGCTGGTCAGCGGCAGTTCCGCACGCCAGGCGCATCGCAGCGAATTATCACCGGTCGATCTGTGCGTCATTGGCATCGTCGATGAAGTGGTGGCTGGCGGGAAAGTGGTTTTCCATAAATAGGACTGAACATCATGAATCAACAGGATATTGAACAGGTGGTGAAAGCGGTACTGCTGAAAATGAAAGACAGCAGCCAGCCGGCCAGCACTGTTCATGAGATGGGCGTTTTTGCCTCCCTGGATGACGCAGTGGCGGCAGCAAAACGGGCCCAGCAGGGGCTGAAGAGCGTGGCGATGCGCCAGCTTGCCATTCATGCCATTCGCGAGGCGGGCGAAAAACACGCCCGAGAATTAGCGGAACTTGCCGTCAGCGAAACCGGCATGGGACGCGTTGACGATAAATTTGCTAAAAACGTGGCGCAGGCGCGCGGCACGCCGGGCGTCGAGTGTTTATCTCCGCAGGTGCTGACCGGCGATAACGGCCTGACATTGATTGAAAATGCGCCGTGGGGCGTGGTGGCCTCGGTCACGCCGTCCACCAATCCGGCGGCGACGGTGATTAATAACGCCATCAGCCTGATTGCCGCAGGCAACAGCGTCGTGTTTGCCCCGCATCCGGCGGCGAAAAAGGTCTCTCAGCGGGCAATCACCCTCCTCAATCAGGCGGTGGTCGCCGCCGGTGGCCCGGAAAATTTGCTGGTCACCGTGGCGAACCCGGATATCGAAACCGCCCAGCGGTTGTTCAAATATCCCGGTATTGGCCTGCTGGTGGTGACCGGCGGCGAAGCGGTGGTGGACGCGGCGCGCAAACATACTAATAAACGCCTGATCGCCGCCGGTGCCGGTAATCCCCCGGTGGTGGTGGATGAGACCGCCGACCTGCCGCGCGCTGCACAATCCATCGTCAAAGGCGCGTCGTTTGATAACAACATCATCTGCGCCGACGAAAAAGTGCTGATTGTGGTGGATAGCGTCGCCGACGAGCTGATGCGTCTAATGGAAGGTCAACACGCGGTGAAACTGACCGCCGCTCAGGCCGAACAGCTCCAGCCGGTGCTGCTGAAGAATATTGATGAGCGCGGCAAAGGCACCGTCAGCCGTGACTGGGTCGGTCGTGACGCGGGCAAGATTGCCGCAGCCATCGGCCTGAACGTCCCGGATCAAACGCGCCTGCTATTTGTGGAAACGCCAGCTAACCATCCGTTTGCCGTCACTGAAATGATGATGCCGGTACTGCCGGTGGTGCGGGTCGCCAACGTCGAAGAAGCCATCGCCCTGGCGGTTCAGCTTGAAGGCGGTTGCCACCATACGGCGGCGATGCACTCGCGCAATATCGACAACATGAACCAGATGGCGAACGCCATCGACACCAGCATTTTCGTCAAAAACGGGCCGTGCATTGCCGGGCTTGGATTGGGCGGAGAAGGCTGGACCACCATGACTATCACCACGCCAACCGGCGAAGGCGTGACCAGCGCGCGTACCTTTGTGCGGCTGCGTCGATGCGTGCTGGTGGATGCGTTTCGCATTGTATAAGGGATGACTCATGGCGCACGACGAACAACTCTGGCTCACCCCAAGACTGCAAAAAGCGGCGGCCCTGTGTAACCAGACGCCCGCCGCCAGCGATACACCGCTGTGGCTGGGCGTCGATTTGGGCACCTGCGACGTGGTGTCGATGGTGGTCGACGGCAACGCCCAGCCGGTGGCGGTGTGCCTTGATTGGGCCGACGTTGTGCGTGACGGCATCGTCTGGGATTTCTTCGGCGCCGTCACCCTCGTGCGCCGCCATCTCGACACCCTTGAACAGCAGCTCGGCTGCCGCTTTACCCACGCGGCGACCTCGTTCCCGCCGGGCACCGACCCGCGTATTTCGATCAACGTGCTGGAGTCTGCTGGGTTAGAAGTCAGCCACGTACTGGATGAACCGACGGCGGTGGCGGATCTGCTGGCGCTTGATAATGCAGGCGTGGTGGATATTGGCGGCGGCACTACCGGCATTGCCATCGTCAAACAGGGCAAGGTGACTTACTCCGCCGATGAAGCCACTGGCGGGCACCATATCTCCCTGACGCTGGCGGGCAACCGCCGTATTCCCCTGGAAGAGGCGGAACAGTACAAGCGCAGCAATGCGCAGGAGATTTGGCCGGTAGTGAAGCCGGTGTACGAAAAGATGGCGGAAATCGTTGCTCGCCACATTGAAGGGCAAGGAATTGCTGATTTATGGCTGGCGGGCGGCTCCTGTATGCAGCCGGGCGTGGAGGCGTTATTTCGCCAGCGTTTCCCGGAGTTACAGGTGCATTTGCCGCAGCACAGCCTGTTTATGACCCCGCTGGCGATAGCCAACAGCGGGAGAGCGAAAGCGGAGGGACTCTATGCAAGCTGAACTACAGACGGCGCTGTTTCAGGCATTCGACACCCTGAATCTGCAACGGGTGAAAACGTTCAGCGTACCGCCGGTCACGCTGTGCGGACTTGGGGCGCTCGGCGCCTGCGGCCAGGAAGCGCAAGCGCGAGGCGTAAGCCATTTGTTTGTGATGGTCGACAGCTTTCTGCATCAGGCGGGAATGACCGCGCCGCTGGCACGCAGCCTGGCGATGAAAGGCGTGGCGATGACGGTCTGGCCGTGTCCGCCAGGCGAGCCGTGCATCACCGATGTCTGCGCGGCGGTGGCGCAACTGCGTGAGGCGGCGTGCGACGGCGTAGTGGCCTTTGGCGGCGGTTCGGTGCTGGACGCGGCGAAAGCGGTCGCCCTGCTGGTGACTAACCCTGACCAGACGCTGAGCGCCATGACCGAGCGCAGTACATTACGCCCGCGTCTGCCGCTGATTGCGGTGCCGACCACCGCCGGAACCGGTTCAGAAACCACCAACGTGACGGTGATTATCGACGCGGTCAGCGGGCGCAAGCAGGTGCTGGCACACGCGTCACTAATGCCGGACGTGGCGATTCTTGATGCTGCCGTGACCGAAGGCGTTCCGCCAAACGTGACGGCAATGACCGGTATCGATGCGTTGACGCATGCGATTGAGGCCTACAGCGCGCTCAACGCCACGCCGTTTACCGACAGCCTGGCGATTGGCGCGATAGCGATGATTGGCAAATCGCTGCCGAAAGCCGTGGGTTACGGCCACGATCTGGCGGCGCGTGAAAATATGTTACTGGCCTCCTGTATGGCGGGAATGGCCTTTTCCAGCGCCGGTTTGGGGCTGTGTCATGCGATGGCGCACCAGCCAGGAGCGGCGCTGCATATTCCGCACGGCCAGGCCAACGCCATGCTGCTGCCAACAGTCATGAGCTTTAACCGGATGGTTTGCCGCGAGCGCTTCAGTCAAATCGGTCGGGCGTTAACCAATAAGAAATCGGACGATCGCGATGCGATTGCGGCGGTGAGCGAGCTGATTGCCGAAGTGGGGCAGAGCAAACGGCTGGCTGACGCTGGCGCCAAACCCGAACACTACAGCGCATGGGCGCAAGCCGCGCTGGAGGATATTTGTCTGCGCAGTAACCCACGCACCGCCACACAGGCACAGATTATCGACCTGTACGCGGCTGCCGGGTAATGCCTGTAGGCCGGATAAGGTGCTCGCACCGCCATCCGGCAATAACACGGCGTTAATGCCGGAGGCGACGTAAACGTCTTATCCGGCCTACAAATCATAAATGGCAGGGAGTAAGGGCTATGGGAATTAACGAAATCATCATGTACATCATGATGTTCTTTATGCTGATTGCCGCCGTGGACAGAATCCTGTCACAGTTCGGCGGGTCGGCGCGCTTTCTCGGTAAATTCGGCAAGAGTATCGAGGGGTCTGGCGGCCAGTTTGAAGAGGGCTTTATGGCGATGGGCGCGTTGGGACTGGCGATGGTCGGTATGACCGCGCTGGCGCCGGTGCTGGCGCATGTACTGGGGCCGGTTATTATCCCGGTATACGAAATGCTGGGCGCGAACCCATCCATGTTCGCGGGTACGCTGCTGGCCTGTGATATGGGCGGGTTCTTCCTCGCCAAAGAGCTGGCCGGCGGTGATGTCGCGGCGTGGCTATACTCAGGATTAATACTTGGGTCGATGATGGGGCCGACCATTGTGTTCTCCATTCCGGTGGCGCTCGGCATTATCGAACCGTCTGACCGCCGCTACCTGGCGCTTGGCGTACTGGCGGGTATCGTCACCATTCCCATTGGCTGCATTGCGGGGGGATTGATCGCCATGTACTCAGGCGTGCAGATCAATGGTCAGCCAGTGGAGTTTACCTTCGCGCTGATCCTGATGAACATGATCCCGGTATTGATCGTCGCGGTGCTGGTAGCGCTGGGGCTGAAGTTCATCCCAGAAAAAATGATCAACGGTTTCCAGATTTTCGCCAAATTTCTGGTGGCGCTGATCACCATCGGTCTGGCGGCTGCGGTGGTTAAATTCCTGTTGGGTTGGGAGTTGATTCCGGGGCTCGACCCGATCTTTATGGCGCCAGGCGACAAACCCGGCGAAGTGATGCGCGCCATTGAAGTGATCGGCTCTATCTCCTGCGTGCTGCTCGGCGCGTATCCGATGGTGCTGTTACTGACCCGCTGGTTTGAAAAACCGTTGATGAATGTCGGTAAACTGCTGAACGTAAATAATATTGCGGCGGCAGGCATGGTAGCGACCCTGGCGAACAATATCCCCATGTTCGGCATGATGAAGCAGATGGATACCCGCGGCAAAGTGATTAACTGCGCATTTGCCGTCTCTGCGGCGTTCGCGCTGGGCGACCATTTAGGCTTCGCCGCTGCCAACATGAACGCCATGATCTTCCCGATGATTGTCGGCAAGCTGATCGGCGGCGTGACGGCGATTGGCGTGGCGATGATGCTGGTGCCGAAAGATGACGCCGCCCAGGTGAAAACCGAAGCGGAGGCGCAATCGTGAACACTCGCCAGCTACTGAGCGTCGGTATCGATATCGGCACCACCACCACGCAGGTGATCTTCTCGCGCCTGGAGTTGGTTAACCGTGCGGCGGTGTCGCAGGTGCCGCGCTACGAATTCATCAAACGCGACATTAGCTGGCAAAGCCCGGTCTTCTTTACGCCCGTGGATAAGCAGGGCGGTCTGAAAGAGGCCGAACTTAAAGCGCTGATTCTGGCCCAGTATCAGGCCGCAGGCATCGCGCCTGAATCGGTGGACTCAGGGGCTATCATTATCACCGGCGAAAGCGCCAAAACCCGCAACGCCCGTCCGGCGGTCATGACGCTCTCGCAGTCGCTGGGCGACTTTGTGGTCGCCAGCGCCGGGCCGCATCTGGAATCAGTCATTGCCGGTCACGGCGCCGGAGCGCAAAGCTTGTCTGAGCAGCGGATGTGCCGGGTGCTGAATATTGATATCGGCGGCGGCACGTCTAACTACGCGCTGTTTGACGCGGGAAAAGTCAGCGGCACCGCCTGCCTTAACGTCGGTGGACGCCTGCTGGAAACCGACGCTCAGGGGCGCGTGGTTTATGCCCATCAGCCGGGGCAGATGATTATCGATGAGGTGTTCGGTTCGGGTACTGATGCTCGCGCCTTAGCTGCCGCACAGTTGGGGCAGGTGGCGCGGCGGATGGCGGATCTCATCGTCGAGGTTATCACCGGCGCGCTCTCGCCGCTGGCGCAATCGCTGATGCAAACCGGGCTGCTGCCCGCCAATATTACGCCGGAGGTGATCACCCTTTCCGGTGGGGTAGGTGAATGCTACCGCAACCAACCTGCCGATCCGTTCTGCTTTTCTGATATCGGGCCGCTGCTGGCGACCGCGCTGCATGAGCACCCGCGTCTGCGCGAGATGAACGTGCAGTTTCCGGCGCAAACCGTACGCGCCACGGTCATTGGCGCGGGGGCCCATACGCTCTCGCTTTCCGGCAGTACTATCTGGCTGGAAGACGTCCAACTGCCGCTGCGCAACCTGCCGGTGGCGATCCCGCAGGATGACGCCGATCTGGTGAACGCCTGGCGGCAGGCGCTTCTCCAGCTTGATCTCGACCCGCAAACCGACGCTTACGTGCTGGCGCTTCCCGCCACGCTTCCGGTGCGTTACGCCGCATTACTCACGGTCATCAACGCGCTGACGGCTTTTGTCGCGCGTTATCCCAATCCACATCCCCTGCTGGTGGTGGCCGAGCAGGATTTTGGTAAAGCGCTGGGTATGTTATTGCGCCCACAGTTACCGCAACTTCCGCTGGCGGTCATCGATGAGGTGGTCGTGCGGGCGGGAGACTATATCGACATTGGTACGCCTCTTTTTGGCGGATCGGTTGTGCCGGTGACGGTGAAATCACTCGCATTTCCTTCCTGAGGGAACGACTTATGAAACTAAAGACCACATTGTTCGGCAATGTTTATCAGTTTAAGGATGTAAAAGAGGTACTGGCCAAAGCCAACGAACTGCGTTCGGGGGATGTGCTGGCCGGGGTTGCCGCGGCAAGTTCGCAGGAGCGCGTAGCGGCAAAACAGGTACTGTCGGAAATGACGGTGGCGGATATCCGCAACAATCCGGTGATTGCCTATGAAGAGGACTGCGTGACGCGCCTGATTCAGGACGACGTCAACGAAACGGCCTATAACCGGATTAAAAACTGGAGCATCAGCGAACTGCGCGAATACGTACTGAGCGATGAAACCTCCGTGGATGACATCGCGTTTACCCGCAAAGGCCTGACCTCCGAAGTGGTGGCGGCAGTAGCGAAAATCTGCTCCAACGCTGACCTGATCTACGGCGGCAAGAAAATGCCGGTGATCAAAAAAGCCAATACCACCATCGGTATTCCGGGCACCTTTAGCTGCCGTTTGCAGCCGAACGATACCCGTGACGATGTACAGAGTATCGCCGCGCAAATCTACGAAGGGCTTTCTTTCGGCGCAGGCGATGCGGTGATCGGCGTTAACCCGGTGACCGATGACGTGGAGAACCTGACCCGCGTGCTCGACACCGTTTACGGCGTTATCGATAAATTCAATATTCCGACCCAGGGCTGCGTGCTGGCGCACGTCACCACCCAGATCGAAGCGATTCGTCGCGGCGCGCCGGGCGGACTGATTTTCCAAAGCATTTGCGGCAGCGAGAAGGGCTTAAAAGAGTTCGGTGTGGAACTGGCGATGCTCGACGAAGCGCGGGCTGTGGGGGCGGAGTTCAACCGCATCGCCGGGGAAAACTGCCTGTACTTTGAAACCGGGCAAGGGTCTGCGCTCTCTGCTGGCGCGAACTTTGGTGCCGACCAGGTGACGATGGAAGCGCGTAACTACGGGCTGGCTCGCCACTACGATCCGTTCCTGGTGAACACCGTGGTGGGCTTTATCGGGCCGGAGTATCTCTACAACGACAGGCAGATTATCCGCGCCGGTCTCGAAGATCACTTTATGGGCAAGCTGAGCGGCATCTCGATGGGCTGCGACTGCTGCTATACCAACCATGCCGACGCCGACCAGAACCTTAACGAAAACCTGATGATTCTGCTCGCCACTGCCGGCTGTAACTACATCATGGGGATGCCGCTCGGCGACGACATCATGCTCAACTACCAGACCACCGCTTTCCACGATACCGCCACCGTCCGTCAGTTGCTGAATTTACGGCCATCGCCGGAGTTTGAACGCTGGCTGGAAACGATGGGCATTATGGCAAACGGTCGTCTGACCAAACGGGCGGGCGATCCGTCACTGTTCTTCTGATGACGCGGGGATAACACCATGGATCAAAAACAGATTGAAGAAATTGTACGTAGCGTGATGGCGTCAATGGGACAGGACGTACCGCAGCCCGTCGCGCCGTCAACGCAGGCAGGCGCAAAGCCGCAGTGCGCCGCGCCGACGGTGACCGAAAGCTGCGCGCTGGATTTAGGTTCCGCAGAGGCAAAAGCCTGGATTGGCGTCGAGAATCCGCATCGTGCGGACGTGCTGACCGAACTGCGTCGCAGTACCGCGGCACGCGTCTGTACGGGGCGCGCTGGCCCACGTCCACGTACCCAGGCGCTGCTGCGCTTCCTGGCGGATCACTCCCGTTCGAAAGACACCGTGCTCAAAGAAGTGCCGGAAGAGTGGGTAAAAGCGCAAGGGCTGCTGGAAGTGCGTTCGGAGATCAGCGACAAAAACCTGTACCTGACGCGCCCGGATATGGGGCGTCGCCTGAGCCCGGAAGCCATTGACGCGCTGAAGTCGCAGTGCGTGATGAACCCGGATGTGCAGGTAGTGGTCTCCGATGGCCTCTCTACGGATGCGATCACCGCCAACTATGAAGAGATCCTGCCGCCGCTGCTTGCCGGTCTGAAGCAGGCCGGGCTGAACGTCGGCACGCCGTTCTTTGTGCGCTATGGCCGCGTGAAGATTGAAGATCAGATTGGCGAAATTCTCGGCGCGAAGGTCGTCATCCTGCTGGTGGGCGAACGTCCGGGGCTGGGGCAGTCGGAAAGCCTCTCCTGCTACGCGGTCTATTCCCCGCGCGTGGCGACCACCGTCGAGGCCGACAGAACCTGTATTTCAAACATTCATCAGGGGGGGACGCCGCCAGTAGAAGCTGCCGCCGTGATTGTGGATTTGGCCAAACGGATGCTGGAGCAGAAAGCGTCCGGCATCAACATGACCCGTTAAGGAGACATCATGCCTGCATTAGATTTGATTCGACCTTCAGTGACTGCCATGCGCGTGATTGCCTCCGTGAATGACGGCTTTGCGCGGGAACTTAAATTACCGCCACATATACGTAGTCTCGGACTCATCACGGCAGATTCTGATGATGTGACCTATATTGCCGCTGACGAAGCGACCAAACAGGCGATGGTGGAAGTGGTCTATGGCCGCTCCCTCTATGCCGGGGCGGCTCACGGGCCGTCGCCTACCGCCGGTGAGGTGTTGATTATGCTGGGCGGACCGAACCCGGCGGAAGTGCGCGCCGGTCTGGATGCAATGGTCGCCAGCATTGAAAACGGCGCGGCGTTCCAGTGGGCGAACGATGCGGAAAATACCGCGTTCCTGGCGCATGTGGTTTCGCGTACCGGCTCGTACCTCTCGTCTACCGCAGGTATCGCGCTGGGCGATCCGATGGCCTATCTGGTGGCGCCGCCGCTGGAAGCGACATTCGGCATTGACGCGGCGATGAAATCCGCTGACGTTCAACTGGTGACTTACGTGCCGCCGCCGTCGGAAACCAACTATTCGGCCGCGTTCTTAACGGGAAGCCAGGCCGCGTGTAAAGCCGCCTGCAACGCCTTTACCGACGCCGTGCTGGATATCGCCCGTAACCCTGTCCAGCGTGCGTAACGGAGGCTGCCAATGATCAATGCCCTGGGATTACTGGAAGTGGACGGAATGGTCGCCGCCGTCGATGCGGCGGATGCCATGCTGAAAGCGGCCAACGTGCGTTTGCTCAGTCATCAAGTGCTCGACCCTGGCAGGTTAACGCTGGTGGTGGAGGGCGATCTGGCGGCGTGTCGTGCGGCGCTGGATGCCGGAAGCGCCGCCGCGCAGCGCACAGGCCGTGTGATTAGCCGCAAAGAAATTGGTCGTCCGGAAGAGGACACCCAGTGGCTGATTGGCGGGTTTGCGCGTGCGACAACGCCGACTGAGAAAGCGCCCCAGGTACCCGCAACGCCTGAGTTCGCTGAAGCGTTACTGGCGCTGCTGGCATCAGTACGCCAGGGAATGACGGCGGGAGAGGTGGCCGCGCATTTTGGCTGGCCGCTGGAGCAGGCCAGAAACGTGCTGGAACAACTCTTTTCTGACGGAGCGTTGCGTAAACGCAGTAGTCGCTATCGCATCAAAAATTAATCTGTCGGAGGGCCGGGCGTCCTGGCGGGCGTCCGGCATAGAAGATCATGAAAAAGACCCGTACAGCGAATTTGCACCATCTTTATCATGAAGCGTTACCCGAAGACGTTAAACTTACGCCCAAAGTCGAGGTGGACAATGTTCATCAGCGACGGACGACGGATGTCTATGAACATGCTCTGACTATCACCGCCTGGCAGCAGATCTACGATCAGTTACACCCGGGTAAATTTCATGGCGAGTTCACGGAAATCCTGCTTGATGAGATTCAGGTGTTCCGTGAATACACCGGCCTGGCGCTGCGTCAGTCGTGTCTGGTTTGGCCAAACTCTTTCTGGTTTGGTATTCCGGCGACGCGCGGCGAACAGGGATTTATCGGCGCGCAGGGGCTCGGCAGCGCCGAGATTGCCACCCGACCGGGAGGCACCGAGTTTGAACTGAGCACGCCGGATGATTACACCATTCTGGGCGTCGTTATCTCGGAAGATGTTATTTCCCGTCAGGCCACGTTTTTGCATAACCCGGAAAGGGTGCTGCATATGCTGCGTAACCAGCTAGCGCTGGAGGTAAAAGAGCAGCATAAAGCGGCGCTGTGGGGCTTTGTGCAGCAGGCGCTGGCCACCTTCAGCGAGAGTCCTGAAACCCTGCATCAACCTGCGGTGCGTAAGGTCTTGAGTGATAATTTATTGCTGGCGATGGGCACGATGCTGGAAGAGGCGAAGCCGATTCATAGCGCTGAGAGCATCAGCCATCAGGGATATCGTAGGCTACTGTCGCGGGCGCGGGAATATGTGCTGGAAAATATGTCGGAGCCGCTGACGGTGCTCGACTTATGTAACCAGCTACACGTAAGCCGTCGCACGCTGCAAAATGCGTTTCACGCCATTTTGGGCATTGGCCCCAATGCGTGGCTGAAACGTATTCGCTTAAACGCAGTACGCCGGGAGTTGATTAGCCCGTGGTCGCAGAGCGCCACGGTCAAAGATGCTGCGATGCAGTGGGGATTCTGGCATCTGGGGCAATTTGCCACCGATTATCAGCAATTATTTGCCGAAAAACCGTCGTTGACGCTGCATCAACGGATGCGGCAGTGGGCTTGATATTGATGGGTAGGCTCTCCGGTTGCTGATAACGTGCGCGTGTCGGGAATTGCCCGGTGGCGGCTGGCGCCTTACCGGGCCTACGGATTCGCTGCTGTCTGTGGTTGGTAGCCCGGACAAGGCGCGCCAGCGCCGCCTCCGGGGAACCGCGCGCAACGTGCAAAACAGTTTTGTCATCAGGTCATGAGGATGAGCGTTTATGTTTGCTGATAAGACGTTGCCGTTGTTTGGCAGGAGGGGCAGATAAAACCGTAAAGCATTCCTTCCGCATATTCCTCTTCCTCGACATCTTCATAGCTTAGCTGCGCAAGAAACATCATCGTTTGCGCACACGTTGGGCACGTGGGATAGTCTGCATCCTGAACCCATGCGGGATGGCCGCCGAGCTGTGAGAAGGTGGTGGGTAAAAATATTTCAGCAGCGAATAGCGGCAAACGGGATTCCCCGGGGTGCAGAACATCAAGCGGTAGCGTTATCCAGTCAGAGGAATTCTCCACCGCCAGCGTCGAGAGCGCATTTTTTTCGCACCATCGCGGCTGGCCTTGTGGATCGACGGTGGCGAAAACGGTGTTATATGCCGTACAACACTGACAGGTCAGAATACGAATTTGACCGGGCCAACCCTGCGTGCTGAGGCCGACGGCGCTCGGCGCAACCTCAAACAGATTGATTAGCGGCAGGGAACAGTGTGGGCAGTTTTCACCATATTCTGCGACGGCGCGAAAAACGGCCGGCTGTTCAGGTGCCTGTTTTACCAGATGGGTACATTGCGGAAAGTAAAGATCGCGCCTGCGGCCATTTTCAGTGAGCTCCCATCCCGCCTGGTGAGCATAGCGATGAGGGAGGATATGAAGTGAAGCACTCCACGCAGGTGGTTCCTGGCGCCAGCGGTTAAAATGCTCAACGACAACCTCATCGCCAATCCAGGCCAGGGCGCAAAGAATGCCGTCACGGTTTTCGTCATCGGTTTCCACCTTCTGCAAAAGCGCGTCGCGTACGTCAGGTGGCGCACGGTGAAAAGGTAGGGGTGAAGAGAGCTCCAGTTCTTCTTCATTTATTACCTGGCGCAGGAAATTATCCAGATTGGCCTGGGTAAATGCCGCCAGGCACAGCGCAATTTCCTGAGCTTCCTCCTGCCATCCGGAATCAAATAATTCTTCTGCATAATCGACCATGTCGCGGCTTTCATCATCGGAGAGCTTTTTGTAAAGCTCATCGGTCGGAATGGGGCAGGGAATCCACTCGATTAACGGATCGTGTTCCCGGGGTTCATGAACGAGTTTAAGCATTTCAACAGGGTTGGTAATGCCACTGAACGCGTCGATCGTTTTTCTGTTTTTCCGGATATATTCTTCCTGCTCTTGCCGATAGCGCGCCTGGACGCAGGGCATGCAATAGCCCTCCGTGCGGGCAGCCGTTGCTGGCAGGATGAAATGTGAGCATTGCGGGTTTTTACAAGGAATACGCTCGTCCATGCGGTAGTGCTCCACTGCAAATTCTACGAGTGTTTACTGTACTGTTTTACTAATGATAACGGCAGCGGGCGGTTATCCGAATTCTTTATCTACAATGAACTCGTTTATTTCTACGAGCCTGCTTTTACTCAACGACCAACCGGATAGGCGATAAACAAACCGGCTATCGTCAAAATACATGCCAGTATGCATAGCAAGATACAGTTAACGCTTTTACGCGGAATATGAATAATAAAGCAGAGTAATGCTATCAGGGCCATGACCACAGGGATGGTCACCATATTGATAACCAGAAGCACGATCAGACCGAAGCTCACCCCTCCGCTATGAGGGATGAATATTCTTTCTTCAAAATATATTTCTAGCGTAATGGCAAGCAGGCAGCCAATAAAACTTATACCCAGATGGGGATGCCATTTGGCGTCACTGGTTACTACTTTCCGCGTATTTGTTTGCATTGTTTTACTTTATAAATAAGTTAAATCCAGTCGCGTACCTGAATAAACTCGCTCAGCGCCGCTTCCGGGCTACCCGCTTCTGGCTGCCAGTCGTACTCCCAGCGCACCAGCGGCGGCATCGACATCAGGATAGATTCAGTGCGCCCGCCGGTTTGCAGACCAAACAGGGTGCCTCTGTCCCATACCAGATTGAACTCCACGTAGCGACCGCGGCGATAAAGTTGAAAAGTACGCTCCCGCTCTCCCCAGACCATCGCTTTGCGTCGTTCGACAATCGGTAAATACGCCTCGGTGTAGCCGTTACCGACCGCCTGCATAAAAGCAAAACAGTGGTCGAAATCCGGCGTATTCAAATCGTCAAAAAACAGGCCGCCGATACCGCGTTGCTCGTTACGATGCTTGAGGAAAAAGTAGTCATCGCACCACTTTTTATAGCGCGGATACACATCGTCGCCAAACGGCTGGCACAGGTCGCGGGCGGTGCGGTGCCAGTGAACGGCATCCTCTTCAAAGCCGTAGTAGGGCGTTAAATCGAACCCGCCGCCAAACCACCACACCGGATCGGCGCCCGGTTTTTCGGCAATAAAAAAGCGCACGTTAGCATGGCTGGTGGGAATATACGGATTGTGCGGATGCACCACCAGCGATACGCCCATCGCTTCGAAGCTACGCCCGGCGAGTTCTGGCCGATGCGCGGTGGCGGACGCGGGCATTGCATCGCCGTGAACGTGAGAGAAATTAACGCCCGCCTGTTCGAAAATCCCGCCGTTGCGTAATACCCGGCTGCGTCCGCCGCCGCCCGCTTCGCGTCGCCAGCTATCTTCGACAAAGTTTGCGCCATCCACAGCGGATAACGTTTGGCAAATATCATCCTGCAGGCGTAGCAGAAACTGTTTTACGTGATGTGCATCGGGTTTCATGATTACCGTTTCTTCGTGTGTGCTTTCTGGTTATCAAACCAGTGAAAATAACTGATGATGCCGTTGGCGATCGCCGTAGCGATTTTCTGGCGAAACGCCGTCGTGCCCAGCAGGCGTTCTTCTTCCGGATTGGTAATAAACGAGGTTTCGACCAGTACCGACGGAATTGACGGTGATTTTAGCACCACGAAAGCCGCTTGTTCGGTAGTGCGGCTGTGTAATTTATGTATAGGTTTGATTTTCTTGAGAATATGCGAACCCAGCGTCAGACTGTTTTTAATCGTATCGGTTTGCACCAGATCAAACAAAACTTGTTGTAATAGATGATCCCGGTCAGTGGCTTTTTTACCCGCCACTTCGTCCGCGCGGTTTTCACGCTCGGAGAGATACTTCGCCATGGCGCTACTGGCCCCGCGGTTGGAAAGCGCAAAAACGGAAGCGCCCGCCGCTTTCGGGTTGGTAAAACCATCGGCATGAATGGACATAAACAGATCCGCGCCGTGCTTATGGGCGATTTCCACCCGATCGTACAGCGGAATAAAGGTATCCCCTGTCCGGGTTAAACGCGCATCGATTCCGTGATTTCGCAAAATAGCGCGTACGTTTTTGGCAATTGCCAGTACGACGTGTTTTTCCTGAGAACCGTTGCGGCCAATCGCGCCGGTATCGATGCCGCCGTGTCCGGGGTCGAGCATCACCAGCCGTTTACTGCCGGTTTTTTTGGTTTTGGGTTTGCTGTGACCATTACTGGTTTTTAGCGTTTCTTCTTTGGCTACTGCGTGCGACATACCTGACAGCGTCAGGGCCGCCAGACCTGTTTTGAGTACCTGGCGGCGCGATGTGAGAGTTTTTAGGAGTTTAAAAGTGCTCATACGGCCTGAGTTGTGAAAATTAAGTTCAAGATGTTATATCGTATCGCGTAATCCGTTACGACGGTTGGTGATGAGAATTGTTTTACTTTTCATTTCAATACGTGACACATCGCCATTATGCCATTTTTTCCGCTACATCGCGTCAGATATTGGCTGAATCAGATGTTTGCGCCATAATCTTGGTTTTTCCACCCGAAAAGGCAACGAATACCATGGAAATACGCGTTTTTCGCCAGGAAGATTTCGAAGAGGTGATTACCCTCTGGGAGCGTTGCGACCTGCTGCGTCCATGGAACGATCCTGAAATGGATATTGAACGCAAGGTGAATCACGATGTCAGCTTGTTCCTCGTTGCGGAAGTTAGCGGCGAAGTCGTCGGTACGGTAATGGGCGGTTATGACGGGCATCGCGGCTCGGCGTATTACCTGGGCGTTCACCCGGAGTTCCGCGGGCGCGGCATTGCGAATGCGTTGCTTAACCGGCTGGAAAAAAAACTCATCGCCCGCGGGTGTCCGAAAATCCAAATTATGGTGCGCGATGATAACGACGTTGTGCTGGGCATGTATGAACGTCTGGGGTATGAGCATTCTGACGCCCTAAGTTTGGGTAAACGCCTGATTGAAGATGAAGAGTACTGAGTTTCATCCAGCCGATTATGATGTACACGGACGTTTACGCCTGCCGTTTCTGTTCTGGTGCGTACTGCTACTTCAGGCGCGCGCCTGGGTACTCTTTGTCATTGCCGGTTCATCCCGTGGACAGGGTAATACTTTGTTAAACTTTTTTTATCCCGACCATGACAATTTTTGGCTGGGGCTGTTGCCCGGCGTTCCGGCGGTAGTGGCATTTTTACTCAGCGGGCGGCGTGAAGCGGTTCCTGGTGTGTGGCGCTGGCTGCGCGGACTCCTGATCCTTGCTCAACTGGTGTCGTTGTGCTGGCTGCCGGTGATGTGGCTGGGTGGCGACCCGGTCAACGGCGTCGGGCTGGCGCTGCTGCTGGCGGACATCGTCGCGCTGATCTGGCTGTTAACCAATCAACGTTTGCGTGCCTGTTTTTCCCTTGAGAAAGAATAACGGCACTTTTTGGCGAACCCGCACTCCAACCAACGTTAATTAATAAAAGAAAGGAAGTGAGATGAAATCGCTGCGTTTGACTTTACTCGCACTGCCGCTGGCGCTGACCGGCTGCTCGACGCTCTCCTCGGTCAACTGGTCTGCCGCAAATCCGTGGAACTGGTTTGGTTCCTCGACAGAAGTCACTGAGCAAGGCGTGGGAGCGCTGACCGCCGCCACGCCGCTGGAAGAGCCGGCTATTGCAGAGGCATTAGATGGCGATTATCGCCTGCGTAGCGGTATGAAAACCGATAACGGCAACGTGGTGCGCTTTTTCGAAGCGATGAAGGGCGACAATGTCGCGATGGTGATCAACGGCGAGCAGGGAACCGTGAGCCGTATTGATGTGCTGAACAGCGATATCCCAACCGCCGCGGGGGGCAAAATCGGTACGCCGTTTAGCGACCTTTACAGCAAAGCTTTTGGTCACTGCGAGCCGGTTTCCAGCGATAGCCATACCAGCGTCGAATGTAAAGCCGAGGGAAGTCAGCATATTAGCTATGTTTTCTCCGGCGAGTGGAGCGGACCGGAAGGCTTAATGCCTCCTGATGACGTCTTAAAAAACTGGGACGTGCGCAAAATTATCTGGCGTCGTTAATTTGCGCCTGAACAAACCGCTTCGCTTAAAAACAAGGTAAAATAGCCTCCATTAATGCCACGACTGCGTGGCATTCTCATTTTCAGGAGGAATCATGTTTCAGGTTCAAAGTGGCATTTTGCCGGAACATTGCCGTGCGGCAATTTGGATTGAAGCCAATGTGAAAGGCGACCTGGACGCCCTGCGCGCGGCCAGCAGAACATTTGCCGATAAACTGGCGACCTTCGAAGTCAAATTTCCGGACGCCCATCTTGGGGCCGTTGTGGCGTTTGGCAACAACACCTGGCGCGCCCTGAGCGGCGGCGTCGGGGCGGAAGAACTGAAAGATTTTATTCCTTATGGTAAAGGACTGGCGCCAGCCACGCAGTATGACGTGCTGATCCATATCCTTTCCCTGCGCCACGATGTGAATTTTTCTGTTGCTCAGGCGGCGATGGAAGCCTTCGGCGACTGTATCGACGTGAAAGAAGAAGTTCACGGCTTCCGTTGGGTGGAAGAACGCGATCTGAGCGGCTTTGTCGACGGGACAGAGAACCCGGCGGGCGAAGAGACGCGCCGTGAAGTGGCGGTGATCAAAGATGGCGTGGATGCCGGCGGCAGTTATGTGTTCGTGCAGCGTTGGGAACACAATCTCAAGCAACTTAACCGGATGAGTATTCACGATCAGGAGATGATGATCGGGCGTACCAAAGAAGCCAATGAAGAGATTGACGGCGATGCGCGTCCGGCAACGTCTCACCTGAGCCGCGTCGATCTCAAAGAAGATGGCAAAGGGCTGAAGATTGTGCGCCAGAGCCTGCCATACGGCACCGCCAGCGGTACTCATGGTCTCTATTTCTGCGCTTACTGCGCACGTCTGCACAATATCGAACAGCAGCTTCTGAGTATGTTCGGCGATACCGACGGTAAACGCGACGCAATGCTGCGCTTCACCAAGCCGGTGACTGGCGGCTACTATTTTGCGCCGTCGCTGGATCGCCTGTTAGCGCTATAAGGTAAAACCCTGTTGGATGGCAGCGCAAACGCTTTATTCGACCTACGATTGGTAGGCCTGATAAGCGCAGCGCCATCAGGCAGAACAGCATAAAAATGCCCATCCCCGCCTCCGCGGGGATTTTTTTACCTAATATTTACCTGAATTAGTGAGCTATTCCTCAGCACTTATTTGTTATTACTGTATTTTCAGTGTTAATGGAGTGTAAGACTCCATATTCAAAAGGAGACATTGAAAATGGGTAAACTCACGGGCAAGACAGCATTGATTACGGGCGCATCGCAGGGCATTGGCGAAGGGATCGCTCGCGTATTCGCACGCCACGGCGCGAACTTAATCTTGCTGGATATCTCCGATGAGATTGAAAAGCTGGCGGATGAGCTGGGCGGGCGCGGACATCGCTGTACTGCCGTTAAGGCTGACGTCAGAGATTTTGCTTCGGTGCAGGCGGCGGTTGCGCGCGCCAAAGAGACTGAAGGTAGAATTGATATTTTGGTGAATAACGCTGGCGTGTGCCGTCTGGGCAACTTCCTCGATATGAGTGAAGAAGATCGCGATTTCCACATTGATATTAATATTAAAGGTGTCTGGAACGTCACCAAAGCCGTCCTGCCGGAGATGATCAAACGTAAAGATGGCCGCATTGTGATGATGTCTTCCGTTACGGGAGATATGGTGGCGGACCCGGGTGAAACGGCCTATGCGCTGTCAAAAGCCGCCATTGTCGGTTTAACCAAATCGCTGGCGGTAGAATATGCGCAGTCTGGTATTCGCGTGAATGCCATTTGCCCCGGTTATGTAAGAACGCCGATGGCGGAAAGCATTGCCCGTCAGTCTAACCCTGACGATCCGGAATCGGTATTAACGGAAATGGCAAAAGCCATTCCGCTACGCCGCCTTGCCGATCCGCTGGAAGTAGGGGAACTGGCGGCATTTCTGGCTTCCGATGAGTCCAGCTATCTTACCGGAACGCAAAACGTCATTGATGGCGGCAGTACCCTGCCTGAAAGCGTAAGCGTAGGCGTCTGATTGATGCCGGTCTCCTCCCCGCGCCGCGTGGGGAGGGATTCTCTTATTCCCTTTTCAACTTTCAAATCATCAAACGGTATATAAAACCGTTACTCCTTTAGCGCTGGTTATAAATATGATGACCATAAGAAAGTCATTAAATTTATAAGGGTGCGCAATGGCCGTTAACTTACTGAAAAAGAGACCCCTGACGCTGGCAGCAATGCTGTTACTGGCAGGGCAGGCGCAGGCAACGGAGCTGCTGAACAGCTCATACGATGTCTCCCGCGAGCTGTTTGCCGCCCTTAACCCGCCGTTTGAGCAACAATGGGCGAAGGATAACGGCGGCGATAAGCTGACGATTAAGCAGTCTCATGCCGGGTCATCAAAACAGGCGCTGGCGATTTTGCAGGGTCTGAAGGCAGACGTCGTGACCTACAATCAGGTGACCGACGTACAGATTCTTCATGATAAAGGCAAACTGATCCCTGCCGACTGGCAAAGCCGTCTGCCGAACAACAGTTCGCCATTCTATTCCACTATGGGCTTCCTGGTGCGCAAGGGGAACCCGAAAAATATTCACGACTGGAGCGATCTTGTACGTTCAGACGTGAAGCTGATTTTCCCTAACCCGAAAACCTCCGGCAACGCCCGTTACACGTATCTGGCGGCATGGGGCGCGGCGGATAACGCTGACGGCGGCGATAAAGCCAAAACCGAACAGTTTATGACCCAGTTCCTGAAAAACGTCGAAGTGTTTGATACCGGCGGTCGCGGCGCTACGACTACGTTTGCCGAGCGTGGTCTGGGCGATGTGTTGATTAGTTTTGAATCGGAAGTGAACAACATCCGCAAACAATATGAAGCCCAGGGATTTGAAGTGGTGATCCCGAAAACGAACATTCTTGCTGAATTCCCGGTTGCCTGGGTGGATAAAAACGTGCAGGCCAACGGCACAGAAAAAGCCGCCAAAGCTTACCTGAACTGGCTGTATAGCCCGCAGGCGCAGACCATCATTACCAATTACTACTACCGCGTGAATAACCCGGAAATCATGGGCAAGCAAGCAGATAAATTCCCGCAAACCGAACTGTTCCGCGTGGAAGACAAGTTTGGCACGTGGCCTGAGGTGATGAAAACGCACTTTGCCAGCGGCGGCGAGCTGGACAAACTGTTGGCGGCGGGGCGTAAGTAATGCTTGCCGTTTCTTCCCGACGCGTGCTGCCCGGCTTTACGTTAAGCCTCGGCACCAGTTTGCTGTTTGTCTGCCTGATCCTGCTGTTGCCGTTGAGCGCGCTGGTGATGCAGCTCTCACAGATGAGCTGGTCGCAATACTGGGATGTCGTGACCAACCCACAGGTGGTGGCTGCTTATAAAGTGACGCTGCTGGCGGCATTTGTGGCGTCGATTTTTAATGGCGTGTTTGGCCTGCTGATGGCGTGGATTTTAACCCGCTACCGTTTTCCAGGGCGCACGTTACTGGATGCGCTGATGGATCTGCCATTTGCGCTGCCGACAGCGGTGGCGGGGTTAACGCTGGCCTCGCTGTTCTCAGTGAACGGTTTCTACGGTCAGTTTCTTGCGCAGTTTGATATCAAAGTGACCTATACCTGGCTCGGTATTGCGGTGGCGATGGCCTTTACCAGCATTCCATTTGTGGTGCGCACCGTCCAGCCGGTACTGGAAGAGCTGGGGCCGGAATATGAAGAAGCGGCACAAACGCTGGGGGCCACCCGGCTGCAAAGTTTTCGCAAAGTCGTGCTGCCTGAGCTGTCGCCTGCGCTGATTGCCGGCGTGGCGCTCTCTTTTACCCGTAGCCTGGGCGAGTTTGGCGCGGTGATTTTTATCGCCGGAAATATCGCCTGGAAAACAGAAGTGACCTCGCTGATGATTTTTGTGCGTTTGCAGGAGTTTGATTACCCAGCTGCCAGCGCCATTGCCTCGGTGATCCTTGCGGCATCACTGCTGCTGCTGTTCTCAATTAACACTCTGCAAAGTCGCTTTGGTCGACGTGTGGTAGGTCATTAATGGCGGAAGTGACTCAATTGAAGCGATACGACGTCCCCCGTATTAACTGGGGAAAATGGTTTTTGATTGGCGTCGGGATGCTCGTTTCGGCCTTTATCCTGCTGGTGCCGATGATTTACATCTTCGTGCAGGCGTTCAGCAAAGGGTTAATGCCGGTACTGCAAAATCTGGCCGATCCGGACATGCTGCACGCCATCTGGCTGACGGTGTTGATTGCCTTGATCGCAGTGCCGGTGAATCTGGTGTTCGGTATTCTGCTGGCGTGGCTGGTGACGCGCTTTAACTTCCCCGGACGTCAGCTACTGCTGACCCTGCTGGATATTCCCTTTGCCGTCTCACCGGTGGTGGCCGGTCTGGTTTATCTGTTGTTTTATGGTTCCAACGGCCCGTTGGGCGGCTGGCTGGATGAGCATAATTTGCAAATGATGTTCTCCTGGCCGGGGATGGTACTGGTCACTATTTTTGTCACCTGCCCGTTTGTGGTGCGCGAACTGGTGCCAGTGATGCTCAGCCAGGGCAGCCAGGAAGATGAGGCGGCGATTTTACTGGGCGCATCCGGCTGGCAAATGTTTCGCCGCGTGACGTTGCCGAATATTCGCTGGGCGCTACTCTACGGCGTGGTATTAACCAACGCCCGCGCGATTGGCGAGTTTGGCGCGGTGTCGGTGGTGTCCGGCTCGATTCGCGGCGAAACGTTATCGCTACCGTTACAGATTGAATTACTGGAGCAGGACTACAACACCGTCGGCTCCTTTACCGCCGCCGCATTGTTGACGCTAATGGCGATTATTACCCTGTTTTTGAAGAGCATGTTGCAATGGCGTCTGGAGAATCAGGAAAAACGCGCGCAACAGGAGGAAAATCATGAGCATTGAGATCGCCAGAATTAAGAAATCCTTTGGTCGCACTCAGGTACTGAATGATATCTCGCTGGATATTCCTTCCGGCCAGATGGTTGCCTTGTTGGGGCCGTCAGGTTCCGGCAAAACGACGCTGCTGCGCATTATTGCCGGGTTGGAGCATCAGTCCAGCGGTCATATTCGTTTCCACGGTACGGACGTTAGCCGCCTGCACGCGCGTGAGCGTAAAGTCGGTTTTGTGTTTCAGCACTATGCGCTGTTTCGCCATATGACGGTGTTTGACAACATCGCTTTTGGCCTGACGGTGCTGCCGCGACGCGACCGCCCAACTGCGGCGGCGATTAAAACGAAAGTGACGCAATTGCTGGAGATGGTGCAACTGGCGCACCTCGCGGATCGCTTCCCCGCCCAGCTTTCCGGCGGACAAAAACAGCGCGTGGCGCTGGCGCGCGCGCTTGCCGTGGAACCGCAAATTCTACTGCTGGATGAACCCTTTGGCGCGCTGGATGCCCAGGTACGTAAAGAGTTACGTCGCTGGTTGCGCCAGCTACATGAAGAACTGAAATTCACCAGCGTCTTTGTCACCCACGATCAGGAAGAGGCGACGGAAGTGGCGGATCGGGTAGTGGTGATGAGTCAGGGCAATATCGAACAGGCTGATGCGCCGGATCGGGTGTGGCGTGAACCGGCAACCCGCTTCGTACTGGAGTTTATGGGCGAGGTGAACCGCCTGACAGGCACCGTCCGCGGCGGGCAGTTTCACGTTGGCGCGCATCGCTGGCCGCTGGGTTATACGCCCGCGTACCAGGGGCCGGTCGATCTGTTCCTGCGTCCGTGGGAGGTGGATATTAGCCGCCGCACCAGCCTGGATTCTCCGCTACCAGTACAGGTCATTGAGGCCAGCCCGAAAGGTCACTATACACAGCTAGTGGTGCAGCCGCTGGGGTGGTATCACGATCCGCTGACGGTGGTGATGGCGGGTGAGGATGTTCCGGTTCGCGGCGAGCGTTTGTTTGTTGGACTGCAAAAAGCGCGTCTGTATAACGGCGACCAGCGTATTGAAACGCGTGAAGAGGAACTTGCTCTGGCGCAATCGGCCTGATAGGTTAATTTGTATAGTTATCGCCCGGTGGCGCTACGCATACCGGGCTTTTTTACGAGCTGAAAACGTGAATACATTAGAACAAACCATCGGCAATACGCCGCTGGTCAAATTACAACGGCTGGGGCCGGATAACGGCAGTGAAATCTGGGTCAAGCTGGAAGGCAATAATCCGGCAGGATCGGTGAAAGATCGCGCGGCGCTATCGATGATTGTCGAGGCGGAAAAGCGCGGGGAAATTAAACCGGGCGATGTCCTGATTGAAGCGACCAGCGGCAACACTGGCATTGCGCTGGCGATGATTGCCGCGCTGAAAGGTTATCGCATGAAGCTGTTGATGCCGGACAACATGAGTCAGGAGCGTCGGGCGGCAATGCGGGCCTATGGCGCGGAACTGATTCTGGTCACTAAAGAGCAGGGAATGGAAGGGGCGCGCGATTTAGCGCTCGCTATGTCTGAACGAGGCGAGGGCAAACTGCTCGATCAGTTTAATAATCCTGATAATCCCTACGCCCACTACACCACCACCGGCCCGGAAATCTGGCGGCAAACGTCAGGTCGCATCACCCATTTTGTCTCCAGCATGGGCACGACCGGCACCATTACCGGCGTGTCGCGTTTTCTGCGCGAGCAGGAAAAGCCGGTCACTATCGTTGGCCTGCAGCCGGAAGAGGGCAGCAGTATTCCGGGCATTCGCCGCTGGCCTGCGGAATACATGCCAGGCATTTTTAACGCCTCGCTGGTAGATGAGGTGCTGGATATTCATCAGAATGATGCCGAAAACACCATGCGTGAACTGGCCGTTCGTGAAGGCATTTTCTGCGGCGTCAGCTCTGGCGGCGCGGTAGCGGGCGCGTTACGCGTCGCACAAGCCACGCCCGGCGCGGTAGTGGTGGCGATTATCTGCGATCGCGGCGATCGTTACTTGTCTACCGGCGTGTTTGGTGAAGAGCATTTCAGCCAGGGGGCAGGGATTTAAACGAGGTGCCATCGTCGTATGGCACCCGTGTGTTATAGCGTTTTATCCGTTTCCGCAATAAGCGCATGTAAATAAGGCTGTGCATTTTCATCCGCTTTACCGGGAATTTTAACGATATAGGGCTTTCCGGTGATGGACGACGACGACGCGACTTTATCGATAAACTGTTCGGCGGTGTCGATACGATTGCGCGTGTTACCCAGTTTTAAGCGCAGGTGCGATACGGCTTCCTCGCAGTTATGCGCATCACCGTTACGAACGAATGTCAGATCCTTTTTCTGCGCCAGCGCATTCAGCATGGCGTTAATGCGCGCTTCTTCATGGGCGTTTAGCTTCGCCCAGGCGGGTAGGGTCAGCAGGAGCGCAACGACGGCGCAGACAATTTTCTTCATGGTAAAATCCTTTTTCATGCGATAATCACTGCACCTCAGACCGTTAGCCGGGTAATAAGTTGCACTCCTGGTGTGGTTATTTCTGTGAGTGCGCCAGCGTGAGTTCATCCAGAAAACGCCACAGCTTTTCATTCATTTGCTGGTAATCCCATGCGCGCATCTCGGCAACCGAGCGGATAAAACGCTTCCCTTGCGCGTCAGCCAGCTCCTGCTGCGAATGTTGGATTAATCCTTCAACCGCCTCGACGGTAAATTCCATATGACACTGGAAGCCGTAGACAAAATTGCCGTACTGCACTATCTGACGTGGACAGCCTTCGCTTTCGGCCAGCACGGTCGCCTGATCGGTGAGTCCTGGCATATCGTTGTGCCAGTGGCCGACGGTTAACGGGGAGCCAAAATGGGCGATAAGCGGATGCCGCAGACCGGCTTCAGTGAGCGTAATAGGGTAGTGGCCAATCTCTTTTTCCGGACTTTGGCACACAGCGGCGCCCAGCGCCTCGCCAATGAGCTGCGAACCAAGACAAATGCCGATAACCATTCGCCGGGCCGTAATCGCCTGATTAATTAAGTGCTGTTCGGCGCGAGAGTCAAAGTACGGGCACTCTTCGCGGGTGGTGCGCGGCGACTGCGGACCGCCAAATACCACGAGCATATCGAACTCATCGGCATTGGGCGGTAGCGCTTCTCCGGCATAGACGCGCGACCATGAAATGGTATAACCGCGATCTTCAGCCCATTTCAGATAAGCGCCAGCGGATTCAAACGACTCATGGACAACAAAGTGAACTCGCACGTTATTTTCTCCTGTTAGCGATTTAGCGCCTGATGGATATCAGCCGCCAGCGTGTTGATCTCGCTGTCATTTAATGTCGACAGCGTGATACGTAGACCGTGAGACGGCGCGCTTACGCCAAAGGCTTCTCCCTCACGTACCAGCCAGCCGGATTTTGCCAGCGTAAACGCGGTAGCCTGGCTATGGGTGTCCAGCGGGAGCCAGGCATTCACGCCGTCGCCGGGAGAAATGGCGATGCCATATTGCTGTAGGGCGCGGGCCAGTTTTTGTTGCCGGGTGGCGTAAAACAGCCGCGTTTGCGCCAGCCTGTGCTGATACTCAGGGTCGGTCAGGCAGGCGTAGACCAGATCCTGTAACAGATGGCTGACCCACTGACTACCGGCATTTAGCCGCAGCCGAAGTTTTGCCGAGGTCGCGCTGTCGCTGGCGACAATAGCAAGACGTAAATCGGGGCCGAGGGTTTTGGAAACGGAGCGTATCACCGCCCAGTGTTGCGTTGTCTGCGCAATAACCGGCTGCCAGGGCGACGAAGAAAGCAGGGCGAAGTGATCGTCGATAATGACCACTACCTGAGGGTAACGCGCCAGTATATTTTGCAGCGCAGCGGCACGGCGAGCGCTCAGGCTACAGCCGGTAGGGTTGTGCGCGCGCGGCGTTAAGATCACTGCCCGCGCGCCCTGGTTTAGCGCCTGTTCCAGCTTTTCAGGCTGCATTCCTTCGCTATCCACACTGACCGGGCTGGCGCTAAAACCGGCATAGCGCAGCATATTGATACTGCTTAAAAAACAGGGATCTTCCACCGCGACGCTGTCGCCCGGCAGCAGATGCGCGCAAAGCAGTCTTTCAATGGCGTCGATAGCTCCGCTGGTGATATCAATTTCGCCTGCGACGGGGGTGGCATCCCGTAGCCAGCGCGCCGCCCAGGCGTGTAGTTCAGGGGAAACGGGCGCATCGCCGTAGAGATGCGGCGTGCGGCTGAGACGGGCAAAATAACGGCTAAGGTCAGGCAGACGCTGCGGATCGGGATTGCCGCCGGAAAGGTCGTGCAGAGGCGTATGCGGATCGCCGCCTTCCAGCGCTACGGGAGACGGACTGCCTTTAATCACCGTCCCATTGCGGCCTAAACTTTGCGCCAGTCCCGCCGTTATCAGCCGTTTATACGCCGCTGCGACGGTATTGCGGTTCACCTTTAATTCGCTTGCCAGCTCCCGTACCGGCGGGAGCGAATCCTCCGCCCGTAACGTGCCGGCGATAATGTGTTGACGGATACTGTCAAAAATTTCGTTAGCGGTTTTTCCGTCGATCATTATTGACCTATGACAAAATGAATTTTAGCATATGACAATGATAATGAGGCGGTAGCCTGCTGTCCAGCGAGAGGAAAATTTTATGGGACAAGAGAGTGATATTCAGTCAGTGCTCTTCGACGACAACCATCGGGCATTACAGACCGATATCGTCGCCGTCCAGTCACAGGTCGTGTACGGCAGCGTAGGCAACAGTATCGCTGTTCCGGCCATTAAAGCGCAGGGATTACGCGTGACGGCGGTCCCGACGGTGCTGTTCAGCAATACGCCGCACTATAAAACCTTTTATGGCGGCATTATTCCCGCCGAGTGGTTTGCAGGCTACCTTACGGCGTTGAATGAGCGCGATGCGCTACGTGAATTAAAAGCGATTACCACCGGTTACATGGGCAGCGCAGACCAAATTGTCTTGCTTTCGAAGTGGCTAATGGCGATCCGGGCTTCGCATCCGGAGGTGTGTATTCTTGTCGATCCGGTCATTGGCGATACCGACAGTGGAATGTATGTGCAGGCGGAGATTCCGCAGGCTTATCGCACACATTTGTTGCCGCAGGCGCAGGGGCTAACGCCGAACGTATTTGAGCTGGAGATGCTGAGTGGTAAACCGTGTCGCACGCTGGAAGAGGCGGTGGCGGCGGCGCAATCGCTGCTTTCCGATACGCTGAAATGGGTGGTTATCACCAGCGCGCCGGGCGAATCTCTGGAGACCATAACGGTTGCCGTCGTTACCGCGCAGGTCGTGGAGGTCTTTGCTCATCCGCGGGTGGCGACGGAGTTAAAAGGGACGGGAGATCTTTTCTGCGCCGAGCTGGTCAGCGGTATTGTGCAGGGAAAAAAACTGACGACCGCGGCAAAAGATGCGGCGCAGCGCGTGCTGGAGGTGATGACCTGGACACAGCAGTGTGGCTGTGATGAGTTAATTCTGCCGCCGGCACGGGAGGCGCGATGAAGAGTTATCGGCTGGTAGTTCGCCAGCAGGGACGTATCGTGGGGCATTTTGAAACGAGCGGGCTGGACGCGCTGGAAGATATCTGCGTGGCGCGAGCGATGTTTGGCATCACTGGCGGCTATCAGTGCGAGTTGCAAGTGTCCGATTCCGAACGCAGGATGCTGGAGAGTGGCCCGGATGGGATGAAGATCCTGATGCGCGAGAAGTGCTTTCGCCCGGTGACCTCGCAGTTGTAACCCGTGGATTGGCGCTGAAATGTTCGCAACCTTGTAGGCCTGATAAGCGTAGCGCCATCAGGCAGTGCGCCGCACCACCGCCGGATGGCGGCGCAAGTACAGGCAAAAAAAATGGCGCCCAAAGGCGCCATTCTTCACTGCGGCAAGAATTACTTCTTAATGCGGATAACCGGAGTTTCACCCACGGTCACGCTACCGGACAGTTTGATCAGTTCTTTGATTTCATCCATGTTGGAGATAACAACCGGAGTCAGGGTAGACTTGGCTTTTTCTTCCAGCAACGGCAGATCGAACTCGATGACCGGATCGCCAACTTTCACGCGCTGACCTTCTTCAGCAATACGCTTGAAGCCTTCGCCTTTCAGCTCAACGGTGTCGATACCGAAGTGAACGAACAGCTCAATGCCGCTATCGGATTCGATAGAGAACGCATGGTTGGTTTCAAAGATTTTGCCGATGGTACCGTCAACAGGGGCGACCATTTTGTTACCGGTTGGTTTGATAGCGATGCCATCACCAACGATTTTTTCAGCAAAAACTACATCCGGCACGTCTTCGATGTTGACGATCTCGCCAGAGAGCGGGGCAACAATCTCAATAGTTCCGGTGTCTTTCTTATCATCAGAAACCAGAGATTTTAGTTTATCGAACAAACCCATGATCTTCTCCTAAGCAGTAAATTGGGCCGCATCTCGTGGATTAGCAGATTGTTTTTTCTTCAATGAACTTGTTAACCAGCGTCATTAACTCGTCCGTTGTCGGTTGAGCAAGAGCCTGCTCTGCTAACACCTTCGCATCTTCGAAGTTCGTGTTACGGATAATCTTCTTAATGCGCGGGATAGAAATGGCGCTCATAGAGAATTCGTCCAGACCCATCCCCAGCAACAGAAGTGTAGCACGTTCGTCGCCTGCAAGCTCACCACACATGCCAGTCCATTTACCTTCTGCATGAGAAGCATCAATAACTTGCTTGATCAAGTTCAGTACGGACGGTGACATTGGCTGGTAAAGGTGTGAAATCATATCATTACCACGGTCAACTGCCAGGGTGTACTGCGTTAAATCATTGGTGCCGATACTAAAGAAATCAACTTCTTTGGCTAAATGACGCGCAATTGTCGCCGCAGCCGGTGTTTCCACCATCACGCCAATCTCAATGCTTTCGTCAAATGCTTTACCTTCGTCACGCAGTTCCTGTTTGTAGATTTCAATCTCTTTGCGCAGCGCGCGAACTTCTTCAACAGAGATGATCATCGGGAACATAATGCGCAATTTACCGAAAGCGGAGGCACGCAGAATCGCGCGAACCTGGTCACGCAGGATCTCTTTGCGATCCATGGCGATACGCACGGCGCGCCAGCCCAGGAACGGGTTCTCTTCTTTCGGGAAGTTCATGTACGGCAGCTCTTTGTCGCCGCCAATGTCCATGGTACGGACGATAACCGCCTGCGAGCCGCACGCTTCAGCGACCGCTTTATAGGCGGCAAACTGCTCTTCTTCCGTCGGCAGCGCGTCGCGATCCATGAACAGGAATTCAGTACGATACAGACCAACGCCTTCCGCGCCGTTACGCTCAGCGCCTTCAACGTCGCGAACGGTTCCGATGTTGGCGCAAACTTCAACCTGATGTCCATCCAGCGTGATTGCCGGCAGATCTTTCAGTTTTGCGAGTTCCGCTTTCTCGGTCGCAACCTGCTCCTGGACGGCGCGCAGTTGCTCAATAACATCGTTGGTCGGGTTGACGTAAACCTGGTTGTTTACGGCATCCAGAATCAGATAGTCGCCGTTTTTCACCTGAGAGGTGACGCTACCGGTACCTACGATCGCCGGCAGTTCCAGAGAACGCGCCATGATGGAGGTATGAGACGTGCGTCCGCCCGCGTCGGTGATGAAGCCCAGCACTTTCTGCAGGTTCAGCTGCGCGGTTTCTGACGGCGTCAGGTCAGCGGCAACCAGGATAACTTCTTCCTGAATCGCGCTCAGATCGATAATGGCCAGACCCAGGATGTTGCGCAGCAGGCGCTTACCAATATCACGTACGTCAGCCGCACGCTCTTTCAGGTATTCGTCATCCAGTTCTTCCAGGGCAGTGGCCTGACCTTCGATAACTTCATGCGCGGCTGCGTCAGCCGTCATGTGCTTATCTTTAATCAGGGCTATGATTTCCTGCTCCAGCTCCTCATCTTCGAGCAGCATAATATGCCCTTCAAAGATGGCTTCTTTTTCTTCACCGAACGTTTCACCAGCTTTTGTCTTGATCGCTTCCAGTTGCGCAGATGCCTTGGCACGACCGCTCAGAAAACGTTCAACTTCCTGATCAACCTTGTCGGCAGAAATTTTTTTCCGGTCAATGACGATTTCGTCTTCTTTCAGCAGCAGTGCTTTGCCGAAAGCGATACCCGGGGATGCTAAAATGCCTGAAATCATAACCCTACCTTACTTGTGACTGATTTTTAAAAGAACCCGGAAAAAAACTTACTCGAGTTCCGCCATCAGTTTGACCAGATGTTCAACCGCTTTCTGCTCATCTTCACCTTCTGCGGAGATGGTGACGACGGTGCCTTGAGTCAGGCCCAGAGTCTGCAGTTTAAACAGGCTTTTCGCGCTGGCGCTTTTGCCGTTGGAAGTCACAGTAATCTCAGAAGTGAAGCCTTTTGCTTCTTTAACAAACTGAGCAGCAGGGCGGGTGTGCAGACCGTTCGGAGCGGTAATGGTAACTTCTTGCTGGAACATTGTATTTCCCCAACTTATAGGTTTAGTGTTGTGGAACTAAAGTCTAGCCTGGCGGCTCAACTTTAGCCTGTATTGTTAGCGCCGGCGTAAACGGGACGCGACACAAAAGGTGTTCTACGCAATCCGTTGCTGGCAACTTATGGCCGCTGACGTTTCGCTCGTCATTAAACATTATGCCGCGAAAGGAAGAGTTGAACCAAATCATAAAATCGATTCAGCTAACGCTTTTCCTGTAACGATTAATTTCGCGCATCAAAATAATTAGTCTGGTTAAATACCAGTTCCGGCAGGGTGAATCAATGCCAGGTGAGGTGAAAGTTTGAAGCAGGCCACAAAAAAGCACCCAAAAAGGTGCTTTTTTACGCGTTTTTAACATGCTGGCATCACTGTTGCAGTTCTTTCTCAGTAAAGAGATCGGCGAACAACGCGGTGCTCAGATAACGCTCACCTGATGAAGGTAGGATAACCACAATATTCTTATTGGTAAAGCTTTCATCTTCCTGCAGCTTAAGCGCTGCAGCAACCGCGGCGCCGGAAGAAATTCCCGCCAGAATACCTTCCTCTTCCATCAGACGGCGCGCGGTAGAAATGGCTTCTTCATTGGTGATGCCAACCACTTTATCAATCAGTTTCAGATCCAGGTTGCCCGGGATGAAGCCTGCGCCGATGCCCTGAATTTTATGCGGGCCCGGTTTGATCTCTTCACCAGCCAGCGCCTGGGCGATAACCGGGGAGTCAGTGGGTTCTACCGCAACGGTGATAAGATCGGTTTTACCCTTCGTCCCTTTGATATAACGCGTGACGCCGGTTAACGTACCGCCAGTGCCGACGCCGGAGATAAACACATCCACCTGACCATCGGTGTCTTCCCAGATTTCCGGGCCGGTGGTTTTTTCATGGATTTCCGGGTTGGCAGGGTTACTGAACTGCTGGAGCAGGAGATATTTTTGCGGATCGCTGGCGACAATTTCTTCGGCTTTCTGAATAGCGCCTTTCATCCCTTTCGCCCCTTCGGTCAGCACCAGATTCGCGCCTAATGCTTTGAGTAGCTTGCGGCGTTCAATGCTCATGGTCTCCGGCATGGTCAGGGTGAGTTTGTAACCGCGCGCGGCGGCGACATACGCCAGCGCAATACCGGTGTTGCCGCTGGTCGGCTCGACCAGTTCCACGCCAGGTTTCAGTACGCCACGCTTTTCGGCATCCCAAATCATATTGGCGCCGATACGGCACTTGACGCTGAAGCTCGGGTTGCGCGACTCCACCTTCGCCAGAATGCGTCCATTACCGATACGGTTCAGTCGAACCAGCGGCGTATGACCGATAGTCAGCGAGTTATCTTCATAAATCTTACTCATGGCCTGTCCTTAACTGTATGAAATTGGGATACCTTCCCAGCATACCTTCCAGCCAGATATGGGGAAGTAAGGATTTCGCATATCTATATGCTGATGGGAAATAATGGTTATCAGTATGGAATAAGAGACAGCATAAGCCATCTCTTATTTATACATTTTTACGTTATTTCCATAACGCGTGTTTAGCACGCCAGCAATCAACCCACATTGCCGTCGCGCCACAGACGGCGACAGGCATAATGAAAAGGTTAAGCACTGGAATCATCGTAAAGAGGCTGGTGAGCGCGCCAAATTGCATATTCGCGACCTTCTGCGTGCGCAACGCGGCGCGCATCGTTTTAAACGGCACTTTGTGGTTATCAAACGGGTAGTCGCAATACTGGATCGCCAGCATCCAGGCGCTGAACAAAAACCACAGTACCGGCGCGATGGTTTGGCCAATGCCAGGAATAAAATAGAGAACCAGCAGCACAATAGCGCGCGGCAGATACCACGCCAGCTTTTGCCATTCACGTTTCATAATGCGCGGTACATCTTTCATGATGCCGAGTATGCCGGTATCTGGCGGCGTGGCGCCGGTTAACCGCGCCTCAAGCTGTTCGGCTAAAAGGCCGTTAAACGGCGCGGCGATCCAGTTGGCGAGGGTAGAGAAAAAATAGCCAAAGACCAGCAGAACAGAGATAACCGCAATCGGCCACAGCAGATAGCTCAGCCATTGCAGCCAGTCCGGCACATGACTCATCAACGAAGGTATCCAGGCGTCAAGCTGGGTAAACAGCCACCAAAATGCGCCGCCCATCAGCACAATGTTGACCAGCAAAGGTAAAATAACAAAGCGGCGGATTCCCGGTAGGGTGACTAACTTCCATCCTTGCGAGAAATAATAGACGCCGCTACGTGGTACGGTTGTGGATGATGAAACCATATTCAGGACATACTCCTTTTTCTTAAAGCCCTGGGTAAACGTGGGATATCTTACCCGGTTATCAGACGGTGGATAGTTCGGAAATGTTCGAAAAAACAGCAAAAAGCACATTTTCCTTCATCTTTATGCTGCGAAAGCCAACAGTACACTTGCACTTGACGTAATCGGCAAATACTCTTAGTGAGTAAATGTTTGCCGTGGTGGCAAGGTGTTAGAACAACAGAGAATATAATGATGCAGGATTTGCGTCTGATATTAATCATTGTTGGCGCGATCGCCATAATCGCTTTACTGGTACATGGTTTCTGGACCAGCCGTAAAGAACGATCTTCTATGTTCCGCGATCGTCCACTAAAACGCATGAAATCGAAACGCGACGACGACTCGTATGACGACGATGTCGAAGAAGACGAAGGCGTGGGTGAAGTTCGTGTTCACCGCGTAAATCATGCCCCCGGCCAGTCGCAGGAGCATGATGCCCCTCGTCAGTCGCCGCAACACCAGTACCAGCCGCCTTATGCGTCTGCGCAACCGCGTCCAGCGGCGCCGCCGCAGCCGCAAGCGCCGATGCAACAGCCGGTTCAGCAACCGGTCCAACCTGCGCCGCAGCCTCAGCAGGTTCAGCCATCTGCGCCGCCGGTACAGCCGCCGCAACAGCAGCCTGCACCGCCGTCGCAAGCGCCGCAGCCTGTTGCGCAGCCCGCGCCGCCGCCATCAGCGCAAACCTTCCAGCCTGCGGAACCTGTGGTTGAGGCGGAACCGGTAGTGGAAGAAGCGCCGGTTGTGGAAAAACCGCAGCGTAAAGAGGCGGTCATCATTATGAACGTCGCGGCCCATCATGGCAGCGAGCTTAATGGTGAAGTGTTACTGAACAGTATTCAGCAGTCAGGCTTTAAATTTGGCGATATGAATATTTTCCATCGTCATTTGAGCCCGGACGGCAGCGGCCCGGCCTTGTTCAGTCTCGCGAATATGGTCAATCCGGGAACGTTCGATCCTGAAATGACGGACTTCACTACGCCTGGCGTCACTATCTTTATGCAGGTACCGTCTTACGGCGATGCGCTGCAGAACTTCAAGCTGATGCTGCAATCTGCGCAGCATATCGCTGATGAGGTCGGCGGCGTCGTGCTGGATGACCAGCGTCGGATGATGACGCCGCAGAAACTGCGCGAATACCAGGACCGCATCCGCGAGGTGATGGACGCTAACGCCTGAGGTTAACGCAGGTGTGACATTTTTAACGTAACCCCCGCCTGTCGGGGGTTTTTTATCATTGATGGTGTGATATGGAACCAATCGAACAACAACTGACAGAACTGCGAACCACGCTTCGCCATCATGAATATCTGTATCATGTGATGGATGCGCCGGAGATTCCCGACGCCGAATATGACCGCCTGATGCGGGAACTGCGAGAGCTGGAGGCGCAACGTCCGGACCTTATCACGCCGGATTCGCCCACGCAGCGCGTTGGCGCGGCGCCGCTGACGGCATTCAACCAGATTCGCCATGAAGTACCGATGCTGTCGCTCGATAACGTATTTGATGAAGAAAGCTTCCTGGCGTTTAACAAGCGAGTGCAGGATCGTCTAAAAAGCACGGAAAATGTCATCTGGTGCTGCGAGCTAAAACTGGATGGCCTGGCGGTCAGCATTCTGTATGAAAACGGCGTGCTGGTGAGCGCTGCGACGCGTGGCGACGGCACCACCGGTGAAGATATCACTTCAAACGTGCGCACGATTCGCGCCATTCCGTTAAAGCTGCACGGCGATAACATTCCGGCGCGTCTTGAAGTTCGCGGAGAGGTATTTTTACCGCAGGCCGGGTTTGAAAAGATCAATGAAGACGCGCGCCGCACTGGCGGCAAAGTGTTTGCTAACCCGCGTAACGCGGCGGCGGGCTCGCTGCGTCAGCTTGATCCGCGTATTACGGCGAAGCGACCGCTAACATTTTTCTGCTACGGCGTCGGTATTCTGGAAGGCGGCGAGTTGCCGGATACGCATCTGGGACGGTTGCTGCAATTTAAAGCGTGGGGGTTACCGGTCAGCGATCGCGTGACGCTGTGCGATTCTCCCCAGGCGGTACTGGATTTTTATCGCAACGTCGAAAAAGATCGCCCCACGCTCGGTTTTGATATCGACGGCGTGGTGATTAAGGTCAACTCGCTGGCTTTGCAGGAACAGCTGGGCTTTGTGGCCCGCGCGCCGCGCTGGGCGGTGGCGTTTAAATTTCCTGCTCAGGAGCAGATGACTTTTGTGCGCGATGTTGAGTTTCAGGTCGGGCGCACCGGGGCGATTACGCCGGTGGCGCGTCTGGAACCGGTTCAGGTGGCTGGTGTGCTGGTCAGCAATGCCACGTTGCATAATGCCGATGAAATTGAGCGGCTTGGCTTGCGCATTGGCGATAAGGTGGTTATCCGTCGGGCAGGCGATGTGATCCCTCAGGTGGTCAACGTGGTTCTGTCCGAACGCCCTGAAGAGACGCGTCCGATTGTGTTTCCAACGCACTGTCCGGTGTGCGGATCGGACGTAGAGCGCGTCGAAGGCGAAGCCGTTACCCGTTGTACCGGCGGGCTGATTTGCGGCGCGCAGCGTAAAGAGTCGCTGAAACATTTTGTGTCGCGCCGGGCAATGGATGTAGACGGGATGGGCGATAAGATCATCGACCAACTGGTGGAAAGGGAGTATGTCCATACGCCAGCGGATCTGTTCCGTCTGACGGCGGGTAAACTGACCGGCCTGGACCGAATGGGGCCAAAGTCCGCGCAAAATGTTGTTAACGCGCTGGAAAAAGCCAAAGCGACGACCTTTGCGCGTTTTCTCTATGCGCTGGGCATCCGTGAAGTGGGTGAGGCGACGGCAGCGGGGCTGGCGGCTTATTTCGGCACGCTGGAGGCGCTGCAGGCCGCCACGATTGACGAGTTGCAGAAAGTACCTGACGTGGGAATTGTGGTCGCTACGCACGTCTTTAACTTTTTTGCCGAAGAGAGTAATCGTGATGTGATTGGGCAGCTACTGGCGGAAGGGGTTCACTGGCCCGCGCCGGTAGTCATTAATGTGCAAGAGATCGATAGCCCGTTTGCCGGTAAAACCGTGGTACTAACCGGTAGCCTGAGCCAGATGTCCCGCGATGACGCTAAAGCGCGTTTAGTGGCGCTGGGCGCGAAAGTGGCAGGCAGCGTATCGAAGAAAACCGATCTGGTGATTGCCGGTGAAGCGGCGGGTTCCAAACTTGCCAAAGCGCAGGAACTGGGCATCAATGTCATTGATGAAGCGGAAATGATCCGCTTACTGGATGCCTGAGATGGAAAAAGAGCAGCTGGTTGAAATCGCCAACACCGTGATGCCGTTCGGCAAATATCAGGGACGTCGATTGATCGACCTTCCGGAAGAGTATTTGCTGTGGTTTGCCCGTAAAGATCAGTTTCCAGCGGGTAAACTGGGGGAATTGATGCAAATCACGCTGCTGATTAAAACCGAGGGGCTGACGCAACTGGTGCAGCCCCTGAAACGCCCGCTTTAAGCTTTCGCGGCGCGGCTTTCCTGCTGCGCCTGTAACTTCTCGGTCTGGCGTTTGTAGCGCCGCGCAAGCCCTGCGCAGACCATCAGTTGGATCTGGTGGAAGATCATCAGCGGTAATACCATCATACCCAGCACTGACGTCGGAAACAGAATATTGGCCATCGGGATCCCGTTGGCCAGGCTTTTTTTCGAACCGCAGAAAACAATAGTGATTTCGTCGGCTTTATTGAAGCCGCATTTACGGGCGACAAAGACGTTAATGGCGATGACGATCGCCAACAGTATGAGGCTGACCACGACGATAAACAGCAGCGATCCCCAGCCGACTTTGTGCCAGATGCCGTTGACCACCGCTTCGCTGAACGCCGAGTAGACCACCAGCAAAATAGAGGTCTGATCTGTTTTCGCGATCCACTTTTTGTTGCGCGCGACCCAGTTGCCGATCCACGGGCGAGACAGGTGTCCCAGCACAAAAGGCAGCAGCAGTTGCAGCATAATTTTGCCCACCTCTTCCAGACTGCCCTGCGCGCCATGAATATTCATTACCAGACCGACCAGCAGCGGCGACAGGAAAATGCCCAGCAGACTGGACGCAGACGCTGAGCACACCGCGGCCGCGACGTTACCGCCCGCGAGTGAAGTAAATGCAATCGCCGACTGCACGGTGGCGGGCAAAATGCACAGATACAGAAAGCCGCTGTAGAGCATAGGGTCGACATTGACAGGCGCCCACCAGGCAAACAGTACGCCGAGGACAGGAAAGAGCACAAAAGTGCTGCACATGACCCAAAGATGCAACCGCCAGTGGCTGCCGCCAGCGATGATCGCTTCACGTGAAAGCTTCGCGCCATGCATAAAAAACAGCAGAGCGATGGCCGCTGTCGTAATGCCTTCAACGACAGGCACAAAGCTGCCTTCCGCCGGGAAAAAAGAGGCCAGTAGTACCACGGTGATAAGTGTCAGCGTGAAAGGGTCAAGGATACGAAAAAGTTTCATAAAAACTCCTGAAAGTCGGTGCAGCTATTTTGCGTTTTTCGCTTTGAGAAATAAAATTGATTTATTGCATCTATATATGAATCTAGTCGATGAACTATTCACTGCGTCAACTGCGTATTTTTATTACCGTCGCCCAGGCCAAAAGTTTCAGTCGGGCAGGGGACAGGATTGGACTGAGCCAGTCTGCGGTCAGTCATAGCGTAAAAGAGCTGGAGCGGCAAACCGGCGTCAGACTGCTGGATCGCACCACGCGTGAGGTGGTGCTGACCGAGGCGGGGCAACAACTGGCGACGCGTCTGGAGCGGGTGCTTGATGAACTGAACAGCATACTGCGCGATGCAGGCAGAGTAGGGACACAATTAACCGGCACCGTGCGCGTTGCCGCGAGCCAAACCATTTCTGCGCATCTTATTCCGCAATGCATTGCCCAAAGTAATTCACTTTATCCCGCTATTGATTTTGTATTGCACGATCGTCCGCAGCAGTGGGTGCTGGAGAGCATCCGCCAGGGTGAAGTGGATTTTGGCATCGTTATCGATCCCGGCGCAGCGGTGGATTTACAGTGTGAAGCCATCTTATCAGAGCCTTTTTTACTGTTGTGTCGCCAGGATCATCCGTTGGCGCATCAGGAATGGGTGAACTGGCAGGATCTTAAACAGGCGTCGCTGGTTTTACAGGATTATGCTTCCGGCAGTCGACCGCTGATTGATGCGGCGCTGGCCCATTTTGCTATTGAGGCGGATATCGTGCAGGAGATTGGTCACCCGGCCACGCTTTTTCCAATGGTGGAAGCGGGAATCGGCATCAGCGTGCTGCCCGCGCTGGCGTTACCGCTCCCGCAGGGCAGCCACTTGCAGGTTAAACGGCTGACGCCCGTAGTTGAAAGGCAGCTCATGCTGGCGCGGCGAAAAAACCGATCGCTCTCCACGGCGGCGCAGGCGTTATGGGACGTGGTGCGTACCCAGGCCAGCGAATTAACCGCCGCGAGGGCGAAAGATCCGCTGTATCAGCTATAAATATCTATCTGTCCGTGTGTGAGGTGCGGTCTTGCCCTGCCATTTTTGACAGGACAGTGTGTTAAAACAGGTATTTGATGGAATAAATAATGCCATCCTGCAGGAAGGATTCTCCTAACTTATTATCAGCGTAACGATATTGTACTCCTGCGGTCAGGTGAGGAGTCGCATTCCACCACAGCGCTACTGCGCCATTAATGCCATCTTTCCCGCCATTGCCCGCAGCGTAGGACGCATCGCGGTCAAACTCATACTCATTCCAGTTCGTTACGCTGAATTTCTCACTACCCAACGAGAAGCTATAACCGGCCACCCAACCTAGTACATAACCATTATCGCCTGTGTAGTAGGTCTGATCGGTATAACGTTTGGCAAAGAAGGGTTTAAACCAGTAACCGTTACCCGTGAAGTTATAGCCTAAACCATAGAGAAACATGTCATCATGGAAATTAGCGCGATGAGGTGAACCGTACGTCCCGTAGGCATGGAGATAGAGGTTTAATCCTGTATCGCCCAGATAAATACGGTTGGTATTTTTAAAGGTGTAACGCTGTTCGCTGCCTGGTTTAGCGTGGCGGCCATTGTAAAAATTTTCCCAGTCGAAGAACCCGTACATTTCTCCCCAGCTAAAATTCGCTCCGCCTTCCAGTTCCAGGTACCCAAAATCATCTTTATGGGATTTTTTACTGGTTTTTTCCGTGGTGTCTGATGTCCAGTCGAGGTAATGGAGGCCGATATCGGCGAACCCGCCTTTAAATTCCGCATGGGTGAGTGCGGGAATAATGAGTAAAGAAGAAAGCGTCAGAGTAAGAATTTTTTTCATAGCATATTTCCCTATGCCGATAATTATTAATGGGTTAATTAAAAAGAGGCAATTTATAAATATGAAAGCGGCATATTGTTAATATGAAGTGCAAGCAAAAACCAATACTGTTTTCCCTCTGTATTAATACAGAAGCGATCTAAATCTATCGATATTAAATGGCTATTGATGACACGTGAAAAGTGTATTGGTCAGCAAGGGGCGATGGTCGTTATAAAAAGGAGTCAAATTAAATCCGATAGAACAAGGAAACTTATGCCTCACGCTCTTTTTTCTCATAATCCTGAGTATTGTATTGATATTATTCATGCACATAAACCGGCATTTACCCCGCGAGTCGCGTTTATTTTAGGCTCCGGGTTGGGTGCTCTGGCGGATCAAATCGAAGATGCGGTAGCCATTTCTTACGAGAAATTGCCGGGATTTCCCGTCAGCACCGTACACGGCCATGCTGGTGAACTGGTGCTCGGCCATCTGGCGGGTGTTCCGGTGGCCTGTATGAAAGGCCGCGGACATTTTTATGAAGGGCGTGGAATGGCGGTGATGACCGATGCCATTCGCACGTTGAAATTACTGGGCTGTGAAGTGTTGTTCTGCACCAATGCGGCAGGATCTCTGCGTCCGGAAGTGGGGCCGGGTAGCCTGGTTGCGCTTAGCGATCACATTAATACGATGCCCGGTACGCCGATGGTGGGGCCAAACGATGATCGTTATGGCGATCGCTTCTTCTCGCTGGCTAATGCTTATGACGCAGATTATCGCGCCATGCTTCAGTCCGTTGCGGCAGAGGAGGGATTCCCCCTCACTGAAGGCGTATTTGTTTCTTATCCGGGTCCGAACTTCGAAACGGCGGCAGAAATCCGCATGATGCAGATTATTGGCGGCGATGTGGTCGGAATGTCCGTTGTCCCTGAGGTGATTAGCGCACGTCATTGTGGTCTCAAAGTTGTTGCCGTCTCAGCGATCACCAATCTGGCGGAAGGGCTGGGCGATGTAAAACTCTCCCATGCGCAAACGCTGGCGGCGGCTGAACTTTCCCGGCAGAACTTTATCAATCTGATTTGCGGCTTTTTACGTAAGCTGGCCTAAACACAATGACTACGGCCCCGTATTGGGGCTTTATCTCACGGCAAGGAATAAAAAATGGGTATTACGTCCCGCTTAAAAGTCATGTCGTTCTTGCAATATTTTATCTGGGGGAGCTGGCTGGTTACCCTGGGCTCTTACATGATCAACACTCTGGATTTTACCGGCGCGAATGTCGGTATGGTCTACAGCTCAAAAGGACTGGCAGCGATTATCATGCCGGGCATTATGGGGATCATTGCTGATAAATGGCTGCGCGCTGAGCGAGCCTATATGCTTTGCCATCTGGTTTGCGCGGGGGCGTTATTATACGCCACCACCGTTACCGATCCCCAGACGATGTTCTGGGTGATGTTGGTTAATGCGATGGCGTATATGCCAACGATTGCATTATCCAATAGCGTTTCGTACTCCTGTCTGGCGAAAGCAGGTCAGGATCCGGTAACGTCATTTCCGCCTGTGCGCGTTTTCGGCACAATAGGTTTTATTGTTGCGATGTGGACGGTGAGCCTGATGGGGCTGGAACTGAGCAGTGCGCAATTATACATCGCTTCTGGCGCATCGTTATTGCTGGCCCTGTATGCGCTGACGTTACCGAAAATTCCGGTAGCCGAGAAGAAGGCGAACACCACGCTTGCCAGTAAGCTCGGACTGGATGCTTTTGTTCTGTTTAAAAATCCACGCATGGCAATCTTCTTTTTGTTTGCGATGATGTTGGGGGCGGTGCTGCAAATTACCAATGTCTTCGGTAATCCGTTCTTGCATGATTTTGCCCGTAATCCTGAGTTTGCCGATAGTTTTGTGGTGAAGTATCCCTCTATCTTGCTTTCAGTTTCGCAGATGGCGGAAGTGGGCTTTATCCTCACCATTCCGTTTTTCCTTAAACGCTTTGGTATTAAAACAGTAATGCTGATGAGCATGCTGGCGTGGACGCTGCGTTTCGGCTTCTTTGCCTTTGGCGATCCATCCCCGTTTGGCTTTGTGCTACTGCTGCTGTCGATGATTGTTTATGGCTGCGCATTTGATTTCTTCAACATCTCAGGGTCAGTATTTGTAGAGCAGGAGGTGGACTCAAGTATTCGCGCCAGCGCGCAGGGGCTATTTATGACCATGGTTAACGGCGTGGGGGCGTGGATTGGGTCTCTTTTAAGCGGTATGGCCGTGGATTATTTTTCTATTGATGGCGTAAAAGATTGGCAAACCATCTGGCTGGTCTTTGCCGCCTACGCTCTGGCATTGGCCGTTATTTTTGCATTGTTCTTTAAATATCAACACCATCCAGAAAAACTGTCGACCAAATCATTAGCACATTAATTTTATTTGAATGGCGAGAGGATGTTCGCCAGTCCATTTTTATGAACAAGGACACAGCATGAAAGAAATTATTCTCTCCTCCGGTATTGGATTTGGTATTGGCGCATTTTTTACTTTATGCCGTATACCTATTCCCGCACCAAATGTTTTACCCGGGGTATTATCTATTGTATTTATGTATATTGGGTATCTTGTCGTTAAATCTATTTTTTACTAGGTAATATGGTAAATTCCAGACGTTATCCCTTATTCCTGGAGTGCGATAGTGATGGAACGAGCCCATCGTATTGATCTAAAGCTATTACGTTATTTCCTCGCTGTTGCAGAAGAATTGCATTTTGGCCGGGCTGCTGCCCGGTTAAATATGTCACAACCTCCCTTGAGTATCCATATCAAAGAACTTGAACAGCAACTGGGTACATTGCTGTTTATTCGTCATTCCCGCAGCGTTGCATTAACCCATGCCGGGAAAGTTTTAATGGAGGAGTCACGTCGCTTGTTAGCCAGTGCAAATCAGGCGCTGGCGCGAGTGGAGCAGATTGGTCGCGGTGAAGCGGGGCGCATTGAACTGGGTGTGGTTGGTACGGCGCTGTGGGGAAGAATGCGTCCTGCGATGCGTCACTTTTTGAAAGCAAATCCCAATGTTGAAGTACTTTTTCGCGAAAAGTCTCCCGGTATGCAAATGGCGTTGTTAGAGCGTCGGGAACTTGATGCAGGGATCTGGCGTATGGCTATCGAACCAGCAGTCGGTTTTACCAGCATACGTTTGCATGAATCTGCATTCATGGTTGCAGTTCCGGAAGATCACGATCTGGCATCCAGAGATTCTGTGCCGTTGGCGGCGTTGCGCAATGAATATTTTGTTACGTTGCCTTCCGTACATTCTGATTGGGGATTTTTACAACGTGTATGCCAACAGGCAGGCTTTTCGCCAATGATTATTCGGGAAGTGGTTGAGCCGCAAACGGTGTTGGCGATGATCAGTATGGGGATCGGGATTACGTTGATGGCTGATGGCTATGCGCAAATGAGCTGGCCGGGTGTGGTGTTCCGTCCGTTAGAGGAACGTATTCCGGCGGATTTGTATATTGTGTATGACCAGCAGCAGGCAACGCCAGCACTGGAGAAACTGGTGGCGGCGTTGACGGTATGATGTCTGTGCCGGATGGCGACTAACGTCTTATCCGGCCTACGTGTGCGGTGTCGTCTGTAGGCCTGATAAGCGCAGCGCATCAGGCAAGACCCGAACCTGCGGCAGGTTCGAATCTTATAAATCGCAGATAGCAAAAAAAGCGCCTTTAGGGCGCTTTTTTACATTGGTGGGTCGTGCAGGATTCGAACCTGCGACCAATTGATTAAAAGTCAACTGCTCTACCAACTGAGCTAACGACCCGAAGTGGTGGGTGATGACGGGATCGAACCGCCGACCCCCTCCTTGTAAGGGAGGTGCTCTCCCAGCTGAGCTAATCACCCACTTCTCAATTTCTTATCTACACGGCGGAGACTACATAAAGTAGTTGGTGGGTGATGACGGGATCGAACCGCCGACCCCCTCCTTGTAAGGGAGGTGCTCTCCCAGCTGAGCTAATCACCCCCGCTGTGTGGAGTCGCATTATAGGGAGAGTTGAAAATGAGTCAACGCATTTTCTAAAGTTTTTGTTTGTTCGTCGTAAAATTAAACAAAACGATCGTGAATTACCCCGCACTGCATGATTTCTATACGGAAATAGCAAAGCGCAGTGTTCTGACCGGATCAACATTGAGGAATCAAGCCACAGTGATAGAATACAAGGCTATTCATCTTTCCAGGATTTGCCGGTTGTCGGCATCTTTATAAACGTAAGGCCATTTCATGAAAATCAAAACTCGCTTCGCGCCTAGCCCGACAGGTTATCTGCACGTCGGCGGCGCGCGTACTGCTCTTTATTCCTGGCTTTTCGCACGTCACCACGGCGGTGAATTCGTGCTGCGTATTGAAGACACCGATCTTGAGCGTTCCACGCCGGAAGCCATTGAAGCCATCATGGATGGTATGAACTGGCTGAACCTGGAATGGGACGAAGGCCCATATTTCCAGACCAAACGTTTTGATCGCTATAACGCGGTGATTGACGAGATGCTGGAGGCGGGAACGGCCTATAAATGCTACTGCTCTAAAGAGCGTCTGGAGCAACTGCGTGAAGATCAGATGGCGAAAGGCGAGAAGCCGCGTTATGACGGGCGTTGCCGTCACAGCCACGAACATCATGCCGACGATGAGCCATGCGTGGTGCGCTTTGCCAACCCGCAGGACGGTTCCGTTATTTTTGATGATCAGATCCGTGGCCCGATCGAATTCAGCAATCAGGAGCTGGACGATCTGATCATTCGTCGTACCGACGGTTCCCCAACCTACAACTTCTGTGTGGTGGTGGACGACTGGGATATGGAAATTACCCATGTGATTCGTGGCGAAGACCATATCAACAATACTCCGCGCCAGATTAACATTCTGAAAGCGTTAAACGCGCCGGTGCCGATGTACGCGCATGTGTCGATGATTAACGGCGACGACGGTAAAAAGCTGTCTAAACGCCACGGTGCGGTGAGCGTGATGCAGTATCGCGATGACGGTTATCTGCCGGAAGCGTTGCTGAACTATCTGGTGCGTCTGGGCTGGTCCAGCGGCGATCAGGAGATCTTCACCCGCGAAGAGATGATCAAGCTGTTCTCCCTCGGTGCGGTGAGCAAGTCTGCGAGCGCGTTCAACACTGATAAACTGCTGTGGCTGAACCACCACTATATCAATACGCTGGCGCCGGAATATGTGGCGACGCATTTGCAGTGGCATATCGAGCAGGAAAATATCGACACCCGTAACGGCCCGCAGCTTGCTGAACTGGTGAAGTTGCTGGGCGAACGCTGCAAAACTCTGAAAGAGATGGCGCAGAGCTGCCGCTACTTCTATGAAGACTTCAGCGAGTTTGACGCCGATGCGGCGAAAAAACACCTCCGCCCGGTGGCGCGTCAGCCGCTGGAAGTGGTGCGCGACAAGCTGTCGGCGATTACGGACTGGTCAGCAGAAAACGTCCACCACGCGATTCAGGCCACGGCGGATGAGCTGGAAGTGGGGATGGGTAAAGTAGGGATGCCGCTGCGTGTGGCTGTGACCGGTGCCGGGCAGTCGCCTGCGCTGGATGTCACCGTACATGCGATTGGTAAAACCCGCAGCATTGAGCGTATCAACAAAGCGCTGGGCTTTATCGCCGAGCGTGAAAGTCAGCAGTAACGCCAGCTGAAACAGAATAAACGGCAGGGCAGACGCCTGCCGTTTATTATTTGTTAGTCCGCCTCATTGATACCTAAACGCGTCAGAAATCCGCGAATACCTTCCCGTGATAAAAACAGCGCCAGTTTTTCCTGTTCCTGAGCAGACATATTTTCAACGGCATCAATAATTTGTCGATAAGCGTGACTGTGCGCCGCGTTCGCATATTCTGCGAAAGCCTCTTCCGCCTGATAAAACGCAGGCAGTTTGCGAAAAGCCGGAATATTGAGAATAAACTCCCGCACGCTGGCATCAATATGGATGAGTCTTGCGCGTCCGCCTTTGACGCCGGGAAATTTTTCGGTTTTCCAGTGTTGTTCTCTGATCCAGCGATTGACGGTTTGTCTGGCCACGCCGAGGCATTCAGCCAGCTCTTCAGTGGTCATTTTACTGCGTAATCTTTTCATATTATTTGCTATCGCGTATCCCTAAGCGTTGTAACAAACCGGTAATCCCTTCACGCACGAGGAGAGAGGTAAACTGTTTCTGCTCGGATGAGGTCATCTCTTTGGCAAGCGTCATGAGCAGCGCTTCAAGCGATGCGTTGCTGGCAGGCGTGAATGTGTCTGCGTGATGGTCAACTGAACGTTCAGCGCTGCGGATATATTCACGAACCTGTTCGTTTACATGAACCAGACGGGCTTTACCGCCCTGGACGCCAGGTTTGGGCGATGTTGCCCAGCCTTCTTTCCGTACCCATTTATTGATGGTTTGTCGGCTGTAACCGGTGAGATTAGCGAGTTCTTCTGGCGTCATCCGTTCCTTGAACATAACGATTCCCTGAATAGTCGTGGGGTTAATTAGTGGTTCATTTTATAGCACCATTTTAGTCGAAACCGTGACGTGTTTAACTACTGAATGCGAGTTGTGCCGCAATGTCCTTTATTTGAATGCTTTTTCAGCGATTGAATTCGGCAAGTTCATTTTGCCGTTGACACATGCCGAGGGAATTCATATGATGCCGCCCGTCAACTCGACAAGCTTTACGTAGTGGGGCTATAGCTCAGCTGGGAGAGCGCTTGCATGGCATGCAAGAGGTCAGCGGTTCGATCCCGCTTAGCTCCACCAAATTTACTCCCGATAAATTTGGCGTATACGTAAAAGCACTATGGGGCTATAGCTCAGCTGGGAGAGCGCTTGCATGGCATGCAAGAGGTCAGCGGTTCGATCCCGCTTAGCTCCACCAACATTCGAACCCTCGCTGAAAAGCGGGGGTTTTTGTTTTTTGTCACAAAATTTATGGCCTCTGATCTGCTCTTCAGGTGCGTTTGTTTGCCGCTGCTTTTGCGGTCAATATGAGCTTTTGTTAGATTGCTTCATAATGCGAATATACTTATTATTCATGCGCCTTATATAATGATGTGAGCATTAAAGCAATGCCGGATAAGAGTAACGTATTAAAAAATATAAAAATATTCTTACTGGCCTTCTGCCTGACCGTTCCGGCTATTCTGCTATCTCGTCTCATTTCTCCCCGCGCCACAATTGATTCCAGCTATATCTTTCTGGCCTGGCTACCGCTCTGCGTCATGTTTTCCGTGCTGTTCTTATTTGGCCGCCGTGGCGTCGCGCCGACGGTAGGCGGAATGATGTTGACTAATGAATGGAATTTTCATTTACCTCTGCCACAGGCGATGGTGCTGCTATTTTGCCAGACGTTTCCCGTGTTGCTGGTTTGCGCTATCGTACGCTGGCAGCTGGGCGCGCGCTGGCGCTACGGAATACCCAACCAAGGCATCTGGCTACGCGTTTTCTGGTTAGGGTTAATGACGCCGTTTGGCATAAAAATCAGTATGCATCTGGCGGGGCACTACCTGGCTTTCCCGGTGACCATCTCTACCTTCTTTGGCACCGGCACCGCTATTTTCTCGATTGTTGATTTATTGAGTCTGATTTCTGCCGCGCTTATTTTTACCCTCTTTTTCTATTATCCGCTGCGGATGATAGTCAGCCCGCACTATATTCGTATTTTCTGGCGGAGGGATGTCGCTCCTTATCTCGCCAAAGAAAAACGCCTGTTTACGCTTCTCTGGTTTGCCACTCTGGCGACGCTATTAGCGGTGCTGTGTACGCCTTTCGAGACAAAGTATATTGCTGGCTATCTGGTGCCAGTTCTGTTCATTGGATTTACCATCGGCGTGGGGAAAATCAGCTATCCGCTGTTGAATTTTAGTTGGGCTCTCACTGCGCTATTCCTGCTTAGCTATAACCGCAATTTTCTGCAGGGCGTGGGCTCAGAATATTCGCTGGCATTTATCCTTTCAGTTCTCATTTCTTTTAGTATTTGTTTGTTGTACATGGCGCGGATTAATCAGCGTAGCGAATGGTTGAATCGACAGTGGCACTCGCAGGCATTAACCGATCCGTTGACGCAACTGCCTAACCTGCGTGCGCTGGAGCAGTTTCTTTTACAGGATGCCGGGCAAAGCGTGTGTTATCTACGCATGGAAAACCTGGAATTTCTGAGCCGTCATTACGGTATGCAGATGCGCGTGCATTGCGAACGCGAGGTGTTTCGCGTGTTGCAGCCGCTGCTGCTGGAAAAGGAGAAAATTTTCCATCTGCCGGGCAGTGAATTATTGCTGGTATTGACGGGACCGGAGACGGAAGCCCGCCTGCAATATATGCTCAATGTGCTTAATAACCGCAAAATTTACTGGAACAATACCGGTCTGGACATGGAATACGGCGCATCGTGGGGAACATTCGATGGTCGCCAGGAAACCTTGCAACCGCTGTTGGGGCAATTAAGCTGGCTGGCGGAGCAATCCTGTTCGCATCGTCGGGTGCTTGCACTGACCCAGAGTATTGAAGCCGCTTCCGGGCAGACGACGGAACGGGTGCTGCGGTTGCAGAAAATCCGTCAGGCGCTGGAGCGCGGCGCGCTGGTTTTGTATGCGCAACCCATTCGCGACGCGCAGGGAAAAGGGTATGACGAGATTCTGACGCGGCTTCGGTGCGACGACGGTATCATGATGCCGAATCAGTTCATTCCGCTTATCGCCCAGTTTAACCTGAGCGTACGGTTTGATATGCAGGTGATGGAAGCGCTCCTGCAATGGTTGTCCGCGCATCCTTCGGCGGAGCAGGGGGCGCGTTTCTCGGTTAATTTGATGCCGCTGACGCTGCTGCAAAAAGAGACGGCGTCGCGCATTATGCAGCTTTTTAAACGCTATGGCGTCCCGCCTGCTTCGGTCATCATCGAAATTACTGAAGAACAGGCCTTCTCTCATTCCGAAATCAGTATGCACAATATCAACCAGCTGCGTAAGTTTGGCCTAAAAATCGCCATTGATGATTTCGGCACCGGTTATGCAAACTATGAACGGCTAAAACGCCTCAAGGCGGACATCATTAAAATCGACGGTTGTTTCGTAAAAGATATTCTGACGGACTCCCTGGATGCGATGATCGTGAAATCCATCACTGATTTAGCGAAAGCGAAATCGTTGAGCGTCGTGGCTGAGTTTGTTGAAACGCCTGCGCAGCGCGATCTGCTATTGCAGCTTGGCGTACATAGTTTGCAGGGATATCTGATTGGCCGCCCGCGCCCGTTAGGCAAATAAGCGGCATAAAAAAACCGGGGATAGCTCCCCGGTTTCTACATTAAACGCAGACTTACAGTACCAGCGCCGCGATAGAGGCGGACAGTACGCTCACCAGCGTAGAACCGTAAACCAGTTTCAGACCAAAACGGGAAACCACGTTGCCTTGCTCTTCGTTCAGGCCTTTAATCGCGCCCGCAATAATACCGATGGAAGAGAAGTTCGCGAAGGACACCAGGAAGACGGAGATAATGCCTTCAGCGCGTGGAGAGAGGGTAGAGGCGATTTTCTGCAGATCCATCATCGCCACGAATTCGTTGGAAACCAGTTTGGTCGCCATGATACTTCCTACCTGCAGCGCTTCACTGGACGGTACGCCCATTACCCATGCGACCGGGTAGAAGATGTAACCCAGAATGCCCTGGAAGGAGATGCTGTAGCCGAACCAACCGGTAACCGTTGCGAACAGCGCGTTCAGCGCCGCGATCAGCGCGATGAAGCCGATCAGCATCGCCGCGACGATAATCGCCACTTTAAAACCTGCCAGAATGTACTCGCCCAGCATTTCGAAGAAACTTTGGCCTTCATGCAGGTTCGACATCTGAATATTTTCTTCGCTGGCATCAACGACATAGGGGTTGATCAGCGACAGAACGATAAAGGTGCTGAACATGTTCAGAACCAGCGCTGCGACCACATATTTAGGGTCCAGCATGGTCATATACGCGCCCACGATAGACATGGAAACGGTAGACATTGCGGTCGCCGCCATGGTGTACATGCGGTTACGGGACATTTTGCCGAGGATATCTTTATAAGCGATAAAGTTCTCAGACTGGCCGAGGATCAGCGAACTGACGGCGTTAAAAGACTCCAGTTTGCCCATACCGTTTACTTTGGACAACAGGAAACCAATAGCGCGGATGACCACTGGCAGAACGCGGATATGCTGAAGAATACCGATCAACGCGGAAATAAAGACGATCGGGCACAATACTTTCAGAAAGAAGAACGCCAAACCTTGATCGTTCATACTGCCAAAGACGAAGTTTGTCCCTTCGTTGGCAAATCCGAGCAGTTTTTCAAACATCTCGGAGAAACCTTTTACGAAGCCAAGGCCAACATCCGAGTTCAGGAAGAACCAGGCCAGTAATACTTCGATAACAAGTAACTGAATGACGTAACGAATGCGAATTTTTTTACGGTCGCTGCTAACCAGCAGTGCGAGTACCGCAACAACGGCAAGCGCCAGGACAAAATGAAGGACGCGGTCCATATTTGCTCCAAATATGAGGCAGGTTTAATTTTCGTGCACATTCTATGCAACAGCCGTAAAGAAAACGAGATCCAACACACACTATAATAAGGACCTGTGACGAGATTCAAAATTAGTGATCTGTAATACACTTTTACTGTACTGAATATGAAAATGAAAAGTTATATCAGTGTGCTAATCTTGTAATGTTAAGCCAAACTGTTCTGATACAGGTCGTCATCGTATCGGTCTATCGTTTCACACTATCAAAGTAATCACCCGTACCCATTGAAATGCACTTGATAATCATTATCAATAAACATAGCATGAAACATAGCAAAGGCTATGTTTTTGAGGCAAAAGATGACTGACAATCGCGTAGAGAATAGCAGCGGACGGGCGGCGCGCAAGCTAAGGCTCGCATTAATGGGACCTGCGTTCATTGCCGCGATTGGTTATATCGATCCTGGTAACTTCGCGACCAATATTCAGGCCGGCGCCAGCTTTGGCTACCAGCTACTCTGGGTGGTGGTCTGGGCGAACCTGATGGCGATGCTGATTCAAATCCTCTCGGCAAAACTCGGAATCGCCACGGGCAAGAACCTGGCGGAGCAAATTCGCGACCATTATCCGCGCCCGGTAGTCTGGTTTTACTGGGTACAGGCGGAAATCATCGCGATGGCCACCGATTTAGCTGAATTTATCGGCGCGGCAATAGGTTTTAAGCTGATCCTGGGCGTCTCTTTATTACAGGGCGCGGTATTGACCGGTATCGCGACGTTTCTGATTTTAATGTTACAACGCCGCGGTCAAAAACCGCTTGAAAAAGTCATCGGCGGTTTACTGCTTTTTGTCGCCGCCGCTTACATTGTGGAACTGTTTTTCTCTCAGCCTGATATGGCGCAGCTCGGCAAAGGAATGGTTATCCCGGCGCTACCGAACCCGGAAGCCGTATTCTTAGCCGCCGGCGTGCTTGGCGCGACGATTATGCCGCACGTGATTTATCTGCACTCGTCATTAACGCAGCATCTGCACGGCGGAACGCGGCAACAACGGTACTCAGCAACGAAATGGGATGTCGCTATTGCCATGACGATTGCCGGTTTTGTCAATCTGGCAATGATGGCGACCGCCGCGGCGGCGTTTCATTTTAGCGGCCACACCGGCATCGCCGACCTCGATCAGGCATACCTGACGCTGGAACCGTTACTAAGCCATGCGGCGGCAACGGTGTTTGGTCTTAGTCTGGTTGCGGCAGGGCTTTCCTCCACCGTGGTAGGGACTCTGGCGGGGCAGGTGGTGATGCAAGGGTTTGTCCGTTTTCACATTCCGCTGTGGGTACGGCGCACCATTACCATGCTGCCCTCATTTATTGTGATTTTGATGGGGCTGGACCCTACCCGAATTCTGGTGATGAGCCAGGTGCTGCTGAGTTTTGGTATTGCGCTGGCGCTGGTGCCGCTCCTGATTTTCACCAGTAACGCTACGCTAATGGGCGAGCTGGTGAACACCCGGCGGGTAAAACAGATTGGCTGGATAATTGTCGTGCTGGTCGTCGCCCTGAATATCTGGTTACTGGTTGGAACGGTAATGGGATTGTCATAAAGACAGAAAGATAGCAGGCCCGATGCGTGGGCGTCATCGGGCTGTTATTCAGCAGGAGGCTTAGTGATGATGTTTGTGACCCCGGCCTCGCCCGCGATGATCGTCGCGATCGCGCCAGCCTTCCCGATAACCGCGTTCATACGCTTTACGCTTATCCCAGCCGCGATGATAGCCGTTGTCATGGCGCCACCAGCGATTTTTACGCCATTCATAATGATTGTGCCAGTAATCACGGTCGCGCCAGCGACCACCGTCCCAGTAGTTACCGTAATCATCGCGATCGCCAATCTGTAATTTTATTGAGGGCAACAGGGTGATTTCGCCCGCATTCGCGGCAAGCGGTGTAAAAGCCAGCAAGGCTGCCGCCAGAATCAGTGACCTGAACATACTTTCTCTCCTTCACGATCGAGCCGTCGCCGGCCTGTTAATGCAATATTACAAAGCAGTAAAGATTTGTTTCATCGCCTTAACTCTTAAATCATGAAGGAGAGCATTTTTTGCTAAAACCGGCCCTCCAGAATAGCGTCAATTTCTGCACATTCCGCCGCTGAAAAACGGCGATTGGCCAGCATTCCTACGGCGTCTTCGATTTGCGACGGTTTGCTGGCGCCAATCAGTACCGAGGTAACGTTATCGTTACGTAGCACCCAGGCGAGCGCCATCTGAGACAATTTTTGACCCCGTCGCGCAGCCAGTTCATTCAACCGGCGAACTTTTTCCAGTTTGTCGGCGGTAATCTGTTCTGGTTTAAGGAAACGGCTTCCGCTCGCCGCGCGGGAATCTTCCGGAATGCCATTCAAATAACGGTCAGTGAGCTGCCCGCCCGCCAGCGGCGAGAAGGCAATACTGCCGACGCCTTTTTCCTGCAACAGCGCCAGCAGCCCGTCCTCTACCCAACGCTCAAAAAGCGAATATTTAGGCTGATGAATCAGGCAAGGCGTGCCGAGATCCTCCAGAATATCGATAGCTTGTCTGGCCAGATCGGCAGGATAGTTAGAGATCCCCACGTACAACGCTTTGCCCTGGCGCACAAGGTGATCTAACGCTTTCATCGTCTCTTTAAGCGGCGTTTCGGGATCGGGACGATGGTGATAAAAGATATCGACATACTCCAGCCCCATACGTTTCAGGCTTTGATCGAGGCTGGCGATAAGGTATTTCCGTGAACCCCAGTCGCCATAAGGGCCATCCCACATGGTGTAGCCCGCTTTGGTGGAGATGATTAACTCATCGCGCCACGGTAAAAAATCTTCCTGCAGAATGCGGCCAAAATTGCATTCTGCGGAGCCCGGCGGCGGCCCATAATTATTGGCGAGATCAAAGTGGGTAATGCCCAGATCGAACGCGCGTTGCAGCAGCGCCCGGCTATTTTCTACCCGTGTCGCATCGCCGAAGTTGTGCCATAACCCCAGCGAAATGGCGGGAAGTTTGACGCCGCTGCGCCCGCAGCGACGATACTCCATTGTGTGATAACGGTTCTCATCGGGCTGATAAATCATGACCTTTCCCCCTGTGGCGTGAATAAATAGTGTATACGGTTACACTCGCCAGGCGGTATCCGGCTTTTACTGTTTGCCGCTGTAAACATTGTTTTCCAGGCTTTCATCCCCGTCGTGCTGGACAGCCATCGGCATTCCTTAATACTCAACATAATGTCAACGTCAGAAGGAAAGCTGTCATGCAAAACCCCTATACCGTGGCCGACTATTTGCTGGACAGACTGGCAGGATGCGGCATTGGCCATCTTTTTGGCGTACCGGGCGATTATAACTTGCAGTTTCTTGACCATGTGATTGACCACCCGACCTTGCGTTGGGTGGGATGCGCCAATGAGTTGAACGCCGCTTATGCCGCGGACGGTTATGCGCGCATGTCGGGCGCTGGAGCGCTACTCACCACCTTTGGCGTGGGAGAACTTAGCGCTATTAACGGTATCGCGGGCAGTTACGCGGAATATGTCCCGGTCTTGCATATCGTCGGCGCGCCCTGTAGCGCTGCGCAGCAGCGTGGCGAATTGATGCACCATACCCTCGGCGACGGCGATTTTCGTCATTTTTATCGCATGAGTCAGGCGATATCTGTTGCCAGCGCAATATTGGATGAACAGAACGCCTGCTTCGAGATTGACCGCGTATTGGGTGAAATGTTTGCCGCACGCAGGCCAGGATACATCATGTTGCCCGCCGACGTGGCGAAAAAAACGGCCATCCCGCCTACGCAGGCGCTGACGTTGCCCGTGCATGAAGCGCAAAGCGGCGTGGAGACGGCTTTTCGTTACCACGCCCGTCAGTGCCTGATGAACAGTCGGCGCATTGCGCTCTTGGCCGACTTTCTTGCCGGGCGTTTTGGTTTACGACCACTGTTGCAGCGCTGGATGGTGGAAACGCCCATCGCTCATGCGACACTACTGATGGGGAAGGGGCTTTTTGATGAGCAGCACCCGAACTTCGTTGGCACCTATAGCGCTGGCGCCAGCAGCAAAGAAGTGCGTCAGGCCATAGAGGACGCCGATAGGGTTATCTGCGTCGGCACCCGTTTTGTCGATACCCTTACGGCCGGATTTACCCAACAATTGCCGGCGGAACGCACGCTGGAGATTCAGCCTTACGCGTCGCGCATCGGCGAAACCTGGTTCAACCTCCCGATGGCGCAGGCGGTGTCTACGCTGCGCGAACTGTGCCTGGAATGCGCTTTTGCGCCGCCGCCGACGCGTTCCGCCGGACAGCCAGTGCGGATTGATAAGGGAGAACTGACCCAGGAAAGCTTCTGGCAAACCTTACAGCAGTATCTCAAACCCGGCGATATTGTCCTTGTCGACCAGGGGACTGCAGCTTTTGGCGCTGCCGCGCTGTCGCTTCCTGACGGCGCGGAAGTTGTGGTACAGCCGCTGTGGGGGTCTATCGGCTATTCCTTGCCCGCCGCGTTTGGCGCGCAAACCGCCTGTCCCGATCGGCGGGTGATTCTGATTATCGGCGATGGCGCGGCGCAGCTCACGATTCAGGAGATGGGCTCGATGTTACGCGACGGGCAGGCGCCGGTCATCCTGCTGCTCAACAATGACGGCTATACCGTAGAGCGCGCCATTCACGGCGCGGCCCAGCGGTATAACGACATCGCGAGCTGGAACTGGACGCAGATACCACCGGCGCTAAACGCGGCGCAACAGGCGGAGTGCTGGCGGGTGACGCAGGCTATCCAACTGGCGGAGGTCCTCGAACGTCTGGTGCGCCCACAACGTCTGTCATTTATTGAAGTGATGTTGCCAAAAGCCGATCTGCCGGAATTACTGCGTACCGTGACCCGGGCGCTGGAAGCCCGCAACGGGGGATAATGGCCCCCGCTGCGCCGGATTAGGGTTCGTGACGGTTGGCGGCCAGCAACGGTTTTCCCGCCAGCAATAGCCAGGCGGGGAGCATCACAATGCAGAGCAGCGGCAGCAGATTGGTATCCGGTACGACGACTGCCGCCATAAACAGACTGAGCCAGCCGTCACGCGTCACTACCAGCACTAAGCCAAGAATCGCGCAGGAGACGGTAATCGCCGCGGGTACGGCCTCAACATGGGCATGGAGCATGAGCCCCAGCGCCGCGCCGATAAACACAGCCGGAAAAATGCGCCCGCCGCGAAAGCCGCTCGCCGCCGCGATGACCAGCGCGGCGAGTTTGACGACGGCTAAGGTAAAATAATCTCCCGCGCCCAACGTCTGGCTAAACGCCATTTGTTGCATTTCGTCCAGGCCTTTAAACAGGGTAAGCGGCCCGCCAATGACGCCCAGAATACCCAGTATAAAACCGCCAATGCCGAGAATCAGGACCGGATTTTTTAGTCGGTGCAGCAACTCGTGCAGACGCGGAAGGCACCAGACGGCGACCATCCCGGCGGCAATGGCGATCGCCGCGACGATCGCTCCGCTGGCAATGTCCACCAGCCGCATCTGCGTGTAATGGGCGATGGGTAACGAAAAATGCGGATGAAAGAACAGGCTGGTGGTGAGTGACCCCGCCGCTGCCGCCATTAACGGCGCAAACAGGCGATCCCACATGGGAATATCGTTAGAGCCGCTAAGTGTTTGCGAAAAAATCAGCGCTGCGGCGACGGGCGTGCCGAACAGCGCGCCGATGGTGCCCGCTGAGGCCAGAATCGTCCAGTCTAACGCCGTGATACGCGGAAACAGGCGGGAGCCGAAAGCCGCCGCCAGCGCGATATTTATTGTCATTATCGGATGCTCTGGCCCCAAACTTACCCCACCAGCAAGGCCGATGATTAAGGCGAGAAGCAGCCCGGGCAGCGCAGATGGCGAGACCGGCATACTGATTAACGGTTCGATGGCCGGATCGGGGCCAGCGTGTCCGGGACTGTAACGGATAATCAAACCCACCACGATCCCGGTTAGCGTGAGCATACCCACTATCCAGAACGGCGAATCATAAGCGATGCCGATGCTGGTGGGCAGTCGTTGCCAAAGAAATTGCTGAAAAACCGACGCGACTTTCATCGCAGCGATTAAAACCAGGCTTGACGCTACGCCAATAATCAGCGCGGGGAGCGACAGCAGCAGCATCGTTCGGGCACGCGGGTGGAACATAATCTCTTCCTTACACGGGGTCGTATACCTATTTTGCACAGCCTGCCCGACGGCATTGCTGCAATTGGTGCTGAAACAAGAAAGTAATTCTGTGATGAAGATCTATATTTATAGGCAGTCAGCCTGATGGCCGTTGTTGTTATGCCCCCATGAATTTACAGTGTGACAAAGACTTATTTTGACTTTAGCGGAGCAGTAGAAGAATGACAAAGTATGCTTTAGTAGGAGATGTAGGCGGCACGAATGCGCGTCTTGCCCTGTGTGATATCGCCAGTGGAGAAATCTCGCAGGCCAAAACGTATTCCGGCCTGGATTATCCGAGTCTTGAGGCCGTGGTGCGCGTTTATCTCGATGAGCATAGCGTCAGCGTGGAAGATGGTTGTATCGCCATAGCCTGCCCGATTACCGGTGACTGGGTAGCGATGACTAACCATACCTGGGCTTTTTCTATTGCGGAAATGAAAAAAAATCTCGGCTTTAGCCATCTGGAAATTATCAACGATTTCACCGCCGTGTCGATGGCGATCCCGATGCTGAAAAAAGAGCATTTAATTCAGTTCGGCGGCGGCGAACCGGTAGACGGCAAACCTATTGCGGTGTATGGCGCGGGAACCGGCTTGGGCGTGGCGCATCTGGTGCATGTGGATAAGCGTTGGATTAGCCTTCCGGGCGAAGGCGGGCATGTCGATTTTGCGCCTAATAGCGAAGAAGAAGCTATGATTCTGGAAATATTGCGCGCCGAAATTGGCCACGTTTCCGCCGAGCGCGTGCTGTCTGGCCCGGGGCTGGTGAATCTTTACCGGGCGATTGTTAAGTCCGACAACCGTCTGCCGGAAAATCTGCGCCCGAAAGATATTACCGAACGCGCCCTGGCGGATAGCTGTATCGATTGTCGCCGCGCGTTGTCGCTCTTTTGCGTCATCATGGGGCGATTTGGCGGCGATCTGGCGTTAACCATGGGGACATTTGGCGGCGTTTATATCGCTGGCGGTATTGTCCCGCGCTTCCTGGAATTTTTTAAAGCGTCCGGCTTCCGTGGGGGCTTTGAAGATAAAGGCCGCTTTAAAGATTATGTACACGGTATTCCGGTCTATCTGATTGTCCATGATAACCCTGGCTTGTTAGGTTCCGGCGCGCATCTGCGCCAGACATTAGGCCATATTCTATAAGTCAGATGGCGGCATAAACGCCTTATCCGGCCTACAAAAGTGTGTCATCTGTAGGCCTGATAAGCGCAGCGTCATCAGGCAATTAATCATTCTCTTGCCAGTCTCAAACCGCGTGCCTCACGCGGTTTTTTTCATTGCCTTTCCTGTGCATGAATGCTTCAACTGTCTGAATTATTTCACTTTACTCTTGCTGAGTGAAAGGTCAAACACCAGCGCGTTGAGTCATCATGTCATGGCGGTTAGTCAGGCGAAAACAGGGATTTATTTTACTATACGTATCCGGTTCGCTGCCTTATTTACGCTTTCATCGCGGCAGCTTGCCGGAAAGGATCCTCATTTTCGGGGAAATGTCCCTGAAAAATACCGCAATATGACATGATCGAATACCATTATCATTAGTAAGGATTTTGGTTAAAGAGGAAAAACCACAAAATCAAAAGGGGATTATTTGAGATAAGGTTTATTGACAGGAAATTATCGTCGGCTGCGCCACGTTACGTAAATTCAATGATATCAATTTGTTAATAATATGATTTGTTTGATGCTATAACTGACATGCTTAAAAGGTAAATTTTTACGCTTGTTCCTCTTTTTTCGTCGCTAAAAATATTTTCATTAGCCTCTCGACAGGAAGAAAATTTTCAGGCTATTTTCTAAAGGAGCCACCATCGTGGCAGCGTCGCTCGGACGGTCCGGGCGCTAACGTTAATCTGAGGATATTATGGCTGACTTCCGCCCTGAACGTCGCTTTACGCGTATCGATCGCCTTCCGCCCTATGTTTTTAACATCACCGCTGAACTCAAAATGGCTGCGCGTCGGCGCGGCGAAGATATTATTGATTTCAGTATGGGTAATCCTGATGGCGCAACCCCTCCCCACATTGTCGAAAAACTTTGCACCGTCGCGCAGCGTCCGGATACGCACGGTTATTCCACGTCCCGCGGCATACCGCGTTTACGCCGCGCGATTTCTCACTGGTATCAGGAACGTTATGATGTCGATATCGATCCGGAAACCGAAGCGATTGTGACCATCGGTTCCAAAGAGGGACTGGCGCATTTAATGCTGGCGACGCTGGATCATGGTGATACGGTTCTGGTGCCGAACCCCAGTTACCCAATTCATATCTATGGCGCCGTTATCGCCGGGGCGCAGGTGCGTTCGGTTCCATTGGTAGAGGGGGTGGATTTCTTCAACGAGCTGGAGCGCGCTATTCGCGAAAGTTATCCGAAACCGAAAATGATGATTTTGGGTTTTCCATCTAACCCTACGGCCCAGTGCGTCGAACTGGAATTTTTTGAAAAAGTGGTCGCTCTGGCTAAACGTTATGATGTGCTGGTGGTGCACGATCTGGCGTATGCCGATATCGTGTACGACGGCTGGAAAGCGCCATCCATTATGCAGGTGCCCGGCGCGCGCGACGTGGCGGTCGAATTTTTCACGCTGTCGAAAAGCTATAATATGGCGGGCTGGCGTATTGGGTTTATGGTGGGCAATAAAACCCTGGTCAGCGCGCTGGCGCGCATTAAAAGTTATCACGATTATGGCACCTTTACCCCGCTTCAGGTGGCGGCTATCGCCGCTCTGGAAGGCGATCAGCAGTGCGTGCGCGATATCGCCGAGCAGTATAAACGTCGTCGCGATGTGCTGGTGAAGGGGCTGCATGAGGCGGGCTGGATGGTTGAAATGCCGAAAGCCTCAATGTACGTCTGGGCGAAAATCCCGGAGCAATATGCGGCGATGGGGTCGCTTGAGTTTGCCAAGAAGCTGCTGAATGAGGCGAAGGTTTGTGTTTCTCCAGGGATAGGCTTTGGTGATTATGGCGACACCCATGTACGCTTTGCATTAATAGAGAATCGCGACCGCATTCGCCAGGCCGTCAGAGGGATTAAAGCGATGTTCCGCGCCGATGGCGTGCTGCCGTCACATCCAAAACCCGTTGAGGCGAGCACGGAGTAGAAAAGCAAACAGGAGCCCCATGGCTCCTGTTTTTCTTTGCATTGTACTTTTAAATCATCAGGGCGAAAGTACCGGCCCAAACGATGACCATAAATGAAATGCCCATAAAGAAATATTTCACGTTTCATCTCTCCGCGTACCTGTCGTACGCCTAAATGAACTTACACTTACCTGATTATAGAGAGTTGATGCCGGACAATACGAAATTGAGAATTATTCGTGTTTAGACCGCCTGCATCACCTCAGAATTCTGCGCGTCATCGCTCCAGACGGCGCTAATGTACGCCTAAAAATGAGGTGAAACAAGAGGCATTTTCTTATTTACTTTTAGTAACTTACAAGTGTCGGGAATCGGCGACAGTTTAATTTCTGACAGTGATGAATCGCTATTGAGCGACGCCGCCGACACAGTAAAAAATCGCCTGTAAACAGGAGACTTATCGCTAAAAGCAGGAATGAGTAATTTACGATATGAATATTATGGCAATGCGAAATGCCAAAATAAAAGGCCTTGCGGCCTTTTTCAGATGTAGAGTGACGCTTCCCCCAACGGGCGAGTCTTGAAACGGCGATGGATCCAGAGATATTGCTCCGGGGCGCGCATGATCTCTTTCTCAATAATTTTATTCATATAGGCAGCGGCTTGATTTTCATCTGCCGGGTAACCTTCCATTTCAGGGGTAATATACAGACGATAACCCGAGTTATCGGATTTCCTTACCATTGTAACGGTCAACATGGCGGCGCCAGACAGCCTGGACAGTACATAGGTGCCGTTGGTGGTGGCGACGTTTTCAACCGCGAAAAATGGCGCAAAGGAGCTGCCTTTAGGGCCGTAGTCCTGGTCGGGAGCAAACCAAACGGCTTCCCTTTTTTTAGCGCGCCCACAATGCCGCGCAGATTGTTTCTGCCGATCATCGCTTTATTTGAGCGCATACGACCGCGCGTCTGCACCCACTCCATGAGCGGATTGTTATGCGGACGATAGGTCGCCATCATTGGCTGGCAGAGACCCATTACCCGGCCTCCCAATTCCAGCGACATAAAATGCACGCCAACGACCATTACGCCGCGATTTTGCGCCTGCGCACGGGTAAGGTTGTCCAGCCCGTCCACATCAAACCATTTGCGAACCCGGCTATCAGGCCAGAACCAGGCCATGCCCGTTTCAAGCAGCGCCATGCCAAGAGAGTGGAAATTCTCGGCGATCAGTTTTTCCCTTTCTTCCCGGGAGAGGGTCGGAAAACAGAGTTCAATATTTTTCTGGGCGATCGACTCACGTCGCTTCAGGAAGGGGCGCGCCAGCTTACCGGTGCGGGTGCCCAGAAAACGCAAAACCGGGTAGGGAAGCTGCACCAGTAACCAGAGGACGCCAACGCCAAACCACGTCAGCCAGTAGCGCGGGTGCAAAAACGCGCGTGAAAATTTGCTTTGAGGAAACATAAAATACCTTCTGTAGATACGAAAATAATGTATCGCAGAAGAGTCATTATCCGCAGCGGTACACTCTGAAATACGCATCATCCTTCAAGTTGCGTTCGCTTATCCGAAGCACTTACTTGAGTAAGCTCATCAGGGTAACTTGAATGATTTACGTATAGTTAGGCCATCATGTACGACAATGGTTCCCGTAAGGAGTGTAAAACTAAGTCAGTACTAAACCACGAGGGCATGAACGCCAGGCAGGCTAATGTACCACCAGTTATTTACTCGCGCCCAGAAATTCTTTATCAAGAAGCGTAAATATTTCTCCCGTAGCAAAAATAAGCTAATCATTATTTTTAATGCATTGTTTTTACAGTGATAATTTTATTTCAGACGAAAGTCTTGAAAAATGATTAAAAAAATAAAATGTGAGATAAATGTTATGGAAATGACGGGCTGATAAGGTTTATCTTAAAGGAGAAGTGAGAGGGACCGTAAGGCTATATGGAAGCCTTGCCATAGACAGGAGGTATTATAGATGATCTATTTATGGACATTTCTTGCAATAAGTATACTTGCCGTGAGTGGCTATATCGGTCAGGTGATGGGGGCTTTTTCTGCGGTTTCTTCTTTTACGGGAATGGTTATCCTTGCCGCGCTGATTTATTTACTCAATGTATGGTTGCAGGATGGCGATGACATCGTTAGCGGATTATTGCTTTTTCTCGCACCGGCATGTGGGTTAATTATTCGCTTTATGGTGGGATACGGTAAGCGTTAGTCAGTACATACCCTTCATACTTCAAGTTGCTGATGTGTTGGCTACGGATTACTCGGCCCATCGATGGGCCTCGCCCTGACGGCCGTCGCACGCGACGTTCAAATCTGTTCCCGGCAGATTTGTCGTTCACCCCAGTCACATCGTTATCTATGCTCCTGGGGACTCACTCCCTTGCCGCTTTTAAGCAACTCGAATTATTTTGGGTATACACGATGTCAGCGAATAGATAGCGCCGACAATGTCGGCGCTTCTGTTCCCCGGGAAGGCTAATCGTTTATTGCGCGTCCGCAAGCTGCAGTGAGTCCTGATTATGTAACGCATTCTGGCGCTGGCGTTCCAGTTCCAGCGCGCCGCGATGGGAGAGATAACAGAATAGAATGCAGCACACGATGCCGCCCATCAGAAGATAAAATCCGCCGTACCAGCCCAGTTTATCCACCATGACGCCAAACAGGCTGGTGCCCAACGAGGCGCCGAAAATATAGCTCATGAACCCACGTAATCCGACGGCGGAACCTACGGCAAAGCTGGGGACTATCTCCATTGTCTGTACGGACGCGAGGAACTGCGGGACGTAAATCAGACAACCTACAATGGCGGCGAAAATCGTTACCATCAGCAAAGATTCACTTTTCCAGTATCCGATCAGACAGACAAAAATCAGCGCCATGCAAATCATGGCTAACGGCATTCTGCGGCCCTTAAACAGTTTATCTGACAGCCAGCCTGCCAGTAGCGTGGAAGGAATCGCCGCCCACTCGAAAAAGAGAAACGCGACGCTCATCTGTTCTTTTGAAAAGTGTTTTACTGTCAACAGATAGATAGGCAACCAGCTAATCATGCCAAACCGCACCATATAGACGAAGACATCCACCAGCGAAATATACCAGGCATTTTTATTGCGCAGCACATAAGTACAGAAGATTTGCCATGCGCTCATATTTTCCGGCGCTTTTGCCGTATTCTTCGTTTTCAGTACGACTTTTTCTTCCGGCATCATCTGTTCCAGGGAGGGAAGACCTTCTTCGCGCGGCGAACCTTTTCCCAAGACCAGAACAATTAAGGCAAAAATGACGGCGACGCAGGCCGGAACGATATAACTGGCGCTTTGCCAGTGTTCGCTGCCCAATATCGCAAAAGCCGCACCGACGATAGGCGCGACGATCCCGCCGCCAACGTTATGCGAGATATTCCAGAAGGCGCCTACGCGTCCGCGTTCCCGGCGAGGGAACCAGTTTGCAATGGTAATAAACGAGGGGCCGACGCCCATGCCCTGAAAAAGGCCATTGAAGACCACCAGAGCGGCAAATATCCAGAATGCGCTACTGAATCCCAGCCCAACGTTAACAATCGCGCAGAGTACCAGACCGCACGCCATGAAGACTTTTGGGCTGGCTTTATCCGCCAGACTGCTCATTACGCCTTTACTGATTCCGTAAGCAATAAGCATACAGCTACTCAGCAGGCCGATTTGCGTAGCGCTGAGATCCAATTGCTCTTTTAAATAAGGCGTCGATAATGTGAAGTTGTTTCTGACTATATAGTAAGCGAGATATCCCAGAAATACGCTTAACAATGCCTGTATACGATATCGACCATACGTAGCCTGGACTTTTTCCGGTGGGACTTTATGCGCCGATTTCCCTGTTTTTAATATTGTTAACATGGAGTCACCTGTATTTTATAGTGAGATGAACATCAGGAGGTTTTGTCGGTAGAGTGAAAGGAGTGACAATAAAAATCAAGTCGAAGAAATGTGTCAAGATTGACTCAATTGGGTGAATTTAAAGGTTATTTTTGACCCATCCTGAAGGGTGTGGTGAAACTTTAATTATTGGCATGGCCGTTTTATCGTTAGCATGTGCGGATATTAACAAATTTGCTGCCAGTGATCTGATACGCTTTATTGATGTTTTCGGGCGACGGACCCGTTATTATTCAAATAACGTTGTTCTGGATGCCAACAGAAATAAAAGGGTAAGTTTTGTCTCAATATTTTCTTTATGTGATATCGATATTTATGAACGGGATCACAAATCGACTTTTCTCATGCTGTAGTCGTTTCGCCAGAGTGGGCGCTTTTACGCTATGGCTGGCGGCAATGTTCGGTTCTTGCCAGGCGTACAGCCGCGAGCTGGTGATGGCAACGACCTTTTCACCCAGCGCGACCGCCTGGATTATCCAGCGCTGGCAGACGGAGCCGGGTTCCGTCATGATTCGTACGCTCAACCGTACCAGCGGTTCTTTAGAGCAATTACTTGATACGGCGAATGCGGAAAATGTCGATCTGATCCTGACGTCATCCCCCATGCTGTTGCAACACCTTCAGGAGCACCAAAAGCTGGCGCTATTGGATAGCGCGCCTGCCGCCAGCCAGAAGCTGGTGCCGCGTTCTATCCGCTCAACTTCAGTGGCGGTAGCGGTATCCGGATTTGGGCTATTGATCAATCGTTCAGCGCTCGCTGCGCGCCATCTTCCGCCGCCTGCCGACTGGCAGGATATGGGCCTGCCCAGTTACCAGGGCGCTCTATTAATGAGCAGTCCGTCACGCTCAGACACCAATCATTTGATGGTGGAGTCGCTGTTGCAGCAAAAAGGCTGGACGGCAGGGTGGGCGACGCTGCTGGCAATCTCGGGTAATCTGGTCACGATTTCCTCTCGCAGTTTCGGCGTAGCGGATAAAATCAAAAGCGGGCTTGGCGTTGCCGGGCCGGTCATTGATAATTATGCTAATTTGCTACTCAACGATCCTAATCTTGCTTTTACCTATTTTCCGTATTCTGCGGTGTCGCCCACTTACGTCGCGGTGTTGAAAAACAGCCGTCATGCAGACGAAGCGCGTGCTTTTATTCATTACTTATTAAGTCCGAAAGGGCAAAGGATACTGGCTGACGCGAATACCGGTAAGTATCCCGTCGCACCGCTTAGCGCCGATAATCCTCGCGCCGCGCAACAACAGCGTTTGATGGCCCAGCCGCCGTTGAACTATCGTCTGATCCTGAAGCGTCAGCAACTGGTACAACGCATGTTTGATACCGCGATCAGTTTTCGTCTTGCGCAGCTTAAAGATGCATGGCGAGCGTTGCACAGCGCAGAAACGCGGCTTAAACGCCCCTTACCTGAAATCAGAGCCTTATTGACCAGCGTCCCGGTGGATGCGGCAAGCAGCGAAGATGAAACCTGGCTGGCGCAGTTTGATAATAAAAGCTTTGCCGAACAAAAAATGATGGAGTGGCAGATCTGGTTTCTGAACAATCAGCGGCTGGCGATTCACAAACTGGAAGAGCTGAAATGAAGGGGAGATTATTGCAACGGCTTCGTCAGCTCAGTATCAGCAACAGTTTACGGGGCGCATTTTTAACGGGCGCATTACTGACGCTGATTGTCAGTATGGTCAGCCTTTATTCCTGGCATGAGCAAAGTTCACAGGTTCGCTATTCGCTTGATGAATATTTTCCTCGCATCCACTCCGCTTTTTTAATTGAGGGGAACCTGAATCTGGCCGTGGATCAACTCAATGAATTTTTGCTGGCGCCGAACACGACGGTACGTTTGCAGTTACGTACGCAGATTATTCAGCATCTGGATAAGATTGAGCGTCTCAGTCAGGGGCTTCAGCTTGCTGAGCGCCGGCAACTGGCCGTCATTTTACAGGATAGCCGGACCTTGCTGGCGGAGCTGGACAACGCCCTCTACAACATGTTTTTGGTGCGGGAGAAAGTCAGCGAGCTTTCCGCTCGCATTGACTGGCTCCATGATGATTTCACCACGGAGCTAAATTCGCTGGTACAGGATTTTACCTGGCAGCAGGGGACGCTACTCGATCAAATTGAGGCGAATCAGGGCGACGCGGCGCAGTACTTGCAACGTTCGCGCGAGGTGCAGAACGAGCAGCAGCAGGTATATACCCTGGCGCGAATTGAAAATCAGATTGTTGACGACCTGCGCGACAGATTGAATGAGCTCAAGTCTGGCAATAATGACGGGATGCTGGTGGAGACCCATATTCGCTATCTGGAAAACCTAAAAAAAACGGCGGATGAGAATATTCGTGCGCTCGATGACTGGCCCAGTACAATCACGCTGCGGCAAACCATCGACGAACTATTGGAAATCGGGATGGTAAAAAATAAGATGCCCGATACCATGCGCGATTATGTTGCGGCGCAAAAAGCCTTACTGGACGCCAGCCGCGCCAGAGAGGCTACGCTAGGGCGCTTTCGCACGCTGCTTGAGGCGCAGTTAGGTAGTAGTCACCAGCAAATGCAGACGTTCAATCAACGCCTGGAACAGATTGTTCGCGTTAGCGGCGGGCTTATTTTAGTGGCGACGCTCCTGGCGTTGCTGCTGGCGTGGGGACTCAACCACTATTTTATCCGTTCCCGGCTGGTAAAGCGTTTTACCGCGCTTAATCAGGCTGTGGTACAGATAGGGCTGGGGAGAACCGACTCGACTATCCCGGTTTACGGGCGCGATGAGCTAGGACGGATAGCCCGTTTGCTGCGCCATACGCTGGGCCAGCTCAATATGCAACGCAGGCAGCTTGAACAAGAGGTCGCCGAGCGCAAAGAGATAGAAGCCGACCTGCGCGCCATGCAGGATGAGTTGATTCAGACGGCGAAACTGGCGGTAGTCGGCCAGACCATGACCACGCTGGCGCATGAAATTAACCAGCCGCTGAATGCGCTTTCAATGTATTTATTTACGGCGGGACGCGCGATTGAACAAGGTCAGAGCGGACAAGCGAGAAATACGCTCACCAAAGCGGAAGGGCTCATTAACCGGATTGACGCCATTATCCGTTCGCTGCGGCAGTTTACCCGCCGGGCGGAGCTGGAAACGCCATTGTATCCCGTTGATCTGCGCCAAACCTTCGTGGCGGCATGGGAGTTATTAGCCATGCGCCACCAATCCCGGCAGGGAGCGCTTTCACTGCCAACCGACACCGTATGGGTCAGCGGCGATGAAGTGCGTATTCAGCAGGTTCTGGTGAATGTGCTGGCGAATGCGCTTGACGCCTGTTCGCATGATGCGGCGATCGCGGTGACGTGGCAGACTCAGGGAGAGGCGCTGGAGGTTTATATTGCAGATAACGGCCCTGGCTGGCCTGTGGCGCTGTTGCCCTCTTTACTCAAGCCGTTTACCACCAGTAAAGCTGTCGGGTTGGGTATTGGGCTGTCGATTAGCGTGTCGCTGATGGCGCAAATGAAGGGCGACCTGCGTCTGGCGTCGACGCTGACGCGTAACGCTTGCGTGGTGCTGCAATTCTCGGTAACGGATGTCGATGATGTTGAATGATGAATGTTCTATTTTGCTGATTGATGATGACGTTGATGTACTTGACGCCTATACCCAAATGCTTGAGCAGGCAGGCTACCGCGTGCGTGGCTTTACCCATCCTTTCGAGGCCAAAGAGTGGGTAAAAGCGGATTGGGAGGGGATCGTTTTGAGCGATGTGTGTATGCCGGGGTGTTCCGGTATCGATCTTATGACGCTGTTTCATCAGGATGACGATCAACTGCCAATCTTATTGATTACCGGACATGGCGATGTACCGATGGCGGTTGATGCGGTGAAAAAGGGCGCCTGGGATTTTCTGCAAAAACCCGTCGATCCGGGCAAGCTGTTGATATTAATTGAAGACGCGCTACGCCAGCGCCGGTCGGTCATTGCACGGCGGCAATATTGCCAGCAGACGTTACAGGTTGAACTGATTGGGCGCAGCGAGTGGATGAATCAGTTTCGACAACGGTTACAACAACTGGCGGAAACGGACATTGCCGTATGGTTTTACGGTGAGCATGGCACTGGACGTATGACTGGCGCCCGTTATCTCCATCAACTGGGGCGTAACGCGAAAGGGCCGTTTGTACGCTATGAACTGACGCCGGAGAATGCCGGGCAGTTGGAGACATTCATCGACCAGGCGCAAGGAGGTACGCTGGTGTTGAGTCATCCCGAATATCTGACACGCGAACAGCAGCACCATCTGGCGCGTTTACAAAGCCTGGAGCATCGGCCTTTTCGTTTGGTGGGCGTTGGCAGCGCTTCGCTGGTGGAGCAGGCGGCAGCTAACCAGATTGCGGCCGAGCTTTACTACTGTTTCGCCATGACCCAAATCGCCTGCCAGTCTCTTTCTCAGCGACCGGATGATATCGAACCGTTATTTCGCCATTATCTTCGAAAAGCCTGCCTGCGGCTCAATCATCCAGTGCCGGAAATAGCGGGGGAATTACTGAAAGGAATAATGCGACGCGCCTGGCCAAGCAATGTGCGCGAATTGGCTAATGCGGCAGAGCTTTTTGCTGTTGGCGTGCTGCCGCTGGCGGAAACGGTCAACCCGCAGTTGCTTCTGCAGGAGCCGACCCCGCTTGACCGGCGCGTTGAAGAGTATGAGCGACAAATTATTACCGAAGCATTAAATATTCATCAGGGACGAATTAATGAAGTGGCGGAGTACCTGCAAATTCCCCGTAAAAAACTTTATCTGCGCATGAAAAAATATGGTTTAAGTAAAGAGCATTATAAATTCTGATATTACAGTTACTTTCAATCTGGCTGACAACATCAGCAGCGATGTCGTTAGCCAGATAACGTCGCATCACCGTAATGGTAAATCATTCCATCATGATTATAGATTGCTTATTATTCACCTGAGCATCAAATTCTATTTCTTAACTTCAATATAAGGTAAAAATGCGTCAAGTTCTCTGGCGTAATAAATGTACTCTTGTCCGTCGATTTGACAAGATGAAAACTTCATCACCTCTCCAGATTACATCTGAATATGAGGACAAGAGAAATGAAAAAACATGCTATTGCAGTAATGATGATCGCCGTATTTTCTGAGTCGGTTTATGCGGAGTCTACCTTATTTATTCCGGACGTCTCTCCTGATAGCGTCACGACATCCCTTTCCGTGGGTGTGTTAAATGGTAAATCCAGGGAGCTGGTTTATGATACCGACACCGGGCGGAAGCTGAGTCAACTGGACTGGAAAATAAAAAATGTCGCCACGTTGCAGGGGGATTTATCATGGGAACCCTATTCGTTCATGACGCTGGACGCCCGCGGCTGGACGTCTTTGGCGTCGGGATCGGGTCATATGGTTGACCATGACTGGATGAGCAGTGAGCAGCCTGGCTGGACCGATCGTTCAATTCATCCGGACACCAGCGCCAACTATGCTAATGAATACGATTTGAACGTGAAAGGTTGGTTATTGCAGGGCGATAACTACAAGGCGGGCGTAACAGCGGGCTATCAGGAAACCCGTTTTAGCTGGACGGCAAGAGGCGGGTCTTATATTTATGATAATGGTCGATATATTGGTAATTTTCCTCATGGCGTGCGCGGCATAGGTTATAGCCAGCGTTTCGAAATGCCCTATATCGGGCTGGCGGGTGATTATCGTATTAATGACTTTGAGTGTAATGTACTGTTTAAATACAGCGACTGGGTAAATGCGCATGATAATGACGAACACTACATGCGCAAACTTACCTTCCGTGAAAAAACGGAAAATTCACGATATTATGGCGCTTCTATTGACGCCGGATATTATATTACCAGTAATGCAAAAATCTTTGCTGAGTTTGCTTACAGTAAATATGAAGAAGGTAAGGGCGGTACGCAAATCATAGATAAAACCAGCGGTGATACGGCGTATTTTGGTGGCGATGCCGCAGGTATAGCTAATAATAACTATACGGTTACCGCGGGGTTGCAGTACCGCTTCTAGACCACATCAGGATGTCATCGGTCATAACCGGCCGATGACGACTTTTTGCTGAACGTGTGGCATATCCGGTGATGTTGCATAGGGGCAATAAAAGCAACATGAAAGGGGAACCGCTCGAAAGGTTATGCAGCAAGAAGAGAATGTCCTGGGTATCAATGGTGTCCCCTGCAGGAATCGAACCTGCAACTAGCCCTTAGGAGGGGCTCGTTATATCCATTTAACTAAGGGGACAACGCGGCGCCAGTATAGCGTTTTTTATTCGCCGGAGTAAGTGTAGCGCCGCCTGACTGGTTAAACCGTCGCCACTCAGCGCTGTTTTTCCGCTTTTTTTCGCTCCCGTTCCAGGCGCTCGCCGCGTAGCCTCGCTTCTTCCTTACGTTTATTGCTCATATCGTTGCGGATCTGCGCGTGGCTCATCAATGCGAAAATAAAGGTGCCGCCGCAGATATTTCCGGCAAGTGTGGGAAGGGCGAAGGGCCAGAGAAAGTCGCTCCAGGGCAGCGTGCCGTTGAAAACCAAATACAAAATTTCAACGGAACCGACGACAATATGGGTGGTATCGCCCAGCGCGATAAGCCAGGTCATCAAAATAATGACCACAATTTTTGCCCCGCCTGCAGCAGGAAACATCCATACCATTGTGGCGATGATCCAGCCAGAGATAATCGCGTTGGCAAACATCTCCGTTGGGCTATTTTTCATGACCTCCATACCAATTTTGACAAAGGCGTCGCGGGTCTCTTCATCAAATATAGGCATATATTCAAATGCCCACGCCGCAACCCCGGTGCCAATAAGGTTGCCCAATAAGACTACGCCCCATAAGCGCATCAGCAGGCCAACGTTACTCAGAGTGGGATTTTGCATTACCGGCAATACGGCGGTAACGGTATTTTCAGTAAATAATTGCTGGCGGGCCATGATGACAATGATAAAACCAAAGGTATAGCCGAGATTTTCCAGTAAAAAGCCGCCGGGAACGCCTTCAAGCTGCACGTGAAAAATCCCTTTCGCCAGGAGTGATGCCCCCATAGAAAGTCCTGCGGCAATGGCTGACCAGAGCAAAGCCATCGCATCGCGTTCCATCTCTTTTTCACCATCCTGGCGAATATGTTCATGAATCGCCATGGCGCGGGAAGGAAGACGATCTTCATCCACTTCAATCTCTTTACCGCTTTGTTTTTCTTCGCTTTCAACTTCCAGGTCACTGCTGTGCCGGTTAATTTTATCGTCGTTAAGGCTATCCATGATGATCTCTGCTGATTAATACATATTAATAAAGCGTAGCGGTTTTTCATTTACCCAGGCCGGGGCATTCTCCGAAAAAATAAAAATGATCACGCTCGTTTTTATCTGTTTCGTTAGAATAGGGCCGTCACGTTGTTGCGTTACCAGGCTATGCTCAGAGCAATGAGATCGCGCATATAGACATCGTTTGACGTGCTGTTAAAATCGCTCACACCTAAACAGGCGGATACGGTAGCGTTCCGTCATGGATGGCAATCAGCGATAGCCATAATTCACAGGGAGACATCTATGAAGCTTCGCCTGTCGGCGCTGGCGCTGGGAACCACACTGCTGGTCGGGTGTGCGAGTTCCGGTACAGAACAGCAGGGGCGTTCAGACCCATTTGAAGGGTTTAACCGCACCATGTACAACTTCAACTTTAATGTGCTGGACCCGTATGTTGTTCGGCCGGTCGCGGTCGCCTGGCGTGATTATGTTCCACAGCCTGCGCGTAACGGTTTAAGTAATTTCACCGGCAACCTCGAAGAACCGGCGATCATGGTGAACTATTTCCTGCAGGGCGATCCTTATCAGGGTATGGTGCATTTCACCCGTTTCTTCCTGAATACCTTATTAGGGATGGGCGGCTTTATTGACGTCGCGGGAATGGCGAATCCTAAGCTGCAGCGCGTTGAACCGCATCGCTTTGGCAGTACGCTGGGCCATTATGGCGTGGGGTATGGGCCTTATATGCAACTTCCGTTCTACGGCAGCTTCACGCTGCGTGAAGATGGCGGGGATATGGCGGATACCTTGTATCCGGTGCTCTCGTGGTTGACCTGGCCAATGTCCATAGGAAAATGGACTATCGAAGGGATAGAAACCCGCGCGCAGTTGCTGGACTCCGATGGTTTGCTACGTCAGTCTTCCGATCCTTATATTATGGTGCGCGAGGCGTACTTCCAGCGTCATGACTTTATCGCCAATGGCGGAAAACTCAAGCCGCAGGAAAACCCGAACGCGCAGGCGATTCAGGACGAACTCAAAGAGATCGACTCGGAATAAACGGCAGTAAATAAAAAGGTGAGCGCAATGCTCACCTTTTTGATCCGTTTCAGAAAGAGATTAGAACGCGTAGTTAAAGTTAGTACCGAACAGCCAGGCTTTCCCTTCAGATTCAAACTGATAAGGGCCTTCATTAATTTTCACGCTCTGACCATGCATATAAGAGACGCCAACGTCGACAGACGCATCTTTGTTAAAGGCGTAAGTCGTACCGGCGCTCAGCCAGAAACGGTCCTGGTCCGGAATAGAGATAGAACGGTTTTGCGCTGGTACCGGGCTGTCATCGAAGGCGATACCGGTACGGAACGTCCAGTTGTCATCGTAGTAATAGGTGGTGCCCAACGCAATGCGATAAGCGTCTTTAAAGCCTTCATGCTTCTCAAAGAGCGTATCGCCGGCGGTCGATTTTGCCTTCAATTCCTGGAACTGACTCCAGCTGGTATAGGCGAGGCTATAGTGGATGGCCCACTGTGGCGCCACACGGTTATAACCGGACACTTCCCACATTTCCGGCAGATTCAGCGTCAGGTAGCCTGACTGCGTCGCGCCGCCGGTTGCCGTTGGGATAGGCAGGTTAAATCGGTTTATAGCGATGGGAAGATCGCTACTGTAGTTGCCTTTAAAGTCAATTTTGACTTCCGAGCGGTAGGTCAGCGCGTAGCGGTTATTTTTATCCAGTTCATAAAGGATACCGGCATTCCAGCCAAAGCCCCACTGATTACCGTTCAGGTGGGCAATCTTGGTGTCGCTGGGAATCTGACCCGCGACCGGCGCCAGCGCCGGATTCTGTGCCGCGACCAACTGGCCTAAATCGCCCGCAAAACGTTCGATTTTCGCACGCGCGTATACCGCATCAAAGCCGAGGCCGAAGCTCCAGGCCTCATTTAAGCGATAAGCGCCGCTTAAATTCAGGTTCATGGTTTCAAGATCGGTCGTACCGCCTACCGAGCCGCCGGCGTATGTGTCGTTAAACTCTGTCGCCAGACCATAGTTAGAGGTAATAGAAGCCCCCCAGCCAAACTGATCGTTAATCGGCGCGACAAAATGGACGTTCGGCACCCAGGCCGTCGGCGCGATGTTATCCGCATCTAACGTCCGACGAGATGGCGATGTCCCGCTAATATTAACATCAGGATCAATATAAACCGCGCCCGCTGAAAACGTCGGGCGGTCAAACATGGTAATTAACGCCGGGTTGCGGCTAACGTTACCCGCATCATCTGCGATTGCGCCTTCACCCGAATAGGCCCGGCCAAGGCCAGAGGAAGAAAATTCGTTTAACTGAAAGCCTGCAGACCAGGCCTGGGTGGAGATGATTGCCACTGCGACTGCGAGAGCAGACTTTGTAAACAGGGTTTTCTGGCTCATGACCATAACCTCATTGATTATTTTTATACAAACTATGTTACATGCTGTAACAGGAGCGCGAAGTGTAGGGTCTGCGGTACGACTTAGAAATCAGACCAGTGGCGAGAGTATAGGTCTGACCAGCTAGAATGTTGCAAGTATGTTTATAAGTTTTTTCAATTGTGATCTTAGAAACGAGATCTGGCTGGCAAAATCGGCGGGCTTAACGGTCACCCGATCGCGCGATTTTTGTTTTAGATCATTTTTAAGTGTGATTTCGGTCACTTAACGCGTTTCCCACCATTAACGACTGGAGAGGCGAATGCCGGGAGCGTAAAATATCCCCATCGTTTATCTGGCACCCTGGGTGCAAATACAGAGGAAATCTACAATGAGTAAATGCAGTGCTGATGAAACCCCGGTTTGCTGCTGTATGGACGTTGGAACCATCATGGACAACTCCGATTGCACCGCGTCATACAGCCGCGTATTCGCTACCCGCGCAGAGGCTGAAGAGACGCTGGCGGCGTTAACCGAAAAAGCGCGTAGCGTGGAGTCTGAACCTTGCCAAATTACGCCAACCTTTACCGAGGAATCCGAAGGCGTTCGTCTGGATATTGATTTTGTTTTCGCCTGCGAAGCAGAAACGCTGATCTTCCAGCTCGGCCTGCGTTAATCCGTTCATTCACGACGCCTCCGTCATCATCTGGCGGAGGCGTTTTCTTTTTTTGTCGCTTCCCTTCACTGTGCCTTAGCTCCCACTTTCTTTTCTCTCTGCTTGGCTAAATGTAAAAAATTGGTTAAGACTGTGATCAGGTCAGACCACTAATTTATTTTTTTACAGGGGAGTACTATGCGTCAGGCTTTACCGTTGGTCACCCGTCAGGGCGATCGCATTGCTATTGTCAGTGGGTTACGAACCCCCTTCGCTCGTCAGGCCACTGCATTTCATGGTATTCCCGCTGTTGATCTCGGCAAGATGGTGGTAGGCGAGCTGCTAGCGCGCAGTGAAATTCCAGCCGATGCCATTGAGCAACTGGTTTTTGGTCAGGTAGTACAAATGCCGGAAGCCCCCAATATTGCGCGCGAAATTGTGCTGGGTACGGGAATGAATGTTCATACCGATGCCTATAGCGTAAGCCGCGCCTGCGCCACCAGTTTTCAGGCGGTAGCGAATGTGGCGGAAAGCCTGATGGCCGGCACGATACGCGCCGGTATCGCTGGCGGCGCAGATTCGTCGTCGGTACTGCCAATAGGCGTGAGTAAAGCCCTGGCGCGGGTACTGGTTGATGTCAATAAAGCCCGGACGACCCGCCAACGGCTGATGCTTTTTTCTCGTCTGCGCTTACGCGACCTGCTGCCCGTTCCTCCCGCCGTTGCTGAGTATTCCACCGGTCTGCGCATGGGCGATACCGCCGAACAGATGGCGAAAACGTATGGTATTACGCGTGAACAGCAGGACGCGCTGGCGCATCGTTCACATCAGCGCGCCGCGCAGGCATGGGCGGAGGGTAAACTGGCGGAAGAAGTGATGACGACCTATGTGCCGCCGTATAAAAACCCCTTTGCAGAAGACAACAACATTCGCGGCGCCTCCACGCTGGCGGACTACGCCAAACTGCGTCCCGCTTTTGACAGAAAACATGGCTCTGTGACCGCCGCCAATAGTACACCGCTGACCGACGGCGCTGCCGCCGTTATTATGATGACCGAATCCCGCGCTAAAGAGCTGGGGCTGCGCCCGCTTGGTTATCTGCGCAGCTACGCCTTTACCGCTATTGATGTCTGGCAGGACATGCTATTGGGGCCGGCCTGGTCAACGCCGCTGGCGCTGGAGCGGGCCGGGTTGACGATGGCCGATCTGACGCTTTTTGACATGCATGAAGCGTTTGCCGCTCAGACTCTGGCGAACTTACAACTGCTGGGCAGCGAACGATTTGCCCGTGAAGTGCTTGGTCGTGCGCAGGCGACAGGGGAGGTGGATGACGCTAAATTCAACGTGCTCGGCGGCTCAATCGCCTACGGGCATCCTTTTGCCGCAACGGGCGCACGGATGATAACCCAAACGTTGCATGAGTTACGGCGTCGGGGCGGAGGTTTTGGCCTGGTCACAGCCTGCGCGGCTGGCGGTCTTGGCGCGGCGATGGTTCTGGAGGCGGAATAATGACTACCACATCAGCTTTTATGCTTAACGTGCGTCTGGATAATGTCGCGGTTGTCGCTATTGATGTCCCTGGAGAAAAGGTGAACACCCTGAAAGCGGAGTTTGCCGCGCAGGTACGCGCCATCCTGAAGCAGATCCGGGAAAATAAAGCGTTGCAGGGCGTTGTTTTTATCTCAGCCAAAGCAGATAACTTTATTGCTGGCGCTGATATCAACATGATAGGCCACTGCCAAAACGCGCAGGAAGCGGAAACGCTGGCGCGTCAGGGGCAACAACTGATGGCGGAGATCCAGGCGTTGCCTGTTCCGGTTATCGCCGCCATTCATGGCGCCTGTCTGGGGGGCGGCCTTGAAATGGCGCTGGCCTGCCATCGACGTATCTGTACCGACGACGTTAAAACCGTTCTCGGACTGCCGGAGGTACAGTTAGGGCTTTTACCGGGATCGGGCGGAACGCAGCGACTTCCACGGCTGGTGGGGGTCAGTACCGCGCTGGATATGATCCTGACAGGTAAACAGCTTCGCGCCAGACAGGCGCTTAAAGCCGGGCTGGTTGATGATGTGGTGCCGCAAACTATTTTACTGGAAGCGGCTGTCGAGCTGGCTAAAAAAGAACGCCTGGCGCAGCGGACATTACCGGTCCGGGAACGTATCCTGGCGGGGCCGCTGGGGCGCGCGCTGTTATTTCGCCTGGTGCGTAAAAAGACAGCGCAAAAAACGCAGGGTAATTATCCGGCGACGGAGCGGATCATTGATGTGATTGAAACTGGACTGGCGCAGGGCAGCAGTAGCGGCTATGACGCGGAAGCGCGCGCTTTCGGCGAGCTGGCGATGACGCCGCAATCGCAGGCGCTGCGCGCTGTTTTTTTTGCCAGTACCGAGGTGAAAAAAGATCCCGGTAGCGATGCGCCGCCCGGCCCGCTGAACAGCGTGGGCATCTTAGGCGGCGGGTTAATGGGCGGCGGTATCGCCTGGGTTACGGCCTGTAAAGGCGGCTTGCCAGTACGAATTAAGGATATAAATACTCAGGGGATCAATCATGCTCTGAAATACAGCTGGGATCTGCTTGAAACAAAAGTACGCCGCCGCCATATCAAAGCCAGCGAACGCGATAAACAGTTGGCGTTGATATCAGGTTCTACCGATTACCGTGGTTTCAGTCATCGTGATCTGGTCATTGAAGCGGTGTTTGAAGATCTGCCGTTAAAACAACAGATGGTGGCGGAAGTGGAGCAAAATTGCGCTGCTCACACCATTTTTGCCTCCAATACTTCTTCCCTGCCGATTGGCGATATTGCGGCGAATGCGGCCAGACCGGAACAGGTGATTGGATTGCACTTTTTTAGCCCGGTCGAAAAAATGCCGCTGGTTGAGGTCATTCCTCACGCGTCTACTTCCGCGCAGACCATCGCCACGACCGTTAAGCTGGCGAAAAAACAGGGTAAAACCCCGATAGTCGTCAGTGATAAAGCCGGGTTTTATGTTAACCGAATTCTTGCGCCGTATATCAATGAGGCGATTCGGATGCTGACTGAAGGCGAACGCGTCGAACATATTGACGCCGCCCTGGTAAAATTTGGTTTTCCGGTGGGGCCAATCCAACTTTTGGATGAGGTAGGAATCGACACGGGCACTAAAATTATTCCTGTGCTTGAGGCGGCGTATGGAGAACGTTTTAGCGCGCCTGCAAATGTTGTCGCTTCAATTTTGAATGACGATCGCAAAGGTAGAAAAAATGGTCGCGGTTTCTATCTTTATGGCGAAAAAGGGCGTAAAAGCAAAAAACAGGTTGACCCTGCTATTTATAAGCTTATTGGCGTGCAAGGGCAGAGTCGACTGTCTGCGCAGCAGGTGGCAGAGCGCTGTGTCATGTTAATGCTTAACGAAGCGGCGCGCTGTTTCGACGAAAAAGTGATTCGCAGCGCGCGCGATGGCGATATTGGCGCCGTGTTTGGTATCGGTTTTCCGCCGTTTCTCGGTGGCCCGTTCCGCTATATGGATGCTCTCGGGCCGGGTGAAATGGTGGCGACATTACAGCGCCTGGCCGCACTTTACGGTCCTCGTTACGCGCCTTGTGAACAATTAGTGCGCATGGCGGAGCGCAGGGAGCATTTCTGGACGAATGGGGAAACTGGCCAGGGAAATTGAGGTCAAAGAGAATATGAATCCGCACTGAATGCCTCCTTAGTGGCGAAATAATAATCAAGGATTGACTATACTTACGCCATTGAGGTAAAAAACAGCGTTTCATTCAGTGAATGGATAAGGCACAATGCCGGCCACCGCATTTTTGCCGCAGCCAATAGGGGCATGTGGTAAGCGTGTTGGTGAAACTGGTTAACAAAAGCGGTGCAATATGCAAGTTTTTATCATGCGTCACGGCGACGCAGCCCTCGATGCCGCCAGTGATTCGGTTCGTCCCTTGACCCCTTGTGGGTGTGACGAGTCTCGCCTGATGGCGAACTGGCTGAAAGGTCAAAAAGTGGATATCGAACGTGTTCTGGTGAGTCCGTTTCTTCGGGCCGAACAGACGTTAGATGTGGTCGGCGATTGTATGAATCTGCCGGCTCAGGTGGATGTCCTGCCGGAGCTAACGCCCTGTGGCGATGTCGGTCTGGTCAGCGCCTACCTCCAGGCGCTGGCCAATGAAGAGATCGGATCGGTGCTGGTGATCTCTCACTTACCTCTGGTCGGATACCTGGTATCTGAGCTTTGTCCGGGCGAAACGCCGCCGATGTTCACGACGTCCGCAATTGCCAACGTTACGCTTGATGAAAGCGGCAAGGGGACATTCAACTGGCAAATGAGTCCCTGCAATCTGAAAATGGCGAAAGCGATTTAATCTTTGCTGCCTGATGGCGCTTCGCTTATCAGGCCTACGACAGCGCTGGCTGTTCGTAGGCTGGATAAGGCGCTTGCGCCGCCATCCGGCAATTCCGCATCAGGGTAATTCGGGCGGTTGCCACTCTTCCACTTCAATCAACACCAGCAGCGCGGCGTCGCCGCCGTACTCTTTCGGCGCCTGATGAAAGGCCATCACATGCGGATGCTGCGCCAGCCATAACGGCGTTTGCTGTTTCAGAATATGTTTACCGTGTCCATGCATGACGCAGGCGCAAAAAATATGTTCCCGACGGCAGGCGGCAATCAGCGCCCCCAGTTCCTGCTTGGCCTGAAGCTGCGTTAAGCCGTGTAAATCCAGAAACAGTTCCGGCGAATAGTCGCCGCGACGCATTTTTTTTAGCTCGAAATGGCTGACATCTTCACGGACATACTTTACCGGCCCTTCCGTATTGAGCAGCGGCTGGAACTCATCAGAAAAATAGTGGCTGGCGTCCGCCTGTTCCTGAATTAACCTTCGGGTAGGGACTTCCGTGATTTTCTTGCGCAGTGGCCGATGGACGATAGTATCCTGTTTAATCTTTCGGGTGCCGACCATCAGCTGACGGAACAGCGCCTGGTCCTCCTCGCTGAGCGATGTTTTCTTTTTCATTCGTGGGTCTCGTCTGATCTTTTGCCTTAGTTTACCCGACCAGGAGGATATCCGAACGGTCAAAACGGATTTTTCGTATTCTCCCGCCGCGTCAATGCTGATTTATCCCTGCCTTCGTGGCAAACTAGCCGCCGAATTTAATGCGAGCATGCCCTGGAGGAATACGTGGATAAAATTTTCGTCGATGAAGCAGTAAGTGAACTGCATACCATTCAGGACATGTTGCGCTGGGCGGTAAGCCGCTTTAGCGCGGCGAATATCTGGTATGGACACGGTACCGATAACCCGTGGGATGAAGCGGTACAACTGGTGTTGCCGTCTCTTTATCTGCCGCTGGATATTCCGGAAGATATGCGGACCGCGCGGCTGACGTCCAGCGAAAAACACCGCATTGTCGAGCGAGTGATTCGTCGCATTAACGAGCGTATCCCGGTCGCCTACCTGACCAATAAAGCCTGGTTCTGCGGCCACGAATTTTATGTCGATGAGCGCGTGCTGGTGCCGCGTTCGCCGATTGGCGAGCTGATTAATAACCGCTTCGCCGGCCTTATTAGCCAACAGCCGAAATATATTCTGGATATGTGTACCGGTAGCGGCTGCATCGCCATCGCCTGTGCTTATGCTTTCCCGGACGCAGAGGTTGATGCGGTCGATATTTCGCCGGATGCGCTGGCTGTCGCCGAGCATAACATTGAAGAACACGGTCTTATCCATCACGTGACGCCAATCCGTTCCGATCTGTTCCGCGATCTGCCGAAAGTTCAGTACGATCTGATAGTCACTAACCCGCCCTATGTCGATGCGGAGGATATGTCCGATCTGCCGAACGAATATCGCCACGAACCTGAGCTGGGGCTGGCGTCCGGCACTGACGGCCTCAAATTGACCCGTCGTATCCTGGGAAATGCGCCGGATTATCTGTCCGATGATGGCGTTCTGATTTGTGAAGTCGGAAACAGCATGGTACATCTGATGGAGCAGTATCCGGATGTGCCGTTCACCTGGCTGGAGTTTGACAACGGTGGCGATGGCGTTTTTATGTTGACCAAAGCGCAGTTGCTCGCGGCCCGTGAACATTTCAATATTTATAAAGATTAAAACACGCAAACGACAACAACGATAACGGAGCCGTGATGGCAGGAAACACAATTGGACAACTCTTTCGCGTAACCACTTTCGGCGAATCACACGGGCTGGCGCTTGGGTGTATCGTCGATGGCGTGCCGCCCGGCATCCCGTTGACGGAGGCCGATCTGCAACACGATCTCGACAGACGCCGCCCCGGCACCTCGCGCTATACTACCCAGCGCCGCGAACCGGATCAGGTAAAAATTCTCTCCGGCGTGTTTGATGGCGTGACGACCGGCACCAGCATTGGCCTGCTGATTGAAAACACCGATCAGCGCTCGCAGGACTACAGCGCGATTAAAGATGTTTTTCGTCCGGGACACGCGGATTACACCTATGAGCAGAAATACGGCCTGCGCGATTACCGTGGCGGTGGACGTTCTTCCGCGCGTGAAACCGCGATGCGCGTAGCGGCAGGGGCGATCGCCAAGAAATACCTGGCGGAAAAGTTCGGCATCGAAATCCGCGGCTGCCTGACCCAGATGGGCGACATTCCGCTGGAGATTAAAGACTGGCGTCAGGTTGAGCTTAATCCGTTCTTTTGTCCCGATGCGGACAAACTTGACGCGCTGGACGAACTGATGCGCGCGCTGAAAAAAGAGGGCGACTCCATCGGCGCGAAAGTAACGGTGATGGCGAGCGGCGTGCCGGCAGGGCTTGGCGAACCGGTTTTTGACCGACTGGATGCGGACATCGCCCATGCGCTGATGAGCATCAATGCGGTGAAAGGCGTGGAGATCGGCGAAGGATTTAACGTGGTGGCGCTGCGCGGCAGCCAGAATCGCGATGAAATCACGGCGCAGGGTTTTCAGAGCAACCACGCTGGCGGCATCCTCGGTGGCATCAGTAGCGGGCAACACATTGTGGCGCATATGGCGCTGAAACCTACCTCCAGCATTACCGTGCCGGGACGTACGATCAACCGGATGGGTGAAGAAGTCGAAATGATCACCAAAGGGCGCCACGATCCGTGTGTGGGGATTCGCGCAGTGCCGATCGCAGAAGCCATGCTGGCGATCGTGCTGATGGATCACCTGCTGCGCCATCGGGCACAGAATGCGGATGTAAAGACAGAGATTCCACGCTGGTAAGAAATGAAAAAAACCGCGATTGCGCTGCTGGCATGGTTTGTCAGTAGCGCCAGCCTGGCGGCGACGCCGTGGCAGAAAATAACTCATCCTGTCCCCGGCGCCGCACAGTCTATCGGTAGCTTTGCCAACGGCTGCATCATTGGCGCCGACAAGTTGCCGGTACAGTCCGATAATTATCAGGTGATGCGCACCGATCAGCGCCGTTATTTCGGCCACCCGGACTTGGTCATGTTTATCCAGCGGTTGAGTCATCAGGCGCAGCAACGGGGGCTCGGAACCGTCCTGATAGGCGACATGGGGATGCCTGCCGGAGGCCGCTTTAATGGCGGACACGCCAGTCATCAGACCGGGCTTGATGTGGATATTTTCTTGCAGTTGCCGAAAACGCGCTGGAGCCAGGCGCAGCTATTGCGCCCGCAGGCGTTAGATCTGGTGTCCCGCGACGGTAAACATGTCGTGCCGTCTCGCTGGTCGTCGGATATCGCCAGTCTGATCAAACTGGCGGCACAAGACAATGACGTCACCCGTATTTTCGTCAATCCGGCTATTAAACAACAGCTTTGCCTCGATGCCGGAAGCGATCGTGACTGGCTACGTAAAGTACGCCCCTGGTTCCAGCATCGCGCGCATATGCACGTGCGTTTACGCTGCCCTGCCGACAGCCTGGAGTGCGAAGATCAACCTTTACCCCCGCCGGGCGATGGATGCGGCGCTGAACTGCAAAGCTGGTTCGAACCGCCAAAACCTGGCACCACAAAGCCTGAGAAGAAGACACCGCCGCCGCTGCCGCCTTCCTGCCAGGCGCTACTGGATGAGCATGTACTCTGATGGACAATTTTTATGATCTGTTTATGGTCTCCCCGCTGCTGCTGGTGGTGCTGTTTTTTGTCGCCGTACTGGCAGGATTTATCGATTCTATCGCCGGGGGCGGAGGGCTGCTCACTATCCCTGCGCTGATGGCCGCCGGGATGTCGCCGGCAAACGCGCTGGCGACCAATAAATTACAGGCGTGCGGCGGCTCCCTCTCGTCTTCGCTCTATTTTATTCGCCGTAAAGTGGTAAACCTGGCCGAGCAAAAGCTCAATATTCTGATGACGTTCATTGGCTCGATGAGCGGCGCGCTGCTGGTGCAGCACGTGCAGGCGGATATTTTGCGCCAGATCTTGCCCATCCTGGTGATTTTCATCGGCCTCTATTTTTTATTGATGCCGAAGCTGGGCGAGGAAGATCGCCAGCGCCGCCTGTATGGATTACCGTTCGCGCTGATAGCCGGGGGATGCGTCGGGTTTTACGACGGCTTTTTCGGGCCTGCCGCCGGGTCGTTTTACGCTCTGGCGTTTGTCACTTTATGTGGCTATAACCTGGCGAAATCCACGGCACATGCCAAAGTGCTTAACGCTACCTCCAACGTTGGCGGCCTGCTGTTATTTATCATCGGCGGCAAAGTGATCTGGGCGACGGGCTTCGTGATGCTGGTTGGTCAGTTTTTAGGAGCGCGAATGGGGTCGCGTCTGGTGTTGAGCAAAGGCCAAAAGCTTATCAGACCGATGATCGTTATTGTCTCGGCGGTGATGAGCGCCAGGTTACTTTATGATAGCCACGGACAGGAGATCCTCCACTGGTTGGGGATGAATTAATGAACAATACGCACCATTACGAACAGTTAATTGAGATTTTTAACGGCTGCTTTGCCGAAGAATTTAATACCCGTCTGATTAAAGGCGACGACGAACCGATCTATCTTCCTGCTGACGCGCAGGTACCGTACCACCGCATCGTCTTTGCGCATGGGTTTTACGCCAGCGCGCTGCATGAGATTTCTCACTGGTGTATCGCCGGTAAGGCGCGCCGCGAGCTGGTTGACTTTGGTTACTGGTACTGCCCGGATGGACGCGACGCGCAGACCCAAAGTCAATTCGAAGACGTTGAGGTGAAGCCACAGGCTTTCGACTGGTTGTTTTGCGTGGCGGCGGGGTATCCCTTTAACGTCAGTTGCGACAATCTGGAAGGCGATATTGAGCCGGATCGCGTGGCGTTTCAGCGCCGGGTTCATGCGCAGGTAATGGCGTATCTGGAGCAGGGCATTCCTGAACGTCCGGCCCGCTTCATCAAAGCGCTACAGAATTACTATCACACGCCCGAACTTAAGGCGGAACAGTTCCCGTGGCCGGAAGCGCTTAATTAAAGCCAGCGCCACGTTTACAATGAGGAAAGAAGATGATCGCGGAGTTTGAATCACGCATTCTGGCATTAATTGACGATATGGTAGAGCACGCCAGCGACGATGAGCTTTTTGCCAGTGGATACCTGCGTGGCCACCTGACGTTAGCCATTGCCGAGCTGGAGAGCGGTGATGACCACTCCGTTGAGGCGGTCTATGCCAACGTTAGCCAAAGTCTGGAAAAAGCGATCGGCGCCGGCGAACTGTCGCCGCGCGATCAGGCGTTAGTCAAAGCGATGTGGGACAATTTGTTCGACAAGGCAAAACAATAACGCCGTGGGCCGGAAGGCGACGCTTGCCGCCTTCCGTTATTGACCCATTACTTCACCGCTTTTCCCTTCAATAACTTTCTCACCCATAACCGATTCGGATTTAACGCCGCCAGCGTACCGGCATCCAGTGGAATCGGCTCGTTACTCATCTGCGCCGCCAGAATTTCTGCGCATAATGGCGCTGAGCACAAACCACGCGATCCCAGCGCGCCGAGCATAAATAAACCCGGATACACAGGCGCAGGCGCCGCCGACGTTTTATTATCGGCTAAATCGGCGTAATGCGTCAGCGTGGCATGGTAATCCGGGACATTGCCCACCATCGGCAGATGGTCGCGGGTGGCGCAACGCACGCCGCAACGGGCGCTGTTGCCGCTAACGTCAACCTCTGTGGCCCATTTCGCATCCGGAAAACAGTCAAGCAGACGCTGTCGGTTCTGACGCTGATCTTCTTCGCGCCAGACGGTGCTTTCGTCACCCCGGTGATAGCTGGCGCCAATACAGTGTTGCTGATTATGCGGATTTTGCGGCGTCAGATAGCCGTCGTAGCATAACACCTGACGCAACGCCGAGAGAGCGGGGGTGGTGGGAATATGACTGACCTGCCCCCCGACGGCATACACCGGCAGCGGCTGGGTCTGATCAAAACGGTTAATCTGATGGCCGTTCGCCAGGACGACGGTCTCATGGCTGACGGTTTCACCTGACGTAAAGCGCAGTTGCCAGCGCGACTCCCGCGCAACGAGCGACGTGAGCGTATGGCGAAAGCGCGTTTGTAAACCCTGTTCGGTCGCCAGTGCGATGACTGCGCGAGTTAATTGTTCCGGGCACAGCCAGCCGCCTTCCGGATAGGTAATTCCTCCGCAGCGTGTCGTCACGCCAACCGCCTGTTCCGCCTCTTCAGCATTGAGCGCCGAGGCCAGTCCGGCGGGCAGCGCCAGGGACAGCATCTGGGCAATTTTCTGCTGGCTTTTCTCATCCCATCCGAGCTGCGTCACGCCGCACCAGTCATGATCAAAAGAGACGGGCAGGGCATCATACAGGCGACGGGCAAAGGTGAATGCGGTCGGGAAAAAGCGATTAATGGCGGCGTCATGTTTGCTAAGGAGCGGATAAAGCGCGCCCTGTCGATTACCGGAAGCGCCCTGGGCGGGCTGATCATCTGCGCAATAGAGCGTCACCTGCCAGCCGCGACGCAGTAACGCCAGTGATAACAACGCGCTGGCGATGCCGCCGCCAATGATCGCCATTTCACGTTTTTCGCTTCCGCTGCGGTAAAACCAGGGCGCGGAAAGGGTCGGCATGAGGTGTTGTTCCATCACTCCGCAAAGCATCTCGCGTTTACGTCCGAAGCCTTTGCGTTTTTGCATGGTAAAACCGGCTTCCTGTAATCCCCGACGGACGAAACCCGCCGAGGTAAACGTCGCCAGCGTTGCGCCGGGCCGCGCCAGCCGCGCCATCGCGTTAAACAGGTTTGGCGTCCACATATCTGGATTTTTCGCCGGGGCAAAACCGTCGAGGAACCAGGCGTCGACTGTTTGATTCAGCGTGGCGTCCAGTTGGTCGGTCAGCTCATTAATATCGCCAAACCACAAATCCAGCGTCACCCGACCCCGATCCAGCAATAGGCGGTGGCACCCCGGGAGCGGCAGCGGCCATTGCGCCTGCAGCTGCTCTGCCCAGGGCGCGAGCTCCGGCCAGTGTTGGTGCGCCAGCGCCAGATCGTCGCGCGTTAACGGGAATTTCTCAAAACTGATGAAATGTAACCTTTGCAGCGTCGCCTGTGGGTGCGCAGAACGAAAGCTGTCAAACGCCTGCCACAGCGTCAGGAAGTTGAGTCCGGTGCCAAAACCGCTTTCCGCGACTATAAATAATGGATGTGAATGTACGGGAAATCGCTCCGCAAGACGATTGCCGCCAAGAAAAACGTAGCGTGTCTCTTCGAGTCCATTGTCATTAGAAAAATAGACATCATCAAAATCTCGGGAAACAGGTGTACCCTCAGCGTTAAATTCGAGTGTGGCGGGTTGTATGGCGTATTGTTTCACGTAAGTTACTCGTCTGACGGGCGGTATCGCGATCTTAACGATGTGTGCCTGACGGCGCAAATTTCCGTACTAAATGGCTGATCGGACTTGTTCGGCGTACAAGTGTACGCTATTGTGCCAATCGAAACTTAAAAATAGTGCGAATTACAGAGGTATTGAATGAAACGTGCAGTGATTACTGGCCTGGGCATCGTTTCCAGCATCGGTAATAACCAGCAGGAAGTCCTGGCATCTCTGCGTGAAGGACGTTCAGGGATCACTTTCTCTCAGGAGCTGAAGGACGCCGGCATGCGTAGCCAGGTATGGGGCAACGTAAAACTGGATACCACTGGCCTCATTGACCGCAAAGTCGTGCGCTTTATGAGCGACGCCTCCATCTATGCTTATCTGTCTATGGAGCAGGCAGTGGCCGACGCCGGTCTGGCGCCGGAAGTCTATCAGAATAACCCGCGTGTCGGCCTGATTGCAGGTTCCGGCGGCGGCTCCCCGAAATTCCAGGTCTTTGGCGCAGACGCCATGCGTAGCCCGCGTGGTCTGAAAGCCGTGGGCCCGTATGTGGTGACGAAAGCAATGGCATCCGGCGTTTCCGCCTGCCTCGCTACGCCGTTTAAAATTTATGGCGTGAACTACTCCATTAGCTCCGCTTGCGCGACCTCCGCACACTGTATCGGCAATGCGGTTGAACAGATCCAACTGGGCAAACAGGACATCGTTTTTGCTGGCGGCGGCGAAGAGCTGTGCTGGGAAATGGCCTGTGAGTTCGATGCGATGGGCGCACTGTCCACCAAATATAACGATACGCCTGAAAAAGCGTCCCGTACCTATGATGCGCACCGTGATGGGTTTGTCATCGCGGGCGGTGGCGGTATGGTTGTTGTCGAAGAGCTGGAACACGCTCTGGCGCGCGGCGCGCATATCTATGCGGAAATCGTCGGTTACGGCGCAACATCCGATGGCGCAGACATGGTTGCTCCGTCTGGCGAAGGCGCAGTACGTTGCATGCAGATGGCGATGCACGGCGTAGACACGCCGATCGACTACCTGAACTCTCACGGTACCTCTACTCCGGTAGGCGACGTGAAAGAACTGGGTGCAATCCGTGAAGTGTTTGGCGATAACAGCCCGGCAATTTCTGCAACCAAAGCGATGACCGGCCACTCGCTGGGTGCCGCAGGCGTGCAGGAAGCTATCTATTCTCTGCTGATGCTGGAGCACGGTTTTATCGCGCCGAGTATCAACATCGAAGAGCTGGATGAGCAGGCTGCGGGCCTGGACATCGTGACCGAAACGACCGAGCGTGAACTGACTACCGTAATGTCTAACAGCTTCGGTTTTGGCGGCACCAACGCCACGCTGGTGATGCGTAAGTTGTAAGCCTGACTATTACGTTGTAGTATCAACAATGAAACAGGTCGCTAATACGACCTGTTTTTTCATTCAGGGAATAACAAATTATATGGATATTATATAAATGCCAACTAATACATTAGATAAAATTAGGCATAGTTTGAGTTGTGTGGCTGTTTTATTTGGTTTGTTCGGCATTTTTGTTTTTGCCTCATTTTCGCCTTCCTATGCCTGGCTTTATTTGGGAGGTCTGGCTGCGCCTTTTATATATAGTATTGTTTTTGTCTATGCGATTGCCGCCTGGAGTATTTATTCAAAGTATTACCCGTTTTTATCATTGGGTCGCTTATCATTCGTGGAGTGTTTTGTTCCGGCGCTGGCCCTGGTGTGCCTTACCGTTCTCTACAATGCTTTTAGTGGCCCGGAACCCTGGATGGCCGAGTTATCAAGGCAATTTTTTCTTCATAAATTTCTTAACACGCTGGCGATGTGCTTTCTGGCTCCTGTGGCGGAGGAAATTATATTCAGAGGGTTTTTATTAAACAGCAGTATCGGTTGGGGGCGGTACTCAAGAGCTTCCGGTATTATTATTACTTCACTCGCTTTTGCATTTATGCATACACAATATCTCTTTGCGGTGACTTTTGTTTATCTGTTTGTTTTTTCATCGATATTATGCGTTGTTCGAATGAGAAGCCGTGGGCTAATGATACCGATAACACTTCATATTTTAAATAATGCCTGGGTTGTTTTCGGCTTACTGTTTTCAGCGACGGAATAAGAGCCTGATGAAATAGGCGCTTTAACCTCTCCGGTACGAACAAGAGACCGATGGCGATTCCCTTTTTTAATGCTTCTTATATTCCGGCGCGACTTTTGCTGACCAGGCCTCAGCCTGGGTGATGGCGCCTGCGTCATAAATCGGCTGTTCATAATCCTTATCAGCATCCCGAACGCGGTAAATTTTCCAGCGTCCCTCTTCCCAACGGGTATAAACCTCCAGGTGGATGGGCGTTGACTCTGTAGCCAACAGAACATCCACTTTTTCTCCGCCGAGGAAAGGGTGTGCCTTCCCAACCCGTAACTGTGGAATCCACTCTGGCGCATAGTCCTGCGCATACATAAAATAATCTGCCCCCACAATCTCCTGTTCATAAAGGGACTGTATTAGCGCCAGGCGATGAATAACCTCTTTAGCAACGTAACGTTGCATTAAGGCGGTGGTGTCGTCAGGGGTATTCACATCGTTCGTGAACGTCGTCATCCATGAGGTATAGAACTGCTTCACGGCCTGCGTACTGTCGTGATGAGGCGCAGAGCAACTACAAAGCAACAGGATAAGCGCGACAAGGGAGAACGTTTTCATTAATTCTTCCTGTAGATGGTATATGAGGGCCTGGCTGCCCGGTAGCCCGGGCCAGCCCACATATCGCGTTGTTTAAAATCTGAATACCACTCTGCACCATCGTATATCGCCATGTGACCGCTCGGGTTTCCGCCAGCGTAAGGTTGAATAATAATGACGTCACCCTCGCGCGGCATTTCATAGGTACCAATAGCGGTGAATCCGGCGCTTCTTAACATTGGGCCATAATCTTTCGCATGATATGTATGCCCCAGCGTGATACCGCCCGCCTGAATTGCCTTTCGGGTAAATTCCGCACACCGGCCTGACGAGAAAGATCTCTGAGCGTAATACCTCTTTTTTCAAGTGCACTTTTAATATCTGCACGATGCCAGTCCTGGCTTTTTGGTTCCATTCTGTAATCCTAAGAAGATGTGTTATCGGCACCGATATTTTTAAGGTAAAAATTAGCGCGAGAAAAAGAAAGTTACTTTCTTTTTCACTCTGAGAATAGTGCCAGAAAGAAAGCAAAATTTCGCGAAAAAGAAGAAATATTTTTATTTCATCAGGGGAAAGGAAAGAAACCGATGGCAAAGGAATGGTTCACGGTTAAGGAATGTCTTGGCTTACCGGGGTTTCCGGGAAGCGAGCCTGCGGTTCGCGAACGTTTATATAAGTACAGTGAAGGGAAAGCGGGGGTCAGGCGTAAGCGTGTTAAATCAAAGGCCGAGGAGTTTCATATATCTGTTTTCCCTCTTTATGTTCATCGTTATCTGGACGACAGCGGAGAGGAACCGACGCCAGAACCCATTTCCTTACAGGAAGCGGAGCCTGAAGATATCTGGGAGATGATGTTCAGGTTACTCACGCCAGAACAGCGCAAGCAGGTGACCGGACGGTTTAAGGTGAGAGGGATGAAAGCGGTCTTTCCCTTTCTGTTTGATGACACGCCGCCACGTTGATACCCTGGCTGCAATTTCAAGGTTGACAAGTTTCGCGTCTCACAGGCAGACTTCACTTTCTACATTATCCTTCCGATAATGCGTAAGCGTTTAACGTTATCCAACGCACCTTAATCCTGACGTTCAGGTAGAGGGGGGCGTGGCCTTTCCCCGCCTTACTCTGCATTCTGGAGTAATGCATGACAGCAGTTAGCCAAAAAACAACGACCCCGTCTGCGAATTTTTCGCTGTTCCGCATCGCCTTTGCGGTTTTCCTGACCTATATGACGGTCGGCCTGCCGTTACCCGTCATCCCGCTTTTTGTCCATCACGAACTGGGCTATAGCAATACGATGGTTGGGATCGCCGTGGGCATTCAGTTTTTTGCGACGGTACTGACGCGCGGCTATGCCGGACGGCTGGCGGATCAATATGGCGCTAAACGATCGGCGTTACAGGGGATGTTTGCCTGCGGGCTGGCGGGCGCCGCCTGGCTCCTGGCCGCGCTGTTGCCGGTTTCCGCGCCGGTAAAATTCGCGCTGCTTATTGTCGGGCGTTTGATCCTCGGATTTGGCGAAAGTCAGCTGCTGACCGGAACCCTGACCTGGGGACTGGGGCTGGTTGGCCCAACGCGTTCCGGTAAGGTGATGTCGTGGAACGGAATGGCGATTTACGGCGCGCTGGCGGCCGGTGCGCCGTTGGGCTTGCTGATCCATAGCCACTTTGGCTTCGCGGCGCTGGCGGGGACGACGATGGTTTTACCGCTGCTGGCCTGGGCATTCAACGGCACCGTGCGTAAAGTGCCTGCGTATACGGGGGAGCGACCTTCACTGTGGAGCGTGGTCGGGCTTATCTGGAAACCGGGCCTGGGCCTGGCATTGCAGGGCGTGGGCTTTGCCGTCATCGGTACGTTTATTTCACTTTATTTTGTCAGCAATGGCTGGACGATGGCGGGATTCACCCTGACCGCGTTTGGCGGTGCGTTTGTACTGATGCGCATATTGTTCGGTTGGATGCCGGACCGCTTTGGCGGCGTGAAGGTCGCCGTTGTCTCATTGCTGGTTGAGACGGCAGGGTTGCTGCTCTTGTGGCTGGCGCCGACGGCCTGGATAGCGCTGGTAGGCGCGGCGCTCACCGGGGCAGGGTGTTCACTGATTTTCCCGGCGCTGGGCGTGGAGGTTGTGAAACGCGTACCTGCACAGGTACGCGGTACGGCGCTCGGCGGCTACGCCGCGTTTCAGGATATCTCCTACGGCGTTACCGGCCCGCTGGCGGGCATGCTGGCCACGTCATGCGGCTATCCTTCCGTATTCCTCGCGGGAGCGATCTCCGCAGTGGTTGGCATCCTGGTGACGATATTATCGTTCCGGCGTGGTTAAGAAACCAGCCAGAAAAGCGCCAGTACAATTATTAGCGCGATAAACAACAGGCCTGGTCGCGCAGACAGATTTTTCACGGTTTCAATCATCGGCGCGAACGGACGGTAGATGGGTTGAATAGAGAGCGGTTCAAGCTCATCCGCCTCCCGCTCTACGCGACGCAGGAAAATATGGTTAAGTAAATCCTGCACCTGGGCGGTGGTCAGCACCGTTTGCGGCTGAATTTGATAAGTGTGTTGGGCATACTCTTTGATCGCTGTGAGCTCGTCCGGCTCAAGCGGTTGTTTTAACGCAGCCTGCAGCGTATGTAGCGTAGGCGCGTGTTGTAGTGACAGCGTCTGCCGCGCCTGTAGCCATGTCGCCAGATGGGTAAACTGCTTTGCCGGAATGAGCTCGCCGCTTTTCACGCCGGAGAGTTCCAGCATTGATTGCCAGATCAGTTTGTTTGACTCGCCGGTCGCGGCCGCCAGCTTCGTCACCAACTGATTCAACGTATTATGTTCAGCAGGCAATAATGGCCGATCCGTTGCCGGACGTTGCTGCGGCTGCGGAATGGAAAGCTGCCCCTGTTGCAGAAGCGTCAGCACGTTTTTAAGTTGATCGGGCGTAAGCTGGCTAAGCGCGGTTTGACCGTATTGCTGACGGATAAAATCGCTGACGGCCTGACGATTATTCCCGACGCCAAGCAGCTCTGTTAGCTGTGAAAGCACCTGACGATTGGCGTGATTTTGCTGCGCTACGCCCAGACGCTGGGTAAGATTCTGTTCAGCGGCGGGGAAGTGGCGCGACAGTAGCGGCGCGTCATTTTTTATCCCCAGATCGTGTTTCATTCCGGCCCATACTTCCGCGCTTTGCTGCTGGGTCAGTGAAATCAGGCGCGTGATCAGCCTTTCCAGTACCGTACGCTGTTGCATGGAAAGCGGCTGCTCGCTCGCAGCGGAAAGAGGATTGCGCCCTTCGCCTGGAGGCTGTGCAGGGGCGCCGGAGATGGGATGCATAATTAATTATCCTTTAACCATAAATCTGAGCAATATATGCCTGGCGGCCAGATTATGGCACACTTGTCCGGTTAACTCTCGTTCTCAAACAGGTACGACAGTCGTGAAAATTCTCGTTGATGAAAATATGCCTTACGCCCGCGAATTATTTAGCCGCCTGGGTGAGGTAAAGGCAGTGCCGGGTCGCCCGATCCCCGTTGAAGAATTGAACCATGCCGATGCGTTAATGGTGCGTTCGGTCACGAAAGTGAATGAATCGCTGCTGAGCGGCACGCCGATTAACTTCGTTGGTACTGCTACGGCAGGCACCGATCATGTGGATGAGGCATGGCTGAAGCAGGCGGGCATCGGTTTTTCAGCCGCGCCCGGCTGTAATGCTATCGCCGTGGTGGAGTATGTGTTTTCCGCGCTGTTGATGTTGGCCGAACGTGACGGCTTTTCGTTACGCGATCGCACTATAGGGATTGTCGGCGTGGGTAACGTCGGAAGCCGGCTACAGACCAGGCTTGAAGCGTTGGGTATCTGCACGTTGCTGTGCGATCCGCCACGCGCCGCACGCGGGGACGAGGGTGATTTTCGTACGCTGGATGAGCTGGTGCAGGAAGCGGATGTCCTGACTTTCCATACGCCGCTCTATAAAGACGGACCGTACAAAACGCTGCATCTGGCCGATGAGACGCTGATCCGTCGACTGAAACCCGGCGCCATTCTCATTAACGCCTGCCGCGGTCCGGTGGTGGATAACGCCGCGTTGCTGGCGCGACTTAATGCCGGGCAGCCGCTGAGCGTGGTGCTTGATGTGTGGGAGGGCGAACCGGATCTTAACGTCGCGCTACTGGAAGCCGTGGATATCGGCACGTCGCATATTGCCGGTTATACGCTGGAAGGCAAAGCGCGCGGCACCACTCAGGTCTTTGAGGCGTATAGCGCGTTTATTGGCCGCGAGCAGCATGTCGCGCTGGAGACATTACTGCCTGCGCCTGAGTTTGGTCGTATTACGCTTCATGGCCCGCTGGATCAACCGACGCTGAAAAGACTGGCGCATTTGGTGTATGATGTGCGCCGCGACGATGCGCCGCTGCGTAAAGTCGCTGGAATTCCGGGTGAATTTGATAAATTGCGTAAAAATTATCTTGAGCGCCGTGAATGGTCGTCTTTATACGTGATGTGTGACGACGAAACGGCAGCCGCCTTGCTGTGTAAGCTAGGTTTTAACGCTGTTCATCACCCGGCACATTAATGTCTTCTTAATGCTCCCTGTCGAATAATGCGACAGGGACGCTTATGTATTTCTGGAGTAAATCACCATGTCTGAAGGCTGGAACATTGCCATTCTGGGCGCAACGGGCGCCGTAGGCGAAGCCCTGCTTGAAACACTGGCTGAACGCCAGTTCCCGGTCGGTGAAATTTATGCGTTGGCGCGTCATGAAAGCGCGGGCGAGCACCTCCGTTTTGGTGGCAAGTCGGTCATTGTCCAGGATGCGGCGGACTTTGACTGGACGCAGGCGCAGTTGGCGTTTTTCGTTGCCGGCGCAGAGGCATCGGCTGCCTGGATAGACGACGCGACTAATGCAGGTTGCCTGGTGATAGATTCCAGCGGTCTGTTCGCGCTGGAGCCTGATGTGCCGCTGGTCGTGCCGGAAGTTAACCCGTATGTACTGGCGGATTACCGTAACCGTAACGTGATTGCGGTCGCCGATAGTCTGACCAGTCAACTGCTGGCGGCGCTCAAGCCGTTAATCGATCAGGGGGGACTGTCGCGCATCGCCGTCACCAGTATGTTATCAGCGTCCGCACAGGGGAAAAAAGCGGTCGATGCGCTGGCCGGACAGAGTGCGAAGCTGCTTAACGGCATACCGATTGATGAAGATGATTTCTTTGGCCGCCAGTTAGCGTTCAATATGCTGCCGCTGCTGCCGGATCGTGAAGGCAGCGTGCGCCAGGAACGTCGTATCGTCGATGAAGTGCGTAAAATTTTGCAGGACGATGGCGTGATGATCTCCGCCAGTGTCGTGCAGTCGCCGGTGTTCTATGGCCATGCGCAGATGGTGAGCTTTGAAGCGCTCCGCCCGCTGGCGGCGGAAGAGGCGCGCGAGGCGTTTTCCCGCGGTGAAGATATCGTACTGTCAGAAGAGACGGATTACCCGACGCAGGTGGGCGACGCTTCCGGCAATCCACAGCTCTCTATTGGCTGTGTGCATAATGATTACGGTATGCCGGAACAAATTCAGTTCTGGTCAGTGGCGGACAACGTGCGTTTCGGCGGCGCGCTGATGGCCGTTAAAATTGCGGAGAAGCTGGTGCAGGAGTATCTGTACTGATGTCCGGACAGCAATCATCGCCGGTCTATAAAATTGCGCTGGGTATTGAGTACGACGGCAGCAAGTATTATGGCTGGCAGCGTCAGAATGAAGTGCGCAGCGTGCAGGAAAAGCTGGAAAAAGCGCTCTCGCAGGTGGCAAATGAACCTATTAACGTGTTCTGCGCCGGGCGTACCGATGCCGGCGTTCACGGCACCGGGCAGGTTGTCCATTTCGAAACGACCGCATTGCGCAAAGATGCGGCATGGACGCTGGGGGTAAATGCGAATTTGCCTGGTGACATTGCCGTGCGCTGGGTGAAAACTGTACCGGATGATTTTCACGCGCGATTTAGCGCTACGGCTCGCCGTTATCGCTATATCATCTACAATCATCGACTGCGTCCTGCGGTGTTAGCAAAAGGCGTGACGCATTACTATGAGCCGCTGGATGCAGAGCGGATGCATCGCGCGGCGCAGTGTCTGCTTGGCGAAAATGATTTTACCTCGTTTCGCGCGGTGCAGTGCCAGTCGCGCACGCCGTGGCGTAATGTGATGCACATCAACGTTACCCGCCACGGCCCTTATGTGGTGGTCGATATCAAAGCGAATGCCTTTGTTCATCATATGGTCAGGAATATTGTCGGCAGCCTGCTGGAAGTAGGCGCTCACAACCAGCCGGAGAGCTGGATCGCAGAGCTGTTAGCGGCCAGGGACAGAACGCTGGCGGCGGCAACGGCGAAGGCGGAAGGGCTATATTTGGTTGCGGTGGATTACCCTGACCGGTTTGACCTTCCAAAACCGCCAATGGGCCCGCTATTTCTGGCGGACTAATCCGAATCGCACACCCGAAACGTGTCGGGTAGAAAGGCAAAGACAAATATGGACCTGATCTACTTTATTATTGATTTTATTCTGCACATCGATGTGCATCTGGCGGAGCTGGTCGCGGAGTACGGCGTCTGGGTGTACGCTATTTTGTTTTTGATTCTGTTTTGTGAAACCGGCCTGGTCGTCACGCCGTTCCTGCCGGGCGACTCGCTGCTGTTTGTCGCCGGGGCGCTGGCTTCGCTGGAAACCAACGATCTCAATGTGCATGTCATGGTGGCGTTAATGCTGATCGCCGCAATTGTCGGCGATGCGGTAAATTACACGATTGGTCGACTGTTCGGCGAAAAACTGTTCAGTAATCCGAATTCGAAAATTTTCCGCCGCAGTTATCTGGATAAAACCCACCAGTTTTATGAAAAACACGGCGGTAAAACTATCATTCTCGCTCGCTTCGTGCCGATCGTCAGAACCTTTGCGCCGTTTGTGGCAGGGATGGGGCACATGTCCTATCGGCATTTTGCCGCCTATAACGTCATCGGCGCGCTGCTGTGGGTGCTGCTCTTTACCTACGCCGGTTATTTCTTCGGTACGATACCGTTGATTCAGGATAACCTTAAGCTGCTGATTGTGGGGATTATCGTGGTTTCGATATTACCTGGCGTCATTGAGATTGTCCGGCATAAGCGCGCTGCGTCGCGTGCCGCAAAATAGAAAGTAACTCAGCGGTTCGACCACTTTTTTATCCAAAGTTTCGGGCTGTTATGTTTTAATGTGCAACATTCATGGTCTGTTGGGGGCAAAAATGGCATTATGCGCCCCTTATAATAAAGCTGACTAAGGTTCAGGCAGAAAGGTCACCAATGAGCTGGATTGAACGAATTAAAAGCAACATTACTCCCACCCGCAAGGCAAGCATTCCTGAAGGGGTGTGGACCAAGTGTGATAGCTGCGGTCAGGTTTTATACCGCGCTGAGCTGGAACGTAATCTTGAGGTCTGTCCTAAGTGTGACCATCATATGCGCATGTCGGCGCGCAATCGCCTGCATAGCCTGTTAGATGAAGGTTCCCTTGTGGAGTTGGGTAGCGAGCTGGAGCCGAAAGACGTGCTCAAGTTCCGCGACTCCAAAAAATATAAAGACAGACTGGCGTCCGCGCAGAAAGAAACCGGCGAGAAAGACGCGCTGGTGGTCATGAAAGGGACGCTTCACGGTATGCCGGTTGTCGCCGCCGCGTTTGAATTCGCGTTCATGGGCGGCTCAATGGGGTCTGTCGTTGGCGCACGCTTCGTTCGCGCCGTTGAACAGGCGCTGGAAGATAACTGTCCGTTAGTGTGTTTCTCTGCTTCCGGCGGCGCGCGTATGCAAGAAGCGTTGATGTCGCTGATGCAGATGGCGAAAACCTCGGCGGCGCTGGCTAAAATGCAGGAACGTGGTCTGCCCTACATCTCGGTATTGACCGATCCGACAATGGGCGGCGTTTCCGCCAGTTTTGCGATGTTGGGCGATCTCAACATCGCCGAGCCAAAAGCCCTCATTGGCTTCGCTGGCCCGCGCGTTATCGAACAAACCGTTCGTGAGAAGCTCCCGCCGGGATTCCAGCGCAGTGAGTTCCTGATCGAAAAAGGCGCTATTGATATGATAGTTCGCCGCCCGGAAATGCGCCTGAAGCTGGCGAGCATTCTGGCGAAGCTGATGAATCTGCCCGCGCCGAACCCGGACGCCCCGCGTGAAGGCGTGGTGGTGCCTCCGGCGCCGGATCAGGAGTCTGAGGCCTGATAACTGAAAAGGGCAGGGCCGCAGGCTCTGCCCTTTTGCTTTTCACCGTAAAGAAGCAGCGGAATCAATGAAAAACAAATCTATACCTCAAGCTGCGTCGCCCCTGGCCTCGTGGCTTTCTTATCTGGAAAACCTGCACAGCAAGAGTATCGATTTAGGCCTTGAGCGCGTAAGCCAGGTGGCAGCGCGTCTGGACATCCTCAAGCCTGCGCCGTTCGTTTTTACCGTTGCGGGAACCAACGGCAAAGGTACGACCTGTCGCACGCTGGAGTCGGTGTTAATCGCGGCGGGATACCGTGTGGGCGTCTATAGTTCGCCTCATCTGGTACGTTACACCGAGCGCGTGCGCGTGCAGGGGAAAGAATTAGCGGAATCCGCGCATACCGCGTCCTTTGCGGAAATAGAAACGGCGCGCGGCGATATTTCATTGACCTATTTTGAATATGGTACGTTGTCGGCATTGTGGCTGTTTAAACAGGCTAACCTTGACGTGGTGATTCTGGAGGTCGGGTTGGGCGGGCGCCTGGACGCCACGAACATTGTGGATGCCGATGTAGCGGTAATTACCAGCATCGCGCTTGATCATACTGACTGGCTGGGGCCGGATCGCGAAAGTATCGGCCGCGAGAAAGCCGGGATTTTTCGCGCGGAAAAACCCGCTATCGTCGGCGAACCGGAAATGCCGGCAACCATCGCGGATGTCGCGCAGGAGACCGGCGCGCTGTTGCGGCGTCGCGGCGTTGACTGGCGTTATGAGGTGACAGCGACCCACTGGGCGTTTACCGATGGCGACGGCACGCTTGCCGGACTGCCGTTGCCGCAGGTTCCTCAGCCGAATGCCGCCACCGCTCTGGCCGCGCTGCGCGCCAGCAGGTTGAACATTGACGAGCAGGCGATTCGCGACGGTATTGCGCAGGCTACCTTGCCGGGACGTTTTCAAATCGTGAGTGAGTCGCCGCGCGTTATCTTTGATGTCGCCCATAATCCCCACGCGGCGGAATACCTGACGGGTCGTCTGAAAATGTTGCCGAAACGCGGGCGCGTGCTTGCGGTGATTGGTATGCTGCATGATAAAGATATCGCCGGCACGTTAGCCTGGTTGAAAAGCGTGGTTGACGACTGGTATTGTGCTCCGTTAGAGGGGCCGCGCGGCGCGACGGCGGAACAACTTCTGGAACATCTGGGGAAAGGGAATGTCTATGATAGCGTCGCGCAGGCATGGCAGGCCGCTATCGACGCGGCGCAGCCAGAAGATACCGTGCTGGTGTGCGGATCGTTCCACACCGTCGCACATGTTATGGAAGTGATAGACGCGGGGAGAATCGGTGGCGAGTAAGTTTCAGAATCGTTTAGTCGGCACGATTGTGTTAGTCGCGCTGGGGGTTATTGTGCTTCCCGGTCTGCTGGACGGACAGAAAAAGCATTATCAGGATGAATTTGCTGCGATTCCACTGGTACCGAAGCCTGGCGACCGCGATGAGCCGGATATGATGCCTGCCGCAACGCAGGCGCTGCCGACACAGCCGCCGGAAGGGGCGGCTGAAGAGGTGCGGGCGGGAGATGCGGCAGCGCCATCGCTGGACCCGTCGCGCATGGCGTCTAACAATGTTGAGCTTGATCCGATACCGGCGGAGACGCCTAAACCGAAGCCGGTTGAAAAGCCGAAGCCGCAGCCTAAACCGCAACAGCCGGTTGTCGCCGCTTCCACGCCGACGCCCGCGCCGCAACCAGTCGCCGACGATAAACCTGCGCCGACCGGCAAAGCCTATGTCGTACAGTTGGGCGCGCTGAAAAATGCGGATAAAGTCAACGAGATAGTCGGCAAGCTTCGTTCCGCCGGGTTCCGGGTTTATACTTCCCCCTCAACGCCGGTACAGGGTAAAATAACCCGTATTCTCGTCGGGCCGGATGCGTCGAAAGATAAGATGAAAGGATCGCTTGGCGAGCTCAAGCAGATTTCCGGGTTAAGCGGCGTGGTGATGGGATATAGCCCGAACTAAGGCGCGTTTTGCCTGAGCGCGCAGCGTTAAGGCCTACGGTGTTCACCTGGTAATAGCCGAAGTTCTGTAGGCTGGATAAGGCGTTTACGCCGCTATCCGGCAGAAGGAATGAACCTGGTATCCTGCGCTTATCAGGCCGATGGCAGCTCTTCTGGTCGTGCCCGAAGAGATAAAAAGTGTGATGGCGTTGAATATTTTTTCAGCGCCATTTTTATTTACGCGTGGGAAGGAAATCCCTACGCAAACGTTTTCTTTTTCTGTTAGAATGCGCCCCGAACAGGACGACAGGGCGTAAAATCGTGGGACATCTATGGTCTGGATTGATTACGCCATTATCGCGGTGATTGCTTTTTCCTGTCTGGTTAGCCTGATCCGCGGCTTTGTTCGTGAAGCGTTATCGCTGGTGACGTGGGGTTGTGCTTTCTTTGTCGCCAGTCACTACTACACTTACCTGTCTGTCTGGTTTACGGGCTTTGAAGACGAACTGGTTCGTAATGGGATTGCTATCGCGGTACTGTTTATCGCGACGCTTATCGTCGGCGCTATCGTGAATTTTGTGATAGGTCAGCTAGTAGAAAAGACCGGCCTGTCGGGAACTGACCGGGTGTTGGGGATCTGTTTCGGCGCACTGCGAGGCGCGCTGATTGTCGCCGCCATTCTGTTCTTCCTTGATACCTTTACCGGCTTGTCGAAAAGCGAAGACTGGAGCAAATCGCAGCTCATCCCGCAGTTCAGCTTCATCATCAGATGGTTCTTTGACTATCTGCAAAGCTCGTCGAGTTTCTTGCCCAGGACGTAACAGGTTCTGAGATGTGGCTTAACGAGGAAAATGACGTATGTGCGGTATTGTCGGTATCGCCGGTGTTATGCCGGTCAACCAGTCGATTTATGACGCGTTAACAGTGCTCCAGCATCGTGGTCAGGATGCTGCCGGTATCATCACCATTGATGCGAATAACTGCTTCCGCTTGCGTAAGGCAAACGGGCTGGTGAACGATATTTTTGAAGCTCGCCACATGCAGCGTTTGCAGGGCAACATGGGGATCGGCCATGTGCGCTACCCTACCGCAGGCAGTTCCAGCGCTTCCGAAGCGCAACCTTTTTACGTTAACTCGCCGTATGGCATCACGTTGGCCCATAATGGCAACCTGACTAATGCGCACGAGCTACGTAAAAAGCTGTTTGAAGAAAAGCGCCGTCATATCAACACCACCTCCGATTCCGAAATCCTGCTCAATATTTTCGCCAGCGAGCTCGACAACTTCCGTCACTATCCGCTGGAAGCCGACAATATTTTTGCCGCGATTGCCGCGACTAACCGTCAAATCCGCGGCGCCTATGCCTGCGTGGCGATGATTATCGGCCACGGCATGGTGGCTTTTCGCGATCCGCACGGCATTCGCCCGTTAGTGCTGGGCAAGCGTGACGTTGGCGATGGTCGTACGGAGTATATGGTCGCTTCTGAAAGCGTGGCGCTGGATACGCTGGGCTTTGAATTCCTGCGCGATGTCGCGCCGGGCGAAGCTATCTATATTACCGAAAAGGGGCAGCTGTTCACGCGCCAGTGCGCGGATAACCCGGTCAGTAACCCCTGTCTGTTTGAGTACGTTTATTTTGCTCGCCCGGACTCCTTTATCGACAAGATCTCCGTCTACAGCGCTCGTGTGAATATGGGCACCAAACTTGGCGAAAAAATCGCTCGTGAATGGGAAGATCTGGACATCGACGTCGTGATCCCTATCCCGGAAACCTCCTGCGATATCGCCCTGGAAATTGCCCGTATTCTCGGCAAGCCGTACCGCCAGGGATTTGTCAAAAATCGTTACGTGGGACGTACCTTTATCATGCCGGGCCAACAGCTACGCCGTAAATCCGTGCGCCGTAAGCTCAATGCTAATCGCGCAGAATTCCGCGATAAGAACGTCCTGCTGGTGGATGATTCCATCGTGCGTGGCACCACATCAGAGCAGATTATCGAGATGGCCCGGGAAGCCGGCGCGAAGAAGGTTTATCTGGCGTCCGCCGCGCCGGAAATTCGTTTCCCCAACGTCTATGGCATTGATATGCCGACCGCCAATGAGCTGATCGCGCATGGTCGCGAGGTGGATGAGATTCGTCAGATCATCGGCGCAGACGGGCTTATCTTCCAGGATCTGAACGATCTGATCGAAGCCGTGCGCGCGGAAAATCCGGATATCCAGCAGTTTGAGTGTTCGGTATTTAACGGGGTATATGTCACCAAAGACGTAGACCAGCAATACCTCGACTTCCTGGATTCATTACGTAATGACGACGCCAAAGCGGTGCTGTTCCAGAACGAAATGGAAAACCTGGAAATGCATAACGAAGGCTAATGGCTTTGCCAGCGGCGCAATGCCGCTGGCCGATGTCAATTACGCACCACGCCGAAGCGAATAGCGTATTTTTGTACTTTGTACTGTAACGTGGTGCGGGATACGTTAAGGCTGCGGGCCGCGGCGGCAATATTCCCCTGATGCGTATCCAGCGCGGTTTCTATTAAATGCCTTTCGTAGTTGGCAACCCGTACCTCCAGCGACCCTTCATACTGCGGATCGGGTGACGAGGGAAGGGGATTTTCCGGCGCGGTTTCCGGTACGCCTAAATTTAACTCGTCCTGTTCAAAAATGATGTGTTTGAGCAGCCCGTCTTTTTCCTGCATGATCATGCTGCGTACGATTGCGTTTTCCAGCATCCTGACATTACCCGGCCAGGCGTGATTGAGCAGATCAGCACGCGCCGTCTCGCTTAATCCGTGAATGTCCTGCGGCACGTCATTACGGTATTTATCAATAAAATAATTCGCCAGTAAGGGAATATCTTCCGGGCGGGCGCGCAGCGGCGGTAACGTCAACATTCCGACGCTCAACCGATAAAAAAGATCTGCCCGCAGGCGTTCTTGTTGAATTAATTTGACGGGCGCTTCGTTCATGGCGGCAACGATCCTGACATCAGAGTGGAGTTGCTGTTGTCCGCCGAGCCGCCAGAAGGTTTTATCCTGCAAGAATCGCAGCAGCTTACTTTGCATCTCTATCGGCATGGCGTTCAGCTCATCAAGAAAGAGCGTTCCCCCGTTTGCCAGTTCCAGATAGCCCTGGCTATTTTCCGCGCCGGTATAGGCGCCGCGCACGGTGCCGAAAAGCGTACTTTCGATAAGCGTAGGCGGTAGGGCGCCGCAGTTCAGGGCGATGAAGGGTTTATTCGCCCGCTTGCTGCATTGATGTATCAGGCGGGAAAATAACTCCTTACCCGTTCCCGTCTCCCCGACAATCGTCACCGGAATATTACTGGCGGCCAGCCGTTTGGCTTTGGCGATATTACTGAGCATTTCCGGGTTTTCGGTAATAATGGCATGGTGCTTCTCATGGTGATCGGCATACAGCAGTTGGTTCAGTTCTACCACCTGCTCCTGGAGCCGCCTGACGCCAGACATATTCCTGCCGATTTCGATAACGCCGACCATGCCGCCATCGCTTGCATAGAGCGGCGCGGTGGTGTGCTGATAGTCAACGGCCTGGCCTCGCGCATTGTAATAAATTTGATAATGGCCAATGTATTCCACGCCTTTTTTTAACGATGAAAGCATCGTACTTTGCGTCTCTTTCATGCCCGGATAGACATCCAGCATATGTTTTCCCATTGCCCGTTCAATACTGTAGCCGTCCAGATCCGCGCTTTCCTGATTGTAGTAAACGTATTCACCACGCTCATTAATGACGGCCAACGGCTGATGAATCAAATCGAAAAAGCGGGAAAACATCCTGAGCGCCGAGGCCAGTTCCTGATTGGTGGATGCCATACACGCATTCCTAATATCTATTGTTCATGTTGCCATTATAAAAGTGACGAATTTTCGTCGTTGTGATGAATAGCAAACTCAATGACGAAAATGAGGAAAAACTTATTTTTATAAGTAATTGATTATTTTTATAAAAAATAGTGGCATGCCTTTTGCTTTATCCCTGTAAAGAATGCGGATTTTTACCATAAACATTAAGCAGAGGGCGTTATGACTGACTCGATTATGCAGAATTACAACCAGCTACGTGAGCAGGTAATCAACGGCGATCGCCGTTTCCAGCACAAAGACGGTCATTTGTGTTTTGAAGGGGTCGATCTGGACGCACTGGCGCGCCAGTACCCCACGCCGTTCTATGTGTTTTCTGAGCCGGAGATTATTCGTAACATTCATGAAATCCAGCAGGCATTTGCGGCGCATAAAAATACCAAAACCTTCTTTGCATCAAAAACCTGCTCGGTCATGGGGGTGTTGAAAGCCATTCGTGACGCCGGAATTTGCGCGGAGGCAAACTCACAATATGAGGTTCGCAAGTGTCTGGAGATAGGCTTTCGCGGCGATCAGATCGTCTTCAACGGCGTGGTGAAAAAGCCTGCCGATCTGGAATATGCCATCGCCAACGATCTGTATCTTATTAATGTTGATAGCCTGTATGAGCTGGAACATATTGATGCCATCTCTCGCAAGCTGAAGAAAGTCGCCAATGTTTGCGTCCGCGTAGAGCCGAATGTTCCCTCGGCGACGCATGCGGAACTGGTTACCGCTTTCCATGCGAAGTCAGGTCTCGACCTGGAACAGGCGGAAGAAACCTGCCGCCGCATTCTGGCGATGCCTTATGTGCATTTGCGCGGCTTGCATATGCATGTGGGCGATCAGGTGCCGGAGTCAGAGCCTTTCGCAAAAGCGACTAAAGTGCTGGTGGATGAATCCCGTCGCCTGGAAGAGGTGCTCGGTATTAAATTTGATTTGATTAACGTGGGCGGCGGAATTCCGGTTCCCTATAAATATGACGACGAGAATGGCGACCCGTTAAAAGATAATATGTATGCCGGTATTACCGCCCAGGATTTTGCCGATGCGGTCATTCGCGAAGTGCATAAATGGCGTACCGATGTGGAAATATGTATTGAACCGGGGCGTAAAGTGACCGGGTCGGCGGCGGTTTTACTGACGGAAGTCTCCTGCGAAAAACGTAAAACAAATTACGATCTTAACGGCAATGTGGAATGCCACGTTGAATGGAAATTTGTCGACGCTGGTTACAGCGTACTCTCTGACAGCCAGCATTTTGACTGGTTCTTTTATGTCTATAACGCCTCTCGCATGACGGCAGCGCACGACACCTGGATAAAATTAGCCGGGCCGCTGTGTGATGGCGGAGATTATTTCCACATGGGAGTGAAAGGTGAAGAGTTTTTACTGCCGAAGGAGACTCATGTTGGCGATATTGTCGCGTTTCTTGACGCCGGGGCATACACCATTGAAAGTCAAACCGTTTATAACAACCGTCCGCGCACGGGCGTGGTGATGATCGATAAAAATGGTGAGACGCGTCTGATTCGTCGGGAAGACAGTTACGAAGATATGGTCAAGTACGACATTTATTAATACTGTTTTGGGCTTCAGTTTTATGCTGAAGCCCGTCGTCAGATGATAAGAAGAGGGCAGTGATGCCTGAATGCATAACAGGAGATGGCCATGAGTAACACGAATTCTGGCTTACTTGGCATCAAAGACATTGTCTTTATGAATGTCATCGCTATTCTGAGTTTGCGGCAAATCCCTAACGTGGCGCCTTACGGGGCATCGGCCATGTTGTTATGGGTGATCGCCGCATTCTGCTTGTTTTTTCCTTTAGCGATGGTATGCGGCGAGCTGTCAACCGGCTGGCCGAAAGATGGCGGGATATTTGTCTGGATTAAAGAGGCATTTGGTAAACGTATTGCATGGATTGTCGTGGTTTGTTTTCTCTTTTCCTGCGTACTGTTTTTCCCATTAATGCTGCAATTCGGCTTTACCGCGTTGGGCTATATGATCGGCGGCGGCCTGGCGGAAAATAAAGCATTTATCGGTATTGGTTCCGCGGTAATTTTCTGGCTATTAACGCTGATGAATATCCGCGGGATGGAATGGACAAAAATTATTAATAGCATCAGCGCCTGGTGCGGCGTATTTATTCCCTCCGCCATCCTCATTTTACTGGCGGTGGTATGGCTATGTACCGGACACCAGATGCAGACGGACTACACTACAGCGAAAAACTGGATTCCGGATCTCGGGCACTGGGATACGATCGTTTTCTTATCCAGCATGATGTTTGCGTTTGCCGGACTGGAGGTCGCCCCGATGATTGCCGGGCGTACCCGTAATCCACAGCGTGATTTTCCGCGAGCGATGGCCGTCTCTGCCGCCGTTATCGTTGGGATCTATATGGTCGGCACCTGGGCGCTAAATACGCTTTTACCCGCCGGGAAAACCGACATCGTGGCAGGCGTCATGCAGGCTATGCATGCTGCTGCGGACACGCTGCATATGCCGTGGTTAATTCCTGTTATGGCCATCTGTATGTTTTTTGGCGCTCTCGGGCAAATTAACTCCTGGCTGGTGGGGCCGATTTATATGCTCCAGGAAGCCTCGCGTGAAGATAATCTGCTGGGGGACCGAATCGGCAAATTACATCCGGTGTGGAAAACGCCCGCCTTTGCCTTGACTGTACAGGCGATTATTGTCACGGTCCTGTGTTTTTCGACTTTTATTTCGCCAAGCGTTGCGGCGGCTTACTGGATGTTAACAGCGCTAACGACCATCACCTATTTTATTCCTTATCTGGTGATGTTCCCGGCGTTCTGGCGTTTACGTAAGACTCAGCCAGATACGCCAAGAAGTTTTAAAATTCCGGGCAAGGTTTTACCGGCTATTTTACCCGCGCTGGGCTTTCTTTCTATCGCCTTTGCCGTTGCGCTGTTATTTATTCCGCCTTCTCAAATTGATATGGGCGGATATTTCCAGTACGCCGGGAAAATTATTGGCGGAGCCGTGCTGGCGGTTGTCGTCGCGGAGTACATTTACCATCGGGCGCAGAAACGTAATGCCCGTTTAAGCATGGCGGGAGGAAAATAAAATGTATATGCCAGTTCTGGAAATAAATCTACGCAAGCTGGAAGAAAACGCCCGCACGGAAAAAGCTCTGCTGGCAAGTAGCGGTATTGACGTGATGGCTGTCAATAAAGTTTTTGACGGCTGCGTGGAAACCGCGCAGGCGGTATTCAACGGCGGAATTACCGTTATTGCTGAATCACGAACCTATAATTTGAAAAAAATACGCGAGACAGGATGTACAACCTGCCTGTTACGCAGCCCGTGTCTGAGTGAAATCGAAGATGTGGTGCGCTACGCGGATATTAGTTTAAATAGCGAGCCGGTGGTATTGCGGGCATTATCGCAAGAAGCCCAACGCCAGGGGAAAACGCATCAGGTATTACTGATGGTGGATATGGGCGATTTACGCGAGGGTATCTGGTTTGGTGAATATCAACGCATTCTTGAGACCGTGACTCTGATTACTGGTCTGCCCGGTCTGGAATTATATGGACTGGGCACCAACTTTAATTGTTACGGCACCGTGTTGCCAACGGTAAAAAATGGCGAGGATTTTCTGGCGCTGGCCGCCCGGCTGGAAGCCGACAGCGGTATTCCTGTCCGGCGGCTTTCTGCGGGAAACTGCACCAGCTATCACCTGCTGGATAAAGGTATCTGGCCGCAGGGGCTGAATCATCTGCGCATCGGCGGACTGCATGAATTCGGCATTGAATATGTGGACATGAAATACCTGAATGAATTTCACCACTCCGCAAAACCGGTCGATAAAGCCTGTTCCGATATGTATATCCTGGAAGCGGAAATCATCGAACTGAACAGTAAACCGACCGTCCCGGTCGGGGAGCTGGGCGTCGATGCCTTTTTGCAAAGTAAAACCTTTGTCGATCGTGGCATACGCCGACGCGCATTGCTGGCGTTTGGTCGCCAGGATGTGCCGTCGGATAACTGTGTGCCATGCGACGACGCTATCACTATCTTAGGGCAAACCAGCGATCATACGCTGGTGGATATTGAAGATTGTCGTCAGTCGCTAAAAGTAGGCGATGTGGTTCGCTTTGAGCTGGATTATACGGGCCTGTTAATGGCCTGCCAGACCAAAGGCGTCGCCTGGAGGTTTACGCGTTAACGCATAACCGCCGCGGCTATGTCGCGGCGGCATCTTTGACCTCACGAAAGACAGGGAGTAACGATGGATACCCTGCAACAATCTCCGCCAGCAGAGCCTGAAGGTGGTCTGCGGCGTAACCTGAAGAAGCGGCATCTGCTGATGATGTCGCTGGGCGGCACGATTGGCACCGGCTTATTTATCGGCATTGCCGAACCGTTAAGCAGCGTCGGGCCGGCGGGAACCTTACTGGCCTATCTGTTTGCCGGAACCATTATGCTGGCAACGATGATGTGTCTTGGCGAATTATCATGCGCCTTTCCTCACTCCGGTTCATTTCAACATTACGCGCTGATGTTTATGCCGTCACCTTGCTGGAGCTATACCATTGGCTGGCTTTACTGGTTTAGCTGGGTCTTTTCCCTGGCAGCCGACCTCACTGCCGCAGGGTTTATTGCTCACCAGTTTTTCCCCGCGGTTCCGGTATATATGTTCTGTCTGGCGATTCTGCTCATCCTGACGGCCATCAATCTCACCTCCGCAAAAAGTTTTGGCGAATGCGAATACTGGCTTTCGGCCATTAAGGTCTTCGCGATCGTGCTGTTTATCTGCGCGGGCGGGGTCATGATCTACTCGCTAATGGGCCATAGTGACTGGCACCCGACGTTAAAAACAGACGGAATGTGGTTTCCCCACGGTTGGGAGCAAATTGTGGTCTGTATGACGATCGTGATTTACTCCTTCCAGGGGGTGGAACTGGTCGGAAATGCGGCAGGGGAGACCGAATCGCCGCACATTATTTTACCGAAGGTGATCCTGGGGATCGGTCTCAGAATCATTTTGTTTTACGGCCTGGCGATTGCGGTGCTGGCGCTGGTCTATCCGCATGAACTGACGCCAAATGGACAAAGTCCCTTTGTATGGGTATTCTCCCACGCGGGCATTCCCGGGGCGGATACGCTGATGACGCTGGTGATCTTTTCCGCCGCGGTTTCTGCCGCTAACTCGGCCATTTACGCCAGTTCGCGTATGCTGTGGTCTATGGCGGGCGATCGCTTTGCGCCAGCCTGCTTTGGGAAAACGAACGGCGGCGGCGTGCCGGTGTATGCTATTTTAATCACGGCCTTGCTGGCGTTGGTGTCGTTGCTGACCCGCTATATTCCCGCACAGCAATTTTATTTATATCTGATCGCCAGTACCGGGCAGGTGGGTTGCCTGGCATGGATAACCATCGGATGGTGCCAGTATCGTTTCCGACAATCGGTGCGTAATGGAACGTACGCCAGCGATTTGCTACGCTATCGATCGCCGCTTTTCCCCTGGACGGCCCGATTTGTCATTATCACCAATTTTGCCATTATGGTCGGCACCTGGTTTAGTGAGCAAGGGGTAGTGATAATGTTGGTTGAGCTGGCTTTTATGATAGGGATTCTTTTGTCATGGTATCTCTTCAGACCCACTTTGAGCCGATTACGTAACACAGTGGGATGAACGGCGCTCGTAAACGGTAAGAGAACATGAAACGACTCATTGTAGGAATTAGCGGCGCCAGCGGAGCGATTTATGGCGTGCGCTTATTACAAATTTTGCGCGATGTCGATAGCGTGGAAACGCATCTGGTGATGAGCCAGGCGGCCCGGCAAACGCTGGCGCTGGAGACCCATTTTTCGCTGCGCGAGGTGCAGGCGCTGGCCGATGTGACGCACGATGCGCGCGACATTGCCGCCAGCATTTCCTCGGGCTCTTACCCGACGGCGGGAATGGTTATCTTGCCTTGTTCGATTAAAACGCTGTCGGGGATTGTCCACAGTTATACTGACGGACTGCTTACCCGCGCGGCGGATGTGATATTAAAAGAGCGGCGACCTCTGGTGCTGTGTGTGCGCGAAACGCCGCTGCATATCGGGCATTTGCGTTTAATGACCCAGGCCGCTGAGATAGGCGCGGTGATTATGCCGCCGGTTCCGGCTTTTTATCATCTTCCTCAGACGTTAGATGATGTTATAAATCAAACGGTTAACCGAGTTTTGGATCAGTTTGATATCCCCCTTCCGCACGATCTTTTTGTTCGCTGGCAGGGCGCATAGCGTTGTCTGTTTAGCGTGCATTATTGTCCCTGTTGCCCTGTTTCAGGGCAATTTTGTAACCGCGATCATATCCTCAACATTTAATTCGTTAAAAGCCGTCGAAACGCTGCGGTTCAACCGTCATACCTGCTATCTTCAACATCAGGACAATATTGCAACGTTTTATTAACAAATTTAACGTCGAATCGTTTTGCTGACGTGAAAATGGCATAAGACCTGCATGAAAAAGTCTGCAAACACACAACACCACGTAAAACATAAGAAAATAACGCTACTTGAGGGGTATGTATGAAGAAGACCGTTCTCGCTTTGTCTTTGCTGATAGGTCTGGGCGCGACGGCGGCCAGTTACGCCGCGCTTCCGCAAACGGTTCGTATTGGAACAGATACCACCTACGCGCCTTTCTCATCGAAAGATGCCAAAGGCGACTTTATTGGCTTTGATATCGATCTCGGTAATGAAATGTGTAAGCGTATGCAGGTGAAATGTACCTGGGTCGCCAGCGACTTTGATGCGCTTATTCCCTCACTAAAAGCGAAAAAAATTGATGCCATTATTTCATCGCTCTCTATCACCGATAAACGCCAGCAAGAAATTGCGTTTTCCGACAAACTTTACGCTGCGGATTCACGCCTGATTGCGGCAAAAGGGTCTCCCATTCAGCCGACGCTGGAATCGCTGAAAGGCAAGCATGTCGGCGTGCTGCAAGGGTCCACGCAAGAGGCTTACGCCAATGATAACTGGCGCACAAAAGGTGTGGATGTGGTGGCTTATGCCAACCAGGATCTTATCTATTCCGATTTAACTGCCGGTCGTCTGGATGCCGCATTACAGGATGAAGTCGCCGCCAGCGAAGGTTTCCTGAAGCAGCCAGCGGGCAAAGAGTATGCGTTTGCCGGTCCTTCCGTGAAGGATAAAAAATATTTTGGCGACGGGACGGGGGTTGGGCTGCGTAAAGACGATACCGAGCTAAAAGCCGCGTTTGATAAAGCGCTGACCGAACTGCGCCAGGACGGAACTTACGACAAAATGGCCAAAAAGTACTTCGATTTTAATGTCTACGGCGATTGAGGGAAGGGGATAACGCGCCGCGCTGGGGAACTATCACGGTGCAAAATAGATGTTTTGCACCTTTTTGGTGCATAAGCCGTTGCGGAACAGGCGCATAAATGCATACTTAATCGATTTTTATGCAAAATAAACCGGCTGACAAGGTAGAATGCTTTGCCTTGTCGGCCTGATTAATGGCACGATAGTCGCATCGGATCTGTAAAGATCTCCTGGAAAGACAGTCTGTTGAGGATAGTTATGAAAAAACTGGCGTTATCCCTTTCTCTGGTGCTGGCATTTTCCAGCGCTACCGCAGCATTTGCCGCTATTCCACAAAAGATTCGTATCGGTACCGATCCTACATACGCGCCGTTTGAATCCAAAAATGCACAAGGTGAATTGGTCGGCTTTGATATCGATCTGGCCAAAGAGCTGTGCAAACGTATCAACACACAGTGTACGTTCGTGGAAAACCCGCTGGATGCGCTGATTCCGTCTTTAAAAGCGAAGAAAATTGATGCCATCATGTCCTCGCTGTCCATCACTGAAAAGCGCCAGCAGGAAATCGCGTTTACCGACAAGCTTTACGCCGCTGATTCCCGTCTGGTGGTGGCGAAGAACTCTGATATTCAGCCGACCGTCGCGTCGCTGAAAGGCAAGCGCGTTGGCGTGCTACAGGGGACGACGCAGGAGACCTTCGGCAATGAGCACTGGGCGCCGAAAGGGATTGAGATCGTCTCTTACCAGGGGCAGGACAACATTTATTCCGATCTGACGGCTGGTCGTATTGATGCAGCGTTCCAGGACGAGGTCGCGGCCAGCGAAGGTTTCCTTAAACAGCCCGTCGGAAAAGACTATAAATTCGGCGGCCCGGCGGTGAAAGATGAGAAGTTATTCGGCGTAGGAACCGGTATGGGGCTGCGCAAAGAGGATAACGAGCTGCGCGAAGCGCTGAACAAAGCCTTTGCTGAAATGCGTGCTGACGGTACTTACGAAAAGCTGGCGAAAAAGTACTTTGATTTTGATGTTTATGGCGGTTAATCACCGTCGGTGCAGATAAAGCCCAAAGAATGTTGACTGTCTGCATTGCCTGATGGCGCTGCGCTTGTCAGGCCTACGGAGCATCGTAGGCCGGGCAAGGCACAGCCGCCATCCGGCGTGATGTGAGGCAAAAATGCAAAAGAGGCTTCTTACTTCACCACACACAACAGGACAGGCTGCATGTTGTACGGGTTTTCAGGCGTAATTTTACAGGGCGCGATCGTCACGCTGGAACTGGCGCTCAGTTCCGTGGTGCTGGCCGTGCTTATTGGTCTTGTCGGCGCGGGGGCGAAGCTTTCGCAAAACCGGGTTACGGGGCTTATTTTTGAAGGATACACCACCCTGATTCGCGGGGTGCCGGATCTGGTCTTAATGCTGCTGATATTTTACGGATTGCAAATCGCGCTTAACGTGGTGACCGATTCGCTGGGTATCGACCAGATAGATATTGATCCAATGGTGGCCGGTATTATCACCCTTGGTTTCATTTACGGCGCCTATTTTACCGAAACCTTTCGCGGCGCGTTTATGGCGGTGCCGAAAGGCCATATCGAGGCGGCGACGGCCTTTGGTTTTACCCACGGGCAAACCTTCCGGCGGATTATGTTCCCGGCGATGATGCGTTACGCCCTGCCGGGGATCGGCAATAACTGGCAGGTGATACTCAAAGCGACGGCGCTGGTGTCGCTGCTGGGCCTGGAAGATGTCGTCAAAGCCACGCAGCTTGCCGGTAAAAGCACCTGGGAGCCTTTCTATTTTGCCGTGGTCTGTGGACTTATCTACCTGGTATTTACCACCGTTTCCAATGGTGTGCTGCTCTTACTTGAGCGTCGCTATTCCGTGGGCGTGAAGAGGGCCGATTTGTGATTGAGATCATTCAGGAGTACTGGAAATCCCTGCTTTGGACGGATGGCTATCGTTTTACCGGCGTGGCGATTACGCTGTGGCTGTTAATTTCATCGGTGGTGATGGGCGGTCTTCTGGCGGTGATTCTGGCGGTAGGTCGCGTTTCCAGTAATAAATTCATCCGTTTTCCCATCTGGCTGTTTACGTATATTTTTCGCGGCACGCCGCTGTACGTACAGCTACTGGTGTTCTATTCGGGGATGTATACGCTGGAGATAGTCAAAGGCACCGATCTTCTTAACGCGTTTTTCCGCAGCGGACTGAACTGTACCGTACTGGCGCTGACGCTGAATACCTGCGCGTACACCACGGAAATTTTCGCCGGGGCGATTCGCTCGGTGCCGCACGGTGAAATTGAAGCGGCACGGGCCTATGGCTTCTCGTCATTTAAAATGTATCGCTGCATTATTTTGCCGTCGGCATTACGCATCGCCTTGCCTGCCTACAGCAACGAAGTGATTTTAATGCTGCACTCTACGGCGCTGGCGTTTACCGCGACGGTGCCGGATTTGTTGAAAATCGCCCGCGATATTAACTCAGCGACTTACCAGCCGTTTACCGCGTTTGGCATTGCCGCCGTGTTGTATTTACTCATTTCGTATGTCCTGATAAGCCTGTTCCGTCGGGCGGAAAGACGCTGGTTGCAGCACGTGTCCTCTAAATAATTCGAGTAACATGATGTCAGAAAATAAATTACACGTTATCGATTTGCACAAACGCTACGGCGGTCATGAAGTGCTGAAAGGGGTATCGCTGCAGGCCCGCGCCGGAGATGTGATTAGCATCATCGGCTCGTCCGGCTCCGGTAAAAGCACTTTTTTGCGCTGTATTAACTTCCTCGAAAAACCGAGCGAAGGCGCGATTATCGTGAACGGTCAGAACATTAATCTGGTGCGCGACAAAGACGGGCAGCTCAAAGTGGCGGATAAAAATCAGCTACGCTTGTTGCGTACCCGCCTGACGATGGTGTTTCAGCACTTTAACCTCTGGAGCCACATGACGGTGCTGGAAAATGTGATGGAAGCGCCGATTCAGGTACTGGGATTAAGCAAGCACGACGCGCGCGAGCGGGCGTTGAAATATCTGGCGAAGGTGGGGATTGATGAGCGCGCTCAGGGCAAATATCCCGTCCATCTCTCCGGCGGCCAACAGCAGCGCGTTTCTATTGCGCGCGCGCTGGCGATGGAACCTGACGTTTTACTGTTCGATGAACCTACTTCGGCGCTCGATCCTGAACTGGTCGGCGAAGTGTTGCGCATCATGCAACAACTGGCGGAAGAAGGCAAAACGATGGTGGTGGTCACGCATGAAATGGGCTTCGCTCGCCATGTCTCTTCGCACGTTATTTTTCTGCATCAGGGGAAAATTGAAGAAGAGGGCGATCCGGAGCAGGTGTTCGGCAATCCGCAAAGCCCGCGTTTACAGCAATTCCTGAAAGGCTCGCTGAAATAAAAGAAGCCCGGCGGCGCATCGCTCACCGGGCAGGATACGGCGCTTTGGGAACTAGCGAATCACATCCGCCAGCGCCTCTTCTAAATCATACCAGCGAAATGCGAATCCGGCGGCTTCAAGCCGTTTTGGCAGCGCCCGCTGTCCGCCCAACACCAGCACTGACGACTCTCCCATCAATAAGCGAATTGCCGTCGCCGGAATGCGAATAATCGCCGGACGGCGCAGCGCGCGACCCAGCGCATGAGCAAAATGCTCATTATGGACGGGATACGGCGAGACCATATTGAAGGGACCGCGAAGATCGTTATCCAGCAGCCACAGAATGCCGTTGACCATATCGTCGATGTGAATCCAGGCCAGATATTGCCGACCATTACCCACCGGACCGCCGAGTCCAAGGCGAAACGGCGGAACCATTTTCCCCAGAATCCCGCCTTGCGGCGCCAGGACAACGCCGGTACGCAGCAGGCAGACGCGGGTCTGGTCGCTCTGCGCACGACAGGCAATCTGTTCCCAGCGGGCGCAAAGTTTATGCGTAAATTCGTTGTGCGGCGGCTCATCTTCAGTGACGACAACGTCGCCCAGATCGCCGTAATAGCCCGTGGCGGAGCCGGATATCAACACCGAGGGCGGCGTAGCGCTGGCATGAATTAAATCCACCAACTTTTGCGTGATAGCCCAGCGGCTTTGGCACAACCGTTCTTTTTGTTGCGACGTCCAGCGCTTGTCGGCAATCGGTTCGCCCGCCAGATTGATGATGGCATCAATCTCATTGAGGTGCTCACGTTCCGCCAGCCCTTTCCATAATGTCACTCTGGAATCGAGAATCTGACGCGCGTTATCGGGATTGCGCGTAACGACCGTCACCTGGTGCCCCAGTGTTAACAGCCGGGGAATGAGATGACGACCTATCAGGCCCGTACCGCCGGTAATCAGAATCTGCATATGACCTCCAGAGTAGGGAGGATTTCCTCTTCCCTAATGTCAGGTTTTTAATACGAATAAGGGTGCCGGACGCAGGTTTTTTCCGTGTATACACCTCTACATCATACATGATGTATGCCACCGCGTTACGCTTTCGTACTGTTACAGTGCAGTTGCGCTTGTAACAGTGCGCGCGCTGTCGCAGGACGTGTGCGAATGCGTTCAAACCAGTTATACACCGCCGGGTAGGTATCAAGATCGATTCGCTGACGCTGATGTGCGTTAACCCACGGCCAACTGGCGATATCCGCAATACTGTAGTGGTCGCCGCCCAGCCACGGGGAGGTTTCCAGGCGTTTATTCAGGACGTTGTATAAGCGTTGCGTTTCAACCTGATAGCGTTCAATCGCATAGGGGATGGCCTGCGGCGCAAAATGGTTAAAGTGATGATTCTGGCCCAGCATCGGCCCTAACCCGCCGACCTGCCAGAACAGCCATTGCAGCGTGGTATGGCGTTCACGCAGCTCCCCGCTAAGCAGTTTGCCGCTTTTTTCCGCCAGGTAGAGAAGAATTTCGCCGGATTCAAAAAGACTAAGCGGTTGACCGCCGTCTGCCGGGGCGTGATCGACGATGGCAGGAATTTTATTATTGGGAGAGATAGCCAAAAAATCAGGGCGAAACTGATTGCCCTTGCTGATATCTACTTTTAGCAAACGATACGCCAGCTCCGCCTCTTCCAGAAACAGCGTTATTTTATGCCCGTTGGGCGTGGGGGCGTAGTAAAGGTCAATCATTTTGGCTCCTGCATGTGCGTAAAGAGTCTGGGCTGAATTAAGTATAGAAAGCCTCCTGATGTGTGTGAGTTTTCATCAGGTGACAGCAGGCGAAAGACGCTATATTTTGGGAAGAAACTTAATACGCCCTCAAGAGGACATTATGAGTAAGCCTGTTATTGTGCTGTGGTCGGATGCGAACTTTTTTTCTCCCTACGTCTTGTCCGCCTGGGTGGCATTACAAGAAAAAGGGCTTTCCTTTACTCTGAAAACCCGCGATCTGGACCAGGGAGAACATCTGCAACCTGGCTGGCGGGGATATACGCTGACGCAGCGCGTACCGGTGCTTGAGACCGACAATTTTGAGCTGAGCGAGTCGTCCGCTATTGCGGAATACCTGGAGGAGCGTTTCGCGCCGCCGCAGTGGGAGCGTATCTACCCGCACGATTTACAAAAACGCGCCCGCGCGCGACAGATTCAGGCGTGGCTACGCAGCGATTTACTGCCGCTTCGCGAAGAACGGCCTACCGACGTGGTGTTTGCCGGGGCGAAAAAAGCGCCGCTAAGCGAGGCTGGAAAAGCCAGCGCGGCAAAACTGTTTGCGACGGCTGAAGCGCTATTGGGGCAGGGGACGCAAAATTTATTTGGTGAATGGTGCATTGCCGATACCGATCTGGCATTGATGATCAATCGTCTGGCGCTGCATGGCGATGACGTGCCGACGTCGCTGGCGGCGTATGCGACATTCCAGTGGCAGCGTGCTTCCGTACAGCGTTTTATTGCGCTTTCCTCGAAGCGTTCAGGCTGAAAATCTATTCATATTCCAGTATCATAACGCCGTTTTTCACAACGAGGAGTGAGCGATGAAACTGATGTTCGCATCGGACATTCATGGTTCTTTACCCGCCACGGAACGCGTGCTTGAGCGGTTCGCGCAAAGCGGCGCGCGTTGGCTGGTGATATTAGGCGATGTCCTTAACCACGGCCCGCGAAATGCGCTGCCTGAAGGCTATGCGCCCGCCCAGGTCGCCGAACGCCTGAACGCGGTGGCGACGCAAATCATTGCCGTGCGCGGCAACTGCGATAGCGAAGTGGATCAGATGCTGCTGCATTTCCCGATAACTGCGCCGTGGCAGCAAATATTGACGCAAGAGAGGCGGCTATTTTTAACGCATGGGCACCTCTTCGGGCCGACGAATCCGCCCGCTCTGCATACTGGCGATGTGTTGGTTTATGGTCATACGCATCTGCCAGTGGCGCAACAGCAGGAAGGGCTGTATCACTTTAATCCTGGGTCAGTGAGCATTCCGAAAGGCGGGTATGCGGCAAGCTACGGTATTCTGGATGATAATGTGTTGAGCGTAATCGCACTCAATGATCAAAGTATCATTGCGCAGGTTGCAATTAACTCGTAATTTACCTCACAAACGTAAATGCGCCGTAAGAGCGCCAGAAATAAGAAGGTTTCCTGATGGTGGAACAGCGTCGTTTGGCAAGTACGGAATGGGTGGATATTGTGAATGAAGACAATGAAGTCATTGCACAGTCCAGCCGGGAACAGATGCGTGCGCAACGCTTACGGCATCGTGCGACGTATATCGTCGTTCATGATGGTATGGGTAAAATTCTGGTGCAGCGTCGTACCGAAACAAAAGATTTTTTGCCCGGTATGTTAGATGCTACCGCAGGCGGCGTGGTCCAGGCTGATGAGCAGCTACTGGAATCTGCCCGCCGCGAAGCGGAAGAAGAGTTGGGTATTGCAGGCGTGCCGTTTGCCGAACACGGTCTGTTTTACTTTGAAGACCAACATTGCCGGGTTTGGGGCGCGCTGTTTAGCTGCGTTTCCCACGGGCCTTTCGCGCTTCAGGAAGATGAAGTCAGCGAAGTGTGTTGGCTGACTCCGGAGGAGATCACCGCGCGCTGTGATGAGTTTACGCCGGACTCGCTCAAAGCGCTGGCGCTGTGGATGACCCGCAACGCCAAAAACGAAGCTGCGCTTCAGGAGAAACCGGAAGAGACGGAATAAGCGTTTTAGCAGCTTTCCCGCATACATAAACTGGAGGCGATGGATTTTCGATCGCTCCAGTTTCCCTGATTTAACCTTTCCAACAGCGCCCGTCCGGCTTCACTGCCAATCTTACGGTGTGGTACGGCCATGGTGGTTAACGGCGGCTGGCAGACCCGGCTGACATCGCTATCGCCAAACCCGACCACCGCTAAATCGTCCGGAACTTTGATCCGCCGTCGTTGGCACTCGTATAACGCGCCGCAGGCCAGCTCATCCGATACGCATACCAGCGCGTCCAGCTCCGGCCACGCCAGTAAAAACTCCGGCAGTTGCGACGCGCCGGTAGAAAAATTGGGCGGCAAAGCGGCATTAATCACCCGGTTTGGCGACATATGGTGGCGAAGCATCGCTTTGTACCAGCCGTGCAGATGTTGCTGAAAAATCCACTGTTCCTGATTGGCGCATAGCAGCCCGATATTCTGATAACCGCGCTGAATCAGCATTTCCGTCAGCTCATACATTGCCGCAACGTTATCAATACCGATATTCATATCAATAGGATCGCTGCGAATCGCGCCCATCTCCATCACCGGGATAGAGGCATTTTTCAGCCACTGGCGCACGGTAGTGCTATGTTCGACGCTAAGCAGAATCGCCGCGGCAATGTTGGAGGCCAGCAGCGTTTCGAGCAGCTTCTCCTCTTGTTCCACGCGATGCTGCGATTCCGCCAGCATAATCTGGTAGCCAGCGGGCTGTAAAATTTGTTGCAGCCCGGCGAACATTTCAGAACACCCCGCTTCCGCAAGGTTCGGTACGACCATTGCGATGGTGTGCGAGGAGGCAGACGCCAGCGCGCTGGCGGCGAGATTAGGCATATAGCCCAGCTCATGCACTGCCGCTTCGATTTTTTCCCGGAGTTTATCAGAGACCTGTTCCGGCGTGCGTAAGGCTCGTGATACGGTCATCGTGCCTACACCGGCAAGTTGGGCTACATCGGCGATAGTCACTTTACCGGTACTGCGCCGTTTACGGGGTATCGACATACAAATTCCTGCGTCATTACAACATGTTGAGATGCTTTTTTATTGTCGTTCTTTGCTTCGCATGACTGGCAGTATACGCCTTAAATCCGCTTTTTTGCTGTGATTTCACACCATGATTTTAATTTGATAGCGCTATCACAATTCTGAGTAATAGTCGCTGGTAGCGCTATCTTTGTGATAACGATCGCAGCTAATATCGAATGGCTTGAATAAAGTTTGTTCATAATTTCATACACCGTGGGGGCGAATAACATGCTGGGAACCTGGTTATCTGACGCAACCATCACGCTACAGGAGAGCGTGGAAACGTGGCCGCAGGCGCTGGAAATTTGCGGCAAACCCCTGCTGGACGCAGGTGTTATCGCACCGGAATACCTTACGGCGATTGTTCAGCAGCACCAAAAGCTTGGGCCATATTATGTATTAGCGCCAGGGTTAGCGATGCCGCATGCGAGGCCGGAAGAGGGGGCGAAAGGGTTAGGTTTATCGTTACTGAAACTACAGCGCGGCGTTTCATTTGGCGCAGACGAATTTGATCCGGTTGACATCATTATTATGCTGGCGGCGCCTGATAAGCACAGTCATATCGAAATGATATCGGCGCTGGCGGAATTATTTTCCAGTGATGTAGATATGGAAAAATTACATCAGGCAAAAAACCTGGAGGACATTAAAAAGATTATTGACCGTTTTTGATTTTATTCCATTTTCTTGCGGTAAATAACATTACGCCCGTGCGTGATGCAGACCAACTCTACTTTTAAAAGGTGACAATAATGAAAATCATGGCAATTTGCGGTTCCGGCCTGGGTAGTAGTTTTATGGTAGAAATGAACATTAAAAAAGTATTAAAGAAACTCAATATTGACGCCGAGGTGGAACACTCCGATCTCTCATCGGCCACGCCCGGGGCTGCCGATCTTTTTGTAATGGCCAAAGATATCGCGGCCAGCGCCAGCGTACCGGAAAGCCAACTGGTGGTGATCAATAACATCATCGACATCAACGAACTGGAAACGCAGCTGCGCGCATGGTTCGCTAAACAATAATTATTGCTGGCGAGGTGGATATGTTTATCCTTGAAACGCTGAATTTTGTTGTTGATATTTTAAAAGTGCCCTCGGTGCTTGTAGGGTTAATTGCGCTGATTGGTCTGGTGGCGCAGAAAAAAGCGTTTTCCGATGTGGTGAAAGGCACGATTAAAACCATTTTAGGTTTTATTGTGCTTGGCGGCGGCGCAACCGTACTGGTGGGTTCATTAAATCCGCTAGGGGGTATGTTTGAACACGCTTTTAATATTCAGGGTATTATTCCTAATAATGAAGCGATAGTCTCAATCGCGCTGGAAAAATATGGCGCGTCCACGGCGTTAATTATGGCATTTGGTATGGTGGCCAATATTGTCGTGGCGCGCTTTACGCGTCTTAAATATATCTTTTTGACCGGGCATCACACCTTTTACATGGCCTGTATGATTGGCGTAATCCTGACCGTGGCGGGGTTTGAGGGCGTAGGGCTGGTCTTCACCGGATCGCTGATCCTGGGGCTGGTGATGGCTTTCTTCCCGGCGTTGGCCCAACGTTATATGAGGCGGATTACCGGTACCGATGACATTGCGTTTGGTCACTTCGGTACCCTGGGATATGTGCTTTCCGGCTGGATTGGCAGCCTGTGTGGTAAAGGCTCCCGCTCCACGGAAGAGATGAACCTGCCGAAAAACCTCAGTTTTTTACGCGACAGTTCTATCTCGATTTCGCTGACCATGATGATTATCTATCTGATCATGGCAGTCAGCGCAGGGCGTGAGTATGTCGAAGCGACGTTTAGCGGCGGGCAAAACTATCTGGTGTACGCCATTATCATGGCAATCACCTTCGCCGCCGGCGTATTCATCATTCTGCAAGGCGTCCGTCTGATTCTGGCGGAAATTGTTCCGGCCTTTACCGGCTTTTCAGAAAAACTGGTGCCAAACGCGCGTCCGGCGCTGGACTGCCCGGTGGTGTATCCCTATGCCCCTAACGCGGTACTGATTGGCTTCCTGTTCAGTTTTCTCGGCGGGCTGGTGGGTCTGTTCCTGCTTGGACAGATGAAGCTTGTGTTAATCCTGCCAGGCGTTGTACCGCACTTCTTTACCGGCGCGACCGCAGGCGTCTTTGGCAATGCCACCGGCGGTCGCCGCGGGGCGATGATCGGCGCATTTGCTAATGGTCTATTAATCACTTTCCTGCCAGTGCTGTTACTGCCGGTTCTCGGCGCGATCGGCTTCGCCAATACCACGTTCTCGGATGCTGACTTTGGCGTAATCGGTATTTTGCTGGGCAACCTGGCGCGTTATCTGTCGCCGATGGCTATCACGGGGCTGGTGGTGGCGCTATTCGCGCTACTGGTGGCGTACAACGTGTTGGCCAAAAACAAAAAAGCGAATGCCGAAGTGCAGGAAAATAGCGGAGCGAAAGAATGAACGTAACCGAAATCACCCAACTGGCGCGCGACATTCGCGTCGCCACGCTCAAATCCTTAAACCATCTTGGCTTTGGTCACTATGGCGGCAGCATGTCGGTAGTGGAAACTCTGGCGGTTCTGTACGGCGCGGTGATGAAAATCGACCCTGCCGACCCGGACTGGCCGGAGCGCGATTACTTCGTGCTGTCGAAAGGCCATGCGGGCCCCGCGTTGTACAGTACCCTGGCGATTAAAGGCTATTTCCCGCTCGAAGAGCTGAATACGCTTAACCAGAACGGCACCCGTCTTCCCAGCCATCCGGATCGGCTAAAAACGCGCGGCGTGGACGCCACGACCGGCTCACTGGGACAGGGCATCTCTATTGCGGGCGGAATGGCGCTGTCGCATAAACTGGCGCGGCGACCCAACCGGGTATTTTGCATTGTCGGCGATGGCGAGCTCAATGAAGGGCAGTGCTGGGAGGCGTTTCAGTTTATTGCCCACCACCGCCTGAATAATCTGACCGTTTTCATTGACTGGAACAAACAGCAGCTTGACGGTGAGCTGGAGGAGATTATCAATCCGTTCGATCTGGAAGGGAAATTCCGCGCGTTTGGTTTCGATGTCGTCACCGTCAAAGGCGATGATATCGCCGGACTACTGGCGGTGGTTCAGCCTGTGCCGCCCGCCGATGCCCAGCCACGGGTTGTGATCCTTGACAGCATTAAAGGGCAGGGGGTGCCATGCCTGGAGCAGTTAACGAATTCTCACCACTTACGCCTGACGGATGGCATGAAGCAGACGCTCAATGAGGCCATTCATCAACTGGAGGTCATGCATGATTAAGCTTGCGCCCGCAGGGCTTAAAGACGATATCGAAATGCGCAAAGTTTACGCCGGTTTTGTCGCCGGGCAGATTGAGGCCGGAAGCCCAATTATTGCGCTTGAGGCTGATTTAATGAGCTCAATGGCGATGGACAGCGTGGCGCGTGACTACCCGCAGCATGTCATTAACTGCGGTATTATGGAGGCGAATGTGATTGGCACGGCGGCGGGACTGGCGCTGACCGGTCGCAAACCGTTTGTGCATACTTTTACCGCTTTTGCCAGCCGTCGCTGTTTTGATCAGCTCTTTATGGCGCTGGATTATCAGCGTAACAACGTCAAAGTGATCGCCTCCGATGCCGGAGTGACGGCGTGCCATAACGGCGGCACCCATATGTCTTTTGAAGATATGGGGATTGTTCGCGGGCTGGCGCACTCCGTAGTACTGGAGGTGACGGATGCGGTGATGTTCGCGGATATTTTACGCCAGCTAATGGACCTGGACGGTTTTTACTGGCTGCGTACCATCCGTAAGCAGGCGCGGAGTATCTATGCGCCAGGCTCTACCTTTACCATTGGCAAGGGCAACGTACTGCGCGAGGGCGATGATATTACGCTTATCGCCAACGGCATTATGGTGGCGGAGGCGCTGGAGGCGGCGCGCCAACTGGAGCAGGAAGGTGTGAGCGCCGCGGTCATTGATATGTTCACCTTAAAGCCTATCGATCGCATGTTGGTGAAAAACTATGCGGAAAAAACGCGGCGTATCGTCACGTGTGAAAACCACAGCATCCATAATGGACTAGGGTCAGCGGTGGCGGAAGTGCTGGTGGAAAACTGCCCGGTGCCGATGCGTCGTGTTGGCGTCAAAGAGCGTTATGGGCAGGTAGGAACGCAGGATTTCTTACAACAAGAGTACGGACTCACCGCCGAAGCGATTGTAGAAGCCGCGAAATCACTGCTTTAATCATGAAGATATTGCCGGATGGCGCTGATGCTCATCCGGCATTTTGGATCAATGATATCCCATCATCTGCGCGCCAATGACGACCACGCTGGACATAATAAACAGTAGTCCCAGCAGCGACGCCCCCACTTTCAGCCAGTTGCGAAAATCGACCCGGCATACGCCCAGCGTGGCCATCAGCGAGGCCGATGTCGGATAGATAATATGGCTGAAGCCATCGCCAAACTGGAAGGCCAGAACAGTCACCTGACGGTTAACACCGACCAGATCGCCGAGCGGCGCCAGTAATGGCATGGTTAACGCCGCCTGGCCCGAACCGGACGTGACAAAGAAATTAAATACCGCCTGGAAGAGCAGCATAAACCAGGCGGCGATAGCATTATTAAGCCCGCTGATGCCATGCGCGATACTGTTAAGCAACGTATTGAGCACGCTGGGTTCCCCGGCTTCGCCGTTGCCGACCAGCAGCAGAATGCCTTTGGCAAAACCCACCAGCAAGGCGGGTGCGATCATCATCCTCGCCCCTTCGGTGAATGAGGACGCCATCACGTTGACCGTCATACCGTTGAGGCGGAAGATAACGCCGATGAGGCCGATCACCACGCCCATGGTGAAAAACTGGCTGGCGATCTCCGGAATAAACCAGGCGTGGACAATCACGCCCCAGACGACCCAAATCATTACGCCGGTCAGGACCAGTAGTACCAGCCAGTCACCAAAGGTGAAAGGGCGCTGGACGATTTCATCCTGCTGTTCGCGGAAATAGCGATCGGATTCGTGGACGCGGGACAGCAGCGGATTCTTTTTCACGCGTGAGGCGTAGACCAGCGTAAAAACCAACCCAATCAGCGTGGCGACAACCCAGACCACAATACGCAGCCCGGAGCCGGAAAGTACCGGCACGCCGGCAATCCCCTGGGCGACGACTACGCAGAAAGGGTTCATCCACGAACTGGCAAAGCCAATTTGGGTGGCGATATAGGTCACCAGGACGGTGGTAATGCTGTCATAGCCCAGCCTGACCATCAGCGGGGCTATGATAATTGCAAAGGCGACCGCCTCTTCGCCCATGCCAAATACGGCGCCCCCTAACGAAAAGAGGACAAATAGCACCGGAATAAACAGGACTTCGTTGCCCCGCGTGTGGCGAATAAGCGCCAGAATGCCGTTATCCACGGTGCCGGTACGCATCACGATGCCGAATGCGCCGCCAATCACCAACATAAACATAATGATGCCGACGGCAGTGCCGAATTTCGATCCGGATGTTAACCCTTCAAACGGAAAATTCATCAGCCCTGGTCTTTCATCGCCGGTAGTGAAAAATTGTACGCGATGATACTGCGCTTCCCCGGCCTCATTGGTCACAATGCGAAAAGAGTGCGGGTCGACGACTTTGCGGGTTTTTGTCTGACCATCGACCTGATACTGCACTTCCTGGCTATCAAACATCCCAACGGGGACGACCCAGGTGGCGATACTGGTTAAAATGGCGACAAAAAAGATGATGACCAGCGTATCGGGCATTGCCCATTTTCTGGCTGTTTTTGATTCTGTAACGACAGACATGACAGACTATCCCTGTTGCAAAGCAAAGAGGTTAAGTATGAGAAGAAGGGAATAGTTATTCATTGATGCAGCGCAGTTAAGCAAAAAATTCCGCTTTGCAGGGTAAATAGCAGAATGCCGGATGGCGATGCTAACGCGTCTTATCCGGCCTACAACGGTATTTCACCTGTAGGCCGGACAAGGCGTTCACGCCGCCATCCGGCATTGGCTTTTACTGTTACTGCTGCTGTTGAGAAGCCTGGATTGCCGTCAGGGCGATGGTATAGACGATATCGTCAACCAGCGCGCCACGGGACAGGTCGTTCACCGGCTTGCGCATACCCTGCAGCATCGGCCCGATGGAGATCAGGTCGGCAGAACGCTGTACCGCTTTGTAGGTGGTGTTACCGGTGTTCAGATCCGGGAAAATGAACACGGTAGCGCGACCCGCAACCGGCGAGTTCGGCGCTTTGGATTTCGCTACGTCAGCCATGACCGCGGCGTCGTACTGCAACGGACCGTCGATCATCAGGTCAGGACGTTTTTCCTGCGCCAGACGCGTCGCTTCACGTACTTTCTCTACGTCGCTGCCCGCGCCAGAGGTGCCGGTGGAGTAGGAGAGCATTGCCACACGCGGTTCGATACCGAAGGCAATGGCGGAATCCGCAGACTGAATCGCGATTTCTGCCAGCTGCTCTGCGGTCGGGTCTGGGTTGATTGCGCAGTCGCCGTAAACGTAAACCTGTTCCGGCAGTAGCATAAAGAACACAGAAGAGACCAGGGAGCTACCCGGCGCCGTTTTAATAAGCTGCAGCGGCGGACGGATGGTGTTGGCGGTGGTATGAACCGCGCCGGAAACCAGGCCGTCGACTTCGTCTTGCTCCAGCATCAGCGTGCCGAGCACCACGTTGTCTTCCAGCTGTTCGCGGGCAACCGGTTCGGTCATGCCTTTGCTCTTACGCAGCTCAACCAGGCGAGCGACATAGCTTTCACGCACCACTTCCGGATCGACGATTTCAATACCTGCGCCCAGCTCAACGCCCTGAGATGCCGCGACGCGGTTGATTTCATCCGGGTTGCCCAGCAGTACGCAAGTGGCGATGCCGCGTTCAGCGCAGATTGCCGCCGCTTTGACGGTACGCGGTTCGTCGCCTTCCGGCAGCACTACGCGTTTACCGGCTTTACGCGCCAGCTCGGTCAGTTGGTAGCGGAACGCCGGCGGAGAGAGGCGACGGCTACGCTCGGAAGTGGCGGTCAGCGACTCGATCCACTCAGCGTTAACGTAGTTCGCGACGTATTCCTGAACTTTCTCGATGCGCTCATGGTCATCAACCGGGACTTCCAGATTGAAGCTTTGCAGGCTCAGCGAAGTCTGCCAGGTGTTGGTGTTCACCATAAAGACCGGCAGACCGGTGGCGAATGCGCGTTCGCACAGTTTAGAAATGCGTGCGTCCATTTCATAGCCGCCGGTCAGCAACAGGGCGCCGATTTCTACGCCGTTCATCGCGGCCAGGCAAGCTGCGACCAGTACGTCCGGACGGTCAGCGGAGGTCACTAACAACGATCCTGCGCGGAAATGTTCCAGCATATGCGGAATACTGCGCGCGCAGAACGTAACGGATTTAACTCGGCGGGTTTTGATATCGCCTTCGTTAATGATGGTGGCGTTCAGGTGACGCGCCATATCGATAGCGCGGGTCGCAATCAGGTCGAAGCTCCACGGCACCGCGCCCAGAACCGGCAGCGGGCTGGATTCCTGCAGTTTAGCAGGATCGATTTTGATCACCTGCGCTTTGGAAGAGTCGTCAAAAATCTCCGACAGATCCGGGCGAGTACGGCCTTGTTCATCAACCGGCGCATTCAGTTTGTTGATGATAACGCCGGTGATGTTGGTGTTTTTCGCGCCGCCGAAGCTGCTGCGCGTCAGTTCGATACGTTCGTTCAGCTGTTCTGGCGTGTCGGTCCCCTGAGACATGACAAAAACGATTTCCGCATTCAGCGTTTTCGCGATTTCATAGTTCAGAGACTGAGCGAACTGATGTTTACGGGTCGGAACCAGACCTTCAACCAGCACCACTTCCGCGTCTTTGGTATTCGCATGGTAGTTCGCGATGATCTCTTCCATCAGCACGTCTTTCTGGTTGCTGGAAAGCAGAGATTCAACGTGGCTCATCTTCAGCGGTTCAGCCGCCGGCAGGGTAGAGTTCGCGCGAACGATAGTGGTGGTCTGGTCAGGCGCATCGCCGCCAGCGCGAGGCTGGGCGATAGGCTTAAAGACGCTCAGACGAACGCCTTTGCGTTCCATAGCACGGATGACGCCGAGGCTGACGCTGGTCAGGCCGACGCTGGTTCCGGTAGGGATCAGCATAATAATACGGGACACGGTTTATCCTCTTTCGTTACCGTCTTTTGGGGACGGGTTACAAAACAGCACCGCCAGCGAGGCTGGCGGTGTGAAATCAGGCAGTCAGACGGCTCGCGTCCTGCGCGATAACCAGTTCTTCGTTGGTTGGGATCACCACCGCCGGACGGGTACCTTCTTTGTTGATGAAACCAGATTTGCCGAAGCGGGCCGCCAGGTTACGTTCGTGGTCGACTTCAAAGCCCAGCACGCCCAGTTTACCCAGAGACAGTTCGCGAACCATCGCGGCGTTTTCACCGATACCGCCGGTGAACACGACTGCATCCAGACGACCGTCCATCAGAGCGGTGTAAGAACCGATGTACTTCGCCAGGCGGTGGCAGTAAACATCCATCGCACGTTTTGCGTCTTCTTTGGTGGCGTAGTTGTCTTCAACATAACGGCAGTCGCTGGTCACTTCAGTCAGACCCAGCAGACCGGACTCTTTGGTCAGCATTTTGTTGATCTGATCCACGCTCATGCCCAGAGTGTCGTGCAGGTGGAAGATAATCGCAGGGTCGATATCGCCGGAACGGGTACCCATGACCAGGCCTTCCAGCGGGGTCAGACCCATAGAGGTATCCACGCATTTACCGTTACGGATAGCGGAAACAGAACCGCCGTTGCCCAGGTGGCAGGTGATAATGTTCAGTTCTTCTACCGGCTTGTTCAGCATTTTTGCCGCTTCCTGAGTTACATAGAAGTGGCTGGTGCCGTGTGCGCCATAGCGACGAACGCCGTGTTCTTTATACAGGCTGTACGGCAGGGCATACAGGTAAGATTCTTCCGGCATGGTCTGATGGAAGGCGGTGTCGAATACTGCAACGTTTTTATCTTTCAGCTGCGGGAAAGATTTCAGCGCTTCGGCGATACCAATCAGGTGAGCCGGGTTATGCAGCGGTGCGAAAGAGGCGGAATCTTTGATGCCCTGAATGACGGACTCATCAATGACTACGGAGCTGGTATACTTCTCGCCGCCGTGTACGATACGGTGACCAATTGCAGTTAACTGCGCAGACAGTTCTGGTTTTTGTGCCAGAATAGTGTTAACGATAAAGTTCAGCGCTTCACTGTGAGCGGCGCCTGCACCTAAAGCCGCTTCTTGTTTACTGCCGTCCATTTTCCATTTGATGCGTGCTTCTGGCAGATGGAAACATTCGGCTAAACCAGAAAGGTATTCATCACCATTAACTGCATCAATAATTGCAAATTTCAGTGAAGAACTACCGCAGTTCAGAACCAGTACTAACTTACTCGACATGGAAGTACCTATTTATGATACGTGGCTAAAAAAACATCAGTGAGCCATAGAGCGTAGCGCATGATAGCCCTGACATTTATGATTAACATCATGCGCAGGAGTTTTTTTGGGCATGATGGAAGAAATACCTTTGAGTCTATGCCATTTTGCGTATTTTTCAGCCAATGGCATACTATGTGTAATATTGACGACTCAATGATTTTAAACTACCGGCCTTTGACAGGCCGACACAGGATACCTGATAGTGGGTATCGAAGACAAAATGTTTTGAACGTTGTCCCTCGCAGTTGTTGTTTTGCACAAATTTTTTAAATTTTATATGTGAAGTTGAGGTAGGCCATGTCGACACCGGATAATCGCTCCGTAAATTTTTTTAGCTTATTTCGCCGGGGGCAGCACTACGCGAAGACGTGGCCGATGGAAAAGCGGCTGGCGCCCGTTTTCGTCGAAAACCGCGTCATTCGTATGACGCGCTATGCCATACGATTTATGCCGCCTGTCGCCGTCTTTACATTATGCTGGCAGATAGCGCTGGGCGGTCAGTTAGGTCCGGCCGTGGCGACCGCCCTGTTCGCCCTGAGCTTGCCTATGCAGGGATTATGGTGGTTAGGGAAACGTTCCGTGACGCCGTTGCCGCCTTCAATCCTTAACTGGTTTTACGAAGTTCGCGGTAAATTGCAGGAGGCTGGACAAGCGCTGGCGCCGGTAGAAGGAAAGCCGGATTACCAGGCATTAGCTGACACGCTTAAGCGCGCCTTCAAACAACTGGATAAAACTTTCCTGGATGATTTGTAATTGACCCCGGATTACGCATATAAAAGAAGGCATACCAATGCCTTCTTTTTTCATCGCCATAGCGTGATACAGGAGTTCAAAATGGAAATGACCAACGCGCAACGTCTGATTTTGTCTAACCAGTACAAAATGATGACGATGCTCGATCCCACCAACGCCGAGCGTTACCGTCGCTTACAAACAATTATTGAACGCGGCTACGGCCTGCAGATGCGCGAGCTGGATCGCGAGTTTGGCGAGCTGACGGAAGAGACCTGTCGTACCATCATCGATATTATGGAGATGTACCATGCGCTGCACGTCTCCTGGACCAACCTCAAAGATACGCAAGCCATCGACGAACGTCGCGTCACCTTCCTGGGGTTTGACGCCGCGACGGAAGCGCGTTACCTCGGCTATGTCCGTTTTATGGTGAATATAGAAGGACGCTACACTCACTTTGACGCCGGGACGCACGGCTTTAATGCCCAGACGCCGATGTGGGAAAAATACCAGCGGATGTTGAATGTCTGGCATGCCTGCCCGCGTCAGTACCACCTGAGCGCGAATGAAATCAATCAAATCATTAATGCCTGAGGAGGCTCGCGTGCAGTGTAAAGGTTTTCTGTTTGATCTGGATGGAACGTTGGTTGACTCATTACCTGCCGTTGAACGCGCGTGGTGTAGCTGGGCCGATCGTTTTAACCTTGCTCATGATGAGGTGCTGGGCTTTATTCATGGCAAACAGGCGATCACCTCGTTGCGGCATTTTATGGCGGGTAAATCGGAGGCGGAAATTGCCGCTGAGTTTACGCGCCTGGAGCAAATAGAAGCCACTGAAACCGCAGGGATCACCGCGTTGCCGGGGGCAGTCGATTTACTCAATCACCTGAATAAAGCGGGCATTCCGTGGGCTATCGTCACCTCCGGTTCAATGCCGGTCGCGCGTGCGCGCCATCAGGTCGCGGGCCTTCCAGCGCCAGAGGTGTTTGTCACCGCCGAACGAGTCAAACGCGGCAAACCGGAGCCGGATGCGTATTTGCTGGGCGCACAACTGCTTGGCCTGGCCCCTCAGGAGTGCGTCGTAGTAGAAGATGCCCCGGCTGGCGTGCTGTCCGGGCTGGCTGCGGGCTGCCACGTCATTGCGGTCAATGCGCCGGCCGACACGCCGCGTCTGGCGGATGTTGATTTTGCGTTGGATAGCCTGACGCAATTATCGGTCGCTAAACAACCAAACGGCGATGTAGTGGTGTTAAGAAAGACCTGATCATGATATCGCCCCGCTTTGGCGGGGCATATTTATGGCAGAATCGCGTTATCTTCTCATCTGACAAGGATATGTTGTGAACGGTGAATTGATTTGGGTTCTCTCTTTACTGGCGATTGCCGTCGTGTTGTTTGCGACGGGCAAAGTACGTATGGATGCGGTGGCTTTATTCGTCATTGTTGCTTTTGTCCTTAGCGGTACCTTGACCCTTCCGGAAGCCTTCTCCGGCTTTAGCGATCCGAATGTCATTCTTATCGCCGCCTTATTTATTATTGGCGATGGCCTCGTACGCACCGGCGTTGCGACGGTGGTCGGTACCTGGCTGGTTAAAATGGCGGGCAGCAGTGAAATCAAAATGCTGGTTTTACTGATGATCACCGTCGCCGGACTTGGCGCTTTCATGAGTTCAACCGGCGTGGTGGCGATCTTTATCCCCGTTGTTCTTAGCGTTTCTATGCATATGCAGACCTCGCCTTCGCGCCTGATGATGCCGCTGAGTTTTGCCGGGCTTATCAGCGGAATGATGACGCTGGTGGCGACGCCGCCGAACCTGGTGGTTAACAGTGAACTGCTGCGTGAAGGCCTGCACGGGTTCAACTTTTTTAGCGTGACGCCGCTGGGGATTGTGGTGTTGGCGCTCGGCATTGTTTATATGCTGGTGATGCGCTTCATGCTAAAAGGCGATGCGCCCGGACAACAGGCCGGTAAGCGGCGCACTTTCCGCGATCTTATCCGCGAGTACCGTCTGACGGGGCGCGCTCGCCGTCTGGCGATTCGCCCCGGTTCGCCAATGGTGGGACAGCGGCTGGACGACCTTAAACTGCGCGAACGTTACGGCGCCAATGTCATCGGCGTTGAACGCTGGCGGCGCTTTCGGCGGGTTATCGTCAATGTGAACGGCGTATCGGAGTTTCGCGCTCGCGACGTTCTGCTGATTGATATGTCGGCGGCGGAGGTTGACCTCAGAGAGTTCTGCGCCGAGCAACTGCTGGAACCGATGGTATTGCGTGGAGAATATTTTTCCGATCAGGCGTTGGATGTCGGGATGGCGGAAATTTCGCTTATTCCGGAGTCTGAACTGATTGGCAAGTCGGTGCGTGAAATCGCTTTCCGTACACGTTACGGGCTGAATGTGGTCGGCCTGAAACGCGACGGCGTCGCGCTGGAAGGGTCGCTGGCCGATGAGCCGTTATTGATGGGCGATATCATTCTGGTTGTGGGGAACTGGAAGTTAATCAGCCTGCTGGGGCAAAAAGGCCGCGACTTTGTGGTGCTGAATATGCCGGTCGAGGTCAGCGAAGCCTCTCCTGCGCACAGCCAGGCGCCGCACGCCATTTTCTGCCTGGTACTGATGGTGGCGCTGATGTTGACCGATGAAATTCCCAACCCGATCGCGGCGATTATCGCCTGCCTGCTGATGGGGAAATTTCGCTGTATTGATGCTGAAAGCGCGTATAAAGCGATCCACTGGCCGAGTATTATCTTGATTGTGGGTATGATGCCGTTTGCGCTGGCGTTGCAAAAAACCGGCGGCGTCTCTCTGGTCGTGCAAGGGTTAATGGATATCGGCGGCGGCTATGGGCCGTATATGATGCTGGGATGCCTGTTCGTGCTGTGTGCCGTCATAGGACTGTTCATTTCTAACACGGCAACGGCGGTGCTGATGGCGCCGATTGCGCTGGCGGCGGCGAAATCGATGGGGGTGTCGCCCTATCCGTTTGCGATGGCGGTGGCGATGGCGGCATCCGCCGCCTTTATGACGCCGGTTTCATCGCCGGTGAATACTCTGGTTCTGGGGCCGGGAAACTATAGCTTTAGCGATTTTGTGAAGCTTGGCGTGCCGTTCACGCTTATTGTGATGGCGGTTTGTATTGTGATGATTCCAATGTTGTTTCCGTTTTAACCCCAGACAGGAAAAGGCCTGATGGCGTTGCGCTTATCAGGCCTACGGGAAGAACGGTAGGCCGGATAAGGCGTTAGCCGCCATCCGGCAACTAAAGCGGTGAATCCTGGCTTATCTCGTCAAGAGAGAGATGGAAACTTGGTACGAATACCGCCATAAAATAGTCCATCTCCTGGCTGCGACGTAATTCCAGCGTTTTTTCCAGCCGCGTTTTTGCCAGTCCAAACTCATTGTTTCCCGCTGAGAGCTCCTCCAGGCATTTCAGGTAGGCGCAAAGCGCATCGGCCTGTTTTACGATTGCCTGTTCTTCTTCGCTCCAGGCATTCTCATCAATAAGCGGTGCGAAAATATCGCGTAATTCATCCGGCGCCATATCAACCAGCTTTTGCTGGGCGATTTTTTCGATCGCTTTATATTCCTGGGCTATCTGGGAATTAAAATATTTTACCGGCGTCGGCAGATCGCCGGTCAGTACTTCCGAGGCATCATGATACATCGCCAGAAGCGCGATGCGTTCAGCATTGAGTTGACCGCCAAATTTACGGTTTTTTATCGCCGCCAACGCATGGGCGACCATCGCCACCTGCAGACTATGTTCGGAGACGTTTTCTGTACGCACGTTACGCATCAGCGGCCAGCGGTTAATCAACTTCATGCGGGAGAGATGGGCGAAAAAATGGCTCTGCTTCATAGATTACCTTTTGTTTTCACTGCGGCAGACTTCATTGTGCGGGGAGGGAGATGAAGATGCAATTCAGGCTACCGAAGTAGCCTGAATTTAAGATTATTGATGGTAACCTGAGAGGAAACGCCCAAAACGGTTGATGGCCATCTCCAGGTCATCTTCACGCGGTAGCGTCACAATGCGGAAGTGATCCGGCCACGGCCAGTTAAAGGCGGTACCTTGCACCAGCAGCACCTTTTCCTGTAGCAGGAAGTCCAGCACCATCTTCTGGTCGTCGTGAATATTAAAACGTTTAGCGTCGATCCTGGGGAACATGTACAACGCGCCGCGCGGTTTTACGCAGGAAACGCCGGGAATATCGTTAATCAACTCCCAGGCGCGGTTACGCTGTTCATACAGTCGACCGCCCGGCAGAATAAATTCGCTAATGCTTTGATAGCCGCCGAGCGCGGTCTGAATAGCATGTTGCGCCGGGACGTTAGCGCACAGGCGCATTGAGGCTAACATCTCCAGTCCTTCAATATAGCCCTTCGCATGTTTTTTCGGCCCGTTCAGCACCATCCAGCCCTGGCGGAAGCCGGCGACGCGATAGGTTTTAGACAAACCATTAAAGGTGATGGTCAGCAGATCAGGCGCCAGTGCAGCGATAGAGTGATGCTCGGCATCGTCATAGAGAATCTTGTCATAAATTTCATCGGCGAAGATGATGAGATTATGCTCGCGCGCAATGTTGACAATTTCCATCAACAATTCTTTAGAATAGACGGCGCCAGTAGGGTTGTTTGGATTAATAATGACAATACCACGCGTACGTGGGGTAATTTTGGCGCGGATATCGTCAAGGTCCGGGAACCAGTCGGAAGATTCATCGCAAAGATAATGTACCGCCTTGCCGCTGGAGAGCGATACCGCCGCTGTCCATAACGGATAATCGGGCGCGGGAACCAGCATTTCATCGCCACTGTTAAGCAACGCCTGCATCGCCTGAACGATTAGCTCGGAAACGCCGTTACCGATATAGATATCTTCCACGGTTACATCGCGCATTCCACGGGCCTGATAATGCTGCATAATCGCTTTACGGGCAGAATAAAGCCCTTTCGAGTCGCAATATCCTTGCGCCGTCGGCAAATTACGAATGACATCGACCAGAATTTCGTCCGGCGCTTCGAATCCGAAGGGGGCGGGGTTGCCGATATTCAGTTTAAGAACTTTATTACCTTCTTCCTCAAGGCGTTTCGCTTCTTTCAGAACGGGGCCACGAATGTCATAACAGACATTTTCGAGTTTGCTGGATTTTTCAATGGGGGACATGAATCTTGACCTTTTAGCTGTTATTGCCACTCCCTGCCGTGGAAGTCAGCACGAAACAATGTACTCCCACGACGGTGAGTTTTGAAGAGTGAACAGAAGAAGATTTTGTTTATTTTTAACGCGCTTTAGTACGGTTTAAAACTTCATAAAATCATTTTGTTAGATGCATTTTCTATTTTTGGCTTCATGTATAGCGTTTTGTTCTGTGTGATTGCTGGTAATGTGGTTTTTTCTGTTGTCAGAAATTATCTGTTTTATGAGAGATAAGCATTCATCATTAGTGTCGCGTCGGCTATTTCGGAAATACTGAGTATTAAAGGTAAAATGAGAAGGTTAGACCTTTCCGGCGGCGGGGGGTGTGAAACTATTGTTAAGTATAATTAATGAATGGTAGAAATCTTAATTAATTATTATTTAATATTTAAAAAGCATTTACTAAAGTCGTAATAATATCTTTCTGGTCCGATTAGTATAACATATCCAAGGTTAAGATTATTCGTAATAATACTTATAAATATAGCGGTTTTAGGTTAAGATAATGATCCGAAACGGGGGCGTAGTCTGCGTTGTCTGCTAATTATCATGACGCGATTTTATACATAACCTATTGTTCAATATATTGTTTTTGTATCTGTGCGTCTCGGTAAACTATTTGACGCTGTTACAAGATTTACACGTCCATCATTAGCAGAAATCTGTAGACGCCTAAAGGTATGACACATTCTCTTTGATATATCCCGATCAGTTGCATTTGGTATTATATCAGTAAGTAAGAGAAGTGTTTTGGTCGTATTTTCAATTACATTCTAACATTTACCTGGGTAACCAGGCGGTACTGCGAAGGATGCACATTACAAATGGAATTGCTTGTTTCTGAATGCACAGCATTAACCAGGTCAGCCCGATATGACCCGCCAGTAAGTGAAAAATTATGATAAATGCAAATCGTCCGATAATTAACCTCGATCTCGATCTGCTGAGAACGTTCGTGGCCGTTGCCGATCTGAACACCTTCGCCGCGGCGGCGGCGGCGGTATGTCGTACTCAGTCTGCGGTCAGTCAGCAAATGCAGCGTCTTGAGCAACTCGTGGGAAAGGAATTGTTCGCCCGCCATGGCCGTAACAAACTTTTGACCGAACACGGTATCCAGCTTCTGGGGTACGCCAGAAAAATCCTGCGTTTTAATGATGAGGCGTGTTCATCATTAATGTTCAGTAATCTTCAGGGAGTGTTAACAATCGGCGCTTCTGATGAATCAGCTGATACTATCCTGCCTTTTTTGCTTAGCCGAATCAGCTCGGTTTATCCGAAACTCGCGCTTGATGTACGGGTAAAACGCAACGCCTATATGGTGGACATGGTTAAATCGCAGGAAGTAGATTTGGTGGTGACGACTAACCAACCTCATTCGCTGGACTGTCTGAATTTGCGGACCTCGCCCACCCATTGGTATTGTGCGGCTGAGTATGTTTTGCAAAGGGGAGAGCCCGTACCACTAGTCCTGCTGGACGATCCCAGTCCATTCCGCGATATGGTGCTGGAGACGCTAAATGCAGCGGGTATTCCCTGGCGGCTGGCCTATGTGGCGTCTACTTTACCGGCGGTACGCGCGGCCGTTAAAGCCGGTCTTGGCGTAACGGCTCGACCTGTCGAAATGATGAGTCCCGACCTTCGCGTGCTGGGCGCCGCAGACGGATTACCGCCTTTGCCGGATACGGAATATCTGTTGTGCCGCGATCCCAATAGCCAGAACGAGCTGGCGATGGTGATTTTCCATGCGATGGAAAGCTATCAAAACCCATGGCATTACAACCAGTTTTCTGCAGAGGGCGGAGATGATCCGCTGATGGTGGAAGGGGGTTTTGAGTAGCTCGCAGACAAAAGGCGCTAAGTCGTAAATGTAAAAAAGAGCCGCTGGCGATGAAAAAACGCTCAGTGGCTCTTTTTTTGTGCCCATCTGTACGCGCTTAACCGCACAAATTGTAAAAGTTGCGGTAAATCAGCCAGTAGCGATTCGCAGTTCAATGTGGGTAAAAAATAACCAGAACATCCATTTTATGAATTTGCATGTTAAAAAACTAGAGAAATTGTTGCTGTTTTAGGGGGTGAATTAACAAAAGCGTGTCACAGATCAAGAAAATACTCCCATTTAGGGGGAGGCATCTTCACAAATTCCTGTCAAAATAGATGTGTGTTATTTCTTTTGCTTCACAACGGACACGATTCAACAACATAAAATCCCCCCTGGCCGAAGAGTCATTTTCTCCAGGATGGCACTTAATGTTAATGGTGATGAATTGATGTAAATTAATGTGAAGGAACTTTTGTTAAAGTTGACAAAAGGTTATAGAAAGGAGTAAAAAACCACATCAATTAGCTGTTTTTATCATTTTCTACAGTAATTGTAGGGTTTTTTTTATTCCTCCCCATGAATCGATGTGGCGCCCATCTGCCGTAAAGAGCAGAGAAACTGGCGCTACTTTTGATGAGTAAGCAATGAGTATGTCAACATCCACTGAAGTCATCGCTCATCACTGGGCATTCGCTATCTTTCTTATCGTTGCCATTGGCCTGTGCTGCCTGATGCTGGTAGGCGGTTGGTTTTTGGGCGGTCGCGCACGCGCGAGGCACAAGAACGTTCCGTTTGAATCAGGTATCGACTCGGTCGGCACCGCCCGCTTACGCCTGTCTGCCAAGTTTTACCTGGTAGCCATGTTCTTCGTTATCTTCGACGTTGAAGCGCTGTATCTGTTCGCATGGTCAACTTCTATCCGCGAAAGCGGCTGGGTTGGCTTTGTGGAAGCTGCAATTTTTATTTTTGTGTTACTGGCTGGTCTGGTTTATCTGGCGCGTATTGGCGCGTTGGACTGGACGCCCGCGCGTTCACGCCGCGAGCGTATGAACCCGGAAACGAACAGTATCGCTAATCGTCAACGCTAACCGCGAGGCATTAAGATGGATTATACGCTCACCCGCATAGATCCTAACGGTGAGAATGACCGTTACCCCCTGCAAAAACAGGAGATCGTAACCGACCCCCTGGAGCAGGAAGTTAACAAAAACGTGTTCATGGGCAAACTGCATGACATGGTTAACTGGGGCCGTAAAAACTCAATTTGGCCCTACAACTTCGGCCTTTCTTGCTGCTATGTAGAGATGGTGACCTCTTTTACCGCAGTGCATGACGTTGCCCGTTTCGGCGCGGAAGTGCTGCGTGCGTCGCCACGTCAGGCTGACCTGATGGTGGTGGCCGGTACCTGCTTTACCAAAATGGCCCCGGTTATTCAGCGTCTGTATGACCAAATGCTGGAGCCAAAATGGGTCATTTCTATGGGCGCCTGCGCCAACTCCGGCGGCATGTACGATATTTATTCGGTAGTGCAGGGCGTTGATAAGTTCATCCCGGTGGATGTGTATATCCCTGGCTGTCCGCCGCGTCCGGAAGCGTATATGCAGGCGTTGATGCTGCTGCAAGAATCGATTGGCAAAGAGCGCCGTCCGCTCTCATGGGTGGTGGGCGATCAGGGCGTGTATCGCGCCAATATGCAGCCAGAACGCGAACGTAAACGCGGCGAGCGTATTGCCGTCACGAACCTGCGTACCCCGGACGAGATTTAATTTGCGCCTGTCGGCAGCAGCACTTCACTTCGCTAACCACTATTTTAATAGCGCGAAGCACTGCCGACCACCACGGACCATTTGCAATGGTGAACAATATGACCGACTTAACCGCGCAAGACGCTGCATGGAGTACCCGCGATCATCTTGATGATCCGGTTATCGGCGAACTGCGCAACCGTTTTGGGCCGGATGCCTTTACCGTTCAGGCGACCCGCACCGGTATCCCCGTTGTTTGGGTCAAGCGTGAACAACTACTGGAGGTTGGCGATTTCTTAAAGAAACTGCCGAAACCTTACGTCATGCTGTTTGACTTACACGGCATGGATGAACGCCTGCGTACGCACCGTGACGGGTTACCCGCCGCGGATTTTTCCGTTTTCTACCACCTGATTTCCATTGAGCGTAATCGCGATATCATGCTCAAGGTGGCGTTGTCTGAAAACGACCTGCGCGTGCCGACCTTCACTAAACTTTTCCCTAACGCCAACTGGTACGAGCGTGAGACCTGGGAGATGTTTGGTATTGATATCGAAGGCCACCCGCACCTGACGCGCATCATGATGCCGCAAACCTGGGAAGGCCATCCGCTGCGTAAAGATTATCCGGCGCGCGCGACCGAATTCGACCCGTTTGAGCTGACCAAAGCCAAGCAGGATCTGGAGATGGAAGCGCTGACCTTTAAGCCGGAAGACTGGGGGATGAAGCGCGGGACTGACAACGAGGACTTTATGTTCCTCAACCTCGGCCCGAACCACCCGTCTGCGCACGGTGCGTTTCGTATTATCCTGCAACTTGACGGTGAAGAAATCGTCGACTGCGTGCCGGATATCGGCTATCACCACCGCGGCGCCGAAAAAATGGGCGAGCGCCAGTCCTGGCATAGCTACATTCCCTATACCGACCGTATCGAATACCTCGGTGGATGCGTCAATGAAATGCCGTACGTGCTGGCGGTAGAAAAGTTGGCAGGGATCACCGTCCCGGATCGGGTGAACGTCATCCGCGTGATGCTCTCCGAACTGTTCCGCATTAACAGTCATCTGCTGTACATCTCGACCTTTATTCAGGACGTCGGCGCGATGACGCCGGTCTTCTTTGCCTTTACCGACCGGCAGAAAATTTATGACCTGGTGGAAGCCATTACCGGTTTCCGTATGCACCCGGCCTGGTTCCGTATCGGCGGCGTCGCGCACGACTTGCCGCGCGGTTGGGATCGCCTGCTGCGAGAGTTCCTTGAGTGGATGCCGAAGCGTCTGGATTCTTACGAGAAAGCCGCGCTGCGTAACACCATTCTGAAAGGGCGTTCGCAGGGCGTTGCCGCTTACGGCGCGAAAGAGGCGCTGGAGTGGGGCACCACCGGCGCAGGGCTGCGCGCGACCGGGATCGACTTCGACGTACGTAAATGGCGTCCATACTCTGGCTACGAAAACTTTGACTTTGAAGTGCCGGTGGGCGGCGGCGTTTCCGACTGCTATACCCGCGTGATGCTGAAAGTGGAAGAGCTGCGCCAGAGTCTGCGCATTCTTCAGCAGTGCCTCGATAACATGCCGGAAGGCCCGTTCAAAGCGGATCACCCGCTGACCACGCCGCCGCCGAAAGAGCGCACGCTGCAACATATCGAAACCCTGATCACCCACTTCCTGCAGGTCTCCTGGGGCCCGGTGATGCCGGCGCAGGAGTCCTTCCAGATGGTGGAAGCGACGAAGGGGATTAACAGTTACTACCTGACCAGCGACGGCAGCACTATGAGCTACCGTACCCGCGTGCGCACGCCGAGCTTTGCGCACCTGCAGCAGATTCCCTCGGCGATCCGCGGTAGCCTGGTCTCCGACCTGATTGTCTATCTGGGTAGTATCGATTTTGTTATGTCAGATGTGGACCGCTAATTATGCACGAGAATCAACAACCACAAACCGAGGCTTTTGAGCTGAGTGCGGCAGAGCGTGAAGCGATAGAGCACGAGAAGCACCACTACGAAGACCCGCGTGCGGCGTCCATTGAAGCGCTGAAAATCGTTCAAAAGCAGCGTGGCTGGGTGCCGGACGGCGCGATCTACGCTATTGCCGATGTGCTGGGTATTCCGGCGAGCGACGTCGAAGGCGTCGCCACATTCTACAGCCAGATCTTCCGTCAGCCGGTCGGTCGCCACGTGATTCGCTACTGCGACAGCGTGGTGTGCCATATCACCGGCTATCAGGGGATTCAGGCCGCGCTGGAAAAAAATCTCAACATCAAACCGGGGCAGACGACCTTTGATGGTCGCTTTACGCTGCTGCCGACCTGCTGCCTGGGGAATTGCGATAAAGGGCCGAACATGATGATTGATGAGGATACTCACAGCCATCTGACCCCGGAAGCCATTCCTGAACTACTGGAGCGGTATAAATGAAAAACGTTATCCGTACTCCCGAAACCCATCCACTGACCTGGCGTCTGCGCGATGACAAACAGCCGGTCTGGCTGGATGAATATCGTAGCAAAAACGGCTACGAAGGCGCGCGTAAGGCGCTGACCGGCCTGTCTCCGGATGAAATCGTCAGCCAGGTAAAAGACGCCGGTCTGAAAGGGCGCGGCGGCGCGGGCTTTTCCACCGGTCTGAAGTGGAGCCTGATGCCGAAAGATGAATCCATGAACATCCGTTACCTGCTGTGTAACGCCGATGAAATGGAACCGGGCACCTATAAAGACCGTCTGCTGATGGAACAGCTGCCGCACCTGCTGGTGGAAGGCATGCTGATCTCCGCGTTCGCGCTGAAAGCGTATCGTGGTTACATCTTCCTGCGCGGCGAATATATCGAAGCGGCTGTACATCTGCGCCGTGCGATTGCCGAAGCAACCGAGGCCGGGCTGCTTGGCAAAAATATCATGGGCACCGGGTTCGACTTTGAACTGTTTGTCCACACCGGGGCAGGGCGTTACATCTGTGGTGAAGAAACGGCGCTGATTAACTCCCTCGAAGGCCGCCGCGCGAACCCGCGCTCCAAGCCGCCTTTCCCGGCGACCTCCGGCGTATGGGGCAAGCCGACCTGTGTGAATAACGTCGAAACGTTGTGTAACGTCCCGGCAATCCTCGCCAACGGCGTGGAGTGGTACCAGAACATCTCGAAAAGCAAAGATGCGGGTACCAAGCTGATGGGCTTCTCGGGCCGCGTGAAGAATCCGGGCCTGTGGGAATTACCGTTCGGCACCACCGCGCGCGAGATCCTCGAAGACTACGCGGGCGGTATGCGCGATGGCCTGAAATTCAAAGCCTGGCAGCCGGGCGGGGCGGGAACCGACTTCCTGACCGAGGCGCATCTTGACCTGCCGATGGAGTTCGAAAGCATCGGTAAAGCAGGCAGCCGTCTGGGCACCGCGCTGGCGATGGCGGTAGACCACGAAATCGGCATGGTATCGCTGGTGCGTAACCTGGAAGAGTTCTTTGCCCGCGAATCCTGTGGCTGGTGTACGCCATGCCGCGACGGGCTGCCGTGGAGCGTGAAAATTCTGCGCGCGCTGGAGCGTGGCGAAGGCCAGCCGGGGGATATCGAGACACTTGAGCAACTGTGTCGTTTCCTCGGACCGGGTAAAACCTTCTGCGCGCATGCGCCGGGCGCGGTTGAGCCACTGCAAAGCGCAATTAAGTATTTCCGCGAAGAATTCGAAGCTGGCATCAAGCAGCCGTTCAGCAATACCCATTTAATCAATGGTATTCAGCCGAACCTGCTCAAAGAGCGCTGGTGAGTTAACGATTTTTAATTTGGAAGCATGCTAATGGCTACGATTCATGTAGACGGCAAAGAATACGAGGTCAACGGCGCGGACAACCTGCTACAGGCATGTCTGTCCCTCGGCCTTGATATTCCGTATTTTTGCTGGCACCCGGCGCTGGGAAGCGTCGGTGCTTGCCGCCAGTGTGCGGTGAAGCAATACCAAAACGCGGAAGATACGCGTGGTCGCCTGGTGATGTCCTGTATGACGCCAGCCACCGACGGTACCTTTATCTCTATTGACGACGAAGAAGCGAAACAGTTCCGTGAAAGCGTGGTGGAGTGGCTGATGACTAACCACCCGCACGACTGTCCGGTCTGTGAAGAGGGCGGTAACTGCCATCTTCAGGATATGACCGTGATGACGGGTCACAGTTTCCGTCGCTATCGTTTCACCAAACGTACCCACCGCAACCAGGATCTGGGGCCGTTCATCTCTCACGAAATGAACCGTTGCATCGCCTGCTACCGTTGTGTGCGTTACTACAAAGATTATGCCGACGGCACCGATCTGGGCGTCTATGGCGCGCATGACAACGTCTACTTCGGGCGTCCGGAAGACGGTACGCTGGAAAGCGAATTCTCCGGTAACCTGGTCGAGATTTGCCCGACCGGCGTCTTCACCGATAAAACGCACTCCGAGCGTTACAACCGTAAATGGGACATGCAGTTTGCGCCGAGCATCTGTCAGCAGTGTTCCATCGGCTGTAACATCAGCCCGGGCGAGCGCTATGGCGAATTACGCCGTATCGAAAACCGTTACAACGGTACCGTTAACCACTACTTCCTCTGCGACCGCGGTCGTTTCGGCTATGGCTATGTGAACCTGAAAGACCGTCCGCGTCAGCCGGTTCAGCGTCGTGGCGACGACTTTATTACTCTCAACGCCGAGCAGGCGATGCAGGGCGCGGCGGATATTCTGCGCCAGTCGAAGAAAGTGATCGGTATCGGTTCGCCACGCGCCAGCATTGAGAGCAACTTTGCGCTGCGTGAGCTGGTTGGTGCGGAAAACTTCTACACCGGTATCGCGCGCGGCGAGCAGGAGCGTCTGCAACTGGCGCTGAAAGTGTTGCGTGAAGGCGGAATTTACACCCCGGCGCTGCGGGAAATCGAATCTTATGACGCGGTACTGGTCTTGGGTGAGGATGTCACTCAGACCGGCGCGCGCGTTGCGCTGGCGGTACGCCAGGCGGTGAAAGGTAAAGCGCGTGAAATGGCGGCGGCGCAGAAAGTGGCCGACTGGCAGATTGCGGCCATCCTTAACATCGGCCAGCGTGCCAAACATCCGCTGTTCGTGACCAACGTGGACGACACCCGTCTGGATGATATCGCCGCCTGGACCTATCGCGCGCCGGTGGAAGATCAGGCGCGCCTGGGCTTTGCGATTGCCCATGCGCTGGACAATACGGCGCCTGCGGTTGACGGTATCGACAGCGACTTACAAAACAAAATTGATGTCATTGTGCAGGCGTTGGCCGGCGCGAAAAAACCGCTGATTATCTCCGGCACTAACGCCGGTAGCAGTGAGGTGATTCAGGCGGCCGCCAACGTGGCGAAAGCGCTGAAAGGCCGTGGCGCCGACGTCGGTATTACTATGATTGCCCGCTCCGTGAACAGCATGGGGCTGGGTATGATGGGCGGCGGTTCGCTTGACGATGCGTTGGGCGAGCTGGAAACCGGCAACGCGGACGCGGTGGTGGTGCTGGAAAACGATCTCCACCGTCATGCAAGCGCTACGCGCGTGAACGCTGCGCTCGCCAAAGCGCCGCTGGTGATGGTGGTTGACCATCAGCGCACGGCGATTATGGAAAACGCGCATCTGGTGCTTTCCGCGGCAAGCTTCGCCGAAAGCGATGGTACGGTCATCAACAACGAAGGCCGCGCGCAGCGCTTCTTCCAGGTTTATGATCCGGCCTACTACGATAACAAGACGATTATGCTGGAAAGCTGGCGCTGGCTGCATTCACTGCACAGCACCGTCGAAAACCGCGAAGTGGACTGGACTCAGCTTGACCACGTGATCGACGCGGTCATTGCCGCCATGCCGCAATTTGCCGGCATTAAAGACGCCGCGCCGGATGCGACCTTCCGCATTCGTGGGCAGAAGCTGGCGCGCGAACCGCATCGTTACAGTGGTCGTACGGCGATGCGCGCCAATATCAGCGTGCATGAACCACGTCAGCCGCAGGATAAAGACACCATGTTCGCCTTCTCGATGGAAGGGAATAACCAACCGACTGCCCCGCGATCTGAAATTCCGTTCGCCTGGGCGCCGGGCTGGAACTCCCCGCAGGCGTGGAACAAATTCCAGGATGAAGTGGGCGGCAAACTGCGTCACGGCGATCCGGGCGTGCGTTTGATTGAAGCGACTGAGGGCGGTCTGGATTATTTCACTACCGTGCCGGCAAGCTTCCAGGCGCAGGACGGTCAGTGGCGTATTGCGCCGTATTACCACCTGTTTGGCAGCGACGAATTGTCTCAGCGTTCTCCGGTCTTCCAGAGCCGTATGCCGCAGCCGTATATCAAACTTAACCCGGCGGATGCCGCGAAGTTGGGCGTCAATGCCGGGACGCGCGTCTCCTTTAGCTACGATGGCAATACGGTGACGCTGCCGGTTGAAATCTCTGAAGGGTTAGCGGCAGGGCAGGTAGGGCTGCCGATGGGTATGCCTGGCATCGCGCCGGTTCTGGCTGGCGCGCGTCTTGAAGATCTGCGGGAGGCGCAACAATGAGTTGGATTACACCGGATCTGATTGAGATCCTGCTGAGCATTCTCAAAGCGGTGGTGATTCTGCTGGTGGTCGTCACCTGCGGGGCCTTCATGAGCTTTGGCGAACGTCGTCTGCTGGGTCTGTTCCAGAACCGTTATGGACCAAACCGCGTTGGCTGGGGCGGCTCGCTCCAGCTGGTCGCGGATATGATCAAGATGTTCTTTAAAGAAGACTGGATCCCGAAATTCTCGGATCGCGTCATCTTTACCCTGGCGCCGATGATCGCGTTTACTTCGCTGTTGCTCTCCTTCGCCATTGTGCCGGTTAGCCCTAACTGGGTGGTGGCCGATTTAAACATCGGGATTTTGTTCTTCCTGATGATGGCCGGTCTGGCGGTTTACGCGGTGCTGTTCGCCGGTTGGTCGAGCAACAACAAATACTCGCTGCTGGGCGCGATGCGCGCGTCTGCCCAGACGGTGAGCTACGAAGTGTTTCTTGGTCTTTCCCTGATGGGCGTGGTGGCGCAGGCCGGTTCATTTAATATGACCGATATCGTCAATAACCAGGCGCATCTGTGGAACGTGATTCCGCAATTCTTTGGGTTTGTTACTTTCGCCATCGCGGGCGTAGCGGTCTGTCACCGTCACCCGTTTGACCAGCCGGAAGCCGAGCAGGAACTGGCGGACGGTTACCACATCGAATATTCCGGGATGAAATTCGGTCTGTTCTTCGTGGGGGAGTACATCGGCATCGTCACCGTTTCCGCGCTGATGGTAACGTTGTTCTTCGGTGGCTGGCATGGCCCGTTCTTACCGCCATTCGTCTGGTTCGCGCTGAAAACCGCGTTCTTCATGATGATGTTCATTTTGATTCGTGCGTCGTTACCGCGTCCGCGTTATGACCAGGTAATGTCCTTCGGCTGGAAAGTTTGCCTGCCGCTGACGCTCATCAACTTGCTGGTAACGGCGGCTGTCATTCTGTGGCAGGCGCAATAAGGGACACAAAGACCATGACCTTAAAAGAATTATTAGTAGGTTTCGGCACTCAGGTACGCAGTATCTGGATGATCGGCCTGCATGCGTTCGCCAAACGCGAAACGCGGATGTATCCGGAAGAGCCGGTCTATTTACCGCCCCGTTACCGTGGTCGTATCGTGCTCACGCGCGACCCGGACGGTGAAGAGCGCTGCGTTGCCTGTAACCTGTGTGCGGTAGCCTGTCCGGTAGGCTGTATCTCTCTGCAAAAAGCGGAGACCAAAGATGGCCGCTGGTATCCGGAATTTTTCCGCATTAACTTCTCACGCTGCATCTTCTGCGGCCTGTGCGAAGAAGCGTGCCCGACCACGGCGATTCAGTTGACCCCGGACTTCGAACTGGGCGAATACAAACGTCAGGATCTGGTGTACGAAAAAGAGGATCTGCTGATTTCCGGTCCGGGCAAATACCCGGAATATAACTTCTACCGGATGGCGGGTATGGCAATCGACGGCAAAGATAAAGGCGAAGCAGAGAACGAAGCCAAGCCTATCGACGTCAAGAGCCTGTTACCGTAAGGAGAGGGCAATGGAATTCGCTTTTTATATCTGTGGCCTGATAGCCATCCTCGCGACCCTGCGAGTGATCACCCATACCAATCCGGTACACGCGCTGTTGTATCTGGTGATATCGCTATTGGCGATTTCCGGGGTGTTCTTTTCGCTGGGCGCTTATTTTGCCGGTGCGCTGGAAATTATCGTCTACGCAGGCGCCATCATGGTGCTGTTTGTGTTCGTGGTGATGATGCTCAACCTCGGCGGCAGCGAAATCGAACAGGAACGCCAGTGGCTGAAACCGCAGGTGTGGATTGGTCCGGCGGTTTTGTCGGCCATTATGCTGGCGGTTATTGTGTACGCCATTCTGGGCGTTAACGACCAGGGCATCGACGGCACGCCGATTAGCGCGAAAGCGGTGGGCATTACGCTGTTCGGGCCTTATGTTCTGGCGGTCGAACTGGCGTCGATGCTGCTGCTGGCAGGCCTGGTGGTGGCGTTCCACGTCGGTCGTGAAGAGCGTGCGGGTGAAGTGCTAAGCAACCGCGCCGATGACCGCGCGAAAAGAAAAACGGAGGAGCGCGCATGATCCCCTTAACACACGGACTGATCCTCGCTGCGATTTTATTCGTCCTGGGTTTAACCGGTCTGGTTATCCGCCGCAATCTGCTGTTTATGCTGATCGGGCTGGAAATCATGATTAACGCCTCCGCGCTGGCCTTTGTGGTCGCCGGGAGCTACTGGGGCCAGACCGATGGTCAGGTGATGTACATTCTCGCCATCAGCCTTGCGGCTGCGGAAGCGAGTATTGGACTTGCGCTGTTGCTGCAACTCCATCGCCGTCGCCAGAACCTGAACATCGATTCAGTAAGTGAGATGCGTGGATGAACATGCTTGCCTTAACCATTATTCTGCCATTGATTGGCTTTGTACTGCTGGCGTTCTCTCGCGGACGCTGGTCGGAAAATCTCTCCGCGACCATTGGCGTGGGCTCCGTTGGTCTGGCGGCGTTGGTGACAGCGTTTGTCGGGATGGATTTCTTCGCCAACGGCAAACAGGCGTTCAGCCAGCCGCTGTGGACGTGGATGTCGGTCGGTAACTTCAACATCGGTTTTAACCTGGTGCTGGACGGCCTGTCGCTGACCATGCTCTCTGTGGTCACCGGCGTCGGTTTCCTGATCCACATGTTCGCGTCCTGGTACATGCGTGGAGAAGAGGGTTACTCCCGCTTCTTCGCTTATACCAACCTGTTTATCGCCAGCATGGTTGTTCTGGTGCTGTCCGATAACCTGCTGTTGATGTACCTCGGCTGGGAAGGCGTGGGCCTGTGCTCTTATCTGTTGATCGGCTTCTATTACAGCGATCCGAAGAATGGCGCGGCGGCAATGAAAGCCTTCGTGGTGACTCGTGTCGGTGACGTGTTCCTCGCCTTCGCGCTGTTCATCCTCTACAACGAACTGGGCACGCTGAACTTCCGCGAAATGGTCGAGCTGGCGCCAGCGCACTTTGCTGACGGCAACAACATGCTGATGTGGGCGACGCTGATGCTGCTGGGCGGCGCGGTCGGTAAATCTGCGCAGCTACCGTTGCAGACCTGGCTTGCCGACGCGATGGCCGGCCCGACGCCGGTCTCCGCGCTGATCCACGCCGCGACGATGGTTACCGCCGGTGTCTACCTGATCGCTCGTACCCATGGTCTGTTCCTGATGACCCCGGAAATTCTGCATCTGGTGGGCATTATCGGGGCGATTACGCTGGTCATGGCGGGTTTCGCCGCGCTGGTGCAGACCGACATCAAACGCGTGCTGGCCTATTCCACCATGAGCCAGATTGGCTACATGTTCCTGGCGCTTGGCGTGCAGGCGTGGGATGCGGCGATTTTCCACCTGATGACGCACGCCTTCTTTAAAGCGCTGCTGTTCCTGGCCTCCGGCTCGGTAATTCTGGCCTGTCATCACGAACAGAACATCTTTAAGATGGGCGGTCTGCGTAAGTCCATTCCGCTGGTGTATGCCTGCTTCCTGGTGGGGGGCGCGGCGCTGTCGGCGCTGCCGCTGGTCACTGCCGGCTTCTTCAGTAAGGATGAGATCCTGGCTGGCGCGATGGCGAACGGCCATATCAATCTGATGGTGGCGGGTCTGGTCGGCGCGTTCATGACCTCGCTGTACACCTTCCGGATGATTTTCATCGTATTCCACGGGAAAGAACAAATTCATGCTCATGCAGGGAAGGGGATTACCCATCATCTGCCGCTGATTGTCCTGATGATCCTGTCTACCTTTGTTGGCGCGCTGATTGTACCGCCATTGCAGGGGGTGCTGCCGCAGACAACTGAACTGGCGCATGGTCGCGTCATGACGCTGGAAATTACCTCTGGCGTAGTGGCGATTGCCGGCATCCTGATTGCCGCATGGCTGTGGCTGGGTAAACGCACGCTGGTGACGTCGATCGCCAACAGCGCGCCGGGCCGTCTGCTGGGGACCTGGTGGTATAACGCCTGGGGCTTTGACTGGCTGTACGACAAAGTATTCGTCAAGCCATTCCTCGGTATCGCCTGGCTGCTGAAGCGCGACCCGCTTAATGCGTTGATGAACATTCCGGCTATCCTTTCCCGTTTTGCAGGCAAAGGCCTGGTACTAAGCGAGAACGGTTATTTGCGCTGGTATGTGGCATCCATGAGCATCGGCGCGGTTGTGGTGCTGGCGCTGTTGATGGTACTGCGTTGATCGTAAAGTGAATTTTATCCAAATTCGTTGAAAATCAGGCCTCTGTCAGAGGCCTTAAAAAGGAATAAAAATCGCCATGTTACTACCCTGGCTAATATTGATTCCCTTTATCGGCGGCTTTCTGTGCTGGCAGACCGAACGCTTTGGCGTGAAGGTGCCGCGCTGGATAGCGCTGATTACCATGGGGCTGACGCTGGCGCTCGGTCTGCAATTGTGGTTGCAGGGCGGCTACTCACTGACGCAATCCGCCGGTATTCCGCAGTGGCAATCTGAATTTGTCCTGCCGTGGATCCCGCGTTTTGGCATCTCTATCCATCTGGCGCTCGACGGACTGTCGCTGCTAATGGTGGTGCTGACCGGCCTGCTCGGCGTTCTGGCGGTGCTTTGCTCCTGGCGAGAAATCGAAAAATATCAGGGCTTCTTCCACCTGAACCTGATGTGGATCTTGGGCGGCGTTATCGGCGTGTTCCTGGCCATCGACATGTTCCTGTTCTTCTTCTTCTGGGAAATGATGCTGGTGCCGATGTACTTCCTGATCGCGCTGTGGGGCCACAAAGCTTCTGACGGGAAAACGCGTATCACGGCGGCGACCAAGTTCTTCATCTACACCCAGGCGAGTGGTCTGGTGATGCTGATTGCCATCCTGGCGCTGGTCTTTGTGCACTATAAAGCGACCGGCGTCTGGACCTTCAACTATGAAGAGCTGCTGAACACGCCGATGTCCCACGGTGTGGAATATCTGCTGATGCTGGGCTTCTTCATCGCCTTCGCGGTGAAAATGCCGGTGGTGCCGCTGCATGGCTGGCTGCCGGATGCGCACTCCCAGGCGCCGACCGCCGGTTCCGTCGACCTGGCCGGTATCTTGCTGAAAACCGCCGCTTACGGTCTGCTGCGTTTCTCCCTGCCATTGTTCCCGAACGCGTCGGCGGAGTTTGCGCCTATCGCTATGTGGCTTGGCGTTATCGGCATTTTCTACGGCGCGTGGATGGCCTTTACCCAATACGACATCAAGCGTCTGATTGCTTATACCTCCGTTTCCCACATGGGCTTCGTGCTGATCGCTATCTACACCGGCAGCCAACTGGCGTACCAGGGCGCGGTGATCCAGATGATCGCGCACGGTCTCTCCGCAGCCGGTCTGTTCATTCTGTGTGGCCAGTTATACGAACGTCTGCATACGCGTGACATGCGTATGATGGGCGGCCTGTGGGGCAAAATGAAATGGTTGCCTGCGCTGTCCATGTTCTTTGCGGTGGCGACGCTCGGGATGCCGGGCACCGGTAACTTTGTCGGCGAATTTATGATTCTGTTCGGCAGCTACCAGGTGGTGCCGATGATTACCGTGATCTCCACCTTTGGGCTGGTATTCGCCTCTGTATACTCGCTGGCGATGCTGCATCGCGCTTACTTCGGTAAAGCGAAGAGCCAGATTGCCAGCCAGGAACTGCCAGGGATGTCGCTGCGCGAGCTGTTTATCATTCTGTTGCTGGTGGTGCTTCTGGTACTGCTTGGCTTCTATCCGCAGCCGATTCTGGATACCTCGCATTCTGCGATGAGCAACATCCAGCAGTGGTTTGTTAATTCCGTTACTACTACAAGGCCGTAAATCGCCATGACAATAACTCCACAACACCTGATTGCGCTGCTACCGCTGCTGATCGTCGGCTTGACGGTGGTGGTTGTGATGCTCTCCATTGCGTGGCGACGCAATCACTTCCTCAATGCCACGCTGTCGGTCATTGGGCTTAACGCTGCTCTGGTTTCGCTTTGGTTTGTCGGCCAGGCCGGGGCAATGGACGTCACGCCGCTGATGCGCGTTGACGGCTTTGCGATGCTCTACACCGGGCTGGTGCTGCTGGCGAGCCTCGCCACCTGTACCTTTGCCTACCCGTGGCTGGAAGGCTATAACGATAACCAGGAAGAGTTCTACCTGCTGGTGTTAATCGCCAGCCTGGGCGGAATTCTGCTGGCGAACGCCAACCATCTGGCGGCGCTGTTCCTCGGTATTGAACTGATCTCACTGCCGCTGTTCGGCCTGATTGGTTATGCTTTCCGCCAGAAACGCTCGCTGGAAGCCAGTATCAAATACACCATCCTCTCCGCTGCCGCCTCGTCTTTCCTGCTGTTCGGGATGGCGCTGGTCTATGCGCAGTCCGGCAACCTGTCTTTCGAAGCGCTCGGTAAGAGCCTCGGCGATGGTATGCTGCACGAGCCGTTGCTGCTGGCGGGCTTTGGCCTGATGATTGTCGGTCTGGGCTTTAAACTTTCTCTGGTGCCGTTCCACCTGTGGACGCCAGACGTTTACCAGGGCGCGCCTGCGCCGGTTTCCACCTTCCTGGCGACGGCGAGCAAAATCGCTATCTTCGGCGTGGTGATGCGTCTGTTCCTCTATGCGCCGGTAGGCGACAGCGAAGCGGTACGCGTGGTGCTGGGCATTATCGCCTTTGCCTCTATCATCTTTGGTAACCTGATGGCGCTGAGCCAGACCAACATCAAACGTCTGCTCGGTTACTCTTCTATCTCTCACCTCGGCTATCTGCTGGTGGCGCTGATTGCCCTGCAGAGCGGCGAGATGTCGATGGAAGCGGTTGGCGTTTACCTGGCCGGTTATCTGTTCAGCAGCCTCGGCGCGTTTGGCGTGGTCAGCCTGATGTCCAGCCCGTTCCGCGGCCCGGATGCCGATTCCCTGTACTCTTACCGTGGTCTGTTCTGGCACCGTCCGGTTCTTGCCGCGGTGATGACGGTGATGATGCTGTCGCTGGCAGGTATCCCGATGACGCTGGGCTTTATCGGCAAATTCTACGTGTTGGCGGTCGGCGTTCAGGCCAGCTTGTGGTGGCTGGTCGCCGCCGTGGTAGTGGGTTCCGCGATTGGTTTGTACTACTACCTGCGCGTTGCGGTGAGTCTCTACCTGCACGCGCCGCAGCAACCGGGACGCGACGCGCCGACAAACTGGCAGTACAGCGCAGGCGGTATCGTGGTGCTGATCTCCGCGTTGCTGGTGTTGGTACTGGGCGTCTGGCCGCAGCCGCTGATTAGCCTTGTGCAACTGGCGATGCCGCTGATGTAATGCCGCGTTGATGATGTCAATAACCGCCGATTTATCGGCGGTTGAGGCTGATGACCAACACCGGAGCCTCTAAATGTTGGATTGCATCCAACTTATGAAAACCTGTGACGCATAGAGACCATAGACTCGTTGGGTGAGGCGTAGCCGAAACCCAACACTTTTCCAACGAACACAGAACCAGATGCCGGATAAGGCGTAGCCGCCATCCGGCATCAACGTTGTATTCTCCTTTGTCAGCCATCCGACAGCGCCGCCAGGCGCTATTATATTCACACCTCCTCTATATTCCCCCTGAATAATAGATCGAAGCGATAAAATTCAAAACCAGTCAGCTTTGTTAATATAATTCGCAGTAATGTTATTTTGATTTATTTAATTTACATGAATCCAAACGGTAGAATTACTAATTATTACCGCAACCTCTAAGTGCATATAATCGTTAAATAAATTTATTTACACACCATGTCATGCTAATGTTCATTTATAAAATTTAATAAAATGACAAATTCCGATTTATTATGTCGTAAACGTTACTCCGATATAGCCGGGTTTTGTGCTGCTCCACGGAGGTAAACAAAAAGGACAAAAAGAAAATAAGGACATAGTAAGTGAACAAAACCTACAATATTATATGGAACGCCGCCCGCGGCATGTATATTGTCACCTCCGAACTGGCGCGCAGTGGTAGCCGCGCTATCGTCAGCGTCAGCGCCTCGTGCGCGGTAACTCTGCTGGCGATGGATGCTGCCCCCGCCGTCGCAGAGGAAACGCGAGTTTCCATTCCCTCCCAGACCACCACCTACACCCTGTCAGGCGCTACGCCGTTCGTCGTGGAAACGGGCAATACCGTCGCCACCGACACAGCGACCAGCGCCGCCATCGTCGGCGATAACAGCAACGACTGGGATCTGCTGATTGAAAGCGGCGCTGTCGTGGGGAGCAGCCTGACCGACAGCCAGGCGATGAACCTGGATTCGTTAACGGGCGCCACCAGCGTACATAACCAGGGGACAATCACCGGCTCCAGCGCGGATGGAACGATATTGCTTCAAAACGGCGGCAGCGTGATCAACGATGGCCGGATCGAGAACAGCGCAATCTACGTTCATAATCTCGACTACGGCGCCCCCGAAATAGATGCCGCCATTTATATGCTCAACGGCGGCAGTTATGTCAGCAGCGAAAACGGTGTGTTGAAAGGCGTTTCCGGGGTGATCGTCCAGAGCGGCGAGGTCCACATCACCAACGGCGGGACGATTAACTCCGACGGCTCCTGGCGCTCTTATGGCGTCGAGCTTCGGGGCGGCGCTTACGGTACGATTGTCAATACCGGCACCATTATCACCACGGCCAGCGATGGTTCAAACAAGATCGAGGATGCGGCGATTTATGCCCATACCTTTGATGATATCGCGGCGGGCGATTCTGTTTCTGTTGATAATAGCGGCCTTTTGCAGTCTGATTTTATTGCCGTTGCGCTGTACCACGGCGCGCATTTTGAAGTGTTCAACCGCGCTGGCGGGGTGATCACGGCGGGAAACAGCAGCCTCGTCGGCATCCAGTCCGCCGCCATGGAACTTAAAGCGGGTGCCGACAACCTCGTCACCAATGACGGCACGATTTCCGCGTATGGCACCGCCAATACTTACGGTATCCATTATGGCGAAAATACCTCCGGCGGCGTTATCACCAATACCGGCTCCATTACCACCACGGGCGGCGGCTCGGGAGACGCCAGCGTCTATGTCCACGGCAACGGCGACGGCACCGTCGTCAATAACAGCGGAACCATGAGTTCCAGCGTCTATGGCGTCTATCTCGACTCGACACGTTCCAAAGGCCATACGCTCAATAACCAGGCCGGGGGCGCAATCTCGGCCAACACGGCGGTGGCGATTAATGGCAACGGCAATACCATCACCAACCAGGGGAAGATGACCGGCGTAAGCGACGGCCTCCTTATCAGCGGCAATAATAATATCGTCACCACCTCAGGCGGTGAAATTTCAGGCAAAAATGGTATCCGCGTCAGTAAAGGCAGCGGCAACCAGATCACGGCCAAAAGTGGAAGTAAGATTACCGCCACCAGTACCGGCATCAGTATCGCGAGCGGCAATAACCAGGTCACGACTGAAAGCGGAAGCGCTATCGTCGCCAAAGACAACGGCATCCTGATTAACAGCGGCGCCAACAACGTCACCAATGGCGGCAGCATCACGGCGACCGGCTCCAGTAACTCTTACGGCATCCAGTACAATAGCGGCGCCAGCGGCACTATCACCAACACCGGCACCATTACCACAACGGGTAAAGGCGTCGGGGACGCGAGCGTCTATGCCCACGGCGGTGCCGTCACGATTAACAACAGCGGCACGATGGACTCCTCGGTATTCGGCGTCTACGTCACCACGGGCCACACGCTCAATAACCTGGCCGGCGGCTCCATCTCGGCAAATACCGCCGTTCAGTTCCACGGCAACAATAATAAGCTCGCCAATGCGGGCGCAATCTCCGGCGACACCAATGGCGTAACCATTAGCGGCTCCGGCAACACCCTGACCAATCAGGGGAAAATAACCGGCGGAACCAACGCCATTCTCATCAATAGCGGCAGCAAGAACAACACCCTCACCCTCAATACCGGTACGGAGATATCCGGCAGCATTACCGACGACAACAACAGCGCCAGCGCCAACAATAATCTGATTCTGGACGGAGAGGGTACGCTGGGCAGCAGCATCAGCGGCCTGAACAGCGTGACCAGCAGCGGCGACTGGACGCTGTCGGGCGCGACGATGAACCTCTCGGGAACGACCAACAGCGCGCTTTGGGTAAAATCCGGCACGCTGATACTGAACGGCGCGATGACCGCCAAAGGCGCGACCGTCGATAGCGGCACGACGCTGCAGATTGGCAACGGCGGCACGCTGGGCGCGTTTAACGGGGACATCGTTGACAACGGCACGCTGACGTTTAACCGCAGCGATGCCGCCGCCTACGGCAGCGTCATCAGCGGCAGCGGCAACGTGGTAAAACAGGGCGGCGGCGAGCTGACGCTCAGTAACAACAACAGCTACAGCGGCGGCACCACCATTGCAGAGGGAACGCTGACCGCCACCGCTGGCGGCGCGCTGGGTAGCGGCAATATCGACAACCGCGCTTACCTCAAACTGGACGCGGCAAGCGCCAGCGATCCCTTTATCGTGGCGGATCTCACCACCCACAGCGGCGCCACCGTTGAAATCGGCGCGGGCAGCACGCTACAGGCCAATACCCTGACCCAGCAGGACGGCAGCACGCTAACGGCCGATTTGACGGCGACCAGCGGCCCCGCCATCCGCGCAAAAAACGTTAATCTGGACGGCACGCTGAATGTCGCCTCGCCCGCCAGCCAGGAGCCGATACGCAGCACCGACGATCTGATCTCCCTGGCGCTTATCGAATCGGACAACGCCATTAGCGGCGATTTTGACGGCATCACAATCAATGGCAACGCCATGAACCCGGACGCGTTCATTACCGTCGTGGGGCAGAAAAACGTCAATGACACACACTATGATCTGGTCGAGACGTTGACGTGGTATGCCGATCGCTACAACGCCGCCATCGACGCCCACGGCACCTTCAACCTGGCGGATGCCGACGACAGCTTTACGGTCAACACGGTGCTGGAAAATGTTGACGCCAACAGCGGCTGGAACGGCCAGTCGCTTACCAAAACCGGCGCAGGCACGCTGATCCTGAATGCGGAAAACACCTATACCGGCGGCACGCTCATCAGCGACGGCACGCTGGTCGCCAGCAACGTTGAGGCGCTGGGTACCGGCGACATTACCGACAACGCCGTGCTGGAACTGAACACCGGCGGTGATTTTGACAACGCCATCAGCGGCAGCGGCCAGGTGGTGAAATCCGGCGACGAGACGCTCACGCTTTCCGGCAGCAATACTTACACTGGCGGCACCATCATCAGTGGCGGCACGCTGGTCGCCACTAACGTTGAGGCGCTGGGTACCGGCGATGTCACCGACAACGCCACGCTGGAGCTGAACACCGGCGGTGATTTTGACAACGCCATCGGCGGTACGGGCAGCGTGGTGAAATCCGGCGATAAAACGCTCACACTCTCCGGCGCCAATTCTTATACCGGCGGCACCACCATCAGCGGCGGCACGCTGGTCGCCAGCAACGTTGAGGCGTTGGGCAGCGGCGACGTTACCGACAACGCCACGCTGGAACTGAACACCGGCGGTGACTTCGCCAACAACATCGGCGGTACGGGCAGCGTGGTGAAATCCGGCGACAAGACGCTCACGCTCTCCGGAACCAATTCTTACACCGGCGGCACCACCATCAGCGGCGGCACGCTGGTCGCCAACAACGTTGAGGCGCTGGGGACTGGCGACGTCACCAACAACGCCACGCTGGAGTTGAACACCGGCGGCGATTTTGACAACGCCATCAGCGGCAGCGGCCAGGTGGTGAAATCCGGTGACAAGACGCTCACGCTCTCAGGCGCCAACAGCTACAGCGGCGCTACCACCATCAGCGGCGGCACGCTGATTGCCACTCACGTCAACGCGCTGGGTACGGGCGCTATCGACAACCGCGCCAGCCTGTTGCTGGACGCCAGCGGCCAGTTTACGGTAACGGATCTCACCACCGAAAGCGGCGGCAACACCGAAATCGGCGCAGGCAGCACGCTACAGGCGACCACGCTGACGCAAAAAAGCGATAGCACGCTGACCATCAACCTGAACGGCAACACCGTCGATCCTGTTATCCACGCCGCTTCTCAGGTCTCGCTGGCCGGTACGCTGGACATCACCGGCGTCGGCGATGTGCTGGACAGCGATCCCGCCAGCACGGACGATCTGGATACCTTCACCCTGATCGCGTCAGACAAAACCATTGCAGGCGATTTCGAAAAGCTTACCGTCGCCGGAATGGACGCCGATCTGGCCGACTTTATCACCGTCGATGGCCGCATTGATGACACGGGCAAGCAGTACGAACTGACCACCGCCCTGACATGGTATGCCGACCGCGACGACGCCGTCACCGACGCCCACGGCACGTTTAACCTGACCAATGCCGACGGCAGTTTTGCGGTCAATACGGTGCTGGAAAACGTTGACGCCACGCTCGATCCCGCCAGCGCCACCGGCTGGGACGGCACATCGCTGATCAAACAGGGCGCAGGCACGCTGATCCTGAATGCGGAAAACACCTATACCGGCGGCACCACCATCAGCGGCGGCACGCTGGTCGCCACTAACGTTGACGCGCTGGGCAGCGGCGACGTCACCGACGACGCCACGCTGGAGCTGAACACCGGCGGCACGTTCGACAACGCCATCGGCGGCAGCGGCAACGTAGTAAAATCTGGCGCAGACACGCTCACCCTCTCCGGCAGCAATTCTTACACCGGCGGCACCACCATCAGCGGCGGTACGCTGGTCGCCAGCAACGTTGAGGCGCTGGGTACAGGCGACGTTACCAACAACGCCACGCTGGAACTGAACACCGGCGGTGACTTCATCAATAACATCGGCGGTACGGGCCGTGTGGAAAAATCCGGCGACGACACGCTCACGCTTTCCGGCAGCAATACTTACACTGGCGGCACCCTTATCAACGGCGGCACGCTGGTCGCCAGCAACGTTGAGGCGCTGGGTACCGGCGACGTCACCGACAACGCCACACTGGAGCTGAACACCGGCGGCACGTTCGACAACGCCATCAGCGGCAGCGGGCAGGTGGTGAAATCCGGCGACGAGAC